>CAZIKN010000065.1:0-32472 GCA_964539805.1 uncultured Saprospiraceae bacterium | reverse complement strand
AGCCGCTCTGCTTCGTTGTGCGCATCCGCTACATGCGCGCTGGAGATGAGCGAACCGACTACCGAAAAGCGATAGGTTTCACCCGCCTTTAGTTTTTTATGGAATTTGGCCAAATGCATATTGTAGTCCCAGTCCTCATGGATCAAATCGGGTTCTGAACCGTGTTTTTCCTCAAAAATAAAACTGGTACTGGCGGCTACGGTGTACTTGCCACTGGGCGATTTGCCCGCAGAGGTCAGCAAGGGAATGAGCACGTGGGGGCGATCAATTTCGGCGTAATAATTTCGGACATCCTGGAGCATTTCAGGGGCTTCAATAACCGACATGGGTGTGATGGAGACGTCCTTTTTGGCAGTAATTTCCACAATGCTCAGGGCTGAAAAGGGCAAATGCCGCAGGGCCATGAGCCTGTGGCTTACCGATAGTTTGTCGCCTACATTATAGGTGGTGGCCAGTTCGGCGTGGCGCATATCCAGCACTTGTTTGTACTCCGAAATATCCGCTCGCCCAATGCGGCGGCCATCCACGTCAAGATTCATGTTCACAAAGTTGAAGCCCTTGAGAATATTGCTCACCCTGCCGCGCAGGTAATTGTCATAAGCGCCGTTGAGTACCACATCCTTTACACGCATAGGATCGGGGGAAGAGACCAAACCAATCATGCCATTGGCCGTAGTGACGCCATAATAATTGGCCGGGTCAATTTTATCTGCAATGACATGCCAGGCATCATTTTGGGCAAAGCAAGGTGGAGTAATATATAAAATGCTGATAATCAGAAATAAATACAATTTGTTCATAGTGCAATAATTAGTTTGTTCTGCGAAGTAACACAAGGTGTAACAATTGGCAGAAAAATTTTTTCCAACCAAATTGTTTTAAATATTAAATGATATATCTTTGTCTTCTATTTTTAACATCAAAATGTTTGATTATGAAGAAACAACTTATTGGAACCCTCGTTGCTGCGCTTATTCTTTTTATTTGGCAATTTTTATCCTGGTCCGCATTGCAAGTGCATAAGGCAGAGTTTGGATATACTGCCAATCAGGATAAGATCATGGAAGCCCTAAGCCAAAATCTGACCGAAGAAGGCACCTACATGCTTCCTATGCCTCCTCCAGGCAGCACTTATGAGCAGGAATCTGCCTTTATGGAAAACTATATGAACAAGCCCTGGGCCAGCGTAAGTTATCACAAATCATTCTCCATGGATATGGGCATGAACATGGCGCGCGGTTTGACCGTTGATCTTCTGGCTGCCTGGCTCCTGATCTGGTTGCTCCTTCAATTCAAAACCTTAGATTTGATGACCACCGTCAAATGTTCCGTAGCTGTGGGTATTATTGGCTATCTGACCATCCCCTACCTCAACAGCGTGTGGTTTGACAGCAATTCCATTGGACACCTTATTGATGCGGTTGTCTCCTGGAGCATTGTAGGCGTTTGGTTGGGCTGGTGGCTAAAAAGATAAGGCTAAGGTACCCATTGTAGGGTAAAGTAGCCCCGTTCGCATAACATGGCACAGTTTTGGTCTGTAAAATGACACCTCCCGGACAATTTTATCCAAACCAAAAAGATGCGCATGAATGGACAAGAATTACCCGGACTCCTTCAACATTTCCCGCTGCTGTCTTCTCTCAACGGAGAGGAGAAAAAGTGGTTGGCCGAAGTGTCAGAGCGAAAGCTCGCCCCAAAACACTCATTTGTTTACCTGGCCGATGAGCCGGGAGACTTTATTTGTCTCCCTATCAGCGGTGCCGTGAAAATCGGCATTTATGCTCCTGACGGACGTGAGATCATCAAACACATTCAGCATCCGTACTCTATGTTTGGCGAATTAGCCCTTGCGGGCGAAACGCGCCGGGCAGAATTTGCGGCAACGATGAATCGCGAAGTGGACTATCTGAAGGTCAAGGTGGATGATTTCAAACAAATCATTGACCAAAACCGATCACTGGCACAAGCCCTGCTCAATTTTATGGGCGAGCGTTTGCGCAAGGCAGAGCGTCATTGGGAATCCTTGATCGTCAAGGATGTACGTTCCCGAATCGTGGATTTTTTGAAAGAAAGTGCAGGTGAGCACGGCAGGCAGGTAGGCTATGAAATGCTGGTAAAACATGGGTTGACTCAACAGGACATCGCGAACCTCGTTGGGGCCAGTCGCCAAACGGTGACGGCCATCCTTAATGAGTTGCGCAAATCCAATTTGATTCACTTCAACCGGAATACCATCCTGATCAGGGATATGAACAAGTTGAACTGAGTTTTGAAGAAGTAGTCGCCTCGGGCAAAAAACAGAAAGAGCCATCCCGGTCAACGGTGATGGCTCTTTTTTTGGGTTCTATTTTTGCACCGCTCCTTATTTGCAGGCTCCTTTGGTGTATTCCGTTATGCCTGCGCAGTTAGCCATGCAAGGGTTGCTGTATGTTTTGTTGTTGCAGCCACATACCGGATCGTAATCTGCGGTACAAAGGCAATCAATACGAGGGTTTTCAACGCAGGTTACATCATCGTCTTTTTTGCAGGCGATATTAATGGCCAACAGGGTGGCGATGGCCAACAGGATAAGGTTTCCGGTATTCTTTTTCATATCTTAATAAATGGTTGAGTGAAACAATACCATTTTACCGGATTGGAAGTTGGAACTGTTAGATACTGCTCGGGTTTTGACATTTTTTTAACGGGTGTAAAATCAACGCAACCCCCATCAGAACGCGCATGCTTGTCAGCATTTAAAGAATTGACAAATAGGATATGGCATAAAAAAGCGGTTGAGCGCCAATAGGATGCACTCAACCGCTTAACCATCATAAAGTTGTGAAATTTACTTTACGTAGTCTTTCGCTTTTTGCCAGAAATCCTTGCCTTCTTCTACCGCTTCCTGGGCTTCTTCTTTTACTTCTCCGATGATTTCTTTTGCCTTGTCGCTCAGGTAGCCCAATGCACCACCTTCGTGCGCTGCAATTTTTTCTTTTGCTTCCTGGGCCTCGGCGAGTTTTTCAGCGGCTTCTGCTTTTGCTTCAGCGGCCATTTCCTCGGCTTTTTCGCTCCACTCGCCTATTTTTTCGGCAGCGGCATCTTTCATTTCGCCCAATTTTTCGGCGGCTTCATTAGCCATTTCTTTGGCTGAATCTGAAAGGTTTTTAAATAGATTTTCCATGCTAATGTTGTTTATTTTGTAATGTGAATCAATCCTTGGGTTTGTCGGGCCTTTATTTTAGCCATTTACCTTTTTATGGTCGGCCAAAAACTTCTCCAAGCCAATGTCCGTCAGGGGATGGTTGAAAAGCCCCATGATGGCGCTTAGTGGGCAGGTGACCACATCGGCACCGGCTTTTGCAGCCTGCACGATGTGCAAGGGGCTGCGGATACTGGCGGCTAAGATAGCCGTATCAAAAGCCTGTTTGGTATAGATCTCGTAAATTTCTTCTATAAGTTTCATGCCGTCCCAGGTGATGTCATCCACTCGGCCAATGAATGGACTAAGGTAGGTGGCGCCCGCCTTGGCCGCCAGAATTGCCTGACCAGCGGAAAATACGAGGGTGCAATTGGTTTTGATATTGTGCTCGCTGAAGTAGGCAAGAGCCTTAACGCCATCCTTGATCATGGGTACTTTCACAACGATGTTGTCGTGCAGGTCGGCTAATTTTTTGCCTTCTTCCACGATACCTTTAAAATCGGTGCTGATGACTTCGGCGCTGACATCACGGCCAGGGCCTACTATTTCACAAATGGTGCGGTAATGTTTGAGCACTGCCACCTCGCCTGCTATGCCTTCTTTAGCCATTAAGGAGGGGTTGGTGGTTACGCCATCCAGAATGCCCAGTTCGGCAGCTTCGCGGATGTGGTCAAGATTGGCTGTATCAATAAAAAATTGCATAATGTTTTGATTTTAAAGCAAATGTGCCAATGCGCTATTTCGCACATTGGCACATTGGTTCTAAATAAAAATAAATAAAAATGTGCCGAACACACCGCTACGACCACATATCCTTGCTGCATTTCTGCCCTGGGGAGGTTTTGCAGGAGCTGGTCGCCCGGCACGCCGCAAAGGTAATAAGGTTTTTGGTTTTCAGGGTGATCAACACAAGTTTTTTTCCCGCTCTTGTAATTTTGATGTTGTTTTTCAAAATTCTCGCACTAAGAGTTCTTCCATAAACTGTCGTAAAATGGCTTTGCGCCCGGGTGGTGTCAGGACGGCATCGAGGTGGTCAAATGCTTTTTGCTGGAATTGCTGCTGCTCGCTTATGACAAGTTTTGGGATATGGTTGCGATCAAAAATAGTGCGCACGGCTTCCACTTTTTTTGCAGGGTTTTCGGTGCTTGTTTTCATCCAGGCCATCAATTCATTGCGGTCGGCTTCGGATGCGGTTTCAAGGGTTTTTAATACCAAGAGTGTTTTTTTGTTTTGAATGATGTCACCGCCTACTTGTTTGCCAAATTTTTCAGGATCGCCGTAAGTGTCTAAAAGATCATCCTGTATTTGGAAGGCGATACCCGCCAATCGGCCAAAATCATACAAATGCTGTGCATCTTCAGGGCTTGCTCCGGCACATATTGCGCCCATTTTAAGGGCGGCACCCAACAAAACTGCTGTTTTGAGTTCTATCATCCGTATGTATTCCGGAATGCTTACCGTTTGTCGGGTTTCAAAATCAATATCCATCTGCTGGCCTTCGCACACTTCTGTGGCCGTAAGGTTAAATACATCCAGCAAAGCTGGCACGGCATTTTTAGCCTCAAAATCCGCCAAAAAACGATAGGCCCAAATGAGCATGACATCACCACTGAGTATGCCGGTGGTAGTGTTCCAGCGGGTATGCACGGTAGGTTGGCCGCGACGCAGCGGCGCAGCGTCCATGATGTCATCATGCATCAGCGAAAAATTATGGAACAGTTCAACTGCCCAGGCTGGCGCGAGAGCCCGTTCGGAATCATCGCGAAACAATTCATAGCCCATAAGCAGCAATGCCGGGCGGAGGCGTTTGCCGCCCAGGGTCAGGATGTATTGGCAAGGCTCGTAAAGTGTATTGGGTACTTCAGGGAAAGGGTGTTGCCGGGCAAATTGACCGATGCGCTCGAGCTGTTCTGTTAAGGTATGCATGTGTTGTTGGTTAAAATGTTGGCCCTATTGCCCAACCGCTTTATTATAAGTATTTCATTAAAATCAGGTCTGCCTATTTTGGATCTAACTATTTAATAATTAGCGCATTATCACATTTTTACAATGCTTTTACACCAATCTTTTTACCCTGCCACTTACCATGCTTTCGATCATGGCATATACGATATGAGGCTTATGTGGCCGCCAGTTGATGCCATTGTATGCTTCGCCAAAATAGAGGTAGTGATGGAGGCCTGCATCATGCATTTCCTCGTCCACGTGTTTTCTGAGGTTGAGCAGTACGGCCCAACCGTGCTCTTCCAGCAGTTCCTCTGACCATTCGGCATAATAGTCATCTTCAAGGGCAGCGTGGAAATTGAGCAGGTTTTCACAAAAAAATACCAGTCGCGTAATGCCCTGATCATAAAGCCGGTCGGCCAAATTGCGCTTTAGGTACATGATGTCATTGTGCAGGGTGTCATTCCATTCGCCAATGAGCTCAATTAGGGCAAAGCCTTCATCATAATCGGCAAAAAGGATTTTCGCATACAAGGTACTGGAACCAAACTCATCCCACTGCGGATGAAGATAGAAATTGTATAGCTGATGTGAAAACTCAAATTCACTGTACTTTCGCCCATAAAATGGCGATTTTTCATCTTCTGCGGCGATATAATAGTCGCGCCATTGATAATGAGGCTCAATGTTGTGCATTGCTGTAGGTTAATGTGCAAAAGTAGCAAGACTTTGGCGATTGGTTGATGAACAAGCTGGTGGGAAAATTGAATATGCACAAAATTGTTTTTACGGGGCCGGAATCAAGCGGCAAAAGCACCCTGGCGGCATTGCTTGCCGAACGACTGCAAATGCATTGGGTGGAAGAATATGCCCGGCATTTTCTTCAGCAGCTGGGCCGTGAATATGTGGAAAGTGACCTTTGGGATATTGCGCAAGGCCAATTGTTGTTGGAAAAAAAGGGTTCAATGCTGGCCGAGCAACAAAGATCGCCTTTGCTTATTTGTGATACGGACTGGACGGTGCTGCATATTTGGGAAAGTTATCGCTTTCGAGGCCGGGTGCTGGCCCCCGAGGCCACACAATGGCAGGCGCTATGGCAACAAGAGGCATCGCCCGCAACACATTATTTTCTTTGTGCCCCTGATTTCCCTTGGCAGGATGATCCCCTGCGCGAGCATCCGGAGGAGCGCGATATTCTGTTTGAATGGTATGAACACTTGCTTCAAACGGCGCATTTGCCCTACACCGTGTTGCAGGGTAGTACAGAGGAGCGAATGCAGGAGCTGTTGCGCAACAAGTCCTATAATTATACCTTAATGTAAGATTGTAAATTTTTGTAAAAACCCTCGAAGGCGGCTATACCTGCCGGAGTAATTCGGCAAAGGGTAAGCGGATAATTGTTCCGATAAGTTTTTTCCACCGCTATATATCCCGCTTCCTGGAGCTTGGTGATCTGTACGCTTATGTTGCCGCTGCTGGCACCCGTAGTTTCTTTTAATTTGTTAAAGTCCGCCTCTTTGGTCACCATTAAGTATGACATGACTGCTAATCGCAACTGCGATAGCAACAGTGGATCCAGTTCCTCAAAATGATTCATAGTCAGTCGCGTTTTGAACGATTCAACAAATAACCGGGGATCAGATAGCCCAGGCCAATGCACACTGCCGCCGTAAGTGAATGCCAATGGACTTCCTGGAAAAAACAGGCTAAACATCCTGCCCAAATCACGGCACTGCCCCACACCAATGGCTTGAAAGTCAGGATATTGCCTGATATAAAAATGGCAAAACCCGTAACCGCCAAAATAAGTGGCGTGGGCGGAAGTTCATTCATGACTGCGTACACGATCAGCATAGGCATAGTGATGCCATATCCCAGCCATATCAAGCCATACCATTGGTTGACAATATTGCGCTCGGCCAGCCTGCGGGAACGCCTCATTTCATAGATCAAGGCAACTGGAAGCCCAACAAGGGGCATTATGGCCCATGCCTGGTTGGCATAATTCGGGAAAGCCTGCCAAGTACAATAAAAGTCAATTAACCCGGCAATAACTACCAGAATACCCCAGAGCAAAAGATGAAAGCCATTTTCTTGTACTTTCCTTTTGGCAACCTCTATAGTTTGGCGAATAATCAACAAACTCTCCTCAGGGCTTAATTTAGATTCTGAATTTTCCATACTTTTTCTTTTTTATACCAAGATTTAAGTGATTTTGAAGATTTACATACGCGAGTGATTCAAAACCACTTTGCGTTGGCTATAATGAAAATGTGGGACAAAGATAAATTAGTTTACAAAATAAACAAAATTATTTTTTAAAATTAAATGTTTGCGGCTACACAAGCATCCAAATTGGTTTAATTAACCAGATCTCAGGGTGATAACTACTTTCCCATGTTTCCAAACAAACCGCCAAGGAATTTTAGCGCGTTTTCTACTACAGCGGCACTTACTGCGGGCACCTTATAATATTTTCAGCTCCTGAATCACCTTTCTTTGCATCCGAATACGGACTATTCTTTATGATGGATCTTATGACTTTTACCCCCTGCACCCTCGCTGATCTAAAGCGCATACAGCACTATGGGCGCGCCACTTATGTGCCCTATTACCCGCATGTTTGGAAAGAGGGCGGCACCGATTTTTATATGGAAGTCTGCTTTGGTACGGATACGCTTCGTGAGCAGTTAAATGATCCCAACATTGTTTATTATCTGCCAGAGACAGCTGATCGCCAGCTTGTTGGCTTGCTAAAACTACAACTTAGCCGCCCGGTGCCAGGCACAAACCTGCAGGATGCCCTGTATTTGGAAAAAATATACCTGATGCCTGACTTTTTTGGCAAAGGCTATGGCCAAAAAATCATGGAATTTGTGGTAGAAAAGGCCAAAAACCTTGGCCGCGAGGCCGTATGGCTTACCGTAATGAAAACAGGCCCCGAAGCCGCCTACCTGCGGGCGGGCTTTCGGCGAACAGGCGAGCTGACCTATGATTTTGATCTGCTCAAGCCGGAAGAGCGTGAAGGTTGGGTAATGGTGAAGAGGATTTGAGGGGTAAGGCTTTGTACAGGATAGTTGAGGGCAATGCTCATATTGGCCTGGATAAAGTTATTCTTGTTGTAAAAATATTTATAAAAAACTACTTTTGTACCTTCACTCGTAGGAACTATGGCCAAAGACTTATACCACAATATCGTAAAATTGCTTTAGAGCAAGACGGTTGGCTTATTTCGCATGACCCTTATCCACTCCAGAATTGGAATCCGGAGTGGGAGATTGATTTCGGTGCAGAAAAATTAATTGCAGCAGAACGCGGATTGGACAAAATTGCAGTTGAGGTAAAATCATTCACTGCGGACTCATTTGCATATGAATTTCATCGAGTACTGGGTCAATTCATGAATTACAAGGCTGGATTGGAAGTACTTGACCCAGATCGCCTTTTGTTTATTGCTGTTCCAGAGCCAGTCTATATAACAGAATTCCAACGAAAGGGCATACAAATTTCTATTGACCGTTATCAAGTTCACATTATCGTTTTTGATCCAAGCAATAAAGTAATAAAACTATGGCTACCAGAGAAAAAATAAACCATTACAGCAAGGCTATTCAAACTTTTTTAAACAATTTTGCTGATTTTCGCAACAATGGTTTAGGAAATACCATGGAGTATCAGGTTCTTTCTGATAATCAGAAACATCATTATCAGTTGGTCTGTTTGGGGTGGCAAGGCCCTAAATTTGTTCACTTTGTTCTGTTTCACTTAGACATTAAACCCGACGGTAAAATCTGGGTACAACAAAACAACACGGAACACTTGCTTACAGAAGAATTGCGACCTTATGGCATTTCTCCATCCGATATTGTTGTTGGATTTAGGCCAGCATATATGCGAGATTTGGAAGGGGTGTCTATTTGATTTTAGGCTGTACTCCTCAAAAATAAGCATACCATCACCCTACGGAATACTATAAGCCGTCTTCACCAACAGCACCAGCTCGCCATCTTCAGGAATGAAGAGCGTCATGTTGTTCTCGCTTAGGAAAAGGATTTGAATGTTCATTCGGTCAACCCAGCCACTTGCCGGGCTGAGGGGCGGCAGCATACCGGGTGGGTAAACGTCAATGCTCATGCTGGCCGGATGATAAACGTAGCGCCTCGCTTCCGGGAAGGAAACCTGGTTGGTCTCTGCGTCCTTGTTGTACAGGGCCAAGGTGCTATCCGGGAAAAAAACGGCAAAAAACGGGGTTTGAATGGCTTCCGATATACGCTTTACTTCTTGCAGGCTGTCTCGTTCTTCCCAGCGTTGAAACTCGCGTGAGCGCTTGCGACTGTATTCGTCGGCATGGTCATAATCAAACCCGTACCATGTTTTGGCCCTCGTTTTTTGAACATGCCGATATACGGCTAAGGCTTGTGGCGCGGCTGCCTGCTTTTTGTCCACCTGCAATCCTTGTTCAGCGTACTGAAGCACTTCCCATCGCCCGAGCAAAAGATTGGTTTTGGGGCTGTTTTGTGCATGAACCATAGGAAAACTACCCCAGAACAGCGCAGCAACAATACAGGTATGCAGGAATTTCATAAGTACAATATGCTAATTAGAAAATATGCTAATTTTAAATATAGCGGCGCGAAAAACCAAAGTTTTCCGCGCCGCCAATATACCATTGCCCTAAAATAGCAATCAGAGCAGGGATTTTAATTGTTCCCCAAATGCGCTCACGCTGACTGCGCCTTGGTCGCCTTCGCCTTGTTTGCGCACACTTACGGTGCCGGCCTCTGCCTCCTTCTCGCCCACGATGAGCAGGAAGGGGATGCGCTTAAGTTCGTTGTCGCGGATCTTGCGTCCGATGGTCTCGTTGCGGTCATCTACTGTGCCACGCAGGTCTTCAGCCTCGAGTTGTTGCTTGACCTGATAGGCGTATTCCACGAATTTGTCGGACACCGGAAGCACGGCAAACTGCTCCGGTGAGAGCCAAAGCGGGAATTTGCCCGCGCAGTTTTCAATCAGAACACCCATAAACCGCTCCATGGAGCCAAAGGGTGCCCGGTGTATCATAACAGGGCGGTGTTCCGTATTGTCCGCACCAATATAAGTCAGGTTGAAGCGCTCAGGGAGGTTGTAATCCACCTGTATGGTGCCCAATTGCCAGGAGCGGCCAAGGGCATCCTTAACCATAAAATCGAGTTTGGGGCCATAAAAAGCCGCTTCGCCGAGTTCGGTTACCGTGGGCAAGCCGACTTCAGCTGCGGCGTCAATGATGGCCTGCTCGGCCTTGCGCCAGTTTTCTTCTGTTCCGATGTATTTGGTTTTGTTTTCCGGGTCACGGAGGCTGATTTGGGCCGTAAATTTTTCAAAACCAAGTTTTTGCAACACATAGCGAGTGAGTTCAAGTACGCCCAGGAACTCTTCTTTGAGCTGATCTTCCGTGCAAAAGATATGCGCGTCATCCTGTGTGAAGCCGCGTACGCGAGTGAGGCCATGCAATTCGCCGGACATCTCATAACGGTACACCGTGCCAAATTCGGCGATGCGGACAGGCAGTTCCCGGTATGATCGTGGGCGGTGTCCGTATATTTCGCAGTGGTGAGGGCAGTTCATGGGTTTGAGCAAAAACTCTTCGCCTTCCTGTGGGGTCATAATGGGCTGGAAGGAATCCTTGCCGTATTTTTCCCAGTGTCCGCTGGTCACGTATAATTTTTTGGAGCCAATGTGCGGGGTAATTACGGGCTGATAACCGCGTTTAAGCTGCTCTTTTTTCAAAAAATCTTCCAGGCGCTGGCGCACTGCGGTTCCCTTGGGCAGCCAAAGCGGAAGACCTGAGCCTACTTTGTCCGAGAACATAAACAGTTCCAGTTCCTGTCCGATTTTTCGGTGGTCGCGCTTTTTGGCCTCTTCCAAAAGCGTGAGGTAGTCCTCCAGTTCCTTTTGTTTGGGGAAGGTTATGGCATAAAGGCGCGTGAGTTGCTTGCGTTTTTCATCACCGCGCCAATAAGCCCCTGCGAGGTTCAGAATTTTAACGGCCTTGATCGGTTCGGTGCTCGGGATGTGTGGGCCTTTGCAGAGGTCAATAAAGTTGCCCTGCTGGTAAAAAGTGATCTGGCCATCCTCCAATCCTTCGATCAGTTCGAGTTTATACTCGTCGTTTTTTTCCGTAAAATACTTGATGGCATCGGCCTTGGAGACTTCTGTCCGTTTGTACTCGCTTTTGTTTCGGGCCAATTCGAGTATTTTTTGCTCGATTTTAGAGAAATCAGCAGGTGTGAGCATGCGGTCACCCGTGTCCACATCATAATAAAAGCCATTGTCAATGGCTGGGCCAATGCCGAATTTAGTACCGGGAAAAAGGGCTTCCAGGGCTTCTGCCAGAAGGTGGGCGGAAGAGTGCCAGTAGGTTTGTTTGCCTTCTTTGTCCTCCCATTTGTGAAACACAATGCTTGCATCATGGTGGATCGGGCGTTGGAGGTCGCGTACCTCGCCGTTGATACTGGCTGCCAGCACATTGCGGGCCAGGCCCTCACTGATGCTTTTGGCCACGTCAAGCGCGGTGGTTCCGGCGGCATACTGACGAACGTTGCCGTCGGGAAATGTGATATTGATCATAAATTAAGGTGTTTTAGCCCGGCCATACAAAGGTCGGGTGCCTAAGGCCATACGAACGGCATAGGCGGTTTGTGAAAAAGAGGGCGCAAAGGTAATGGATTTTTAACGGACTCCAAACAGATTAAAAGTGGTACCTGCCGATACACCTGTCAGTGAACGCAAAGTAGTTTTGGGCCTAATCACGCCTGTAAATCTTTGAAAACCATCTGAATCCGGCTATTACGCCTGTTGGCAAACTTCTGGCTCAAAAATGATGCGCGGATCCAAATTTTTTTCAAAAACACTTTGCATATCTCGACTGATAATTTTACCTTTGCGTCCGTTTTTTGAAAAGTTATCACTTTATATAGCATAACATAATGGAAATCATTGCATTACAAGGCCAGCGCCGTAACGGTTCAGGCAAAGAAGAAACCAAGAAACTTCGTCGCGAAGGCTTGACACCCGCTGTACTGTACAAGAGCGGTGGCGGCGAGGCTTTGTCCTTTAGCCTGAATCCGGCAGACTTCCGCCATTTGGTTTTCACGCCAAAGTTCAAAATGGCCGAAATCACCATTGATGGTAAATTGCACAAGTGCATTATCAAAGATATTCAGTTTCACCCGGTAAACGATGAGGTACTTCACTTGGATTTCCTTGAGCTCGTACCCGGTGTAAAGTTCAAAGCTACTGTTCCGGTACGTTTTATTGGGCAGGCTCCCGGTGTGAAAGCAGGCGGCAAATTCATCCCGCGCTTGCGCCAGGTGAATATCCTGACCACTCCCGAGTATGCCGTAGATGAAATGTCTGCCGATATTTCTACCATGGAATTGGGCAGCACCATTCGTGTCCGCGACATATCTATCCCTCAAGGAGTAGAAATCATCAATACTGCTGCCGTTCCGGTGGCGTCCATTGAAATCCCACGCGCACTGCGCGGCAAGTAATTGCCCTTTTTACAGGATAAAAAAAGGCCATTCTGAGTATATCGGAATGGCCTTTTTGTCATTGCTATATCTTTTTTACACCACTTTTGTTTTCCATTTCCCCTTCCTGAATACCCATATAGCCAAAAGCGCCATAACGGATTCCGCTATGATGATACTCCAGTACACCCCACTTTGTCCCCAATCAGCGTGCATGGCCAATGACCAGGCCAATGGGATTTCGATCATCCAAAAACAGAGAATATTTAGCCAAGTGGGCGTACGGGTATCGCCAGCGCCGTTTAGGGCTTGGGTCATAATCATCCCATATCCATAAAACACATAACCGCCCGAAATAATGCGCAAAGCCATGGAGCCTGCCGCCACAACTTCAGGCTCCTGAGTGAATAAACGGATAAAAAACGGTGCCCCGATCAGGTAAACGAGACCAATGAGCGCCATAAAGATCATGTTGAAAAAACCTGCCCGCCAGGCCGATTTTTCTGCCCGATCCGGATGGCCAGCACCTAAGTTTTGGCCCACGAGGGTGGCTGCAGCATTGGCCATGCCCCATGAGGGTAAAATGCTGAAAATTACAATACGAATGGCAATGGTATATCCGGCTGTGACTTCTTTGCTGATTTGTCCCAAAATATACACCATAAAAATCCAACTGGCGGAAGCAATCAGGTATTGACCGGTACTGCCAGAGGCCAGATTGATCAGACGGCGTATGATAGAGAAATCAGGGCGGAACATAGCCCAACGGATCTTCACAATTTTACCCACCTCAAACAAATGCCACAGCTGATAACATACCCCAACGGAGCGCCCAATAGTGGTGGCCACACCTGAACCCATCACGCCCAACTCGGGAAAGGGGCCATAACCAAAAATAAACAAGGGGCAAAGCACGATATTTACACCATTGGCGATCCACAAGGCGCGCATGGCGGTGGCCGCATCACCGGCACCCCTGAAAATGCCGTTGAGCATCCACAACAACAAAATAGGCAGGTTGGCCGTGAGCATCAGCTGGGTGTAGCGGTAGCCGGTATCGGATACCGAGGCATCATTTGCCATCAACTTGAGGATATCCTTGGCAAAGAAAAAGCCCGGCACAGCCATCAGGATGGACAGCACAAGCGCAATCAGGATGACCTGTGCGCCTGCCTTGGCCGCAGCTTCCCGTGAGCCTTCTCCTATCCTTCGGGCCACCATGGCCGTTGCGGCAGCACTCAGGCCTATACCTATGGAATAAACCAAGGTGAGCACTGATTCCGTTAAACCCACTGTGGCAACGGCCTCTACACCTATTTTGGATACAAAAAAGGCATCTACAACGGCAAAAAGAGACTCCATTGCCATTTCCAAAATCATGGGTATGGCCAACAAAACAATGGCCCGATCAATACTTCCGCTTGTAAATTCCTGTTCCTCACCACCGATAGCCTGTCGGATCACGCGAACAGCGCGCTGCAAAAAAGTTTCTGTGTTTTTGTCTGTCATGAAAAAAGGAGGATCAAAGTGAAAGGTACATAACCCCACTTAAGGCCAAAAAATTCCCGAGGGAATGGATAGTTGAGTATAAGAGATTGTTTTAAGGCACAAGCAAACCAAACTCAGTTCATTGGGGTGCTGGTTTTTGTAACACATATTTTTCATAGTCTGCTATAATTTTGGCTTCAATGTTCGTAGTAGAATACCCTTGTACAAATGGGAGGCTTAGTACCTGACCCCCATTGGCCAGTACCAGCTCCGATCCTACGATTTGCTCGGGCCGCCAATCACCGCCTTTGACCAAAAAATCGGGCATTACCAATTGAATCAAAGCCAAAGGCGTGTCCTCTTCAAAAACCACCACGGCATCCACCACTTCCAATGCAGCGAGCAGGTGCATTCTGGTCAGTTCATCGTTGATGGGGCGGGCAGGGCCTTTGAGGCGCTGTACAGAACGGGCGCTGTTAAGCCCGATCACCAGCCGGTCACCCAGGTCGCGGGCATCGCTTAGGTAGTGCAAATGGCCATAATGCAGCAGATCAAAACAGCCGTTGGTGAATACGATGCTTTCGTTTGCAGAACGCCATTGGCGAAGGAGCGCTCCAATGGATTCAAAACTGTGTATTTTTGAGGCGATGCGGTCAAAATGAGCAGACATATCATTCAATTTTTGAGGTAAAAAGAATGGATTAGACCGTTTGGGTTTTTTTGTTTTGCCAGGGCAAGATGATCAGGGCCAGCACGCCACCTATAATGTTGTAAAAAATCTGGATGGCAAAAAATGCAATCATAGCATAAGAGTAAGCATCGCTGCCGCTGATGCCATAAAGGGCCAGAGCCTGAATGCACAACCAGTGAAAAGTGCCCATGCCGCCGGGAGAAGGAATAACAAAGCCTAAGGTGCCAAATACAAACACCATCAGGGCGGCACTTGCGCCCAATTCCGCTGTAGGCGCAAATGCCTTTAAATTAAAAAGGCATTGCAGGAAAAACATGAGCCAAATACCCGCCGAATAAAGCAGGAACATACCGGGCTGCTTCAGTTTAAAAACACTGGAAAGTCCAGTTTGAAAACCTTTTAAGATGCCAAGAATTGATTGAACCAAGGGCAATTTTAACCACTTGTCGCGCAAGAACCAGGCTAAAAGGCCAAGTGCCACAAAAAATATCCCGACAAGTTGCACCCATTGGTTTTGGAAAAAACCGCTTTTGCTGCCTTGCCCCTGATTGCGGGTGATAAACTGCCAAAGAGTGTCCCCCTCAAAGGCAAATGCCAGTGCCAGCACGATACCCAGACAGATAAAATCCATCAGGCGGTCAATTACCAAGGTGCCTACCGATTTTTCCAGAGGAATTTGCTCATATCGGGCAAGTGATCCTGCGCGTACGACTTCACCCATACGCGGAAAGCCAAGATTGGCAAAATAACCCAAAATAATGGACCAAAAAGCATTGGCAAAACCCGCGCGGTAACCCAGTGGCTCAAACTGCATCTGCCAGCGCAGGGCGCGGAACACATTGCTCAGGGTAAAAGCCAGCACTACCGCCAGCATCCAGCCGATGTGAACGCTTGAAAAGTCCTGCTGCAATTTGTCCAAAAGGCTACATTGATCGGCAGGAACACCATCTAACCGGCATTGCTCCTGAAAAGCCGCGTTCTGACTTCGAAAAACGAGGGTCATTATAGTGACACCCAAGCCAAGAAAGAAAAGGAATTGTAGGATTTTTTTCATAACTCAACCATCGCAGCCCGTTTCTCCTTTGAAGCGGCCCATTCGTAAACGCCGAACATCAGGCTGCTGAACAGCACATTGCTTACAAGGGTATTTTTTAGAAAGGGCAATGCGGCAACATAGCAAGCTACAAGCCCCTCTTTGGTTTGGGGATAAAGACTGCCTGCGCCATACCATACACTGAAGTTGGACATCAAAAAGAAGATTAGCCCGCCCAAAACGCTGGCACTCAGTACCCTGACCGGCGTCACTTTTTTGCTCAACATAAACCAGCCCAAAGCCATGACGGCCAAGTGCGAAGCATAAACTACGGGCGAGGTAATCCATGTAAAGCCATCATAATAGGCGGAATAAAAAACATTGTTCAAAATCAGGTCACTTACAAAAAGCACAAGCAAGGGAATCATAAGCATACCTTTTTGTGTGCGGCTAAAATAAGCGGCACCAAAGAGGCACAATGCTCCTACAGGCGAGAAATTATGCAGAACCGGAAAAATCAACGGAAAAAACCGGAAAAGAGAGCCCAATAGTACCAGGCCAATTGCAAGGCGAAAATTCATATCTTTAAAAACATGGTTGAACAATGTGTAAGAGGCGCAAAGGTAACCTCAAGAATTGAAAAAACATGTAAATTTCGGCCGCAATCAATGCAACCCTCCACACTTAATACTGTCATTGAAAGCAAATTACGAAATGGACGCCACACAAACGCACCGCGAAATCATCGAAAGATGCAGAGCCGGGCACCGCGATGCGCAATTTGAACTGTACAACCTTTATTCAAGGGCTATGTATAACACAGCCCTTCGCATGGTGCAGCAGCCGCACGATGCGGAAGACATTTTGCAAAGCATTTTCGTGGAAGTATTCACAAAATTAGATACTTTCAGGTATGAGAGCAGTATTGGGGCCTGGATCAAGCGCATCACGATTAACAAATGCATCAACTTTTTGAAGAGCCGTCGCCTGGCTTTTCAAGAACTAAATGCGCTTTCTGATCGGGCTGACGAGCCAGAGCCGGAGCACGAAAGCAACCCGCGATACAGCATTGACCGTATCCAAAAGGCGATTTCCAGCCTGCCGGACGGCTACAGGGTTGTTTTTAGCCTATACGCCGTAGAAGGTTATGACCATGAGGAAATAGCCGGTATTCTTGGCGTAACTGAAGCAACGTCCAAATCCCAATACAGCAGGGCCAAGGCAAAGCTTAGGGAAATGTTGGGATAGTTCGGATATTGTGAATATAAAAATGTGATAATGTGATAATGTGATAATGTGATAATGTGAGGAATGTGATAATGGTGGCCATGCGCTTTGCTTGCATCAGGAACCACCTCGGCTTAGCAAACTTTTAAAAATTAGCGAAAATCAATCCCGAGAACCCCAAACCACTCAAATCCAGGTATAAAAATGTCAGACGCACTTAAAATATTTATTTCGGAACACCGCAACGCCTTGGATACCGCTGTCCCAGATGCCCATCACTGGAAAGGACTGGCCCGGGTACTGGATCGCCTGCCACAGGCTGACTCCCTTGAGCGGAATATTCTTTGCGACCGGATCCTGCTGGACGCTGCGGCACCATCAAAGGATTTATGGGCAAAAATAACTAACGCGTTGAACTGTCAAGCACAGGATACCGACCCCTTGGAGTGCTTTATTCGTGAACATCGCGAAGCTATGGATAATGAATACCCGAATCAACAAATTTGGGCAAACATAAACCAGCAAATTGCACTGCCAACTGCCCCAAAAACAAAAATTGTGCGTATGGCAGGATGGCAAAGGAATTTGCTTCGCGCTGCTGCAGCCCTTGCCCTCTTGATTACCGGTATGGGTGCAGGCATGTGGTATTCCCAAAATAATATGGGCCTGATGAACCAAAATGGCATGGCCATGAGTGAAGTGTCCACAGAGTATGCCGAATTGGAAGCGTATTACCAACGGGAAATTGAAAGTAAACAACAACAACTGGCACATTTTACTTCAAACTCCACCACTGATTTGGAAGGAGACCTGCTGCAAATGGATAAAAACATGCAGGAACTCCGTGCCGAATTGGCCAATGTGCCGGCAGGCAATCGCGAACAGGTTGTTCGCGCCATGATAGAGAACTACAAGGCAAAAGCATCTATATTACAACGGGTACTCGAACATCTTCAAGAGATCGAGTTACCTGCAACACAACCAAAATCGTCGAAAAATGATACCGAGCGTATTTGATCCAGCAGGCATTTTGCCTCCCCAGCGCCTCCGCAGCGCGATGCTTTCCCTCTTTTTCCTTGCACAGGCCATCTTTGCGTTTGCAGCCGGCCCATTACAGGAATTTACCCGAAGCATTAACCGCGAATACAGCACCATGCCCAATGGCATGACAGCTCTTTACAACAAGTATGGGGCCGTTAACGTAAACGTTTGGCAAAAAAACAGCGTCAAAATTGACATCAATATTGTTGTAAATGCACGCAGCCAGAGCGATGCCGATCGAACCTTTGACCGTATTAAAGTCAATTTTACCAATACGGCAGGTTACATCAAGGCCGAAACCTTCATTGACCCACTCAATGGCAAAGGCTGGTGGTCCGGAGAAACCAATTCACAGGATTTCAAGATTAATTATGAGGTCTGGCTGCCCGCCAACAACCAATTGGACCTGCGCAACAAGTATGGCAATGCTTATGTGGCCGCCTTAAATGGCAAACTGATGGCCGAAATAAAGTATGGTGACCTGCGCACAGAAAGCCTAAATGCGGATGCCGACCTGAACATCAGCTACGGCAAGGCCTATTTAGCGGGTGTCAATAACCTCTATGGCCAAATCAGTTATGGTGAGCTTACCCTCAATGAAGCAAAAGGAGATGTGCAATTGGATAGCAAATATTCTGAACTTAAACTGGAAAAGGCTACCAATATGCGCCTGATGTCAAAATACGATGACTTTTCTCTTGGTGTGGTCAATGAATTGCGTATCCAAACCAAATATGCAGATGTCAAAGGCAAATGGGCCGGCTCGGTTTTCATCACCGGATCCTACACGGATATAAAAATGAACACCATAGCCAACGCCTTGGATGCCGACCTCACTTACGGAGGACTGACCATAGAAAACCTTGGCAAAGATTTTACAGACTTCAATATTGTAGCCAAGCATGCTGATGTAAAGGTGATGACAGAAAAAGGTACACGCTGTAAATTCCGTATTGAGGGGAGTCACACGGAGATCAAAACCCCACAGAGCGCTACCATCAGGCGCACGGAACGCAACGGGGCCTGTGAAGTGTTGGAGGGTTATGTGGGTGATTCCAACTCCAAATCATCCGTTAAAGGCAAAATGCAGTACGGGAGTTTTGTATTGCGTTGATTTTGAAAGAATTGTTTTATTGATAAGGGCTTGGCACCATGTCAAGCCCTTTTTTTGCACCTACCCTTAGAGAGCATGTCTGGGATTTTCCCGCTTAGCCCAAAACGGCTCTTTTTTCAGCATTTTCACCCTTTTTTCAGTCGTGTAGCCCCGCTACACTCCTTCAAAAACGATAAAAATGCTGAAAAAATCTCTCGTTTTTGACTCAAGCAGAAAATCCCAGACATGCTCTTACGCGTTATGATATGGCTCGTTTTTTAGGATGGTCATGCCACGATACAATTGTTCAACAAAGAACAAACGAATCATTTGATGGGAGAAAGTCATGGAAGAAAGGGATATTTGCTCGTTTGCTCTGGCATAAATTTCTGGTGCAAAGCCAAATGCGCCACCTATAACGAATATCAGTCGCCTGCCTGGGCCTGAAAGACGCTTTTCCAAATATTGCGCAAAAGCAACGGATGTAAAGCTTGCGCCGCGCTCATCCAACAAAACAAGGTAATCATCCGGATTGAGTTTGGATAGCAGCATTTTGCCTTCTTCCCGCTTCAAGGCTTCCCCATCTGTGGTGCGCAATTTTACATCGGGCAGAATAATCAGGTTAAAGGGTAAATAGTTTTTAAGTCGTTTTTCAAAAATAGCTATACCCTCAGACAAGTATTTCTCGGAGGTTTTGCCGATAGCCCAAAGTTCAATTTTCATGTGACTGGCTGCTGGTGATAAAGATGACAGGCAAAAACACTATTCCCGGCCAATAATGGAATCACCTTCCATTGGCTTGGGTACAAGTGGATATTCCCGGGGGAATTCAGGTGGTTTGGATTCTTTTTCTATGTTGCGAAAACGACCCGTGGCCGCAGTTGGCAACTCGGGGCCAAGGCTGTAAAAAACAGAAACAAAGATAGCAATCAATATAACCCAACCTAACCATTCGGGTGGTGACACTGCTTCCGGTGCTTTAAAAGGCGGCATTTCGCCCAACAGATCGGGCCAGGCCTTTGATGCTTCACCGGGTCGGGTATGTGCGTATTTCAACTCATCCAAATTGCGTTGTACAGCTCTTATTTCCTTCGATAATTGGTCAATAATGGCCAAATAGGCCTCCTCTTCCGGCTTTGACTGACTCAAAGGCTGGCGCGGTCCCATTGTTTTGTAGCGAGATAAACGCGAGTGCTTTTTCCAATGAGAGGGGGACACTTCAATGGGGAAAATACGGATGTAACGGTCGCCGTGTTGGATCTGTCGGGATACGGCTGTTTCTATTTCTTTTTCTATCCGCCCATCGGCAAGGCTTTTATAGCTGGTCAGAAACAGGTAAATATGGGCCTGCTCCAATTGCTTGCCTAAGTAGCGGACATAATGGGCACGAGGGTCAGGGGCTTCATACCAGAAGAGCAAAAGCCGCCAGGGCAGGGTCATGGGCTCCAAAGGGCGAGGCGGATTGGCATAAATGATATTTACTTCATCCCGCATGGGGTATAGCCAGATCAATAGTTTTTGTATCACCGCGCGGTCGTCGCCGGTAAAGGACAAATACAAATTGACTTTTGCGTTTGACATAGTAATGGGTAGTACCCTCTATTTTTGTGCTTTTAAGACCAAAAATGCTGCGACAACGCCAAAAATTATGTTGGGCATCCACATGCCCAACCCAATAGGCATACTGCCACTTGTAGCAAAGGATACGGCGAACTTGGATAGCAATACAAACAATGATCCTATGCCTATACCCAGGGCTAAGTGCAGGCCCATACCGCCCCGTACTTTTCTGCCCGCCACAGAAAGGCCAATAATGGTCAGGATGATATTGGTGAACGCATCCGCCGTTCGCCGATGTGTTTCTATTTCCAATTGCTTGTTTAATTGGCCTCTGCTTCGGTCACGCGCTATGGCATCGTACAATTCCGGGGTCGTCATTTCCTGATTGTTGTTCTGATAAAAAACAAAATCCTGTGGGCTGAGGTTGATAACTGTATCCTTGGGGCTTGATGGAAATTTTTGATATGTTTCGCGTAGCCCATCAAACCCGCGAATGCTGTAATCATTGAGCGTCCACACATTTGGGTCTGCTTTCCAGTTGACCGTATTGGCTTCCAAAATGCTGACCACCCTGTTGTTGGCAAATTTTTCCATCCTAAGCCCGCTTATGGCCTTGTTGGCTTTATTGTATCCCCTAATAAATACTTTTACATCTGGAGCAACGAGGAAGTGCACATTTGATGTACGTCCTTTTTCCTGATCCGTCCAAACAAAAGTATGTTCAAACCAAAGCCTTTGTTTGTTCAGTTTTGGGATCAAAAAATGGTTGAAACCCAAGTGCATCAGGGTGACAATACCTCCAGCGATCAAATAGGGGCGCATGAGGCGTTTGAAGCTGACACCCGCATTTAAAATGGCCAATATTTCGGAATTAAAGGCTAATCGTGAGGTAAAAAACGTCACGGAAATAAGGGTGTAGGTTGGTAGAATAAGACCAGCCATGTGGATCACCCACCCAAAATAATAGTCCACAACAATATTTTTCAGGGTACAGGGCTTTTCAATAAAGCTCTGTACTTTGTCGCTGAAATCAATCGCCATAGACACCAAGGTGAAAATCATCAGCACAAAACCAAAAGTGCTGAGGTATTTTTTGATCAGGTAGCGATCAAGAGTTGTGAGTGAAAATGTCATTTTTGAGGTATTGGACATCGGATAACAGCGCAAAGATAAGGAATGCGGGATGAAAAACCGGATTTGCGTGATCTTGCCCTAAAACGAAAAAAATCTTGCACATTTGCTGCCATAAAAACAAAAATAATGAAAATCATGCGATTTGGGGCACTGTTCGCCATCTTTCTGTATGTTTCGCTTTTCGCAAGCGCCCAGGTATTTACCGATGTAACGCCCAATGCCACTGTTTTGTCTCTTGGAGGGGCAACAATATCACTCAAGGATGCCGTGGCAGGATTGAGTAATGATGCGCTATTGGGTGGAAAGCAACGCATGGGTATATGGGCATCGGTAGCCTTGCCCTATTCCATTTCAGGATGGCAAGTAGCTCAGGTACAAGGATTTGTCAAGGTGGACAACATCAATGGCTTGGGGCTTGATCTCAGCTCGGGAGGCACAGAGGCCCTGCGGGAGACTAAGGTACAGGCGCTGTATGGGCGTCGTCTGGGTGAAAGACTAAGCATTGGCACCGGTATTGGTGCCGTGGGCGTATCAGCTGCTGAATATGGCTCAGCCTGGGCGGTGGATTATCGCTTGAGCATATTGGCTCAGGCATTACCACAATTGAGTATAGGTGCGAGTGTACAAAACCCGCTTGCCTCGGAACTTTCCGGGTCCAGCTTGCCCGTTCGCCTGCGCGTTGGGGCAAGCTGGATTCCTTCCAAAGTATTGATTATCAGTTCGGAATGGGAGAAATGGATAGATCGTTCAGTGGAAATAAAATGTGGCGTGCGTTACCAACCTGCTTCAAGGGTTGTGGTACACACAGGCGTGCGCGCAGGCAAAACTGCACGGGCAGCCTTGGGCCTTGGGCTACAGATCGGTTCCGGTCTTTGGTTGCACATGGCAGCTGAATGGAATCCTTACCTAAATATAACACCAGCTGGCACAGCTGCTTGGCTTAAGTCCTGATTCCTGATTAATGTGCAACTTTGGTAACGATATCGCTTTTGATCTTTCCACTTTTGCCGTCAATACACTGCCAGATGTAGGAGCCAACAGGCAAATGAGCGGTGTTTACTTCTATGATTTGTTTGTTGTCAATCTGTTGTGTATTCAAGATGATGCCATCGGGGCTTATTAAGGAAAAGTTGCCGCTAAACGCTTCGTTAAGGCGCAGATAAAACCAATCACGCGATGGATTGGGGAATACAATAGCTTCAAAAGGCTGGGTAGCCACTTTGCTGACATTTGAAGGGGGGAGTGTGTAAATATCTACTACGGCACTGTTGCTAATGCCCCCGGCAAAAAGGACATTTCTACCCACACTCGCTCCGGCGGCGTAATATCGCTTTACGGAAAGTTTGCCCAGATTGCTCCAGGTGTTAGTTTCGCAGTCATATACATCCACCTGACCTGTTGTGTTGTTTAATCCACCTGCAAAGAATACTTTTTGGCCATTGCTCACTACCGGATTGAATTGGTGACTACTGGGCGCTGTAAGGGTTTGCCATGTTTTTGTTTGGGCATCATACATATCTACATTGTTAGGTTTGTCTCCCCCTGTAAAAAATGCCTTATCTCCGGATACCGTTCCCCTCAAAATATTGCCATATACGTTTTGGGATAATTTGGCTGAAGACCAAGTGCCAGTTTTGTTGTCATAAATATCCACGGCATTAAAAAATATAAAGTCTGGCACACCACCACCCGCAAATACCAGCTGATCACCCACGTGGGCTACGGTCATCATGCTTCTGGGCACACTCAAGGATGCAGTATCCCATGTTCCGGTTGTGGCGTCATAAATATCCACCCTTTTGCTTGCCCCCTTTTGTGTGAGCCCGCCCGCTATAAATAATTTTTGCCCTAAAGTGCCACACACACTGTACAATCTGGGTTCAGGGAATGCTGAGGTAGTCCATTGTTCGGTTCTTATGTTGTAAATGTCTATTTGATTTGTTTGCGACCCCCCTATGAAAAAAACAAGATCACCAACGGCCCCTAATGTTATGTTGGACACCGTTTGTGACAAGCTGGCTTCCTTCACTGTATTTTGCTCTGTATCAATGATATTTATAGTTTTAAAAGATGCTTCTCCTGTCGGAATGACAAATATTTTCTTTCCATGCGCAATTGCAGGCTGATTTAGATAATCTCTGGTCGAGAAGGTCAGGGCGAGTTTTGACCATGTTTTTGTGCTATCGTCATAGCTATCAACGGTGTTGCTATATCCCACACCCTGTATCTCGCCGCCGATAAAATACGCTTTATGCCCCACCACAACGGGGTAGGCTTTTGAACGGCCTTGGGACAGCTGTGCAGTTGACCATTGAGCCATTGCCGTCATGTGGAGACAAAAGAATGCCATTGTGCTTAAGAGCCATGTTGACCAAATGCTGTTTTTCATAGTATATGCTTGTTTTGGTGAATGTGATGTATGTTGTCACAGTTCCTTTTGGAACATTACAAAAATAAGATCGGGCTACTAAAATGGGTATGATATGCGTCACGATGAAAAGTGATCTTGATGCAAAAAATAAAAAATCGTTTACTTTGCATTTCCTTTTAAAGGAGGGGCTGTTTTATTTAATCCCATAATCCCGCGCACCTAAGTAGCGAATGAGGCGTTTGAGTTGGACGTGATGCAATTGATCACATCCGATAATCCCTGTCTTCGTTATATTATACTTTTCCGATGTTGAAATCCACAAACAGATTTACAAACAGGCACTATAAATTAATATGGGCTTTTTTGTCCTTTTTAATGGCATTTATCCATGAAACAAGCGCACAAAACTGTGGCTGTACCAATTGCCCCCAGCCCATACCGGACGAATCCGTAACGGATTTGTTCATACAGGTTTCTAATGCTACCAACCCGACCCTTGGTCAAAAGGGCCAGGGCTTGTGTGGTGTTGAGTTGTTTTTCCAGCACGAGTATCTTGGTGATTTGGAAATTGTGCTTACCTCGCCTTCGGGGCAAAAGATTATCTTAGTGGCTCCGGTTGATTTTTTCCCTAACCCCAGCGGAGGCGGTGCCACGGATGGCACGGTGTGGAATGTGCGTTTTGTACAGTGCAATGATGCTGCTGATCCTGATCCCGGTTTTGCTGCCAAATGGGATAACCAACAAGTTTGGGGCGTCTTTGGCAATTACAGTGGGTCATACTATCCCCATATTGGATGTTTGGAGACTTTATCCGGCAATGTGAATGGTGTTTGGAAACTGACCATAACGGATGGCAATGCTGAAGATGAAGGTTTTTTTGCGGATTATCGCCTGATTTTTTGCGACCCATCCGGTATCAACTGTTATTCTTGCGAGGCCAATGCGGGTAATCTGCTTCAAGCTGATTGGGCGGCCTGCGCTGGCGACTCTACCCTAAAACTTAAACTTCCACCCACATACACGGCGCTTAATCCAGCCCCCCAATCGCCGGGGTATCAATACGCCTATGTTGTGTCGGGAAAAGGCGGGGTCATACAGCGCTATGATTCCATCCCAGACTTGAGGATGGATACAGCGGGTGTTTACACCATTTGCGGGTTGTCATTTTTAGGGGTGCAGAAAAAGGATTTGCCCCAACCAGATGGAAAATTTACCGTTCAGCAATTATCCAATCTGCTCAATTCTGCAAATGCGCCCATTTGTGGTGATGTCTCCACCAACTGTGTCAACGTAACCATACACCCCATTCCTGCCGATGTTCGGGATACGGTGACCATTTGCGCGCCGGATTGCTACACGTTTGGTTCCAGAACCTTGTGCAGCTCCGGAATCTACACGGACACCCTGCAAAAGAACGGATGCCGTTACTTATCTACTTTATGGTTGAATGTTGTTACCCCTGATACGGTACGACAGCGTGAGGTGATCTGCAAAGGTGAATGTTCTGCTACTCCGGGCTTTGCGAGCGCCTGCGACAACGGTACTTATGAGTTATTGTTGAAGAACAATCAGGGTTGTGACAGCCTTGTTTTGTTGAACTTAAAAGTATTATCGGTAAAATCAAGTATAAAAAAACCTGATTCGTTGTCTTGTGCCATAAAGCAGATTACATTGGATGGTAGTGGCTCAAGTAAGGGGGCAGGCATCAGTTACAACTGGTCTGCCCGTAACGGAGGCATGCTCCAAGGTGTCATTAATGGAGAAACTGCTATTGCTGCTACAGAAGGAGATTATCAATTAAAAGTATGTGAATTGGACACATCGGGGGCAATATGTTGTGATTCAACAACCGTGCGCGTAGGGATGAGCAAGGCGGCACCACCTCTACCGATCGGGATATCCGGCCCGGTACAGACATGTAGGGGGGATACCAATATATACAATATCCCATCCATACCCGGTATTGCGGCTTATGGGTGGTCAGCGCCCAGCGGAGCAAAAATTACGCTGCTGCCTGGGGATACGGCTATTTCGGTTATCTGGAGCCAGGCTGTTACGGGGGAGATATGCGTCGTTGCAATAGACAGTTGTGGTAATAAAACGCCAAATTTATGTCTGAAAATCAATGTTTTGGATGTTTTTCCCTCAACGCTTCCAAACGGTGCCGCAAGCGTTTGTGAAGCTCAGAAGACACAATACAGCATAAGCCCGGTTTTAGATGCAACAGGCTATATATGGTCCGTAAATTCGCCCCATTTGATCACTGCTGGTCAGGGTACCAATACGGTTACCATACAATGGGGCGATGACCCTTTAGGCAGTGTATGTGTTGCCATCCAAAACCTTTGTGGCACCGGGGCAGAAACATGTCGGGACGTCAAGGTAAACCTACTCCCTGAAATTCCGGCCATTCTGGGGCCCACAACGCTGTGTGCCGGTGATACCGCAGAGTATCAATTGATCGCTTTGCCAGGCTCCACTTTTGCCTGGAAAATAAATAACGGCACTGTAATAGGAAATAGTAATGATCTGACAATCAGGGTTTTATGGACAAGTGGCGCTGGCTCGGTTTGTGCCACTTTGACAAACAATTGTGGTGATGGCCCACAGGCTTGCCTAAATGTTGAGGCTGGGCTTCCGCCTGTTTTTGGTCTGTTGGATCGCCAATGCGATACCCTTACGGGCACCTACACGGTGCGTTTCCCCATTGTTGGAGGCAAGGCTCCCTACAGTGTTCAAGGCGGAACAGTTGCGAATGATGTCTTTACCTCGGATCCGATAGCGGATGGCAAACCCTACAACTTTCAAATAACAGATGCCAATGGCTGTGCTTCGGAGCTCATTAGTGGTTTGTTGAAGTGTGAGTGCAAAACAAACGCGGGCCAAATGAAGCCTGAAAAATTGGTGGTTTGCGAAGGAGGGGTCTTTACCATTGCGGCTCCTGTTGGCAGCCGTTTGGATACCAATGATATCGGCATTTTTGTATTGCATACCAATGCCGATAATACCCTTGGAACAATCTTGAGTGAAAGTGCCACTGGCTCATTTACAAAAATTGCAGGAATTGATTTTGATGTGGTGTATTACATATCCTATGTAGTTGGTGACCGGAAAAATGGCCGTCCTGACCCGGACGACCCTTGTTTTCAGGTTGCTCCAGGGCAGCCAGTGGTGTTTGTAAGGAATCCCATTGCGGATGCAGGGCCGGATCTTTCCACCTGTGGGCAAAGCCTCACTTTGGATGCAAAAGGGATCGGGAAATGGAGCGTAGAATCAACGCCTGTTCCTGGCAGCTTGTGGATTGCCAATACCTTGTCAAACAATTCATTGGCCACAAGCACGCTTACGGGCACCTATAAATTAACATGGACGGTTACAGACCTTAATGGTTGTTTGGGGACGGATGAAATGGTTTTACATTTCAATACCTCCCCTCAATTGCTTAGCTTGACTCGAGAATGTGATCCCAACAATACAAGTTACACTGTAAACATACAAATTACCAACGGAACACCGCCATACCAGTTAAATGGCCAACCGCTCGCAGGCAATAGCTTTACGTCATTGCCCATCATCAATCAGGCCGCTTATTCCTTTGACATAAAGGACAATAATGGCTGTATTATGCCAAGCATAAAAGGGGCATACGATTGTAAATGCAGCACTACGGCCGGTACCATGAGTGCACAGCTGTTGCAGGTATGTGAGGGAGGGCTTGCCACGGCTGTAGCCAATACAGATCAGGTTTTGGAGGCCAATGACATCACCGCTTTTGTGTTGCAT
This sequence comes from uncultured Saprospiraceae bacterium, assembly GCA_964539805.1. Classification (GTDB taxonomy): domain Bacteria; phylum Bacteroidota; class Bacteroidia; order Chitinophagales; family Saprospiraceae; genus M3007. Next base: position 4,415 of record CAZIKN010000065.1, on the reverse strand, counting down.
GATGGCAACGGGCCTGCGCTCGGTAATGTGTTTGCGCGCAATGCTAACGGACAGTTTATGCTCCAGCCGGGCATGAGTTTTGGTGTCACCTATTACATCTCCCGCGTAGCGGGCAATAACCTGAATGGCAGTCCTGATCCATCAGACCTGTGTTTTTCTGTTGCCAAGGGCCAGCCTGTTGTTTTTCTCAAAAAACCGCTTCCAAAAGCAGGTAATGATACTTTGGTGTGTGGGCAGATCATGACACTGAATGCTGCCAAGGGTTTTTACAAGGGGAAATGGACGGTTATTTCAGGGCCAGGGCTTGCTTTGTTTACAGATAATAGCAATCCGGGCTCAAGTGCCAGTGTATCCGTTGTGGGTAGTTACCAGTTCAAATGGGAGGAATCCAATAGCAGTTGTTCCGGCTCTGATACCGTTAATGTCATCTTTTCAGAAGAGCCGGTAATTGAGAACATTATCCAGTATTGCAATGGTACCAATACGGATTATGTTGTTGAATTTCAGGTGAATAAAGGGCAGGCACCCTTTATGGTCAATGGCTTGTCCGGATCGTTTAACAATAATATATTTACGTCAAAAGAACAGCCCAGTGGTAGTGGCTACAATTTTTTTGTAACAGATGCCAAGGGTTGCAGAAGTGCAACAGATTTTGGCACACACATTTGCGAATGCATGACCAATGCGGGTAATATGAAGGGAGTTACCCAAACCATTGTCTTTTGTAGCGCGGAATTGGCCATTGCAGAGCATAGAAAAGACGAGGTTTTGGATGCGAATGATGCCCTTGAATTTGTGCTCCATGATGGTACTGGCACACAATTGGGCAAGGTATTGGATCGTAACAATCAGCCAACCTTTCCATTTTTAAAAACCTATACTTTTGGGAAAACCTACTATATATCAGCCATTGCGGGCAACAGGCTTGCCAATGGCGCAGGAGTTGACCTAAAGGATGTCTGCTTGTCCTCAACACCCGGGGTTCCCATTATTTGGAAACAGACTCCCGAAATCACGATTATGGGCAATGATACCATTTGTTCAGGTGCCAAGGCTGTGCTTTCATTTGCTGGCCAGGGGGCTTATCCACTCACCTTGGCGTGGTCTGACGGTACTGACCTGAAGGAACTGGTGCTCACAGGCTCGCAAATCGTAACACTTGATGTGTCACCGCTACAAACAACATCCTATTACCTTATTGCTGCTTTTGATGGTGCCCAACCTGTTTGTGCAACAGCCTTGACCGATTTTGTTACCCTTACTGTTGACCGTCGCCCGGAAGCGGGGGCGCAAGATAAGGCTCCGATCTGGTGCCAAGATGCAGGAGATACAATTGCGCTAAATGCTCTGCTGATTAATGCAGATTTTGGCGGTAACTGGAGCGAGGTTTCTGCAAAACCATCCAAACCGGGGGCTTTTGATGCCAATAATGGTATTTTTAGGTCAAATGGTGTATTGCCCGGTAACTATAAGTTTCAGTATGTGATGTCTTCGTCGGCAGCATGCCCAGGTGATACCAGCACGGCTGAAATAGAAATTATGGCCTTGCCGCCTGCTGATGCAGGAGAAAACCAGACCCTCAACTGTGATCAAACCGCTGTTATCTTGGGCAGTGACGGTATAGTACCCAATGCAACGTATCTTTGGCTTTTGGGGCAGGATACCGTAGGGAAAACAGCGCAGACCTCGGCTGTTGAAGCAGGACAATACATTTTGTACGTCACTTTGCCGCCGGGCTGTATTGCTAGGGATACGGTAGAGGTAGATTTGGACAACAGCCCTCCTGAGGCTACCTTCTTGTCCGAGGGAGTAAGGTGCTATGGTGAAAAGAATGGGGCTATCATGTTAGATAGCCTTCTCAAAGGACGCCCGCCGGTGCTGTATTCCCTGAATGGCGCGCCATTTAGCAACCAAACAAAATTTGGTTCGCTTGCAGCAGGGAGCTACATGATCACCTTACAAGATGCCAACGGATGCGAATGGACCTCGCCAGCCATAGAAGTAAGTGCACCAGCACTGTTGACGGCCACTTTAATGCCCAATGACACCCTGATTTCCCTCGGTGATTCTTTGCTCATTTCGCTTCAATCCTCTGTTCCGGTTACATCGCTTGAGCGTATCCTTTGGGTGCCGCTATTGGATACACTAAACATCAATAAACCATTTCAACAGCTCACTCCGGTGCGGCCACAAGTGTTAACGGTGGAGATCATAGATTCTAGTGGCTGTAAAGCCAAGGCAACGGCATTTATCCGTGTTGATCGGCATCGGCAAGTTTTTATTCCGAATATTATTGATCCCCAAAGCAGCGAAAACGGAACTGCCATGATCTATGCAGGCAATGATGTGGAGCTGGTAAAAGGGTTTGAAATTTTTGACCGATGGGGAGACCTGGTATTTCAGCAACAAAACTTTCAACCCAATGATCCTGCAAAAGCTTGGAATGGAATGGTCCGCGGCGAAAAAATTCTGCCCGGCGTGCTGAGTTGGCGAGCAGAAATTTTATTTAAAGATGGCGTGACGGAAGTTTTTTTTGGAACCCTTACCATTTTTAGATAAAATACTGATTATTAATTTTTTGTAAAGATTTTATTCCATATTTTTTTATTATACGTTCGTGTTTTAACCCCAAAAAACCCGAAAAACAAAATGAAACAATCAATCCAAAAGAGAAGGCAGGAAAGTTAAAAGCGTACTTAGGTGTACTTGCAAAATAAAATTTTTCATTCCTTTGCCAACTCGCTTATAATCCCTTACCTGTTGCACAACCTGCCCAAGACTTACTTGTTCCTGATTGCTCAATTTTTTTTAATTGAAGAACTCACGCCTTAAGGGTGCCTTTAGCATCATCTGGCTGCTTATTGATAACGTCTATTTTGTAACACAAAAACTTACCTGATCTAAAGATGGTAAAAAAATTACTTTTTATTTTTTGCGTCATGCTGGTCGCAGTATATGCACAGGCTCAGCCTCCCTGCGGCGGCCCACCTTCCGATATTCCCCCTGCGGAAAGCTGTCCTGAAGCCTGTATTTATTGCGACTTCAACGGCTACATGGGTACTACATCTGGTTATGCGCCCAACGGCATTCCGCCTGGCGGCTTCTGCTCCCAGATTCAGAATGACCAATGGCTCGGGTTTATCGCCGGTGCTGCTTCTGCCACTTTTACCATTACTCCTTCCAATTGTGCAAATGGTGATGGGGTTCAGACAGCACTTTATGAAAGTTGCAACACCGCACCTCTGGCTTGTAATGGAGGCGGTGCCGGTCAGGGTAACACACCTACAGTTATCACGGTGTCTATGGTTCCCGGTACCAACTACTTTCTCTTGATTGATGGTCTCTCTGGTGACCAATGTGATATTTCAGTTACGGTTTCACCCCCAACGGCGGTAAAAGCACCTGATGTGGGCAACATGTTGCCGCTGCAAGGCCCTGCAACCGTATGCCCCGGGGCTACTGTAACCATGCAGGTTCCTAACGTACCCAACGCAGGTTCTTATACCTGGACTGGCCCTGCCGGTACGCTTATCAATGGTGAGCCAGCCCCAGTGTCCATAGATGCGCCAGATGGTCGTATTGTACAGGTTACTTTCCCAACAACAACAGGTACTGCCCAAATTTGTGTAAATGCCAACAACTCTTGTGACGATGGTCCTACACAATGCCGCAATATCAATGTTCAGCCTATCGCGCCAACCGTAATTCCCCAGGAAACGGTATGCTTTGAAGATTTGCCTTACGTATTGCCTTGGGGTGACGAAGTGACGTCTCCCGGCGACAAAACCCATGAGGCGGTATTAACCTCATGGTTAGGTTGTGACAGTCTCGTTCGTCAGCGCGTTATTGCCAAACCACAACTTAAAGGTAGCGTAGGCTTTAAGTACATTTGTGAAGGTGGATCATTTACGGTGTGCGGTGAAGAGTTTACGACAAGCGGCCCAATAGATGTTATTTGTACCTCTTTTCAAGGTTGCGACAGCCTTGTAACCGGTACCTTGACCGTGCTTGACCCAATGGCTGAAATTATTGGTGGCGGTACGTTGACCTGCAAAACAGATACCATTAAGCTGAGCTCCGTTCCGTCACAATCGGGATCCATCAAAACATGGCGTCGCAATGGTGCCACGGTAGGCGTGGGTGACAATTACAATGCTACCATAGCAGGTACCTATACCCTTACCTCTCGGATTCAGTTGGGTGGGGTAGCCTGTGAAAAAGTGGATACGCTTGTTATTGCGGATGATAAAACTCCCCCACCCGCTGCAGCCAGTACCAATGGCTTTATCGGTTGCGGCGGTGCCGCTACAACGGTAACGGCCAACACAACCACACAGAACCCTACCTACAAGTGGACTGGACCCAATGGCTTTAATGCCACTACCCAAACTACTACAGTACCCTTAGCGGGTATT
>CAZIKN010000064.1:0-32497 GCA_964539805.1 uncultured Saprospiraceae bacterium | reverse complement strand
TCCGGCTTTTTTGCTTGGGTCTTGCCTGGCTTGTTTTTATCCATTAAGTCAAATGTGGCCGTAGCGGTACAAAGGTTAAAAGGATTGGTTACGGTCACTGTATAGGTACCAATTGTGTACACCAAAGGGTTTTGTAAGGTGCTGGTGAATGCATCCGGCCCCTCCCAGTTGAATTTGAAATTGGGTGCAGAAACCTTGCAGATCAGGCGGCCTTTTATCGCGCCAAGTCCGCCCAAAGGACTTTTGGTAATGCTGAAAATCACAGGTTTTAGGGTGTCGCCCTTGATGCTGACGCTGGTACTGTTGGTGCAGCCGTTTTGGTCTGTTACCGTGACATAATAATGGCCAGCATTGCTGATCTGAGGTGTTGGGCCATAGTAGGCCTCAAGCCCATACCCGTCCCATTGGTAATTAATTAAAGATGAAGTCGAGTTAACCGAAAGCGTTGGACTGGGATTGGGGCAACTGATGGGGCCATTTGATACCAATTGAATGGTGGGAGGAGGCCCTTTTACCCCCGTGACTATGATGGCCACATCCGTTTTTTGGCATTTTACGCCACCTAATTGGAGTGAGGAGGTCAGTATATATGTCCCGGGGCTTGTTATTTCCAAACTATCCGCCACGCCAAGCGGGACACCATTCCGCTGCCAGGTTTTTACCGTGCCGGGTTGTGAAGGAGCCGTCCGCAAGGTGATAACACCATTATTCCCTGTACAGGCCAAACCTCCTTTGTTGAGGATTTTGGCTATTGGGTCCAAAATGGTAAGGTAACCTGTGACGAGGCTATCGCAGCCCAGAAAAGATCTGCCAAGGGCCACTATCTGTCCTGTTTCGTAAAATTTTAGCCCACAAACCTCAAGGGTATCGCCTGCACAAAGGTATTTGAACCCAATATTTGATTTTATTTGGGGCAAACAAACAATCCTTTTCCTTACGATACTATCACAACCATAGAAAGAGGTGTAGGTATTCTCAAAAAAGCCACATGGCTCATTGCCAATATCTTCAAAACAAATATATTCCGTTTGGGCTATAGTAGGAGGTATGGGCTGAATGCTCACCGTTTTGCACTGTGTCGGCCCGTTTTTGCATGAATTAAAGGCTGTGACACAGATCTGAGCATTGCCGACCGTCATTGGAAAAGTGATTTTGGCACGGCGGCCATTGGGGGCGGGCAGGGTAACCGGTGCAGCTTCGCCATTGATGAGCGTCCCTGCCGGCCCAGTCCAGGTGTAATAACCCGCACCTGCAACAGGCGCTACTTCATAAGTGGTCGTTCCGCCGGGGCAAATAAGGGATGTTCCATTGATTGGGCCTATTGCGCCAACCGAAGGAGGTTTTACGGCATCAGGTGGGTCAACACTCACCATTAGGTCGCATACATCCCCATTCATACCATCCACAAGAAGATAATAGTTTTGGCCAGGTACCATATTGATATTTAATTCTATAGGTTTGTTGCCTCCACCTGTGATGCCAGCATTGCAAACGATAGGAGTACCCGTACACTTGTCATATATAGCCGCCTGTAAGCCATTGCCTTGCACACAATTGGATGGTTTTATGGTGAATGTTGCACTCGACGCGCTCGCCACAAAACCCAACCATAGATCGTTTTCAATGGTGCCGCAAAATCCGCCGGGTGGGGCGGGGTTAGGGGCATAGCCAGCTATACAAATCGCATAGCCGCAAAAATTACAATCTACAGAAATTTCTTCGCAACTTTCAACAGGGATTACCACATCGGTAGGATCAATTGTTAAGAAAAATCTGCATAAATCACCTTCATAACCATCTATCATCAGGTAATAATTGTTGCCGGGTATTAAACTGGAAGAAATCGAACAGGTTTGATTGCCCTGACCTATTCCGCCAGGATTACAAGCCAAGGGCATTCCTCCACAATTATCATAAAGTGCTATTTGAACCCCATTTTTTTTGCTGCAATTGTTGGGATATACATTGATGGTAACGCTGTCGGTTGATGCTGTAAAGCCAAGCCACTGATCATTGTCAACAGTGAAACATGCCATAGCTCCGCTGGATGTATAATTGGATGTTTGTCCTTGATAATCAGATATACTGCAATAAATGCAAGCCTCTTGACAGGTTTCTTTGGGTGCTGTTTGCTTCGGTGTATAGCCACAAGATTGCTGTGCCCAAATGGGAACAAAGCATAAAAAAGATGATATAATACTAAATGTATATTTATTGAGCATATAAACTTTTTTGATTTTGATAAAGTCTAAAACCTATTTTTGCGTTCTTTACCATCATTGATACATCACTAAGCCCAATCGCTGTCAAATTATGGAATCTATATTTTTTTCAAGCCTTAAAACGGTACAGGAATTAGCACAAGTCATTGAATTGCAGGGGCTTAACCTGTCAACGAACCTTGATGTGGAGACGCAGCGCAATCAAGGCTTCGTCACTGTGCAGCATGACCCCGGGGTATTGCTGCGCATGAATTTAGAAAAACCCTCCGTGATCGCAAAAGCAGGTGATGAGCTGGCGGGTTATGCGCTCGTCATGCCTCGCAATTTTGCGCAGGAAGTACCTGTCTTAAAACCGATGTTTGAGCTGATAGACACCCTTTCCTGGCGTGATATGCCCTTGGCCGAGCATCCACGTTGGTTCGTTATGGGGCAGGTTTGTGTGGCCGAGGCTTATCGAGGACAAGGTGTTTTTGATGGTATGTATTTGAAAATGAAAGAATTATATAAAGGAGAATATGATTTTGTCATCACTGAAATAGCCTTGCGTAATACGCGATCCATGCGTGCGCACGAAAGGGTAGGGTTTAAAACCTTCCACAGTTATGACGATCCACAAAGCGGGGAAAAATGGGCTATTGTGATATGGGAGTGGAATTAAGGGGTGTTGGTTGTTGGTTAATGGTTGTTGTTTGTTGGGGGGAGGAATTAAAGAAAATGTTAAAATATGTGTACGGATTAAACGCATTCCATACAGGCCCGTCAAATGACCAACTTTTCACCAAAACATGATTTTTACGTTATGAAAAAATTATTTCTGCTGTTTTTCAGCCTTTTCGCACTTGCCACAACAAACGTGATGGCCCAACAAACCGAAGCCGCCGACAAGCGCGAAGATGTACGCGACAAGCGCGAGGACGTGCGCGACCGCCGCGAAAACAAGCGTGACCGTGCCGAAAACAAGCGCGACCGCCGCGAAGACCGACGAGATGCCCGCGAGGATGTGCGTGATGCCAAACATGATGGCGGCCGCCGCGACAAAATGGAAGACAAGCGCGACGCCCGCGAGGACGTGCGTGATAAGCGTGAAGACGTACGCGACCGCCGCGAAAACAAGCGCGACCGTGCCGAAAACAAACGCGACCGCCGCGAGGATCGCCGCGACAAAAAGAACTGATAATGAAATCGTTGAAATAGAAAATCCCCCTCGGAACCGGCACCGAAGGGGATTTTTTATTTAACATAGGGCAATCAACTATTGCTTCCCCCTTTGTTGAGCATGCCTTGAAGGAAACCACCAATGCCGCCACCGGCACCACCCAACAGGCCACCGCCCAGCAGGCTGCCCAACAACCCACTGCTGCTCTCGCCCAAAACAGAAGACAAAATACCGCCAAGGCCAGGACCTGCAGCATCACCCATGCCACCCAGTACGGCCCCGAGAAGGCCACCGCCCATTGCGCCCGACGCGGCACCGTTTTTGGGATTTTGTTTGAATATGATACCCGCAACAGCGCTGACCAAGGGCAAGAGCCAGGTACTGGATCCGGCAGGCAAAAACTTGTTGCCCAAAAAACCGACTACTGCGGTTACCACACTTGAAAGTAACATACTGTTCATAAGTAAAAATTTCGTTTTGTAAAATGTTAAAAGTTGGTTATAAAAAATCCGGTTAGGCAAATGTATGCAATGATTAATTTTGTTTTTTAAAACTATGGTAAATTATTTTTTAATTCTATTGCACATGAAAGTATTGCTGCCCGGCACCTTGTTGTTTCTTTCGCATTTCGTGCCAGTGTTGGCTGTCTCACAAAACCACAAGGCCAATTTTTTGCCCCAAATGCTGTCCTTGCCGGGAGCCGATTTTTACATGGGCGACTCCACCGGAAATCCCGATGAGCAGAAGGTACACAAAGTAAGGATCAAGGCCTTCCAGATGAGTAAATTTGAAATTAAAGTATCTGAATTTCAATATTTTATTCATGATACGAAAACCCTTACCGATGCCGAAACCCAGGATGGAAGTTATGCCTGGGACACCATAGGCTGGAATAAAAACCCGGACGCCAACTGGCGTTGTGATGAACGTGGTAAACTCCTGCCCGATTCTTGTTGGCAACGCCCAGTGGCACATGTAACTTGGGTGGATGCCGCCCGCTATTGCAACTGGCTCAGCAAACAATTCGCCTTGGATACCGTATATGTTTTTTTGAGGGATACCGTATTGTTTAACCCTAAAGCCCGTGGTTATCGCTTGCCCACCGAAGCCGAATGGGAATATGCCGCAAAAGGAAAGGATAGCCGATATCCTTTTGCAGGCAGCAAAAACATCAGGGAGGTGGCCTGGTTTTCCCAAAATTCGGGAAGAAAACTGCATCCGGTTGGCCTTAAAAAACCAAACGTTGCCGGCCTGCATGACCTCAGCGGCAACGTTTGGGAGTGGTGCCATGATTGGTATAGCGCCACCTATTACAGTGAAAAACAAGTTTGGGCGGATCCACACGGCCCGGATAAAGGGACACAGCGCGTGTTACGAGGCGGGGCCGCCAACAACAACCCGGCTCATTGCCGTGCCAGCAACCGCAGCAGCCGCTATCCTGATTACCGCGACGCCTATACAGGCTTTAGGGTAATGCGGCCTAATTGATTTCTATCCTCCTTGAAACATACATGACCAGCGCCAAAATACAGAACAGGCCAATGCTGCCGATCAACAAGGCATAATCGGCCTGTTGCAGCACTACAAACAAGAACCCATACAGCACGGCCAGGGTGCCACAAACCAGCAGGGCCATAGCATTGGAGGCAAACAGCGAGCGGGCATACAGGCCGGTCAATGAAATCGTCATGACCGCAGCGATCAGATAAGCCCAGTTGTAGGAAACATGCTCCGACATACTCACCAACAGGGTGTAAAAAATAACCAATGCCAAGCCGATAAGGGCATATTGGAAGGGATGCACACGGCGGCGCTGACTTGGCCTCATCTCAATAAAAAAGACGGTCAAAAAGGTCAAACTGATAAATAATATAGCGTATTTGGCCGAACGGGTCGCTTTTTGGTAGTTGTCAACGGGTTGGAAAAAATCCACCCCGAAGGCACTTTGCTGAAACATCGTTTCTCCAAAATGGGTGTTTTGCTCATTGTTCCAAAATTGCGGATAATTGCGGTTCAGGTGCAAAACCCGCCACTTGGCATCAAATCCGTTGGCATCAATGGTTTTTTCCTCCGGCAAAAAACTGCCCGTAAAACTGGGATTGGCCCATGGTGCCGTCAATTGCACGTCCGTTACCTTTCCTATGGGGGTAAAATACAAGGTGCCCGAACCTTTTAAGGACAGTTCAATGCGGAAGGAGTCAACCTGCCCGGGAGCCTGCTTGAGCGGTACCGACAAATGCACCCCACTGGAGGCAATGCCCTGCACCCTTACTCCCGGCTCAAAGAACTTACCCTGGCCATTCCATTCTGCCTTTACCTGATCGTTCAGCCCACGAAGATCAGGTATGCCACAGACAATCAATGCTTTATCCCATTGCATGATGGCTCCGTCAGGAACCCACTGCGCGTTGTCGGGTTGTTTGAATGTCCCTTCCAGCACCATTTTGCTGCCATAAAGCACCACATCAAAAATACCCCGATGACGGATTTCCGGCTGTACAGAACCCTTAATACCTAATTGTTCGGGCAACAAAAAGGCTGTTTTTTCTTCGCGGCTTGTTTCCTGGCCTTTTGGGTCGCGGTATATTTTTTCATAAGGTACGGCCAATATCGGGCCGGTTATGGTCTGGCTGTCGCCCCATTTACTGCTTACTTCCTGGATAGCCTCCGATTTCCGCCCTTCTCTTTCGCGGATTATATCCTCGATCATGGCCACCGGAATCAGCAGGATCAGCATCAGAAAAAAAATGACCACGCCTTTGATGGTCGTGGCATTTCGCTGTAAAAAAGATTGATTATCAGTGTTTTCTGTAATAGGATCAAATGTGTCTGGCATAGTAAATGTTGTTTTAAAAATTACTTTGAAATGCAAAGTTATTTCTAAAAAATGATTTGTCAAGTTTTTTTTCAAAACTGTTGTTGAAACGGGAACGCCGATACTGCTTGTTAGTATTGGAACACCGACACCGCCTATACCGCCGATACCACTGATTCGCGCTCGTCAGACAACTCAGAATGTTACTGTCGGCGGTATCATTGGTATCCGTTGTGTCGGCGTTTTGGCAAAGAATGTTGTTGGAATGAGAACGCCGATTGAACAGGTACCGCCGATTCGCGGTCGTTAGAAAACTCCAATTGCATCCCTTATCCCTGACAATTCATCAAGGCTGGCCTTCATACTTAATCCTTAACCACCTTTCCCGCCTGCACCACTTCCCCATCCACTTTCAGGTACCAGAAGTACAGCCCCTTCGGCAGATTACCAACCGATATATCCGTCTCAAAATCAGTCAATTGCACCTCGCGCAACACACGCCCCTGCACATCCGTGAGCGTGAAGCGCAGCGCGTGCGCGGGCAGCAGCGCGGGCAGACTCACGCGCAGGTGATCCGTAGCGGGGTTGGGCGACACGCGAGCCTGTGACAGAGCGGGCAGGGCGTGGGTGTTGCTCACGCCCACCCATACCTTTTTACATATCGTGTCCGAGGCATATTGGTTGCTCGCGATAAGGCAGACGCTGTAGCCACCCGCCTTGCTGAACTCATGCGCGGGGTTCTGTTCCGTGCTTTTGTTGGCGGTGCCACTGGCCGGGTCGCCGAAGTCCCAGCGCCAGTAAGCAGGTTCATACCAGGATACATCCGTGAATTGCAAAGCCCTGATCTTGGTGCTGTCATACGCATCATAGCGGAACTCCGCCACGGGATGGTTATCAAGGCCGAGGGTGTCGCAGGGAGAGCCATCAAGGGGGCCGAGACGGTAGTTAGGGTAGTACATATTGGCTCCAAATGTTCTGGCTGGCAGTTGGATGGCGCGATCTTTTAATTTGCATGATACTCCCTTTTTATTGGGCTGATCAATAACATGCATATAGTAGGTGTCACCAGCCCAAATATATACTTTGCCATCTGAACCATTTTGTATGAATCCATAAAGTGTAGGGTATCCAAGAGAATCAACAAAAAAATCAAAATTACCGACTATTTCTTTTGATTTAATTACATCATCCGCTTGAAGGTCGTACTGTTCCAGTTCCTTTGATCCATTGTTTGTGGTGTATAAAAAGCGGTTATTGGATGATACCGCAGCACCATAGTTCCACCAGTTGGAGTTGTTTACTGTTCTGGGCAAAATATTTGGGTTGGATAGCAATCCAGTGCAACGATCAAAATCATACATCATGACCCCTTTTCTGCAATTGTTGATCAGATATTTTTGCCCATCGGGAGAGAACGTAATCCAGCCACAAAACCAAAGCCCATCAATGGTTTTGTTTTCTATTTCCTGTATTTTCGGGCCTGTGATGACGCCTTGATCGGTACAGAACCAGCGAAAAAAGCGATGGTTTTTGTTGTCAGGTAAAATGATCCACCAATCTCGCCCATTGGCATGACGGGTAGCGGAAGCGACCTGATAACAGCCTCCCTCTAAAAGTATTTGTTTTCTTTGGGTGATTTCTCCAAGCCCGTCCTTTTTATTCATATCAATTAAATTATAGTAGAGCTGGTGGGTGCTGCATTGGCCGCTGGGAGGAGGATAAAGGTGATTTAAACCCAGAAAAATATATTTATTACCACGTATCGGTAAGGCAAATGCCCCTCCATCAATCCGCAGGTCACCACCTGTTGCTAAATCATTGCAGAAAAAATTATCTGTTAGTAAATTTTCCCCACCACCTGCCATATATTCATGCTTCTTGTTCTTTATGCTACATCCGTTGGAATAAAATTGTATGTTCCCAGAATTATCAGACACTGAAACAGAAGTCCCAAAAACATATCCATCAGAAATATTTGCAATTCGCTTATTATCTCCATTAAAATCAATTTGAAATATTGTACTATTTGATCCACTCCCTTGTATCCAATTATAGTCGTGTTTTTGAGAAAAGGTTTTGCCTGAAAAACAAACCGACACCATTAAAAGTAAAAATCGGGTATTCATTACAATAAAGGAAATATCGAGCCACCCTGACATAAGTCAGGATGGCCCGAAGGTTAAACAATAGAGAATTAGCGTTGGATGGAAACGGGATAGGTTCCGAGCATTTTACCATTCAATTGAACGGACACAAAGTACGTTCCCGTTGGCAGTTCTGGCAGTTCGATGTTGGATTGACCATCTTCAGTTACTTGGATGCGTTTATCCGCTCGCGGTCGTCAGACAACTCAAAATGTTACTGTCGGCGGTGTCAGCGGTATCTGTTGTATCGGCGTTTTGACAAAGACTGTTGTTGGAATGAGAACGCCGATTGAACAGGTACCGCCAATACCCCTTTTAAGCCTATCAGCCCGCCGCAGGCGGAATCGGATTCGGCACGGCATTTTTTACTGCCGGTATGGATTTCAGGTAGGCAAAAATGGCCCGCATATCAGCATCTGTCATGTTGATGTAGTTCACCCAGGGCATAGGCGGAAGGATGGGGCGTGTGCCGTCCATGCCTTTGGATTTGCCTTCGCGCATCACTTTTTCAAACTGTTCGTAAGTCCAAGTGCCGATACCCGTATCATCAGGGGTAATATTGGCGGCAAAAGTAGTGCCCCAAGGGCCGACAGCGGCGGTAAGGCTGCCATTGAACAAGGCCCATTGGCCGGGAGCGATCATCTTTTTGTCCGTCACCTCTGGCAAAGTCTCTTCGGATGGGTAACCGGAAAGCAGGCGCTTGGTGTCAGGGGCCGGGCCTTGTGCCGTCATGATTTTTGGTGTGTGACAATCATTGCAGCCACAGATGCCTACCAAGTACTCGCCGCGTTTGGCGGGATCTTCTGCGGTCGTGGTTTGAGCGTCAGCCTTTGCAGCGTTTTCTGTGTTTTTCCCGGTGCAGTAGGAGAGGGTGGAAACAAGGCCCAGGGCGATTAAAGCGTAAAAAAAGCGATTCATAATACTTTGAAAGTTTGATGATTGAAATAGGAGAAGCGGCAAATGTATAAAATCATATATAAAGTGTGGCATATCTTATTTTTCCCCTAATTCAGGTTTGTTTTTACCCGCACAAAAGCACTCAGAAATCAAGGTTCGCAATTTTACCATGCATCATGCCACAAGGCCAATATGTTTGCTCCAACAAAAAATGTTACGCTATGAAAAAGCTTTTTTGGATGCTTTTGGGGTGTCCTTTTGTGGCCAATGCCCAGTTGTTTCAGGATGCATCCGCTAATTTGCCTACCTCGGCCTCAGGGGCCAACATGGATGTGCGCGCTGCGGATCTGGATCAGGATGGTGATCTCGATCTCGTTTTTGCCCGGGAGGGCGTGCCTAACTTTATCCTAAAAAACAATGGTTTGGGCGTGTTTGCCAATGCTACCTCGGGCAACCTGCCCCAACCTTTCAATGACTCGGAAGATGTGGCCATTGCTGATTTTAATAAAGATGGTTATCTCGACCTCGTGTTTTGTAGCGAGGATGATTTTCCTGCTGGTCAGTCCAATGTACATGAGTATTATTGGGGTGATGGCAAGGGTAAATTTGCCATAGCGCCTTACCAATTTCCTGATTCCGAGGCCAATGCGGTCATTGTAGCAGAGATCAACAATGATGGGTCGCCAGACCTTGTTTTTGGAAACAATGGACTGCTAAATGTGCTTATCAACGATGGCAAGGGTGTTTTTGAACTGCAAAACAATCGTATGCCGGTGAATTACCGTACCACTCAGGACCTCATCCTTTTTGATGCCGATGGCGACCAAGATGCCGATATGATGTTGGGTAATGAAAACGGCAACCTGCTCTATTTTAATGATGGCAATGGCTTTTTTACCGATTCCACCAATACCCATTTACCACAGGGACTTGATGTGGAAACCCGCAAAATTGCCGTTGGGGATGTAGATATGGATGGCGATTTAGATGTTTTCTGGGCCAATGTGATGTTTCGGCCCGGCAAGGACATCCGAAACAGGCTTTTGTTGAATGATGGGAAAGGCCATTTCTCGGATGTATCAACTGCACAAATTCCAGAAGATCAGGATCATACCATTGATGCTATTTTTGAAGATGTTGACTTGGACAGCGATTTGGACATCGTGCTGGCCAATGTATTTGGCGCGCCGATAAGGATTTATGCCAATGACGGCAAGGGCTTTTATGCCGATTCGAGCATGGCCTTTTTGGGTACAGCCTATTACAGGGATGCACTTGGTGTGATTGCTGCGGACCTCAATGGAGATGGCTTTCGCGACCTTTATTTTTGCCACCGCAGAATGCCCAACAATACACAGAAAGACCTTTTATTGCTCAGAAAAGCCCCAACAGCAGTAAAAGAAAAGGATCAATCGGCCCAACAATGGATTGTTTTCCCCAATCCCGTTATAGACCATTTTTATGTGCAGCCCAATGGGGACATAAGCCTTGATTCCGTAGAACTCATGCTGATAAATGGGCAAATTTCACAAAAAGTTACCCTAAAAAGCCTTGGGAAAGGGTTTTATCGCTGTGATTTGTCCAACAATACGACAAGGTACGGTGCCTGCATGGTCACCTTTTTTTCAAAAGGCAAGAAGGTGGGAGAGGCCAAACTCATGCTTTCGAGGCTATAATTACTGCTCCTTACCACGGATTTTCAAATGACTTTTTGTCAAAAGATTTCTGACTATCTTTAAACATAGTATTGCTTGTATTCTTTAATTGCATGGGGTCGCGGTCGCCAAAAATCCTTGACAAAAGCCCAAATGGCGTTAGGAAAAGGTAAAACACCGCAGACAACAGAATATTGGGTACAATGAGGCTCAACAGCCAGGCTAATTTCATCCACGCATAATCAATCCAGTAGGCCATAGTAGTGGAAAAAGTACCCATTAGCCCAATCACAAGCGCGATGGGAAGGGCAAACCGCCACTTTGTTGCTAAGTGCACAACGATGAGGCCCAGACAGATCACCAATATTGTTTGAGCGGGTTCCGTAGTCGTTTTTTTCATTTTTATGCCAGGATTTAAGTGATTATAGAGGTTTTTAGGGTTTATTGCCCTGATTATCAAAGATTTACAGACGCGAGTTGACTCAAAACTGCTTTGCGTTGACTATCCGAGATCTTAGAATAGGGTATAAATGAAGGGTGCTACCGCACTGCCACCTCCAAACACAATGAGTATGCCCAACAGGAGCAGTATAATGATAATGGGGGCGAGCCAGAATTTTTTGCGCTCCTTCATAAAGAGCCATAAATCATGTAGAAATTCCATGTTAATTATTCGTTTTTACTATTTCAATTAAATAACAGACAGAAAAGACCCAAATGTCAATCAAGCATCAAAAAGTAACCACTCCTAACGTGCGGGCAATTTTTTGAGCGATCATCTCGTGGGCCAAGGCATTGGGGTGCTCATCAAAAACAAGCGGCTTCCCTTTGTGTACATGGTAAATACCAAATACATCAGGGTATGCTTTTCCTGCTTTTGCTGCGGCTGCATCCAAATCGGCATCCAGGTCAATAAAGGTACATTGCTCATTCATCTTTTGGGTCCATTGGCCCATTTTATCTGCTGGATACCTCAATTTCAGTACAACCGGAATGGCATGGTGTTCATGGCATTTTTGGATGGCATATTCATAAAAATATTGCTCTAATGCTTCCCTGCGCGCAGTAGGCTTTGCGATCAAGCCCAAACGAACCTTTAATGAGGCCATTTTGGCGGAAAGATAGTCAAATAATTCTGTTTTTAGACCATCGGTACACATAAACCTTGCTTTTTCGAGGTATGAAGTCGGGGTGTTGCGCCAATTTTTTCGTTTGTACATCCGGGTATGATAGGCAGGATAGTTAAAAGCGAACCCCTCGCCCTGATCCGAGAAATAAGGAAAGGGTCTATATCCGTAAAAAGTAGGCCCGTTGAGGTTCATTGCCCTGTCCACCAACCACGGCGATAATTGAAGAAAGACATACCTGAAGGCTTTTTGGGGCAATAAGCTGTCCAAAATATACTTCATTTGCCCTATGCCATAGGCTGATGCCCCTGCATTGATATAATTGTTTTTTAATAATGCAGAGGCTTTGTACGAATAACTTTCCTCGGCCAGCACATAATCCCCAAAAGTAAAGGAGCAACCCAAAAAAAGATTACAAGTGTCATAAGGCAATTGCTGCTGAGCCTTTACTGCCCGATAGCCTTGTGCATCCAAGTTGGTCTCAATAGATCCACGGATACTGTCGCCTATAAAATAGTCATAAGTGCCTTGCTCATGGGCTACACCTCTGTGGGCCAGGTGGGCATCGGGCCGCCAAAGCCGGCCGGTATATTGCTTGGTCAGGGATTTGGAGTATCCATAATATTGGTTGATCACGATAAGCCGGTTGGCGGTGAACATGGACACTATAAGCAAACTGACGATATAGAAAATGATCTTGATCTTGGGAGCGCTAAAGTCAAAAGCACTTTTGTACAACACAGCCATAAGCATGTTGAACAAGACCATAGACACTAATAGAAAATATACTATAGAATATCCTGTTTTATGTTGATTTAGCCAATCCAAGCGATAAAAAAGATAGTCAATCAAAACTAAGAATGACAAGCTGCCCAAAACTGAGTATAATTTCTTTTTCATGGGTAGCGCTTTAGTCCATTTTAAAAGTGGTCATCCATTTTTCACGATTCTGCCAGTCCGGCTGTTCTGTTTTGCAATAGACATAGTCATTAATAACCAAATAGTCCATTTCCGTGCTCATGAAACACCTGTAGGCATCGTGTGGGGTACAAATGACTGGTTCTCCCCGTACATTGAAACTGGTATTGACCACCAAACCATATCCGGTTAGTTTTTTGAAGGACTGGATGAGATCCCAGTAGCGCGGGTTGGTATCGCGGTGAACCGTTTGTATCCTGGCCGAGAAGTCAAGGTGGGTAATGGACTGCACATCACTTCGTTGGTGGTACAGTTTGTCCCACAGGGGCATTGCATGATAGTTTTCAGGCAGTTTTTTGCGTCGTTTTTCATTCACGGGTGCTACAACCAGCATGTAGGGAGAGGCTTCATCCAGATCAAAATATTCGGCCACATCTTCTGCCAACACAGATGGTGCAAAGGGGCGAAATCCTTCGCGGTATTTGATTTTGAGGTTTAGTTTTTTTTGCATTTCGGGGTTTCGGGCATCGCCCAAAATACTGCGGTTACCTAAGGCACGCGGGCCAAATTCCATACGGCCTTGAAACCATCCTACCACATTGCCTGCGGCAAGTTTCTCGGCAATTTCCTCGGTTAGTTCGCTGAATCGGTCATATTTTTTGTAAACAGCCTTCGTTTTTCGGCTCATGAGCTCTACCTCTTTTTCTGAATAATCGGGGCCGAGATAAGACCCCGCCATGCCATCATAAGCGGAGCCAATGGGTAGGCGCGCCTCCCCAAAGTATTGGTGACTGACCGCCAAAGCAGCCCCAAGTGCACCGCCAGCATCACCTGCAGCGGGCTGTATGTATATGTTTTTAAAAATACCGGCCCTCAATAGCTTTCCATTGGCCACGCAGTTGAGGGCAACACCGCCTGCAAGGCACAGGCTGTCTGCGCCGGTCAGTTTTTTCGCCTCAACGGCCATTTTGAGCACTATTTCCTCTGTTACCCGCTGAATGGCCAGAGCGAGGTTGCAGTGATGCTGTTCCAGATCAGACTCTGACTCGCGTCGCGGGAACCCAAATAGTTTGGCCCATTTGTCGTCTTTGACCATCCGCAGTCCGGTTGCATAATTGAAGTAGGATTGGTCTAACCATACGGAACCATCTTCCTTGATATCCACGATGTGTTTTTTGATCAAATCAACAAAATCATGTGTTTGCCTTGCATCGGGATTGCCATAAGGGGCAAGCCCCATCAGCTTGTACTCTCCTGAGTTGACCGTAAAACCGAGATAATAGGTAAATGCACTGTACAGTAGGCCTACAGAATGAGGAAAGAACAATTCCTTCAACAAAGTGATTGTATTTCCCTGTCCAAGTCCAATGGAAGCGGTACACCATTCTCCAACGCCATCAACGGTCAGGATAGCCGATTTTTCATGCGGTGATGGGAAAAATGCACTTGCAGCATGGGAAAGGTGGTGTTCAGGGAAGAGCAATTTGAGTTTTTTCCGGTCAAAAGGCTCCAGTTCTTTCAGGCCATCATAAATGAGTTTTTTCAAGAACATTTTTTCATTTAGCCAGACTGGTATGGCTTTAAGGAAGGAGGCCAGGCCCTTGGGTGCAAAAGCGTAATAGGTTTGCAAGAGCCTTTCAAATTTTAGCAAGGGCTTGTCATAAAAAACAACAGCGTCTAATTCATCAATGCTAAGGCCGGCCTCATCGAGGCAGTAACGAATGGCGTTGGATGGAAAGGCACTGGTGTGTTTTTCTCTTGTAAATCTTTCTTCCTGTGCTGCGGCAATGATTTTGCCACCAACAGTTAGTGCTGCCGCTGAATCATGGTAGAAAGCGGACACACCTAATATTTTTCGCATGTTTCGATGTTTGTTTTCGTGGACAACAAGTAGGTCAGGGGATATTAAGCCTTCGTTGGCAATTTGTATGCCAACAAATAAGTAATGTTTTCACAGACCAACAGGCCATTGTTTTACCATTATTTATTGCTCAAATAACGCCAATCTGCATAAAAATTGCCAAACGGCAGCATGGATAAACCCACAAGCAATAGGGCCTTTTTATTGGGCCAGGCGTATTCTTTAACGCAGGCAACCAATAAGTAGATGAACAGGATAAACAACAAGCCATGTATTGCCCCTACTTGCCGAACTGCTTCTGGCTGCCCGTAAAGGTATTTGAGTGGCATGGCAATAAAAAGCAAAACGAGAAAAGAAATACCTTCCAAAATGCCGATGATGCGTAAGTAGCCTAAGGTTGAATTGAAAAATGAGCTCATAAGATATTGATAATCAGTGTAAAATGATTTTTTTGTGCTTTAAAGGCCACAAATGTACTGACACAGATCAATGCATGGCTTATCCATTCAAGTCATAAAATGGTAATTTTTGGCATCACGGATTTTGGAAGGTAGTTGTCTTTGCCGGGAATTATGTCTGGTGTTTTCTGCTCAAGCCGAAAATCCCAGACCCGTTTTAGAAGGCGTGTTTCAGTTCATTTTCTACAAACCATTCCAGAGAAGTTGTCATTCGGGTTGCATGGGTACTGTCATAGCCCTCGCTTACCCATCCTTTGTTCATGCCCTCAGCCATCTCCACGTATCCATTGGCGATGGTTTCCGGCAAGCCTGCCTGCATCATGCCCGCTTTGCCATCCTCGGGCGAAAATTCAATGTAGGGCAGTTCCGGTTTCCCGATTCCCTTTCCAATAACAGCAGTGATCTCTGCAAAAGTGTGATCCTGTGGGCCGGTAATGAACTCATGGGCGAATCCCTCGAATTTGAGGTCCAACAATCGCTCGACAGCTACCGCGGCAATATCGCGGGTGTGTACCAGAGCGGTTTTCGTGCCTGCTTTTTGCACCCCTCCGTTTATACCAGCATGTTGGATCATACCTACTGACGCGAACAGGTTTTCCATAAAATAACCCGGGCGCAAGGCCAAAACATCTACACCTTCTATGTTTTTTAGTGCATTTTCCAATTCGCCCAAGCCGCCAATTGGGCCCACACCTTCCGTTCTGTGTGCACCCACGGAACTTAAAAGGACGATTTTTTTAACACCGCTCTGGCGGACAGCCCCGGCATAAACCTGCACCATCTCCCGCATCCACGCCCGCCAATCCGTGACCCCGAAATTAGGTGGCAGCATAAGGTAAACTGCTGTGGCACCCGTAAACTGCGCGGTCAAAAAATCAAGGTCGCCCAAATCTCCTTGGACAACAGTTGCCCCTTTTTCAGCCAGTGAACTCAGTTTTTCAGGGTTTCTCGCAATGGCTTTAACGCTTTTTCCTGCCTGCAATAATGCTTCGGCGATATTTCGGCCCGTGTGGCCACTTGCTCCTGTGATAACGTACATAATGATAAATTTTATAGTTTAAAAAATGTTTTTTTAATGTAAATACAAACTGGTTGGTATGTATTATATTCAAAAAAAACGAACTTTCGCTCGTTTTTTCTTGAATTTTTGCGGTGTTTCCACCAGTAGTGGGGTGGTATAGGTGTCCTGCTAAAAACAATGACACCGACGGAATGAATCTGTCCTAACAGTCAGATTTCAAACTTTCCAAAAATTGGGCGAGCAATTGCATATTGGCCTCAAATGCTGCCTTGCTCTTACTTACCTTGGCCATGGTATAGGACCCCTCAATGGTAGAGAAGTAAAAACGTCCAATGGCTGTGCTGTCCACATCAGGGCGTATGAATCCTGCTGCTTTTCCCCGCTGAATAGCCGCCGATACGGATTGTTGAATACTTTCCACAATAGATTTCATGCGCAGGCGAAAATCCTCATCCAATGGCGACATTTCTTGTATCAGGTTGTTCAGCGGGCAACCTAATGATATGTCCTCGTCTGTTGCCATACCTGCCAACTTCTGCAAATGACCGATTAATAAAGGAATAGGATCTCCCTCTGATTGGTCCAATTCGCGGTAAAAATGCAGGTAGTTGGGGCGGATAATCTCGTCCAGAACAGCCGTGCCGATAGATGGTTTATTGGGGAAATAATGGTACAATGCCCCTTTTGTTATGCCCAAATCACCAATTACCTTATCGGCACGCAGGCCCTGAAAACCATTTTTCCGTATGTCGGAAAACATGGATTGCAGGATACGCTCTCGGGTATTGGTCTGATTCATGCTGCAAAGATACATACTTGTTGGTATGTTGCAAAAAAAATTTTATTTTTTTGGACAGGGTTTCTTTTTTTAGACAGGATTTCTTTTTTTAGACAGGATTTACAGGATGAAAAAAAGCGGCTTCGCCGCCTAAAATCCTGTTCCTCTTGTAAATCCTGTCCAAATACAACAAGACTTGTTCGACCTGAAATGGCGGGCTTGTCCGACCTGAAAGGGCGGGGTTTTCGTGCCGTGCGAGGGGGCTTACGACCCTGCACTTTTTCTTTTTCCTTTTTTGCTATTTGCCTATTTCACAACTCACGTTAATTTATTTACCTTTATCCCGGCACCGTTCCTAAATTGTTGCTGCCCAAAATATGTCACAAATTGCTATTCAATATTGCCAAACGCCTGTGGGCGAACTCCTTATCGGTGCCTATGAGGGGCATTTGTGCATCTGTGATTGGCGTTATCGGCGTATGCGGGAGGCCGTGGACAAACGCATCCAAACGGGCCTTAACGCTGCATTTACAGCAACGGACGATGAGGTTTTGCAGCGTACCCGCCAGCAATTGGGGGAATATTTTGATGGGAAGCGCAGGGAATTTGATCTTCCCTTGCGCTTGGTTGGTACGGCCTTTCAGCAGAAAGTGTGGAATGCCCTGTTGGCTATACCTTATGGAGAAGTTGTAACTTACCTACAACTTACCGAAAGGCTGGGCCAACGCGAGGCCATCAGGGCTGTAGCCAATGCCAACGGTGCCAATGCGCTCTCCATCATAGTGCCTTGCCATCGCATCATCGGCAGCAATGGAGAATTGGTGGGCTATGCAGGAGGTCTGCAGGTTAAAAAACAATTACTTTTGCTTGAAAATGCCCGTTTTGCCCAAAAATCATCGCAACAATTGGCTCTTTTTAATGTGTAGTATGGAAGGATCTTAATAATTGGTATGCTCCATTTACTCTAGCATTTGCATGACTTCTGTTCTTTTGCGCACGGAAACCGGGATACTGTCTCCGTTTTTGAGCAGCAAAAAGCCGCCTTCTTTTTTTTCAAAACCGCGTACATAGCGAAAATTGACCAAATGTGATTGGTGTACCCGTAC
Source organism: uncultured Saprospiraceae bacterium (assembly GCA_964539805.1). GTDB lineage: Bacteria > Bacteroidota > Bacteroidia > Chitinophagales > Saprospiraceae > M3007. The sequence goes on along the minus strand of CAZIKN010000064.1, from coordinate 14,339 downwards.
AAAATGGTGCTGTTCCAATAAATGATCGTATTGTTTTAGTGTTTTGGTCACAAAAACCTTTTCGCCGCTTTGGAGGAAAAAACGGGTATTGTTGCCGTCGGCTTCACAGCGGACGATATGCTCTACTTCGGTCACTACGATGCGCTCTTGGGTGTGCAGGGAGATGCGAGAGGGCAATGCATCGGGTTTGGCGATAGCCTCGCGGAGCACGCTCAGGCTTTCCCGATTGTTGCGCAACATTCCGGCGGCACGCTGTACGGCTTGTTTAAGTTGTTCAGGGTCAATGGGTTTTAGCAAATAATCCACAGCGGCATATCGAAAAGCGCGGAGGGCAAACTCGTCAGAAGCAGTTGTGAAAATAATGCGCACATCCAAGCCTGGAAAAATTTCCAAAAGATCAAACCCAGTGCCATCGCCCAACAGTATGTCTAAAAAGATCAGATCGGGCTTGGTGTTGCGAAGCAATTTGGCTGCGCTCACCACTGAATGGGCCGTGCCGATGATTTCAACCTCAGGGCATTGCGCTGCAAGATCTGCCTGGAGCAGCGCAATAGCCTGGGGCATATCTTCGACAATGATTGCTTTCATGGTTGGGATATTACATGTGTAAGGGCCTATTTGCAGTAGCGGCCAAGCAGGCCTCTTTGAATGCCTCTGTATAGGTTGGATGTGCGTGGCTCATACGGGCTGCATCCTCGGCTGAGGCGCGGAATTCCATTAAGGCCACTCCTTCGGCAATCATATCGGCAGCGCGGGCACCTACTATGTGCACGCCCAAAATTTCGTCGGTTTCCTTGTGGGCCAATACTTTTACCATGCCATCAACATCCATGCTGGCGCGGCTGCGGCCTAAGGCGCGGAAAGGGAACTTGCCTGGTTTGTAGGGTGTGCCAGCTTCTTTTAATTGTTCCTCGGTGTAACCTACGGAAGCCACTTCTGGCCAGGTATAAACCACTCCGGGAATTAGGTTGTAGTGGATGTGCGGTTTTTGGCCGGCCATGACCTCAGCTACAAAAACACCTTCTTCTTCTGCTTTGTGGGCCAGCATGGCTCCTTTCACCACGTCGCCAATGGCATATATACCCGGTATGTTTGTCTGTAAATGGCTATCAACCGGGATACGTCCTTTTTCATCAAGGGCAATGCCTACGTTTTCAAGGCCCAGATTGTCGGTGTATGGGCGCCGACCGATGGCTACGAGGCAATAATCAACTTCCCAGTTTTGGGTTTTGGATTCGTCGTCGCGGCTTTTGGCCACTACTTTTACCTTGTTTTTATTGGGGCTTACTTCTGTTACGGCATGGCGCAGGTGAAATTGCACACCCAATTTGCTCATATTTTTTTCAAAACCGCGTACATAGCGAAAATTGACCAAATGTGATTGGTGTACCCGTACAAAATGGTGCTGTTCCAATAAATGATCGTATTGTTTTAGTGTTTTGGTCACAAAAACCTTTTCGCCGCTTTGGAGGAAAAAACGGGTATTGTTGCCGTCGGCTTCACAGCGGACGATATGCTCTACTTCGGTCACTACGATGCGCTCTTGGGTGTGCAGGGAGATGCGAGAGGGCAATGCATCGGGTTTGGCGATAGCCTCGCGGAGCACGCTCAGGCTTTCCCGATTGTTGCGCAACATTCCGGCGGCACGCTGTACGGCTTGTTTAAGTTGTTCAGGGTCAATGGGTTTTAGCAAATAATCCACAGCGGCATATCGAAAAGCGCGGAGGGCAAACTCGTCAGAAGCAGTTGTGAAAATAATGCGCACATCCAAGCCTGGAAAAATTTCCAAAAGATCAAACCCAGTGCCATCGCCCAACAGTATGTCTAAAAAGATCAGATCGGGCTTGGTGTTGCGAAGCAATTTGGCTGCGCTCACCACTGAATGGGCCGTGCCGATGATTTCAACCTCAGGGCATTGCGCTGCAAGATCTGCCTGGAGCAGCGCAATAGCCTGGGGCATATCTTCGACAATGATTGCTTTCATGGTTGGGATATTACATGTGTAAGGGCCTATTTGCAGTAGCGGCCAAGCAGGCCTCTTTGAATGCCTCTGTATAGGTTGGATGTGCGTGGCTCATACGGGCTGCATCCTCGGCTGAGGCGCGGAATTCCATTAAGGCCACTCCTTCGGCAATCATATCGGCAGCGCGGGCACCTACTATGTGCACGCCCAAAATTTCGTCGGTTTCCTTGTGGGCCAATACTTTTACCATGCCATCAACATCCATGCTGGCGCGGCTGCGGCCTAAGGCGCGGAAAGGGAACTTGCCTGGTTTGTAGGGTGTGCCAGCTTCTTTTAATTGTTCCTCGGTGTAACCTACGGAAGCCACTTCTGGCCAGGTATAAACCACTCCGGGAATTAGGTTGTAGTGGATGTGCGGTTTTTGGCCGGCCATGACCTCAGCTACAAAAACACCTTCTTCTTCTGCTTTGTGGGCCAGCATGGCTCCTTTCACCACGTCGCCAATGGCATATATACCCGGTATGTTTGTCTGTAAATGGCTATCAACCGGGATACGTCCTTTTTCATCAAGGGCAATGCCTACGTTTTCAAGGCCCAGATTGTCGGTGTATGGGCGCCGACCGATGGCTACGAGGCAATAATCAACTTCCCAGTTTTGGGTTTTGGATTCGTCGTCGCGGCTTTTGGCCACTACTTTTACCTTGTTTTTATTGGGGCTTACTTCTGTTACGGCATGGCGCAGGTGAAATTGCACACCCAATTTGCTCATACTACGCTGGAGTTCGCGGCTGCAATCGGCATCCATGGTGGCTATGATACGGTCCATAAATTCAACCACATGAACTTGTGTGCCGAGGCGGGCATACACGCTACCCAGTTCAAGCCCGATGACTCCGCCGCCGATGACCAGCATACTTCCGGGCACCTTTTCGATGTTCAGGGCTTCCGTACTGGTGATGACCCGTTTTTTGTCATAGTTGAAGTTGGCGGGCACGATTGGCTTGGAGCCGGTGGCAATGATGACTTGTTTGGTCTCAATTTCCTGTGTATCCCCGTTTGATGCCGTTATTTTAAGGCGGTTTTTATGGACGAATGAACCATGTCCGTAAAAAACATCAATTTTGTTTTTCTTCATCAAAAACTCCACGCCTTTATTGTTTTCCAGCACTACTTCATTTTTACGGCGGATCATTTGGGGCATATTTACCTTGGGGGTATTGATGTCAATGCCGTGCGTTTGGAATTTTTCCTTGGCAATGTGAAAATGTTCGCTGGAATCCAACAGTGCCTTGGAGGGGATACAGCCTACGTTGAGGCAAGTACCACCCAAAACCGGATAGCGTTCAATAATGGCCGTTTTCATGCCCAATTGGGCGCAGCGTATGGCGGCTACATACCCGCCCGGCCCGGAGCCGATGACTGTTACGTCGTACATATTCAGGGTTTATGATTTACTTTTTATTTTGATCCGGCTTGCCTTCATGGGGAGGGCGTGGAGGCCCTTGTTTTTTATTGTTTCCGCCCTGTTGTTGAGGAGGGCGCTCCTGAGGAGGTTTTGGGCCCTGCTTGTTTTGAGGGGGGCGCTCTTGATTCCGATTATCCGGTTTGCCTTGTTGTGTGGGGCGTTGGCCCTGGTTTTGCCCTGTTTCGCCCTGACCGTGTTGGTTTTTCTGGGGAGGGCGTTCCTGCTGTTTTGAGTCAGGACGGCCTTGCTGGCGCTGATCGGGGCGGCCCTGTGGCCGTTGATCGGGGCGGCGTTGGTCGCGGCGGTCACCTGATGGGCGGCCATGTGAAGGGCCTCGTTGCGCTGCCTCATCCTGTGCGGCGGCTTTTTCCACGGCTGCTGCTGCAGAGCCTTCGCGGTTTTTCTTCTTCTTTTTCTTCTTTTTCCGCTTTTCCATGGGCAGTTGAATGACATCGTGCACGTTCTCGAAATCGGGCTCTGCTTCTTCTGCCTCTTCTTCAATCTGGGGTGCCATGGCAAGGATATCATCTAAGCTTGCGGGCAATTTTCCACTTTTGATCATATCTAAGGCCTCCCAGATTTGGTCCACGTGGATGGCAAAAAATTTGCCCCTGTCTTCTGCGTAGGTGTAGTACATGATGCGCTTAAACACATCAGTTTTGACTAAAATAGCCAATCCCGCCTGTGTTTTGAGTCTTTCTGCGCGATCGGGAAAGTCCTCTAATGCATCAATATAGGTATCTAACTCGTAGTTTAGGCAACATTTGAGCCTGCCACACATACCGGAGAGCTTGGTTTGGTTGATGGCCAAATTCTGGTAGCGGGCTGCTGCGGTATTTACGCTCTTAAATTCCGTAAGCCAGGTGGAGCAGCACAATTCGCGGCCGCAGTTACCTATACCACCTATTCGGGCAGATTCCTGCCTGGCTCCGATTTGGCGCATTTCAATTTTGACCTGAAATTCCTTGGCATACAAACGGATCAGTTCACGGAAATCCACGCGACCGTCAGCGGTGTAATAAAAAGTGCATTTACGGCCATCGCCCTGGAATTCAACGTCGCCAACCTTCATGTTCAGGTCAAGGGTGCGGGCTATGGTGCGGGAGCGGATCAGGACATCCCGTTCGCTGCGGCGCACTTCGTCCAAACGTTCTATGTCGCGCTCGTGTGCCTTGCGCACCACGGGCAGCAGGCGTGCGTCTGTGCGCACTCGCTTGCGCTTCATCTGCAGGCGCACGAGCTCGCCGGAGAGGCTTACTTTGCCCACATCATAGCCGCCCGAAAAACTTTCCACGACCACCCAGTCGCCTGTGGTAGCGCGGGTCCAACCCGGATTTTTAAAAAACTCCTTGCGTGAACCATTTTTAAAACTCACTTCCACGACATCGAAGGGGTTGGTATCGCGAATGCCGAGGGCTGTTATCCAGTCGTATGTATTGTGGCGGTTACAACCTCCGGAGGCGCATCCACCATTGCTTTTGCAGCCGCTAACGCTGTCTTTTCCTGTGGAGCAGGAACATCCTACACATCCCATTGTATATATTTTTGGTATAAACCTGATCCGAGTTTTGCTCAAACGGATCAGGTTTTATTTTGATTTCAAAGGCAAAGGTAGCAAAACTTTCAGGCTTTCATAATCCGATTCAATTGTATGGAGGCATCCAAAAACAAAATCCTCGGATTGGCATTTCGCTCAACGTGGTAGATACTGTCGTTGAACAATGTTGTTATTTTTGCAATTTTCTGAAAATCAAGCACTTTTGCCATGTTTTGGGCTGTGGCCATTTCCATTTCGCGCAAACGCAGCTTGGTATCGCCGGTGGCGACTAATGCCATCATTTCACGCAGAAAATGCAGCCCGTAGTGCAAAAACTGTTTTTGGTTTTCGCGGCCCATTTGGGCGAGGTTTTCGGTACTGCGCACCATTTCCACACCATTGCCGCGCCAGCATTTGCGGAGCCAATCCAACAACAGGTTGGCGTCATCATTGTCAGGGTTTTCCGCCAGGGTAATGGCTTTGCTCAGATCGCCATCCGATAAAAAGGCTAAGTGGCGGGCACGTGAAGGCTCCATTTCAAATTTTTGTTGGAGGGCTGCGGTGATATCCTCATCGCTTAAGAAATCGGTTTTTACCAATTGACAGCGGCTCAATATCGTGTTGAGGATAAGGTCCTGGTTTTCGGCTACCAAGAGAAAAATGGTTTGCTCGGGTGGTTCTTCGATGAGTTTCAGGAGCCTATTGCCCTCTTTGCCAAGGTATTCGGGCAGCCACATGAGCAGTATTTTGTAGCGGCCTTCAAAAACCTTTAGGCTTAGTTTTTTTATGATGGCATTACATTCCTCTTTGTTGATATTGCCCTGCTTGTTCTCGGCACCCAATTTTTGTAGCCAGCTGTTGACATCCGCATAGGGATTTTCCTGCAAAAAAGCGCGCCACTCCTTAGCAAAATCAGTGCTTACGGCATTGGTGCCAATGGTAGGAAAGGAAAAGTGGATGTCCAGGTGTACATAGGCGGCCGCTTTCCGGCAGGCAGAACATTCGCCACAGGCAATGGGGAGCGGTGAAGGGGCAGGCTCATCTGCTCCGAACAGCCCAGTGGCTTCCGTTTTTTGCCGGGGAGCCGTTTTTTCGCATTGCAGGGTTTGGGCAAAGGCCAGTGCTAGTGCCAGGCTGCCAGCCCCTGTTGGCCCAAGGAACAAAAGGGCATGTGGCACCCTTCCGCTTTGCTGGAGCCGGGTCAAAAAATCCTTGGTTCGGATTTGTCCAGGTATATCGTTAAACGTACTCATGTCAGCGCATAATGACCATTTTGCCAAAACCATTTTTGAAAAATCCGTCAACGCTTTGATTTTCAAACAGATCAAAGTCGGATCCATCCTGTTTTTTGGCAATGATGCGGTAAAGGTAAACGCCATTGGCCAATTGGTCGCCATATTCATCACGCCCATCCCAACAGAAATTGCTGCGGTGCGTGCCGGGTCGCAGTGGCCCAAACTCATTTTCCGTGATTTCGCGTACGACTCGCCCGCTGACCGTCATAATCTGAACTTTAAAATGTGCAGGAGGTGCGGCACCAGTCAGGGTATAGACAAAACAGGTAGAGCTTGAAAACGGGTTGGGATAGTTCAGTATATTGGACAACGAGGATTTTGTGACCACTTTGAAGGTCACAGACCAATCCAAATTGGCAGATGCATTTCCACTGGCATCCTGACCGTCCACGCTCAGGCGATAAGTGCCATCCTGGGTTAGTTTGGGCCGCCATTCCACGCGTGCACTGTTGTTTTTGGGCAATTGACTTGGCTCTGCCGGGAAAAAACGGAGTGCCGGATCACTGAACCAAAGATTTTGCCGTTGCCCATCGGGTAGCGTAAGCACCAGGCGCAAGGAGGAACTGTCCACAATGGGCAAATAACGGTTGTCATCCTTCAGCACCACAAACACTTCGGGCTGTGGTGAAACAAGGTCGCCATCCAGGATGTGAAGGCCATCAAAAGTAACGTCTAAGAGGGGATTGCGGCGGTCGTTGAGGACATAAAAATCACGAACCATTACGTTGTTGAAATGGTGTCGCTCGGGTTGGTCATTATCAGGGTTCACCTCCACCAATAAACGCTGAGTACCGCTAATATTTTTTGTAGATTCCTGATAATCAAGTACTAATGAATCATTAATGCCCAATTTTTGATACCTTTTCAGGGTTTCTATGCCCTTGTTGTTATCGCCTTCGATACGATACCTTACCAATATGCTATCCATTCCGGATGATGATATGTTGACATAAGCGACGGTGGCGCGCAGGGTTTCGCCTCTTTCAAGGGTATCCCGATAAAAACTGAAGTTGCTTTTTGGGTGGAGCGCACCCTCGGGTATGTCGTCATACAAGATGCGTAGGTAAACGGGCTGGGTAAGGGTGCGTCTGGCGGTGTCGCGGGTTTCGTAGCGGAATTTTAATTGTGGGAACTTCTGGGCAGGAATACCCGAAAGGTCAACATCAAAGGTGTTTTTCAGGGTCATCAATACTGAGTCCGGTTTGTCATCCCGTAATCCCAGCACACTGAGTTCCACGACTTCCTTGACAGGGTCATCAAAGGGCTCTGTTTTCCAATGCAATGATTTCCAATTGGTTACAGGGCCTATGATGGGGGTTTCAAATTGACCTGCCGTCCATTTTGCCTTAAAGCTGGCCCTTAAAGTGACCAAGGAATCGGCATTGTAAACAATAGTGTCAACGGGTTTGAAGTCGGTATTGTTTTTTTGAAAAACGAGCCCATAAGGATGCGGCGCACCTGTAAATTTGGTCAGTTGGCGTACTTTTTTGCCTCCGTATTTTTCGATCAACTGAAACAGGTTTTTGCCGTTTGTTACAGAGTCCTTTGCCCAGTCCTGGGGTGCATAACTTATTGGATCCCAAGGTGTTCCAAATGCCATGAGCGCTACGTAGTAATCGTCGGGGATTTCATTTTCCAAAAAATACATCAGTTTTACCCGCTCTAAGGAGTCTCGGGTGACAAAACGGAAAAAGATCAGCTGTTCACTGGGCTGGTGGTTATATGGACCGTTTTTGGGATTTTTGACAAATCGGCCTGTAAGCGGGTCGCCCATTGCAAGCACTACACCATCGTTTGTTTCGTGAAAGCCAAACCCAAAATCGCCAAAAAAGCCTTCGTAATAGGCGTTTTGAAAACCGGGGTATCGCTCCACGCCTCGATAGGCAACGTTGAGGATGACATTGGAAGCATTGCTCGTAAATTCCATTTTTCGGGTGATGTCATTGGCTAAAACGCTGGAAAACAGGTTGTTGCGAAATTGACCAAAGTGTGACTGGTTCCAGCCTCCGGCAATGGGCACCTGAGCCAAACGAATAAAGGAATGGCTGCGCCATACCAATTGTCCTCCTACAAGCGAGTCACGTGCCACACGCCAATAATATACGGTGCTATCTTTTAGGTTGAGGGGCGGTTCCCACTCCAGCAGGCCGCCTTTTTGCTGTAGTGCGGTTGTTTTTTTAAAAGGACTATTGAAGCTCTCTATGGTGTCTATTTCAAAGATGTAGCGCTGCAAATTGGCCGAAGTATTCAGGGTAGAGGCGCGCAGCACCACTTTTTCTTCTTTTATGATGCCGTAATCCTGAGGGTGTACGGGTTGGATGTCATCCGCATAAAAATACACAGGGATACCTTTCTCTCCATTAGTGGTCAGGTCATTGTTGAGTTCGGCGGCGGTGGGTTTTTCGGCTATCTGGTTGTAAATATCAGCAGAAATCAGGAAGCGGTTGAAGCCGATCTGACTGCCCGATGTAGGTATTTCGTATGTAAGTGTACTGCGGTTGGGTGGCACAGGGATAGTATCCACTATGCGCACCAAGCTGTTGTTATCCGGCAATTGCTGGGTGATTTTTATGGACATTTTACCGCCTGGATGGCTGCCGATATTGACCACATCAAATTGCAACTTGAATTTCCCGCTCTCAAGGCTAATGGGATTAGGTTCGAATTTAACAGATTGATTGTCAATTACATAATCGGCACCTGGCAGTGGGTGCAGCCTTATGGCTGGATCACCTTGCAGGAAATTCTGGTGCAAAATGGCCACTAATGCCTGGTCAAATGTTCCTTTCAAATCAACGATGGAATGTTGCAGCGCCTCGCCAATGCTGTTGTAATAATCTTTCCCCCCAATAAGGTCATAATATTTGGCCGCATAAGCATGAAGGGCATGAACAAAACTGTAATTGACTGAAGCAACATAGGCAATGGCACCGCGGTCGGGGGCCAGTACAAACTGTTCCCCTATACCTTGCTGGGGAAAGGTACAAAGGCCCGAGAAACAGCCCATGATCAGCATGAGGGGATAGCGGCCCTGATTGTTATATTCTGCCGGCTGACCAATGTCAAAGTCAACGGCAAAAGGCGAGGAGTGTCCAAAAATAGTCCATATTGATACCCCGGAATTGAGCAGGTCAAGCATTTGTTCATAGCTGGACAGCTGAATGGGGTCATCTGAGGTTTTGTAAAAGGTGTGTACATCCGCACCAAACTGGTTGTTTACCAGGATATTGGTCATATTCTGCATGTAGTCCCGAATGGCGGCGGACTCCTTGCTGGTACCCCCGCTGTTGTGGATGACACGCTTCATCCAGGCCCGGCCATCAATGCTCAGATCGGCATTGTCCACGGCCAGTTCATGGGTTTTTACCTTTTGCAGGTAGTCGCGTATTTGGGCCGGGTTGGTTACCGCAAGCCGCCCTATGGTCGTGATCGGATTGCTCAGCCTTGCCCCGGACATAGTAAAAGGAACATCCGCAGCCGGGGTACTAAAGGTTGGGATCAGGAAAAGGGAGTCGCCTAATTGGGCCTGGCGCAGAGGATCGCGAAATTCGCTGTAATCTGGTCCTTTACCTATAATAAAGGTATGCTTGAGCGCGGGCCATTTCTTTTTGGCATAGTGCAAGAAATTCCGCAAGGCAACAGGGTGAAAACGAATGCCATAACCGAACTGCTCTTGTATTTGATTAATGTCCGCAATAACCACTTTATGGTTGCCACCTGCACTGCTTCTGCGATAGTCGGCGTAGGCATCCACATAGTTTACACCATTCAGCGGGCGTTCCAAACGAGGATGTGTTATGATAAGGTAATCGCCGCTTGCAGCGCTAAAGTCCTGAAATTGGACAGGGAAAAGATTTGTTATGGTTTTTACGGCCTTTGCAACATTGGCCACAACGATTTGCCGTGTTGTGGGGCTTGCCGGGAGCTTTATTTTTAGGATGTTGTTTTCCATGATTCCTTCCAACCGTTGGCGCATGGTCAGGTCATATACCACCGGGCGGCCTGATCCAGCATCAAAACCTTGGATTTCAAGGTATTGTGCGTCATTTGGAGAGGCATCTAATTCAAAGAACAAGGAAGGGACATTGTCATATTCCGGTTTTTGGGGATAGCGCAGGCGACCAAAGGCCACTACGTTGCGGTCATTGCCCCCGATAGCGGAACGGATTACCGCTTTAAAGGCGCTGGTTTGAGCCGTCCATTTGACCGGGATCTTATGTTCATTCACTTTCCAGAGTTGGAACGCATCAGTAATGTAAACAGAATCATTTACAACAATTTCCTGTCGGTGCTGGCCCAGGCCACAGGCGTAGCGCACCCACAATTCCGGCTGGCCATTGCCCCATGCGGCTTTGGGACAGTCAAGGGTAAAGGTGTTGCTTGTGTTGGCTACACTGGCAAAGCCCTCGCCATCAAACCATGAAAAATAGATTTCATCTGTCAGGCGGCGTTTGGAGTGCTGTTCTGTAAACACTTTTTCCCGGACGCTCCAAACGGCATTTTGTTTTGGGGGTAAATTGCTTAAATCATTGTTTATCAGTGTATAACGTTGCTTTTGTCCACTGCTGCCTCCCCAGGTCAAATAATAAGCCGATGTATCATTGAACAGGCTGTACCTTGTATTCAGGTTTTCCTCCAGCCCGTTTTCAAACAGAAATCGGTCCACCTCGTCGCGGTTTTTTTCTCCATAAAATTCAATAAAATCACTATTGCCAAGCAGGCCATTGGAGCTCACAAACAAAGGCACTTCGCGGCCATTGCGATAGAGGCGTAACTGATCGCCATTCACGGTGCCGGTGGGAAAGCCCGCTGCTGCCAAAAGGTTTTGATTTAGGCGGTAAATGCCATCCTCGGCCACTTGCAGTTTATAATATTTTTGGGAAAAATCTATCCATTCATTGCCATAGAGGGTATCCTTGCCGTTCCACATTTGGGCCTGAACAGGAAGAGAGGCGAGCGCCGTAAAAAGCAACAGTAAAACGACTGTTGATTGAAAACGGCTGGGGGTGCGGCGTTGTTGTTGTTTCATGTTATACCCGGATTTAAGTGATTTTGAATACCTTCAGGATTGATTTGCCTGATTGTCAAAGATTTACGGAGGTGTATATGTTCAAAACCAATGTGCTTGGGCTATAAATAGGAAATTTACCATAAATCTTTAGGGCAAAATTAGACAATTGATTGCTAAGAGTGTATCCATAAAATTTGCTTAGGCCAAGAATGGACGTAAAAAGCCGCTTAATTTTGCTTTGATCCGTTACGCCGCTCGTGGGGATGACCGCTCTGACGACATTAGACAGGCAATCCGTTCGGCACTCACGCCTGGCTTTTAGCGAAAAGGAAACAGCAGCCAACATCCTAAGGCAAAGCATACAAAAATGGAGGTTCGATACCTAAATACCTGATTTTCAATATTTAACCATCAGATGACTCGAAGTCATCAGATGGCTAAATATCGAAAATCGGGCTTTTCAATAAAAACCAAGTTTTATATGGCAAAATTCTCATTGACATACACTTATTTTGGGGCAAATTTCTTGTTATGAAAAGGTTCGCCTTTTATCTGATTACAGCCTTTTTGCTCCCCGGCATAGGTTTTGCTCAAGAAACGCCAAAGAGAGAATTTCGCGCGGCATGGATTGCTACGGTACTGAACATTGACTATCCGTCAGCCAAAAACCTAAGCCCGGCGCAACAGAGGGCAGAATTTGTCCAATTGGTGGAAAAACATGCCGATGCGGGCCTCAATGCCGTGATCGTGCAGATAAGAAGCACCTGTGACGCCCTTTATCCCAGCCTTTATGAGCCCTGGTCCGAATACCTGACGGGCAAGCAAGGTCAGGCCCCTTCGCCATTTTATGATCCATTGGCATTTATGGTACAGGAATGCCACAAGCGTGGGCTGGAGTTTCACGCCTGGTTCAATCCTTATCGCGCGGTGGTAGATATTTCCACTTCCAACATTGACCTGTCCAAGCATGTCACGGGCCTGCATCCTGATTGGGTATTGGCTTTTGACAAATTGCGCGTGCTGGACCCCGGACTGCAGGAAGTACGGGATTATGTGACCAAAATCGTGATGGATGTACTGCGTAGGTATGATGTGGACGGCATTCATTTTGATGATTATTTTTATCCTTACCCCAAAACGGGCTTTGCATTGGCGGATGATGCTACTTTCCAAAAGTATCCGCGCGGTTTTTCGAATAAAGCCGATTGGCGCCGTGACAATGTCAACCTGTTGATCAGGACATTAAGTGACAGCATAAAGTTTGTTAAGCCCTGGGTGAAATTTGGGGTCAGTCCCTTTGGTATCTGGCAAAATTATTCCGTTTCCCAACCCTTAGGCTCCCCAACCGCCGGCTCACAAAGTTATTTTGACATCCATTGTGATTCCCGACTTTGGGCCCAAAAAGGGTGGGTGGATTACCTTGCGCCCCAAATTTATTGGCAATTTGGCCTTGCTGCCGCGGATTATGGCAAATTGACACCTTGGTGGGATCAAAATATTTTTGACCGCAACCTTTACATTGGTCATGCCATTTACCGGGTAAACAGCAACACGCCTGCCTGGCAGGAACCCGACCAGATTCCCCGACAAATAAGGCTAAACCGAAGCCTGCCCCACACTAATGGCAGTGTTTTTTACAATACCAATACCTTAAACAAAAACCCATTGGGCGTGCGGGATTCGTTAAAAAATGACTTTTACCGGCATCCCGCCCTACAGCCCGAGATGCTCTGGAAAGATGCCGACCCACCAGCCGCCCCCAGCGGACTAAGCGCAGAAGCATTTGTCAATGGTGTTTTGTTAAAATGGCAAAAAGCCGCCCCAAATCCTTCTCAATTGGATCGGGTAAAGGCTTATGTGATATACCGCTTTGTGGAAAATGAGCCAATTGATCTGGGTAATGCCAAAGCCCTTCGCTTCATTACGCCCAATGACACGACGGCCTTTTGGGATCAAAATGCTCCCCTTAACAGTCGCTTGACCTATGTACTGACGGCTATTGACCGATTACACAACGAGAGCGGAGCGACCTCACCGATCACGGTAAATAGTATGACGGCCAATTATGACATCATGCTGGAGCGCACACAGCTTGCCTGCCGCCCCAATCCTGCTGTTTCCGAGGCCGTGGTTTATTATGAGGTGCCTGAGCCAGGCCAAGTTAGCATCCAGGTGCTTGACCTGAATGGCCGCTTGGTGAGTGCCCGGCAGGTTCATCCTTTGCCAGGGCGCGAGCAATCCATCTTTTTTGATGTAACATCCTGGCAGCGAGGCATGTATATTGTTGTTTTACGTACGGCTTATGGCTCCAAATCAGTGCGTTTGGTGGTACAATAAACATTATAATATTATGAAAAAGTACATTTTTCTCCTGCTGTTGTGCCTGCCCCTGTCCTGCCTTTGGGGCCAACACCTGTCCATTGATTTTCCCCTGACTTCAGTCGCGTACATAGAAACGGGCCAAAGCGTGCATCTTTCGCCCTATCAAAGGGCTGATTTTAGTGCTGTTTCCTTGGTGATGGATGCTCCGGGCCTCAGCGCGGAAGCGGTGCAGGTTTGGATTGACAAAGGAGAGGGCTGGGAAAGCTGGGCACCTTTTGGGGAGGAGGCCCCAGAGAACCGATTTGTAAGTGAATTATACTATATTATCAAGGATTATTTTCGGGTAAAAATAGCGCTTGCACCCGAATTTACGCCCGACATGATCAAAGGGCGCATCCATGTGTTCTCACCTACGGGGGATATAAGTACTGAAGCCGCACAACAAAACAGTAATTTGCCTGATGCTGCCTGCCCTTGCCCAATACCGCCAGTGGTTCAGCGCAGCAGTTGGGGCACAGCCTGGAGCCTTAATGGCAACATTTACATACCTCCTGCGGTGTACACTGATGTGACGCATTTGATCGTACATCACAGCGCAGGTACGAACAGCAGCAGCAATTGGGCAGGCGTGGTAGCATCTATTTTTGATTTTCATGTCAATACCAATGGTTGGTCTGACTTGGGCTACAACTGGCTTATTGATCCCAATGGCGTATTGTATGAAGGCCGCGGTGGCGGCAACAATG
>CAZIKN010000063.1:0-32572 GCA_964539805.1 uncultured Saprospiraceae bacterium | reverse complement strand
GTTGCCTGATTGGTTTACCGTGATTTGGGCCGTATTTCCGCTATTGCTCCAGGTGTAGGTCAAAAAACCGGCGGTAGCCTCCAGTGTGGTGCTGCCCGCAGCGCAAAATTCCGTTTTGCCCGTGATGTCCACTTTTGGAACCACTGGTACCGTTATGCTCTGTGACGCGGTGGCCGTGCAGCCATTGGCATCCGTGACGGTCACGCTGTAGGTGCCAGTTTGGTTGACGGTTATTTGTTGTTGGTTGTTGGTATTGCTCCAAGCATAGGTATTGAATCCCGCCGTGGCCGTTATAGTCTTTTGGCCGTCACAAGCGTAGGGCAGTTCCGCGAGGGCTACCACTGGGTTGGGGTTTATCGTCAATACCGCGTCATCGCTGCCCGTGCAACCGTTGGTATCCGTGACGGTGACGGTATAAGTTCCTGCCTGATTGACCGTAATCTGTGCCGTATTTCCGCTGTTGCTCCAGGCGTAAGTGACAAAGTTTTGGGTGGTACCAAGCGTGGCCGAAAACCCGTCGCAAACAGCTGCCGGGCCATTCACTTGTGGCTGGGGCAATGTGTTGGCGGTGACTGCCACGCTTTCCGTGTCGGTGCAGCCATTGGCATCCGTGACGGTGACGGTGTAGGTGCCGCCCTGGTTTACGGTGATCTGCGCGGTATTGTTGGTGTTGCTCCAGGCATATTGAGAAAAGCCCGCCGTTGCAATCAGCGTCGTGCTGGCATTTTGGCAAAAACTCAATTGGCCCGCGATGGACACCTGCGGAGCAGGCGGTATATTGACCAAAAACTCATCGGTGCCCGTGCAGCCCGTAGCATCTGTGACGGTGACGGTGTAAGTGCCGTTTTGGTTCACGCTGAGCTGCTGTTGATTGCCGCTTTGACTCCAATTGTAGGTTTGGAAACCCGCGCCCGCATTGAGCACAAATTGGCCGTCACAAGCATACGGCAGGGCCGTTATTTCCGGGGCGAGGCCCGTAGCCACGCTTACCGTTTGGCTGTCGGTACCTGTACAGCCCTGTGCATTGGACACAGTTACGGTGTAAGTTCCCGCCTGGTTTACCGTAATTTGTTGCGTGTTTCCGCTATTGCTCCAAGTATAGGTGGCAAATCCGTTGCCCGCATTGAGCGTTCCGCTGCTGTTGATGCAAATGATGGTCGGGCCGCTGATGTCGGGCTGTGGAGCCGCTACGGTAACCAACAAAAATTCGGCGGTGGCCGTGCAGCCAAAACCATCCGTGGCCGTGACGGTATAAGTACCTGCGGTGCTGACCGTTATGCTTGGGCCAACCTGCGAGGTGCTCCAAACATAAGCATTAAGGCCATTGGTAGCATTAAGTGTGGTACTTGTGCCAGCACAAATATTGTTGTTGCCCGTGATGTCCACCGTAGGCGCAACGGGTATGTTTACCCCCGACACAGCGGTGCCGGTGCAACCCGTGGCATCGCTTACAGTTACAGTATAATTGCCGGATTGCGTGACGCTTATGGTTTGCTGATTGCCGGCATTGCTCCAGGCGTAAGTGGTAAAACCGGTGCCAGCATCCAGGGTAATGCTGCCGTTGCAGGCGTAAGGTGCCTCGGTGATGTTGGGCTGCAGACTGGTAGATACGGCAAGCGTTTGGGTATCGGTGCCGGTACAACCGTTGGCGGCGGTGACCGTAACGGTGTAGGTGCCTGCCTGATTGACGGTGATGCTGGGCTGATTGCTCGCATTGCTCCAAAGATAAGCGCTGAATGCGCCCGGAACGCTAAAGGTAGCGCTGCCCCCTGCACAAATCTGCGAAGGGCCACTGATGTTGGGCGTTGGGGCTGCGAGCAAACTCACCCCTATATTGTCCGTCGTGGTGCAGCCAAAAGCATCCGTGGCCGTCACTTCATAATTGCCGCCCGCAGTGATGGTAATGGCGGGATTCGTACTGTTGGTATTCCAGATATAAGATACGAAGCCCGGGGTTGCGCTCAGGGTGTTGCTGCTGCCCGGGCATATCGCCGTTGGGCCACTGATGCTTACCTGTGGCGAGGGCGGGATGTTGGCATCATAAACATCCGTACCTGTACAACCATTCGCGGCGGTGACCGTAACCGTGTACACGCCTGATTGTGTGATAATTATGCTTGGTTGATTACTGGAATTACTCCAATTGTAAGCCGCAAAACCAGTGCCTGCATTGAGCGTTAATTGACCATCGCAAGCATAAGGGCTTTCATTGATATTGGGATTGGGCGCGGCCAATTCCGTGACAGCCTGGCTGTCCGTGCCTGTGCAACCATTGGCATCCGTGACGGTAACAATGTAAGTGCCACCTTGAGTGACGGTGGTGCTTTGTTGGTTGCCGCCGCCGTTGTTCCACTGATAGGCAGAGAATGTTGGTGCGACTGTCAGGGTAATCGAACTGCCATCACAGAACTGGGATGGGCCTGAAATATTTGGCACAGGGCTGGCAAAAACCGTGAGGGTAAAACTATCCGTGTCCGTACAGCCAAAGGCATCCGTGGCCGTAACGGTGTAGGTGCCTGATTGGGTTACGCTGATGGATTGTTGGTTACTGCTGTTGCTCCACTGGTAGGCAAAACCCGCAGAGGCGGTCAACACCGAACTTTCGCCCTGGCAGACCTGATTGTCCCCGATGATGTCCACTTGGGGCGGAAGCGGGATATTGACTTGAAAATCATCCGTGCCCGTGCAGCCATTGGCCGCAGTGACGGTGACGGTAAAGGTACCGGATTGATTGACCGTAATCTGTTGCTGATTGCCACTATTGCTCCAATTATAGGTGCTAAAACCGGCTCCTGCATTCAAAGTAACCGTGCCGTTGCAGGCATAGGGCAACTGATTGATAATGGGATTGGGCGAGGGTAGTTCGGTTACAGCCTGGCTATCGGTACCCGTACAGCCATTGGCATCCGTGACGGTAACCACATAAGTACCGCCCTGGGTGACCGTGGTGCTTTGCTGGTTGCCGCCGCCGTTGTTCCATTGGTAGGCAGGGAATGTTGGATTGACCGTCAAAATGACCGAACTGCCCTCACAAAACTGCGTAGGCCCGCTTACGGTAGGGGTAGGGTTGGCATTGACCGTCAAAGTAAAACTATCCGTATCCGTGCAGCCAAAACCATCAGTGGCCGTAACGGTGTAGGTGCCGGATTGGGTTACGGTGATGGATTGTTGGTTGCTGTTGTTGCTCCACTGGTAGGTGAAGCCTGAAGAGGCAGTCAGCACTGAACTCTCGCCCTGACAGATCTGGTTGTCGCCGGTAATGTCCACCTGTGGTGCTGTGGGTATGGTCACGGTGAAGTCATCTGTACCGGTGCAGCCATTGGCACCGGTGACGGTCACGGTATAGGTGCCGTTTTGATTGACCGTGGTGGTTTGCTGGTTGCCGCTGTTGCTCCAGCTGTAAGTAACAAAACCTGCGCCTGCATTCAGGGTTACCTGGCCGTTGCAGGTGTAAGGCGTTTGGCTGATGTTGGGGGTGGGTGCCGGGAGTAGTGCCACATTGGCTGTGGTGGTACCGGTGCAGCCGTTGGTGGCCGTTACAGTCACGGTGTAGGTGCCGGGGCCATTGACCGTGGTGCTTTGTTGGTTGCCGCTGTTGCTCCATTCATAGGACTGAAATGGCCCGTTGCCCACGGTGAGCGTGGTGGTGCCGCCCGGGCAAATTTCCCCATTGGCTACTGTGGGTGTGGGTGATGGCAGCAGTGTCACCGTGGCAGATTCGGTGTCCGTACAGCCGAGGTTGTCCGTCACGGTTACGGTGTAAGTGCCGGGCTGGTTGACGGTGATGGATGCCTGATTGCCCGAATTGCTCCAGGCATACGTCGTAAACCCTGCATTGGCGGTAAGCGTTGTGTTCAGATTGGCACAAAAACTCAAATTCCCGCTGATGCTTGCCACCGGAGGCGTGGGTATGGTCACGGTGAAATCATCGGTGCCAGTGCAGCCCTGTGCATTGGTGACGGTGACCGTGTAGGTGCCGGAAGAACTATAGGTAGCCGTTTGGCCCGATCCTCCGCTATTGCTCCAGCTGTATGTGCTGAAGCCCGATCCCGCATTCAGGGTTATTTGCCCGTTGCAGATATAGGTGTTTTGGGTGATGTTGGGGTTGGGCGCGGGTGCAGCCGCAATATTGGCCGAGGCCGTACCCGTACAGCCCGCGCTATTGCTCACGGTCACGGTGTAGGTACCGGGGCCTGGCACGCTGATGCTTTGGGTGGTGGCACTCGTGCTCCAGTTGTAGGTGCTAAAGGTTTGGTTTACCGTTATCGTACCGCCTGTATTGGGGCACAGTTGCGTTGGGGCATTCAAGGTAGGCTCTGGTGCAGCCACTACCGTAAGGTTGATGGAACCCAAAGTGCACTGGGCTGATATTTGCTGCGCAAAAGCAACAGAAAGGCAAAAAGCGATGCAGGGCATCAAGCGTGAGGCGTAAAGTTGGTTCATAACAATAGAGTACAGATTTTCCTGATGTACTAAACTCGAATATTCGTGGGGACTAGTGGCGCTTCTGCGACTTTAGCACTTGATGTAAACACTTTAGGTCTGATCTGGTTTTTCATTAACGGGGCAAATGCCTAATTTAGGCAAAAAAAATTTTGACAAAAATACAAGTCCATATCTACAAATGCAAATAAGTGCATGAACATAATTAATGGTGTCCAAATACTTGTACCAACAATTTGATTGTCAGCACATTGAAACACTCCTGTTGCACGACCAAAACCCACCCGATGGTTTGTGTCATCGAATGGGTTTTGGGTACCCCGAATAGCCATTAGGGACTATTCCAATCGGACTGCTTCGCAGCCTGTCGGCGGTATCAGTGGTGTCCCTTGTATCGGCGTTTTTGAAAAAACTGTTGTTGGGATTGGAACGCCGATACCGCCGATTTTGCCGATACCGCCGAATAGAACATTCCGCATTCGACTCATTTGGGGCCTTTTCCCCCCGAATGGCCATTAGGGATTATTCCAATCGGACTACTTCGCAGCCTGTCGGCGGTATCAGTGGTGTCCCTTGTATCGGCGTTTTTGAAAAAACTGTTGTTGGGATTGGAACGCCGATACCGCCGATTTTGCCGATACCGCCAAATAGAACATTCCGCATTCGACTCATTTGGGGCCTTTTCCCCCGAATGGCCCTTAGGGACTATTCCAATCGGACTGCTTTTCCGTCCCTGATGTGCATAAAGACGCAGGACACCGACGCAGGTACCTGCTATTGTGATGCATTCACACTCATCCCTCATCATTCATCACTCATCATTCATCACTCCCTCATCCCTTCACCACGCTCATTTTCCGTTCCAGTATCTGTTTTCCGTTTACTTGCAGGTCATAGATGTAGAGGCCATCGGAGAGCGTGTTGGCCTGCATTTCCACCTGGCCTTCCGTGCCGCTGACGGGGAAAGCCTTGAGGAGGCGGCCGGAGAGGTCATACACACTGATGCGGGCACCCGTGGTGCCGGCGGGCAGCGCGTAGCGGATGATGGTGCTTTGGCCAAAGGGGTTGGGCGCGTTTTGTTCCAGGCGGAAGCCCTGGGCGTCGCCGCCCTGCTGGCCCGTTTTGAAGTCGGCGAATTGCTGGCGTAGTTCGGCCACTTCGGTGCGCAGTTCCGTGATCGTTTTATCCTGTTCTTTGATGGCTTCGGTAAGTACAGGGATGAGGGCGATATAGTTGACGGCGTAGAAGCCATCGGAGCCGGAGCCTGTGAGCTCGGGGATCACTTTTTCGAGTTCCTGGGCGATGAAGCCGTATTGCAGGCCACTGTCAAAGGCGCGCTCCGGGAAGGCCTCCTGATTGAAATAATAGGTGGTGCCGCGCAGTTGGCGCACTTTTTCCAAGGCACTTTCTATTGTTTTGACCTCTTTTTTGAAGCGTTGGTCGGAGCCGATGAGGAAGCCATTGGTGGAATTGACCCAGCCGTTCACATCCAAGAACACGGGGCGGCCACCGATCTGGCACACGGGATTGATATTGTTGATGCCCACGCGGCCATTGGGCACGAAGGTCATGACTGGCCTTTTGTTGTCTATAGAGAAAGAATTATTGCCCACTACACCCGGCTGGCCATTGCGGAAACTGATGAAAAACTTGTTGGCAGCGGCGAGAGGCGCATTGTTACAATCTATATCCGTGATACCGAGGTAGTCTAAGTCTTGCCAAGTCAGTTCGGCATATTCGCGATTTTGTTGCACTACGGTAGTAACGGCAGGTGCGGTGGAGTTAGGCCCGCCGCTGGGGTCAGCCACCACTTGCAGGTTGACGGCCACGCCTAAGGTCAGGGGGCTGGGAGCGACATTGCCCGGCACAAAACTGGGTATCTGGGCACGGGAGCCTTCCACCACCACGCCGCTGCCTGCCAAACTGGCATTGGCCTGATTCCCGATGGCCGAGGCCGAGGTGAGCGAGCCATTGGCATCCGGTGGGAAAGGCTGATCGCCCTGTATGGCGATGGCGCTCACGAGGGGCGGCACACCCGGCAACACACCGCCGCCCGCTGCGGGTACGTTACGCGTATCCACGGAAAAGGCCGCGAAAGGCTCGTTATTGATGCCTACGGCACCGCGCGGGTTGGCGATGAGGAGGTCTTTTTGAGTTATCAGACCAGGGTTGGCCGCATTGTTGTAACTACGGATGATGAAGCGATTGGCTGCAGCACCTCCACCGTTGCCGAAGCCCGCGATCAGGTTCTCGCCGTTGGTGCCGGGGATGAGGTTGTAAAAGCCCACGCTGCCCGAGCGGGTGAGCGCAAGGCCATAAGGGGTTTGTGGCGCAGTCGGCCCAGCGAAGCCCAGTCCGCTCCAAGTGCTGTTGTTAAGGTCGCCGATGGCACCTTGATCCCCATAGTGTGCCAGTATGCCGCCACGGGCAGTGAATCGCGCTGTGGGATTGGTCGGAGGTATTGGATCAAGTGGGCCTCCAATAGCGGTCACTAATCCCGCAGCATTGGCGAACCCAATGCCCAAAAGGCCAGTTCTGTAACCGCCCAGACCGATATCAAAGTTCAAGATTTGATTATCACCGTTGTCATTAAACTGTGCAAACGAAGGTGTACTCAGGCTCAAAAAAGCCAATAATAACAAAAAAATGTATTGTCGCATAATGGGATGGTTTGTTTAAAAGTGAACAATAGGGTGTATGGTACCAGACGGTTCAAATATGAAGGCAAAACCCAATGCCAAAAGCGACAAAAAGCGACAAAAAACAACCCTGATGCACCCAGAACAATCCATAGCGACCCAAAACAACAAAAATAGGATTCACGGATTGCGCGGATGTTAGAAGGTGGATTCAATTACAGGTACACCACGCATCCGTCAAATTTGTTGCCGCGATCTGAAAACCGCCCGGCGCGGCATTCGCAGGCAGGCAGACCTGAAAACTGCCCGTCATGCCCGAAAAAGTCTGGGTAAAGGTGCCAGCGGGCGTGGTGTAGGTCAGGTTGAACGGCGGAGCGCCCGTAAAAGTTGCGGTCACCGTGCGGCAATCGCCCGCACAAACATCCGGGTTGGCTACCGAAAACGCCACCGAGGGCCTTTCGCGCCAGGTCACCTGTGCTGCTGTGTTGGAAATGTCCAAGCATGGGTCATTTAAGTCCACACTGCCGTTCAGGTTGTCACCAGCCAAAGTGGCTAAATAGTAGGTCACGCCCGTCTGCATGGTAGCTGGATTGAAGGTGATGGTGGCACTACTGCTTTGAACGATGATGCTGCCCAAGGTGTCATTGGTATTGGAGAATAGGATGTAGCGCAGGATGTCGTTGCCGTCAAGGGTCGCGTTGTTGCTGTACGGCACGGTCACGCTACCCGGGACGCAGATGTTGAAGGTAGTGGGGTTTACCGTGCCTGCAAAGGTGGAGCAGAGGCAGGGGCTTCGGGTACGTTGGGTGGTAGGTCGGAGAGGCCAGTTATTGGTAATCCGGGCAAAAGTGCTGTAAGATCACAAATTAATTCAAATGAGTTCGTTAATACATTATATTTATGTATTCGTTTACCGTTTGAGCTGCCCAATGCAGTAGTATAACCTTCATTAGTAGTTCCACCATTACCAATAGATAACCCAGAGTGGATAACTGTTGACTGGCTTGGGTCGGTTGTATTGATCTGAACAACAATTTGAGAGCCATTAAGCGAGCCAAAACCGTATAAAGCCCCATTTTGGTAAAAAAATTCAGAAATGATCATTCCTGCTGGCCAATCTCCAATAAACACAATATTGTTGGTATTGGGATCGTAAGTGCTTAGCCCAGCGGTAGGAAAAAACCTGCTTAGGTAAATCGTTCCATCCGGTGCTGTGATCGATCCTCCGTAACCAGCACTATTGTCAGTCCAAATCGGATTGGTATTGGGGAGCGTGTATCGCAATAACCCATCAGCCTGTACCAATATATCGCCGTTAGGAAGCACCAATAAATCAAACGCTCCCGCTATACCCGATAAATTCGCTATGGGGCAGGCAGTACAGGTCATAACGTCTATTTTGAATAGTTTTCCATCTGCTGTGATACCATATAGTATCGGCCCCGTGAGCATGGTTGCCTGTGGCTGCGGCCTGGTGGGCAGTACATAATAAGTGCCCGCGGCTATGGTCAGGGCGGAGAGCAGGAGTAGGATAAATTTTTTCATGCGAAAAACATGTTTTTTGTTGGTGAAACAGTAAGGCTGCCATCGGAGGCGGCAGAGTGCCTCAGAAATACAGGTTGGGGCGGGTCTGCTGCTCTATGAGCATCTGATGTTTAATGGGTGGCCAGCCCAGGAGCAGATAGATCTCTATCACATCTCCTATCTTCAACAAATGGTTTCGCGGAATTTTCAAGCCATTCTCGCGCAATATCCTGCGAAGGTCACGGTCTTTGATGCCGTAGTCTGCGGCTATCTCATCGCGCCTTTTCATGCACACCAAGTGCGCATACTCAGCCGGAATTTCAACATTCCGGCCATGAACAAAGTATGTAATCGGTTTCATATTTTTTTGTCTTAAACAAAAGGTGAAATAATATGGCAAAAACGTATTGGCTTGCTTAGGTGTGGCGGAAAAGCAACAGATAAGGGTATCTGCCCCAATGGCCGCATGTTGCAGCCTTGTATCAGGTTTTAGGTATCCGGTCAAAGCCAGTGCCTTAGGAACGGTGCCGGAATAAAGGTACAAATTGATGCACATCTTTTGGCCTTATATTCCCTCTTTTTTGACTTAAATAGCTGGGCTATTCGCGCCAAAAAACAGAAAATCTAAGGCCAAAATCTGAAGCCTGAATTTGTACCTTTATTTCAGCACCGTTCCTTAGGAAATAAGACGCGCAAACATTGCAGGGCAGTTGTTGCAGCGATCAACAAACAATATCAGGTGGAACGGGGCGCAGGGTGGCCATGGACAGGCTAAGAGGCTCGTGATGGGCAAGTAGGAATGATTGGGAAGAATACAAAGCGCACATACGAATAAAATGATTAAGGGGGAAGGGGGAAAATACCCAAAAGTTGACCGGATCGGTTTATCGCTTGCAAATCTAATATGTTTTTAAGTAGTCTGCAAATTTTTGTGTCGAAAAAAACAATATTTTGTGTGCGCATTTTTCTGGTAATCAATATTTTGCGAATATACATTCATTATTCATCACTAACACCCGCACCATGCATCCGTCAAACTCGTCGCCGCGATCTGAAAACTACCCGGTGCAGCATTACCCGGCACACAGACCTGAAAAGTCCCCGTATTACTCGCAAAAACCTGAGTCTGTGGCGCGCTGCCCGGAATAGTGTAGGTTAAATTAAATGGCGGCACACCCGTAAAATTCGCCGTCACCATCGTACAGCCGCCCGCGCATACATTGGGATTGGCTACTGAAAATACCACTGAAGGTTTATCCCGCCAGGTCACCTGTGCGGCGATATTGGAAATGTCTAAACAAGGGTCATTTAAGTCCACATTACCATTTAAGTTGTCCCCAGCCAAAGTTGCCAAATAGTAGGTGACATTGGTCTGCATCGTAGCAGGATTGAATGTGATGGTAGCGCTACTGCTCTGCACGATGATGCTGCCGAGTGTATCGTTGGTGTTGGAAAAAAGAATGTAGCGCAGGATGTCGTTGCCATCAAGCGTTGCATTGTTGTTGTAAGGCACCGTCACGATGCCTGGTACGCAGATATTAAAGGTCTGATTGTTTACTGTTCCGGCAAAGGTGGTACAGAGGCAGGGGGCCTCGGTTACGCCCGGAGGGAGGTCGGTCAGGCCATTGAATCCACCTGATCCGGGAATAAAGGCATTGAGGTCGCAAATCAACTCAAAACTATTGGTGTTCACGTTATATTGGTGCAATTTATCTGGTGATGAATTGCCCC
Organism: uncultured Saprospiraceae bacterium; assembly: GCA_964539805.1. Classification (GTDB taxonomy): domain Bacteria; phylum Bacteroidota; class Bacteroidia; order Chitinophagales; family Saprospiraceae; genus M3007. The sequence continues at coordinate 22,235 of CAZIKN010000063.1, read as the reverse complement.
AAGCAGTGGTATAGCCTCCATTGGTTGTGCCACCGCTACCGAGAGGTGTTCCAGAATGCACCACTGTGGATTGACTGGGGTCAGTTGTATTAATCTGGACAACTACGGGCGTGCCAGAAAGCGAGCCAAACCCGTATAATACCCCATTTTGGAAAAAAAATTCGGCAATGACCATGCCTGATGGCCATTCACCTACAAAAATAAGGTTATTGGTAATCGGGTCGTATGTACTTAATCCAGTTGTGGGAAACGCTCTAGCTAAGAAAATAGTACCATTTGGAGCTATAATTGAGCCGCCATAGCCCGTATTTGTTTCTGTCCATATTGGATTGGTATTGGGCAGCGTGTAACGCAGCAACCCGCCACTGGTTTGAACCAATATATCACCGTTTGGCAGCACCAATAGATCAGCAGCCGCGCCAATCCCCGATAAATTTGCAATGGGGCAGGCGGTACAGTTCATCACGTCTATTTTGAACAGTTTCCCGTCAGGGGTGATGCCATAGAGTATAGGCCCTGTCATCATGGCGGCCTGGCCTTTTGGCCAGACATAGTAAGCGGCTGCGGCAATCAGGGCGGAGAGCACAAATAGGGCAATTTTTTTCATATAGAATATGTGATTTTTGTCGGTGAAACAGTAAGGCCGCCATCGTAGGCGGCAGGGTGCCTCATAAATGCAGGTTGGGGCGGGTCTGCTGCTCTATGAGCATCTGATGTTTAATGGGTGGCCAGCCCAGGAGCAGATCAATCTCGGGCACAACTCCTATATTCAACCACTAACACCTTTATTATGAATTGGTTAAAGCATTTTCAGCATGTTGTTGGACATTTTTTAGTTTGATGCCGATCTTTTCACAAATGATGGTATATTTGCAAAGTATTTTACAAAATGGCAAAAGATATTTTTCATCAGGCCCTGCGAAAGGCGTTGGAAGATGACGGTTGGCTCATCACAGAAGACCCGTACCGAATCAAGGTAATGGACACAAACTACGAGGTTGATTTAGGTGCGGAAAAGGTTGTTGCCGCTGAGCGCAATGGAATAAAAATTGCGGTAGAGATCAAATCTTTCTCAGGTCTTTCCTTTGCATACGAATTTCATGGAGCACTGGGCCAGTACCTCAACTATGCCGCTTTTATGGAGTTGCAGGAACCTGACAGAAAATTGTTCCTTGCTGTTACGCAATTTGTGTTTGATAAATATTTTCAGTTGCCCTCGATCAAATTTATTGTAAACAAATACAATGTAAAAATAATTGTTTTTGAACCCCTTTCACAAGAAATTTGCAAATGGTTGCCAAAGTAAATCAGTACGAAAAAGCCATCGCGCAATGGCTGCGTGAATATGCCGAAGAGCGTACCAGCCCTTCTGTGGAATACCAGTTTATTCAAGATTCGAGCAGCAAAAACTATCAAGTGGTGCGCACCGGTTGGGATGGCACCGACTTCATGTACCTCATTGTATTTCATTTTCAAATTAAAGAAAATGGAAAGGTGTGGGTATGGGCAAACCATACAGACATTGACTTGGCCGCAGCATTTCATAAAATGGCCATAGAAGATCAAGATATCGTACCTGCATTTCAGCCACCTTATCTAAGAAAATATTCAGGATATGCAGAAGCCTAAACCACTTCACTCGCACCCACACCATGCATTCGTCAAACTCGTCGCCGCGATCTGAAAACTACCCGGTGCAGCATTACCCGGCACACAGACCTGAAAAGTCCCCGTATTACTCGCAAAAACCTGAGTCTGTGGCGCGCTGCCCGGAATAGTGTAGGTTAAATTAAATGGCGGCACACCCGTAAAATTCGCCGTCACCATCGTACAGCCGCCCGCGCATACATTCGGGTTTGCTACTGAAAAAACGACTGATGGTTTGTCCCTCCAGGTCACCTGTGCGGCGATATTGGAAATATCCAAGCATGGATCATTCAAATCTACATTGCCATTTAAGTTGTCACCAGCCAAAGTGGCTAAATAGTAGGTCACGCCCGTCTGTATGGTGGCGGGGTTGAAGGTGATGGTGGCACTACTGCTCTGCACGATAATGCTGCCCAAAGTGTCGTTGGTATTGGAGAATAGGATATAGCGCAGGATGTCGTTGCCGTCAAGGGTCGCGTTGTTGTTATACGGCACGGTCACGCTGCCTGGCACACAGATATTAAAAGTCTGGTTATTTACGGAACCGGCGAAAGTAGAGCAGAGGCAAGGGGCTTCTTGCACGCTTGGTGGCAGATCAGTGAGACCAGCTAAAGCCCCCCCCCCCCCCGCAGGCAGAAAAGCACTTAAATCGCAGATTTGCTCCGATGTATTGGTTACTGCATTGTAAAGATGTAAGCGTTTTAAACTCCCTTCTACAGTGGTGGTGTAGCCGCCATTTGTAGTACCACCATTCCAAAACAGCAAACTGTTGTTGTGTAAGACAGTGGATTGATCGGGATTGGCCAAATTGATCTGAACCGTCATCTGATTGCCAGAAGCATTGACCTGAGCATACAATACACCGTTTTGATAAAAAAACTCGGTCACCACCCAATTGGGCGGCCAATTACCAAGAAAAGTGGAGGTGTTTGTAGCCGGATCATAACTGATTAACCCGGCAGGTGCTGGGAAAAACCTGCTTAGGTAAATTATGCCATCAGCCCCAATAATAGCTCCACCACACCGCTCATTGTTGGACCATATCGGATTGGGGTTAGGCAGGGTGTAACGGAACAGGCCATTGCCTGCTTGGAGCAGTATATCTCCATTGGGCAGCACCAAAAGGTCCCTTACCCCATCATCAAATCCGGTCAGGTTTGCGATAGGGCAGGCGGTACAGTTCATGACATCTATTTTATAAATTCTGCCATCATCTGTTGTTGCGTACAAAATCGGCCCTGTCATCATGGTGGCTTGTTCTTTTTGTACAAAATAATAAGTGCCTGCTGCTATGGTCAGGGCGGAGAGCAGGAGTAGGGTAAATTTTTTCATAATATAAGAGTGGTTTTTGTTGGTGAACCTAAAAAGAGAACAATCCTGCCAGCAGCGGCACTCACCGACGCTACATTTCCATAAAAAATCGCCCCATCAGGATAAGGCAACTAAACACAGCAAAAAAGCATCCAATGAAAAAAATCCATTTTCTATCATGCTAAAAAACACTTTATCCGTCTTCTTTTTTTCACTTTTTACCTTAAACATCACTGCGCAAAAGTTGCCCGTCAAAACAGCAACCATTTTCAAAAACGGCAAAACCATGCTGCTCAAAAGCGGCTCAGTTCGTACTGAAAATGGCAAGCATACCTCAACAGACTTGCCCAACGCCCTGTTCGGTACCTATTGGGTCAGTTCTCCCACAGGTGATCTGTTGTCCGTATTTTGTGGCAAAGATAGTCTGGTGGTGGAGGGGAAAGAGGAGGAACCTGTTGCATCAATATTGGACTACAGCAAGGGCAAAAAAGTAAAAATTACACTCAGGCCAATAACACCATCTTCTCAGGTTGTCGTCCTGGATGGTATAGTGGAAGATTTTACAAACCTGCACCACAATGAAAATGGTGTTGTTTTTCATACCACCGATGAGCGCTGGCTGACCTTCCAGGCCAACCAAATATTGCAAATTGAATTATATGATCGACCCGATTTGTCGCCAAAAATAACAAAATCCATAGAAAAAGAAGCCATAACCAAGCTGGAAATCAACTTCAAAACCACCAACAAAAAAGAGCAGCCCTTAGAACTGGCCTACCTCAGGGAGCAATTGGGCTGGCTGCCTGTTTATCACCTGGAACTCAACGAAAAAGGAAAAAGCAAACTCAGTCTCCGTGCCGAAATCGCCAATGATGCAGAAGATATCAGCAACGCCGACCTCCGCCTCGCCGTGGGCATTCCGAATTTTTCTTTTGCCAATGGGATGGATTGGTTGGTGGATTTTCAGCATCCATTTGATCATTCTTTACAAGGAATTGAAGCCGGACAAGTTTCTTTACCTTTCCGAGCAAGTTTTCAAACTCAAAATTTACCCAGCGAATATATGGCCCGTGACGAAAACCTCACCGGCGCCGAAGGCGATCCAGAAGCTGGCAAAGCAGAGGATTTTTTCTTCTACACCGTAAAAGCGGGCCATTTTCCCAAACATAGTCGCTATCAATTGCCCGTGTTTGACTCAGAAGTGGAGCCAAGCCATTTTTATGAATGTAAACTAAAACCCGCAGGGCCATCCTATATGGGTGAATATTTCCAAAGAAGCAACCAAAGGGAGCAACCCAACCTGGTATCCCATTACATCGAATTCAAAAACGCCTCCAATCTGCCCTGGACAACCGGTGTGGTCAATATGCATTCCAACCAAAACGGCGTGCTTTTCCCCATTAGTCAGGACAAAATCAATTATACACCCAGCGGTGTAAACTGCAAGGTGCGCGTGGCACAAACGCCCGAAATAAAAGTAACCCACAACGAGGGCGACATTGCGCGCCAGGAAAACTCGCGCCGCTTTTTGAACCGCGATTACGACGAGGTACTCGTAGAAGGCGAAATCTGCGTGGCCAACTACAAAGACAAAATCATCAAAATGAAGGTGTTGCGCGACATTGAGGGTGAACTCGTCTCTTCCCAAAAAACATGGACAAACAAGCAGGAACAAGCCACCCTGCGCGTCAACCCATCCTATCAGGTAAGCTGGGAAATGGAGTTGAAGCCCGGTGAAGAGCAAAAATGGAAATACCGTTACAGGGTGTATGTGGACCTGTAGCTACCATGTCTGGTTAAGAGGGATCTTCAATAAAATGAAAAAAATGACAAACCCGCCGTAAAAGACACACTACTCCGACTTGGATTTCTCGCAGTTTTTCGCAACGCTCGTATGCTTTTCGCGCATTCTGCGAAAAAAAAAGGGGTGCATTACGCAGGTATAAGTTTATGCATCCAAATCCTTTACCGGCAGCTTTCTTTCCCTGTAATACTTCAAACGGCACGAAAACCAGTATTTTTATCTATTTTTCTCAAAATAAACCACTTTGTAAGCGCGATTTTGCAGTTTTGCCGCATGATTAATCATCCGTAAAATGAACATGACGATAAAACTAAACTCCCCATTTCTTTTTTGGCTGCTGCTTTTGCCCACAATTATGTGCGGACAAAACAAGGCCAACCCCGAATACCTGCGCAACCTCAATATCCGAAACATAGGCCCCGGCGCCATGTCGGGCCGTATCACAGCTATTGCAGTTGATCCCGACAAACCGACAACCATCTATGCAGGCGCAGCCTCTGGCGGCGTATGGCGCAGCAAAAGCGGCGGTACCAAATGGGAACCCATTTTTGACAGCGCACCCGTGCAAAGCATCGGCGCCATTGCCATTAATCCCAAAAATCCCGATGACATCTGGGTGGGCACGGGTGAGGGTAATCCGCGCAACTCCCAAAATTTCGGGGCAGGCATCTTTCGCAGTTTGGATGGCGGCAAAAACTGGAGCTTCATGGGCTTGGCCAACACCCGTACCATACACCGTATTATCATCCATCGCGACAACCCCGACATCATCTGGGTAGCCTCTCAAGGATCTACCTATGGTCCCACGGAAGAGCGCGGCGTGTTCAAAACAACCGATGGCGGAAAAACATGGCGTAAAATATTATATGTCAATGATTTAACAGGATGTGCCGAACTCGTAGCCGACCCAAATAATCCCAACAAACTGATCGCTGCCATGTGGGAATACCGCCGCTGGCCCTGGTTTTTCAAATCAGGAGGCAATGGATCAGGCCTGTACGTCAGCCATGACGGCGGCGAAAACTGGGAGCGCCGCACAGACAAGGACGGGTTGCCGGAAGGAGAACTGGGCCGCATGGGCCTCGCCATTGCACGCAGCAACCCGGATGTAGTATATGCCCTCGTGGAAGCCAAGGAAAACGCCCTGTACAAAAGTACGGACGGCGGTAAAAAATGGTCCAAAACCACTACCAAGGGCATGGGCGACCGCCCCTTCTATTATGCCGAAATATACGTGGATCCCAAAGATGAAAACACGGTGTACAGTATATTCACCTTTATCTCCAAAAGCTTGGACGGGGGCAAAAACTTCGATACCTGGGCTGGCTGGACCATCCACCCCGACCATCACGCCTTTTGGATCAATCCGAACGACCCCAGGCACATCATCAATGGCAATGATGGCGGCCTCAATATTACCTATGACGGCGGAGCCAGCTGGCGTTATGCCGAAAATATACCCGTAGGACAGTTTTACCACGTAGAAACCGACAATGAATGGCCCTATAACGTGTACGGCGGCTTACAGGACAATGGCTCTTGGGTCGGCCCCTCCGCAGTATGGAAATCCGGCGGCATTCGTAACTCCGACTGGCAGGAAGTTGAATTCGGCGACGGCTTTGAAACCATGCCCCAAAAAGATGATACGCGCTATTGTTTCGCTCAGTCTCAAGGCGGTAACTTGAGCTGGATTGACCGCAAAACCGGCGATTCACGTTACATACAGCCCGTTCATCAAGACAGTAAGGTGAAATTGCGTTTTAACTGGAACAGCGCCCTTGCACAGGACCCACATACGGCACATGGCATTTATTTCGGCAGCCAATTCGTACATTTCTCAACGGATTTGGGACAGACGTGGCAGATCATCAGCCCCGACCTGAGCACCAATGACAGCTCCAAAATGCACCAAGACATATCGGGAGGACTCACTATGGATGCCACGAATGCCGAAAACCACTGCACCATCATCGCCATTAATCCCAGCCCTGTACAAAGTGGCGTCATTTGGGTAGGTACTGATGATGGCAATGTACAACTCACCCGCGACGGTGGCAAAACATGGGAAAACTGCTCCAGCCGATTGCCCGAAGCCCCAAAAAATGGCTGGATCGCCGCTATTGAAGCATCCCCCGGAAATGCAGGGGAAGCCTTTGTGGCCCTCAACAATTACCGCCAAAACGACTGGAACCCCTACCTATACCACACCACTGACTTTGGCAAAAGCTGGCGCCGCCTTGCTTTCCCACGCAATGTATCAGGCTTTTGCCTCTCCGTAGTCCAAGACCCCGAAACACCGGACCTTGTATTTCTCGGCACCGATTTTGGACTTTACTTTTCCCTTGATCACGGCAATAACTGGACAAAATGGCCTACTCCCACTCCGGGCAAGGGCGGTGGCCTCCCCTCCGTGCCCGTGTATGATATGAAAATCCAACAACGCGACGGTGACCTTGTACTCGGTACCTTTGGTCGCGGTATCTGGATTATGGACAACTTAGGCCCGCTTCGTGAAATGGCCCGCGCCGGTGCCGCCATTTTGGATAAACCCTTCAAATTGTTTACCCCACAAGCAGGTATTCAGGCTGAAATGCGCTCCTTTGACGGGCCGCGTTTTGCAGTAGATGCCACTTATGAGGGCGATAACAAATGGCCAGGCGTGCGCATACCTATTTGGGCTAATTTTGCGCAAATAGAAAAAGAAAAGAAAGCAAAGGCCGAAAAAGAAAAGGCCGAAAAAGAAGCCAGGGAAAAGGACAAAGAAAAAGATAAGGATAAAAAGGACAAACCCGCAATGGACAAAGATAAAGCCACCGCCGGCAAGAGCGGTGGCCCAGCCGCAGCGGGCAAAGATGCCAAAAAAGAAAAAGCCACTGTGATGGTGTTTAATGCCAAAGGCGATACCCTGCGCCGCTGGAAAGCCAATGTGGACTCCATGTTCAGCGCGGCTTTTTGGAATATGGACACCCGCGGCGTGCGCTTCCCAAGCAAAAACGAGCCTGACAAAGAACAGCTCGAGCCCGGCGGAGGCCCCAAAGTGCTACCCGGCGACTACAAAGTGGTGGTCACCTATCAGGGCTACCGCGACTCCACCATGGTAAAAGTAATGGCGGACCCCCGCCTCAAGTTCAATGCCGCTGAACTGGAGGCCCAAAATGCTGCCTACCGCGATATGTTCGCTACCGTAGAAAGAGCCACCAAGGCTTATGACCGCCTCAAGGAAGCAGAAAAAACGCTCAAACTCATTGATGATGCCTTTTCCAATGTGCCAGACAGCGTGAAAAAAGACCTGGGCAAACTAAGCAAACCTATCCGTGACTCCATCAGTGTACTGAAAGAACGTTTCTTCTCCCACAAAGAAGACACAAAAGGCATTCAGCCGGGCCACGAGGGCCTTAATTCAAAATACTGGAGGGCAAGGTCATACATCGGCGGCAGCAACGGTGCCCCCAATGCGGCAGCGCAAACAGCCATCATGCTTGCCAAACAAGACACCGAGGATGTACTAAACAAAATCAACAAACTCTTTGATGGCCCCTGGAAGGAATACCGCACCAAAGTAGAAGCCATAAAATACTCCCTTTTTAAGGATTGGGAGAGGCTTTGATGGAGGGATGAAGGATGAGGGATGAAGGATGAAGATAAGCCGCCCTGACATTGGTTGGGGCGGCTTGTTTTTTTATATTTGTGGCTGAATTTTTACATTTCTTTACGTGATCACGCTTTTAAAATTGCCCACAATATGAAACGCTTTTTAATCATACTTTTTCAGGTCCAGATTTGTCAGTTGTTAGCGCAAGTTGCCCCCGAAGACAAGTGTCAGCGTTATTTTCACTTTTATGAGCAATATACACGCAGCATCCCCCAAGATGATGAGCTTAGTGATGCTGAAAAAAAGGAGACAATCAAAATGTATAAAGATTCCGTACAGAAACTCAGGAAGGAATTGTTGGAACAAGGGCCGATTTGGGAGCAATGCAATTTAAGGTTTTTTCATGCGTATGCAAACCAATTGATGTGGGATATGCGCTACAAAAAAGCCCGGCGCCTGTTTCTCCAATTATACGAGTTGGAAAAGAAAAATATTACATGGCAAAACTCTAGTTTTGGCCGGCATTCGTCGAATGCCATACATACAGAGCATGCGTTGCAAGGATTGTCAAATTTATATTTCCATAAAGAAAGATGGTTTGAATACATAATGCTTAGATGGTTTCATATTCGAATACGAAAACAAAAGGCTTATGTGTTATGTGGCTTAGGAGGTGCTGAATTGCAATCAAGAACAGACCATAAAAGCATTAGAAAAATCAAGAAAAAAGAAGGTACCCGAATGGCCTTGGATTATACCTGCCAGATAGGTGTATGGATCAATTCATCAATATTTGAGCCGTATCAAATGGAAGACATCTATTTGGAATTGTTGCGGGAATACTACAGTCTTCCTGAGATCAAAGCGGAATTGGACAGAAATATTGCTGATTGTATTCAAAAAAGCATTGCGGAAAAAGATGCCAGCCATACTTTGGGTGACGGTGAGCAATCTCTTGCAATCCCCATTTTCGACACCCATATATACCTTTCCAAGCCCTTCGAAGTTTACAAAGAAAATGGCACATGGGAAAACCCTGTTGTCCGGGAAGTCCTGTTAAATAAATTGTATAATTCTTTGTTTTATAGATCATTGAAGCTTGGTAAGGAACGTGATAAACAAATTGGCAAACCATTCTGGCGCACACCCTAATACCGTTTTACCTTGCCACCCGGCCCTAATTCTCGCCAGCCCCAAATTAACAACACAGCTACGCCCCAAAGCGTCACCAACATGCCAATATATTGCATCATGTTGTCACTACCATAATCGCAGAGGAAAACCACATCGGTCAGGCCGTGAAAAAGGGCACAGGCCAGGAGGCTGCCCCGCGAGCCATTGAATAGCCAAGTGAACAACACGCCACCCGCCACGATGCTAAAAAACCAGCCCGCCGCTCCGGCCATATCCATCGCGGCGTACCCAGGCCGATAAGCAAAAAGCGGCAGGTGCCAAACCGCCCAAAACACCGACAAAATCAGGGTAGCCATTAGCGCGCTATATTTACCCTGCAAGTGGGGAAGTGCAAAACCCCGCCAGCCGACCTCCTCACCGTAGCCGAAAAAGACGATATTATACAGCAGAAACCCGATGATGTTCAGCTCGGGAAATTCGCCGCTGGTACCCATTTTTGAAAAATCGGGAAAAAATCCCTCCGAAATTCGGGTGATCAGGCCACCGAGCAGGGCAAATGCAAAAGGCAACAACACAGCAACGACCGTCCAATTCATAGGTTTCCATTGGAACAGACGAGCCCAGAGCAGTTGCAGACCCCGTTTTCCTCCAAAAATGGCGGTAGTGATAAAGGCGGCCAACATGGGCCCCAAGCCACCAAACCCGTGCTGGCAAGGCAAAATAAACCCTGTTAGTTTTTCAATCTTTTGCAGCTATGATTTTTTATACAAACCATAAAAACCAAGATCAGCCCTCATTCGTAGGTATGAATATTTCCACTATAAAATCACCTTACGATGAAAGTATTCAGATTGTTTTTTTGCTTTATCAGCTGGTTAACTTTAAGTGTTACAGGCCTTTCAGGCCAAACCATTTTTGCATTAACGAGCAATGACCTACTGACTTTTGATGCACAAAATCCTTCAAAAATTCAGCAAAAAATGCCCGTATCGGGCATCATGCCGGGCCAATCACTTGTAGGCCTTGATGTACGCCCGAATACGGGCGAACTTTACACCATGGGATACAATGCCAGCAATGGAGAGGCACGTCTGTACACCATAGACCCAAGCACTGGCGTTGCTACGGCTATTGGCGTCACATCCTTGGCATTAAAGCCCGGGATGGGCAAAATAGGATTTGATTTCAACCCCACTGTGGATCGTATCCGCTTGACAGGCAGCGACCAGTCCAACCTTCGCATACACCCTGTGACCGGTGCACTAGCTGCCACAGATATGAACCTATCCTTTGCTGCCTCAGATGTGAATGCAGCGGCAGTGCCATCCATTGGTTCGGTAGCCTACACTAATAGTTACATCGGCTCTACCAGCACTACCCTTTATAATATTGATGATATGCTGGGCATTTTAACTACCCAAATACCACCTAACAATGGCACTTTGAACACTGTGGGTAACACAGGGATAAACTTCAACCCCAATGACCCTTCAAGCGATATTGATATTTGGTATGATGCTGTCACACGTACCAATAAAGCCTTTTTGGCAGCCAATACCAACAACGACACACAGGATAAATTATACAGCATTGACCTGGCAACGGGCGTTGCCACTTTAATGGGTAATATTGGCAATGGACTGCCTATACACGATATAGCACTGATGATTGACCGCACATTACCTACAAAAATCACTGGGCGCATGTTTTTCGCGCTCACTACCAATAGTAATCTACTTGCATTGGACACAGATCAACCCAGTGTCGTGCGTCGTATTATGCCCGTCACTGGCCTGGCTGCCGGGCAACTGCTATCAGGACTTGACTTCCGCCCCGCCACTGGTGATCTGTATGGATTGGGTTACAACCCTACCACCGGAGAAGGTCGCTTATACACTATTGATCAAATGACCGGTACTGCCACTGCCGTCGGCGCAGCAGCCATTTTACTAAAACCCAATATGGGTAAAATCTCCATGGACTTTAACCCAACAGTAGATCGGGTACGCGTAACTGGCAGCAATAATTCAAATTTCCGTCTCCATCCGGTCACAGGAGCCTTGGCAGCTACTGATAACGACCTTGCCTTCGCTATTTCAGACATCAATGCAGGCAAAAACCCTTCTGTAGGCACCGGCGCCTATATCAATAGCTTTAACGGGGCTACTACTACCATTTTGTACAATTTTGATGATTCCTTAAATATATTAACCACCCAAATACCGCCAAATAATGGCACCTTGAACACCATAGGTTCAAGTGGTATTATCCAAAATCTTGCTGACCCAAGCAGCGATATGGATATAGCCCACAATCAGTATAGTGGCGAAAACACCGCGTTTTTAGTGGCAAATACTGATAAATCAACTTTTGATAATTTGTTCAAAATCAATTTGATAACTGGAGCAACTACCTTGCTTGGCAGCATTGGTAATGGTATTGCTGTTACAGACATAGCTATTTCTACAGAGGTACCTGAAACAGCCTGCGAAAGCAAAACAATTTCCTGCGTAAAATACGAGATCTTGCGTATCACCCGTGATGCAAGAGGAAACAAAACATACCGCGTAAAGGTGAGCAATGCTTGTGCGGATGCCATCAACTATGTCGCATTTCAGTTACCAAATGGTGTGAGTGCATTAGCTTCAACAGCTAATTCCAACTACAGCTCTTTGGGGGGGCGCACTTATGAGATGCGTTCGCCAAGTTTTTCACCTTTCTATTCCGTTCGTTTTAAAAGCACCGGTACAGGTATTGCCAGTGGGCAATCAGATGCTTTTGAATATACCCTGCCTCCAACAGCCAATCAGGCCTACATTCTGGCCTCGGCAAAAGCGGGAGCAAACAATTATGACAGTTATTTAAGTGTATCCTCCTGTTCTGTAAGCACCGGCAGCGCAACTCGCCCGGAACAAGAAACCACAAATAACCGAACAGATAATACATTTGTACAAGAAAGCAATGATATGCTGATATTCCCCAACCCATGTGCAAACGACCTATTCATTGACTTGAGCAATTATAAAGAGCAACAAGTGACAATAAGCATATATTCAATTCAAAATCAAATAATTATGCAAAATAAAGTAGGCTCTGGAGAAGGCTTGTATCACCTTGAATTGACCGATAACATATCTGATGGGCTTTACTTTTTGGAAACGAAAGCAGATAATGGTGCACGTGTAGTACAACGATTCGTGGTTCGGAAATAACCATGAGACGGGGTTCAGGTGGTGTTTCTGCCAGCTGAACCCCGTCGAATTTTCAAAAATCCCAGACATGCTCTTAGAAACCGTTTTAATACCTTACCGTGGTATATGGCAAACAAAAGGTGTTAATATATTGGTTTTAAATTATTTGTATAATAAATCAATCCCCCTCACTCCTCATACAACAAATACTTCCTCCTGATGGCCCTGAACAACTCCAGATCAGCGGCCCAAGTTGCCCTGATTTCGGCTTCCGGCATTTGGGCTATGATCTGTTTGCGGAGTTTGTCCGTGCCCGCCAGCAGTTCAAAAAAGCGGTTTTTATTGGGCAAAAAGAAGTTTTCCTTATCCGGGAAATCACGGTAGGCATTTAACAAAAGGGATAAATTAATTTGGTTTTGGCGGCGGAGTGAATCTATGGTAAAATACTGTAAATCAATTCCTTTACATGTTTTTCCTTCCTGGGGCGGCTTGCGCGAGGCGGGCACACTGCGCGGGGTAAACGAGAATGATGCACCCACGACCTCCGGGTGTCCGATCACCTGAAAAGGCCAATCCGTGCCGCGGCCCAGGCTCCAGGTGCTTCCCTCAAACAAACAAACGGAAGGATAAAGCAGCACCGCTTTGTTGTTGGGCAGGTTGGGAGAAGGCGCTATGGGAAGATCGTAGGGCCTGCGGTGGTGATAGTTTTGACAGGGCACCACGGAAAGGCGCAGGCGGTCTCGGGGCTGCCAAATCCAGTTTTCACCACAAAAAAGCAAGGCCAATTCCCCCACAGTGCAACCGTGCACAATGGGCAGCGGGGCAATACCAATAAAGGATTCAAAACGGGTATCCAATACCGGCCCATCAATATAATGCCCATGCGGGTTGGGTCGGTCTAAAACCAATACGGGTTTTCCATGTTCTGCACAGGCCTCCAGCACCAAAAACAGGGTACTGATGTAGGTGTAAAAGCGGGCACCAACATCCTGTATGTCAAACACCACTATATCAACGCCTTCGAGATCCTGTTTAGAGGGTTTGTTCTTTTTGCCATATATGGATACAATGGGTGTGCCGGTTCGCTCATCCTGCCCGTCGCGAATTTTTTCACCCGCCTCTGCCGCCCCTCTAAATCCGTGCTCCGGAGCTAAAATCTTGGCAAGGCAGACACCTCTTTTGAACAAGGTATCCACCAAGTGGGTACTGCCAACCACGGAGGTATGGTTTACCACCAAGGCTACCTGTTTGCCCATAAGCATGGGGATGTATTTGTCCAATTGCGCCGCACCTGTGATAATTTCCTGACATTCAGCGCGTTGGCTTATGGTCAAGGCATACAGGGCCAGCATTACAGCAATTTTGTACGAATAGCTCAAAGTATATAAAGGTAAGAATGATGGACTAATCTTTGGCAAAATTGGTTTTTTTTCCACTGCAAAAGAAGAATTTTCGCGCTTTATGATGTTTTAACCATAAAACCTGCGGATAAGGGCATACTCTGTTGTAACTTTGTGCCGCTCAAGCAGTCCAATGCCAACACAAACTTCTACCGATTTTTTCATTTAAAAAATTATCACCATGAATACTGTTCTGCTTTTTTTGGGCAACCTCAGTGCCGGAGAACTCACGGTTATTTTCCTGATCGTTTTGCTGCTTTTTGGGGGCAATAAAATTCCTGAGCTCATGCGTGGCCTTGGCAAGGGCATTCGCGAATTTAACAATGCCAAAAACTCTGTAGAAGATGAAATTCGTCAGGGCATGCGTGAATCTGACAAGAAAAAGATAAATGAGTGATGAATGATGAGTGATGAATGATGAATGATGAGTTATGAGTTATGACAAATGGTTCAGGTTGTCAGAGATGAGTTATCTCAAAAAAAAGAGTCATCTCAGGTTTCTCTTCTTGTGAGAAATTCGAGATGACTCTTTTTTATTTTTTGTATTGAAAATCAATACTATACAGATCAACGGCTTACATATTGGCTATGATTTCGGAGCCGAATTCTGAACATTTCAACTTCGTTGCACCTTTCATAAGGCGTTCAAAGTCATAAGTTACACGTTTTTTCTTGATGCTGCGCTCCAAGCCTTTCACGATCAGTTTGGCCGCTTTGTCCCAGCCCATGTACTCCAGCATCATTACAGCTGACAGGATAACGGATGAAGGATTCACCATGTCCTTGCCTGCATATTTGGGTGCTGTACCGTGCGTGGCCTCAAAAATGGCGTGACCAGTCACATAGTTGATATTGGCACCGGGAGCGATACCAATACCGCCTACCTGAGCTGCCAGGGCATCGGAAATATAGTCGCCGTTGAGGTTCAACGTAGCGATCACATCATACTCTGCGGGGCGGAGCAGGATTTGTTGCAAAAAGGCATCTGCAATCACGTCTTTTACGATTAGTTTGCCGGCTGCAATGGCTTCGCTTTGTGCTTTGTTGGCGGCATCTTCGCCCTTAGTTTCTTTGATACGATCGTATTCAGCCCAGGTAAACACGCGGCTGCCGTATTCGCGCTCAGCGTAGGCATAACCCCAATCTTTGAATTTGCCCTCCGTGAATTTCATGATATTGCCCTTGTGCACGAGCGTGAGCGACTTGCGCTTGTATTTGAAGGCATACTCCAAAGCGGATTTAACCAAACGCTCGGTGCCTTCTGAAGATACTGGCTTGATCCCGATAGAGGAGGTTTTCGGGAAGCGAACCTTCTTTACACCCATTTCATTTTCAAGGAATTGCATTACTTTTTTGCACTCGTCAGTACCTGCCAGGTATTCAATGCCCGCATAGATATCCTCGGTGTTTTCGCGATAGATCACCATATCCACGAGGCCTGGTTCTTTAACCGGACTTGGCACACCTTTGAACCACCGTACCGGGCGCACGCAGGCGTACAGGTCCAGCTGTTGGCGCAAAGCCACGTTCAGCGAACGGATACCGCCACCCACCGGTGTTGTCAATGGGCCTTTAATGGCCACTTTGTATTCGTTGATGACATCCAAGGTTTCCTGTGGCAGCCAATTTTGTGTTTTGTTGAATGCTTTTTCACCGGCAAGCACTTCGCGCCAGACGATTTTCTTTTTCCCTTTGTAGGCCTTCTCAACGGCTGCGTCAATCACGCGCACGGAGGATGCCCAGATGTCAGGCCCTGTGCCGTCGCCCTCAATAAATGGGATAATCGGGTCATTTGGCACTTTCAACTTGCCTCTGCTGATGGTAATTTTTGATCCTTGCATTATGTTTTAAACTGATAATGAATAATGACGTTTAAAGCACGTGTTTAAGAAGAATATCCCAGACATGCTCTAAGAAGTCGCGAAGGTAAAAACAAAGATTGTATAGCGAAATAGATGTATTAAAACAAGTACGGGTTTTAACACTGCGGGGCTAAATATACCAGGATTTAAGTGATTTTGGAGATTACCGGGATTGATTTACCTGATTTTTATAGGTTTACAGGCGCGAATCGTTCAAAACCACTTTGTGTTGTCTATTTCCCAACTTTCGGGCACAGGGCAGTCCAAAATCATCTTTTCACCCGTTTTGGGATGCAGGAAAACAAGATGGTGCGCATGCAGCTGTATGCGGTGCTCCTGCCAAAAAACGCCTCCGTACCCCACATCACCAATAATGGGGCAGCCGACATGGCTCATTTGTGCCCTGATCTGATGAAAACGCCCTGTTTCGAGCTGCAAAGACCACAAACTGCGATCAGGATGGGCTTGCAGGATGCGGTAATGCAGCCGAGCAAGTTGCCCGCCTGCTTCGGGCTGATCACTGACCAAACTTTTTCTGCCGCTTGTGTCCTTTCTCAACCAATGCTCCAGCGTGCCGGCCTGGTTAGAAGGGGCCTGTTCGCTCATGGCTAAATAGGTCTTTTCCACGCTGCGCTGCTCAAACTGTTGCATAAGCGCACTGAGGGCTGATTTGGATTTGGCCATAACAAGCAGGCCGCTCGCTGGCCGATCCAGCCGATGTGCGCACCTCAAATAAGGGTTTTTCCTGCCCTGGCCCATCAAATAAGCCAGGGCTTCTTTTTCAGCGCTGGGATAAGGCAAATCACCACTCTCTGCACTCAATCCGGCCGGTTTGTGCAATACAAGCAAATGTGTATCTTCAAATACAATTTTCATGCAGCGGGATGGGGTTGTTGGTTGTTGGTTGTTGGTTGTTGGTTGTTGGTTGCGGGGCCTGCATTATCACATTCCCTAAATTATCACATTATCACATTCCTTAAATTATCACATTCTACTTTACCCTCCCCCAACCCAATGTCTTCAGCATCCACACGGCTAAGGGTTTGGCGGGGTTGCTGCGTTTGCGAAGATCTAAGTACCAACCGATTTTTTTCAAAATAGGGATTTTATGTGTTTCTACAAACTCTATGAGCGCGCCATCGGGATCCTCAATGTAGGAAAAATAGCCGGCAGCTTCGCCCATGTCAAAACTGCCGCTGGAATCCACGGTAAACGGATGTCCTTTTTCAGAACAGAACTTTTTCAGCTCGGCCATTCCGGTAATATCAAAACAAAGGTGTATAAAACCAAGGTCGCCCCAAAAGCGGTGCTCAAAAATGCGGCGAGGGCTGCGTTCCAGGCTTTGAACCAATTCTATTTCACTATCGCCCAACAAGCGGCTGAATGGCCCCTGGCGTTTTTCGGGATGCCGCAGCAGCACACGCCTGTAGGGGCCAAAACCGCCATCCACACCGTGAAAGTCGGGGAAATCACCTGTTTGATCATACACAACTTCTTTATAACCAAGTATTTCACTGTAAAACGCAACACTTTTGGCCATATCGGAAACCCCGATCATCGCACCATAAACGCCTCCGGTGTAAGTGCCGGGGCGCCCCTTGCCCACAAACCAATCTTTGGCACCAACAAGCTCAAAAGTATTGCCCCAGGGATCTTTGAGAAAAAAATGTTCTTCTCCATCAGGGCGCGGACCCGGGTTAGTTTGCATATTTACGCCGCGTTTGCGAAGGTCATGGAAGCAGGCCCAAACATCGGTGCATTTAATTTTGGTCACAAAAAGCCCCAAATCACCCAATTGGGGCACAAAAGCGGGCGGAACCGGGGTTCGCCCTGTGTACTGCCAGATTTCCATACCGCCGCCACCGCGCATGTTGAGGGCCAAAATGGCATGCCGTGATTGCGGTTGGCCACCAGTGTAGGGCAGCATAAGCCCTGCTTCAGCAGCCTCTTCAAAAATAGGCACATCCATGCCGAAATGCTCACGATACCATGTGAATGCCTCGTGTACCTGGCTGACGCCTATTCCAATTTGTTGAATGCCTGATATGAACATTTTAATTGAATTGATGTAATATTAAGGTATAAGGCTTGTGCAAGCCCTTAAAACGGGGCAAGTTTTGTATTTTATACTGAAATATTCAAACACAATTCTTGTTCAACCCGCTATAGCGGCACATCCAGCACCCGGCACATGAATACGCGCCACTAAATTTATGAAAAACCCATCAAAATAATGCAATATACCTTACATCTTGCTGATAATGCCCTAATTTTGGCACAGCGTCTTGGAGAATGGTGCGGCCACGCCCCCGTTTTGGAGCAGGATATTGCCATGAGCAATATCGCCCTGGACTTGCTCGGGCAGGCCCGCATGCTGTACGCCTACGCCGCCGAACAGGAAGGCAAGGGCCGTACAGAGGATGACATGGCCTACTTCCGTGACGCACATGAATTTTATAATGTGTTGCTCGTGGAACAACCCAATGAGGATTGGGCCTTCACCATAGCCCGTCAGTTTTTTTATGATGCCTATAATTACCCGCTTTATCAGGGCCTGTTGCGAAGCCATGACGAGCGTTTGGCGGCTATCGCGGAAAAGGCCATCAAGGAAATTACCTATCACCTCCGTTTTTCCTCCGAATGGGTTGTCAGGCTGGGAGATGGCACTGCTTTAAGCCACGAAAAAATGCAACACGCCATTGACGAACTCTGGATGTTCACAGGCGAACTTTGCACCCCGAACAACTTGGATGCCCAGATGGCCAATCAAAATATAGCACCTGACTTGCTGAAAATCAAGCCTTTATGGAATGAAAAAATAAAGGAAGTGCTTGATGAGGCCACCCTGAGCTTGCCTGCTAACAACTGGATGCAAAGCGGTGGCAAGGAAGGCCGTCATACGGAGCACTTAGGCTTTATACTTACGGATATGCAGCACCTGCAAAGGACCTATCCCGGCCTGGAATGGTGATGACCTTTAAACTTAAAATGTTGAATACGAATGTTTTTTACCTTGCGTTGGTATAAATATTCTGCTTCGCCATACATTTGGCGCATAATTTAATTTTTAAAAACATGGTTACCAGCATGAAAAACCTCCTTTCCTCCTTTATTTTGACCTTTGTTGCTGTTCTGTCATTGTCAGCACAACAAGGAGGAGCACCCATCTACCTCATGTTCACCTATGATTGTGTGGACCAGTTGGAGTACCGATATGCTTACAAAAAAGACAGCATGTTGGTGTATTCCGTTCATCCCCGACCGGACGACCGTTTTCTCTTGAAGGCCGGGGCAGGTATCCGCATGGCCAATTTGCCCAAAGGAGCCTTAAGCTGTCGCGATTTCAACATGAACGAACTGTTTGTGGATGCCATCAACAGCGGAGCGCGCCCGGTGTATATGGTGCATCAAACCTCATCAGGCTATCTGCTGATGCAGCTCACCTCTGCCACCCAGATTACCCGATACGGTTCCGTATATCAGGTAAAGGCACCGCGCTACGGATTTGCCGTGGATACCAATAGCTTGGTGTATGGCACCAATTTGGCCGCGCCCAATACCAATTCGGCAGTTTACTTCAACGGCATCAAAATCTACAACTGCCTCAACGAATATACTTTCCGCCGCACACCAGGCAGTGGCAATGACGAGCGTTCGGATTTTGATTTCATCCCAACCCTCGGATTGACTAATGATAAAACGGGCCGTACGGCCAGCGAAGCGGAAAATAATTATTACCGCTTATCCAAGGTAAACGGCCAAGCCCTTGATGATTACCTGACAGGGCTATGCTCCAGCAAACCAAAACCAGCACCCAGTTCCAACGTATCCGTTTGGGCCAATGAAATGCCACCCTTGCCACCGGCCAAAGGCCCCGTGAACCCTTATGACAAGGAAAGTGCCGTTTTGGGGCCGCCTTCACCCAATGCTAATGCGGTCAGCCCCGCCACAGAGGAATGCAGCACGCCCATGGGCGAAGGCTACCATGTGGTGCAACGCGGCCAATCCCTCAATCTGATTTCAAAAGCGTACAAGATTGACATCAATAACCTGATCAAGTGGAACAACATCAAGGACCCCAACAAAGTGCAGGCTTGTCAGGTCATCTGGCTCAAAAAGCCGCCGGCCAATGCCGCCACGCTGGTGCAAAATACCAAAACGGTTGTACCTCAACCCAAGCCTGTGGATCCTTATGAGCATATTCGCCAGGACAAAAAATTGGCCAACAATCCAGCCCCACAGAACTCTGGCGGTGGCAATGGCTATGTGGCCCCCATTGTGCACAACACCACTGGTAGCACCGGCCCAAAGCCAGAGTATGTAAATCCCGATCCGGTTGCGGTGCCTGCACCCAAAAAAGACGAAACCCAACCCGCGTTTTACCACACGGTAAAAAGTGGCGAATCATTGGGCAAAATCTCTCGTTTTTATGGCATACCGGAGGCTTGCATCCGCTCTTACAACAACCTGCCGCCAACAGGCCCGGCAACCATTTATGTGGATCAGAAATTGTACATCTCCAATTGCCAACAAAACGCGGATAACCGCTCCAACTTTTTGGAGCAGGACAAAAACGATCCTGTAGCCAAACCTGTGGAGGAAAAAGTAGTGCCTCAGCCCGTTAAAGACCCATTTGAAGGCCAATGGCAGGATACCCCTGTAAGCGGCGAAGGCAACAACAATACCAAAGGGATAGAACTGCCCACCGTGGAATATTTCTTTGAACACGTGGTGCAGTCAGGCGAAACCCTCCGCTCCATAGCGCTAAAATATGACATGACCGTCAATGAACTGGCTTTGTTGAACAACCTGTCACCCACTGAAAATGTATTGCCAGGTAAGCGCCTGAGCATACCAAGGAGCAAACGCAAAGGATAGTAAACCCTCATCAACCCCCATTAAAAAATTGGGCATTAAAGCTTTTGCACCGGCAAGCATCGGAAATGTCGGTATCGGATTTGACATCATGGGGCTTTGCCTCGAAAGACCCGGCGATGAAGTCGTGGCGACAAAGAGTGACAGCCCCGGGCTGCGCATCACAAAAATAACCGGACATCAGGGAAAGCTCCCGTATGAGGCGCATCAGAATACGGCAGGCGTGGCGGTTCAGGCGCTTTTGGATCATCTGGGCGAATCAGGGCGCGGCATCGAATTGGAAATTCACAAAAAAATGCCCTCGGGCAGCGGATTGGGCAGCAGCGCTGCCAGTGCTGTGGCTGCCGTGGTGGCCGTAAGTGAACTGTTGCGTACAGGACTGAGCAAACGTGAACTGCTCCCGTTTGCCTGTGCTGGAGAACAATTGGCCTCAGGCAGTTTTCATGCGGATAATGTAGCCCCCAGTATGATAGGCGGCATAGTACTTATCCGGGACAATGCCACACTGGATGTCCATCGTCTGCATGTGCCCAAAGGTTTGTACGTGGCCGTAGTACATCCCAAAATCGAGGTGCTGACCAAAGATGCCCGCAGCATCTTGAAGCCGGATATTTCCCTGAAACAACACATTGAGCAAAATGCCAACTTAGGTGCCTTTATCCTTGGAATGTTCAATGGTGATATTGCCCTTATCGGCCGCTGTCTTCGCGATGTCATCATAGAGCCACAACGAGCAGCGCTCATTCCGGGGTTTTATGATGTAAAAGAAGCCGCTATGCAGGAAGGCGCCCTGGGCTGCACCATTTCAGGGGCCGGGCCATCGGTTTTTGCGCTCTGCGCCAATAGCCTGAGCGCCGAATCTGCCGGATTGGCCATGCAAAAAGCCTTTAAAAGCCATAAAATAGAAAGCGAGATTTTCCTCTCTGCCATCAATCAGGAAGGGGCTGTCATCTGTTAATCCGCCGCATTATGCTTCGTATTTGTATCCTCTTGTATTTGGCCATGGGATTGGCCCGGCCCATCGCTGCCCAATCAGACAACCCGCAGCTGCCGGGCTTTGACACCATAGGCTCTGACGCCAAGGCCATCGAAATTGCCGACAAGGTAATGTTGGCACAAGGCGGCAGAAAAACCTATAATGAACTGCGTTACCTGCGTTGGACCTTCTTTGGGCGCCGCACCCTTCTTTGGGACAAATGGACCGGTGATGTGCGCATTGACTGGAAAGATGGCTCCCGAAACATTATTGTCAACATACACAATGGCCAAGGCAAAGTACGCTTGAAAGGAGTGGAACAAAGCGATCCGGATTCCTTGAAAAAATTTTTGGACATCGGCAAAAAAGTATGGATCAATGATTCCTATTGGTTGGTCATGCCCTTCAAACTCAAAGATTCAGGCGTTACCTTGCGCTACCTC
>CAZIKN010000062.1:0-33166 GCA_964539805.1 uncultured Saprospiraceae bacterium | reverse complement strand
AAATTGAAAATCCAGCGGGTGACCGTTCTCATTTTTTGGCCTAATCGGCCCGGTTTGTTTGGGGGCCGTTAGGCCAAAAAATGTTCACTAAACCTTTCGAATACAATCTAACACATGAGCCTGACACAGAAATCTGAACATACCCTAGAGCTTTTAATACTTTTGCTTGTTGAATTGACATAATTGTCCCGTACATTTGTGTATTACTTAAATTAGCTTGGTTCAATCTTGCTTGTCTAAAGTCTATGCGTTTCAAATACGCCCATTCTAAGTTTGATCCAAAAAATACCGCATTTCTTACACAAGCATCCGTTAGATAACTACCACTTAAATTTGCTTCACTCAAATTTGCATCTTCTAAATTCACTTCTGCTAAATCTGCCCCAACAAGTGTTGCTTTTCCAAGATTTGCACTTTTCAAATTTGAGTAGGCTAATTGAGCTTCATTTAAATTAGATTTACTCAGTTCAGCAATATTTAAGTTAACATGATTCAATGAAGCCCTCTTTAAATCAGAATTTTCAAACGTTGCGGAATAAAAAATCTGATAAAATGTAGAATTTTTTAGCGGCAACCTCGTCAACGTAATCAACAACTGCCCCCGCTCAGGACTCAAAGGCTTATCAATCAACGTATCTGCATCCATAAACCGATACGGCTTAAACGAATGACTCAACGCTGCAATCTGCCCAATTAACGACTGACTCAGCGAAAATTTCATGGTGTCTACGGCTGCGCGAGATAGCCCTCTTTTCAGCAAATCGTCTTTTTGGTCTTTGATTTCATCATCTACTTTATCCATGATATTGCTCATCAGGGCAATGAGTGCGCTTCGGCGACCTGCTTCATCTAAGGACATTTGTTGTTTAACCAAAGCATTTTGATTTTCCATCAGGTTATTTTGCTTGAAAACTAACCAGGTACCAAAACAGGCCACAATCAAAAAGGTCAGCGTATTCACCATTAAATCCAATACAGCGCTATTCGTATGGATAAATGCCCAAGCGCGTTTTATTATTCCCGGTGCTGTTGGTGGGGTAGTTGGTGATATGGCAGCCTTTTTGGGCATATTTTCTGCCGTTTCCGATGGGGTTACAGTTTTTGGGGCACGGATTCTTTTACGTGGTTTGGATATCGATTTGTCGGGGAGTAAGTTGGTTTCTTGTTCCATATTATTTAACCGGTCATAATGACCTTTATTTCTTCATCTAAAATGGTCAGGTGATTTTGCAATATTGCCCAAATAATAGTCGGTTCGATAGAATCATAAGCATGTATCAGGCGATTCCTAAGCCCTGCAATTTGATGGGCATGAGACAGGATGGGCACGGATTCTAATTTTCGATATTGGATGATGGCCTCGCCAATAATTGCCAACTGGCGTTCTACTGCACTTTGAGTTTTTCTGTCGGCTACATATTCCTCAAACGTATTGATGTTGGCCATGAATTCGCGAATATGTTCGATGGCAACCGATATGTCATACAAATATTTACGCCCCTGATCGTTCATACAATAAGTATTTGGTAGCATCAATTTGTCGTTTCAAAAACGGATTGGACAAGGACTTTTCGGTTAACAAATCAACGGGGCGCTGAAAAAGGGCTTCTAACCCATTCCACAATTGCAGCAAATGTTCACCATGCTCCAAGGGGTCAAGTGACGAATCCAATACCACCACAAAGTCTAAATCACTTTGTTCGTTTTGGTCAAAATGATTGGTCAGGGCAGAACCAAATAGGTATAAATGGGTCACGTCATGCGCCTGACAGAGCGATGTCCATCCAGTTCTGTTCTTTTCTATTAATGTCATTCCCTTTTTCATTTCGACAGCAAAAATAGGAGAATAGCCTTACTTCCCAATACAAAACCTACTAAAAATATTCCCCAACAAATCCTCCACGCCTATTTCTCCGGTGATTTCGCCGAGAAAAGCCAAAGAGCGGCGGATGTCCTGTGCAATAAAATCGCCCGTGATATTGGCATCCAAACCAGCCAATACATCGGTGAGGGCGGCATCGGCGCGGCGGAGGGCATCATGGTGACGGGCATTGGTCACGACCACGGAAGCATTGCTTTCAGATGCGCCACCTACGGCCAATTCAAATAGTTTTTCTTTCAGGTACTCGATATTCATCTGGCTTTTGGCGGAAACCGGCACAATCGCCTCCCGGGAAAAGCCCTGCTGTTCCGCCCATGTTTTAAATATGGAAAAGTCGGGGGTTTCACCATTGGGAGGCAGCAGATAGGGGTGTATGTCTGGCAGGGTAGGATCCAGCAGCCACTCCGTTTTGAAATAGGGATTGCGGTCCATTTTGTTGCACACGAGGAGCAGGTTGTTGATTTGATTTGTTGTTGATTTGTTGATTTGAGGCTGGAGCAGGGTAAGCAGATCGTGGTGCACATCGGCGAGGGTCATGCCGCCGGTGACATCCCAGAGGTACACAAGTATGCTCGCCTGACTAACCTTTTCCAAGGTACGCTGCACGCCGATGGCCTCTATCTCATCCTGTGCTTCGCGTATGCCTGCGGTATCCACCAAACGGAATTGTACCCCTTTGATATTCAGTATTTCTTCTATGGTATCACGCGTGGTGCCGGCTATGTCGCTCACAATGGCGCGTTCTTCATTAAGCAGTGCATTGAGCAGGGTGCTTTTTCCGGCATTGGGCCGTCCGGCGATAACGGTCGTAACACCCGTCTTGATGGCATTGCCGAGCGCAAAGGACTGTATAAGGGGGCCGAGGTGGCTGCGGATTTTTTGCACTAAGGCTTTAAGGTCGTCGCGGTCGGCAAATTCCACGTCTTCTTCTCCGAAGTCCAATTCCAGCTCCACAAGACTGGCGAAATGGATCAATTCTTCGCGCAGTTTTTGTATTTCCTGCTTGAATCCGCCGCGCAATTGCTTTATGGCCACATCATGGGCGGCGGCCGTTTCCGAGGCGATCAAATCGGCTACCGCTTCAGCCTGGGAAAGGTCTAATTTGCCATGAAGAAAAGCGCGCATCGTGAATTCGCCCGGCCCGGCCATGCGTGCGCCGTATTGGAGGCAAAGTTGTATGACCTGTTGCAAAATATAGGGCGATCCGTGACAACTGATTTCCACGCTGTCTTCGCCGGTGTAGGAGTGCGGGTTTTTAAATACCGTCGTCAGCACTTCATCCAAAACATGGCCTTCTGTATCTATGATTTGGCCAAAATGGGCTGTATGACTGCGTACTTCCGTTAATTTTTTGCCTTTAAATATCCGGTCAGCAATGGCAATGGCACTTCCTCCTGAAAGGCGAATAATTCCAATAGCACCAAGTCCGGGTGGTGTAGCCAAAGCCACAATAGTATCAGAGGTATCTAAGCTCATGTGATTTAGTTCATCCAGTACACTTGCATGTTATCGTTGTTATTGGCCACCATGATGCCTTTTTTACCGCCCGCTGCTTTAAATGAGCGCACAGCACGGGCATCCTTTTTAGCCCAAAAGCCACTCATCAGGTTGGGTATGTAGCGCCATTGGCCCTTGCCATCATTGAGTAGCAGGGTTCCATTGCCAGCATCATAACGCCCGGTTTCTATTTCAGTGCCGTAGTCGTTTCCGGCAAGGAGCAGGTCCTGAGTGCCGTTTTGATCAAAATCAGCCACCAGAATGCTGCGCACAGGAGCCGTTTGGGCTTCATTGGGAAATGCATGGGGGATCATTTTTCCAGCCTGGTTTTCAAACCACATATTGCGCAATTCTGTAACGGACAATACCATACCCGCCTCTAATTCTTTTTTGGGGAAAACATCTTCAATAGAAGCAGAAGCATAATTGGCATAGCGCACATATTTTTTCTTCAAAATGGGCAATTGCTTGATCATCTGATCGCGGAAAGCAACTGGTTTGTACACGCCATCTACCTTATAGGCCATTAATGGATCAATACTGCCGTTATGATCAAAGTCATTGGCATACAGCATAATAGGCGACTCGATGGATGCCCGGTAGCGGGTATTCAGGCCCGTATTACCGGCCACCAAATCCATATCGCCATCGCCATCCAAGTCAGCAGCAGCCACGGATTGCCACCAGCCCTGACTTTTTTCCAGACCATATTTTGAAGTCACTTTTGTACATTTTCCACCTTCAATTTTAAACACCTCAATGGGCATCCAATCGCCACAGACAATCATTTCAGCCGTTTTGTCACCGTCCAAATCAGCGAAAACGAGATCGGACACCATGCCAATTTGACTAAATTCAGGGGCCGCTGAGGTGGTTACATGGGAAAATTTGCCGCCATTGTTCTGCATGATGTAACTGTATGGTGTGCGCGGGTAGCCGCCTGCCAATACGCGGCCTCCAACGAACAAATCGAGGTCTCCATCGGTGTCATAGTCGTAGGCGGCTACACATCCACCGCTTTCGGTTTCGGTGGGCAGGCTGCCCGGTACAGGTGTGAATTTTCCTTTCCCGTCATTGATGTACAGGCGATCCTGATAGTAACGCGAATTCACGGGGGCTTCATTGCCACCACTCACCACGTACAAATCCTGATCGGTGTCGCCATCGGCATCGAAGAATATGGCATCGGTATCTTCATATATCGTATCCAACTTGGAAGCAGTGGCATCTGTTTTGAAACTGCCGTTGGCCTGTTGAATGCCAATAAGCCCCCGGAAACCGAAGGAACCTCCGCTATAAAAATCGTCCAATCCGTCACCGTTTACGTCAGCCACTGCGAGGCAGGGGCCATTATTGGAATACATGCGCGGGATGAGGCGCTCGCGGGTAAAATCAAAGAAGCCATTTTCCTGATGTTTATAAGGGCTTCCAGCCTTTGAGCTAACATCAGAAAAAAGCGGTTTGGCATCTTTGCCCACCATAGCGGTAAGGGGTGTTCCGGGCTTGGCATCGCTGTGCTTTAGGGTTATTTTTTGATTAACTGGCACATTTTCAAGCGTTTGTACTTTACCATCTGGCCATTGGATGTGCAGTTTCTCTACGGTGGCGTTTTTTCCCAAACCAAAATGTACAATATCGGAAGAGGCAGAAATAAAGCCTCGGTGAGGGGTGGCAGAACCCGTCATTTTGTGCCCTGCCGTTTCCAAAAGAAGACTGCTGCCATAACCGCCTGGATTTTGTGCGCCACCTTCTAATTTGACCTGTAAATAATTGCCCGTTCCGAGTTCGCGAGCTTTATTCTTGTAAACAAAAGCAGGTTTAAATGAATTAACCACAACAATATCCTGATCGCCGTCATTGTCAAAATCAGCAAAAACCGCACTGTTGGATATGGTTTTTTCACCGAGGCCCCACCCTATCGAAACATCCTCAAAAGTCAAGTCGCCTTTATTTCTGAACATAAAATTATGGTATTCAAATGGTTTGGTGCTGTTCATAAAAGCAGCAGCCTCTTTGGCCCCTCCACCCTTCTGGATAATGGAATCAATGGAATAAGAGGTATAATCCAGATTGTTGACATCCTTGCGCTGACCATTGGACATAAACAGGTCGCGATAGCCGTCATTATCAAAGTCTTCCATAAGTGGGGCCCAGCTCCAGTCGGTGGCATAAACGCCTGCAAGGCAGCCAATTTCGGAATACGTGCCGTCACCATTGTTCAGTTGTAGCATATTCCGCATCATTTGGTGGCCATAACCATAACTGACCATGGTAGTGTAACGGTCCGGAATCATGGAAGTGGCCATTACTTTTTGGCGATAATCATTGATGGGCTGCATGTCTGCAGAGAGTAAGTCTTCCAGTCCATCAT
Source organism: uncultured Saprospiraceae bacterium (assembly GCA_964539805.1). Classification (GTDB taxonomy): domain Bacteria; phylum Bacteroidota; class Bacteroidia; order Chitinophagales; family Saprospiraceae; genus M3007. The sequence goes on along the minus strand of CAZIKN010000062.1, from coordinate 27,416 downwards.
TGTTGACATCTCCAATATCACAGCCCATACTAAAGGTGCTGGTATGCCGCATAACATCATTGATACGATCTGTAAATGTGCCGTTCTTGTTGTTAATGAACAAGTTGTCGGGTTCTACGTAATCATTGCACACATACAAATCGGGCCAGCCATCCCTATTGGCATCTAATACCGTCACGCTCAAGCCATAGGCATAGTTCATGATTCCGGCATTTTGGGATACGTCTGTGAATTTGTTGTTTCCTTCGTTTTTGTACAAACGGTCGGATGTCCACTGGTCAACAGGTTCCGTGATATGCACTACTTTTTGGCCATCTTGCCGAACACGTATGTCATTGGTCCGATTAAAATCCGTGCGATGGTTGAGCAGGTACATATCCAAATCGCCATCGCGGTCATAATCAAAAAAATTAGCGTGTGTGCTGGGGCAATTGGCTACAAGACCGTATTGGGCAGCGCTTTCCACAAAAGAAACCACACCATTCTGGGTGGTGTTGATAAACAACAGGTTGCCACGGGACTCGGGCGTGTTGCCCGTTCTACACTGGTAAATGTCGGGTTTGCCATCCGTGTTGATATCCACGATGGAAACGCCCGTTTTTACGCCCTCTCCAGCCTGGACACCCGCCTGTTTTGCAATGTCTTCAAAGGCGAAATTTCCTTTGTTTTGGTACAATTTATTTTCTCCCGTTGTGGCTGACATGTATAAATCCATGAGCCCATCACCATTAAAGTCGGCTGCCGCAGCCGCACCACTCATGTAGATATAATTGAAAGTCAAATAATTAAGCGTTTCATCTTCTTTCACTGTATTCACGAAATCAATACCTGTTTGCGATGTTGGTAATTTTTCAAAAAGCATAGGCCCCGTGAATTGGGCATGGGCATCCGATGTATTCTCGTTGTCAGATGCTGAGTTTTTGCAAGAAGATAAAAGTACAATCAGGGTAATAAGCAAAAAAAGGTGTTTCATCATCATAAAGTAGTTAATGACCTGGTATGTTATAGTCAACGCAAGGTGGTTTTGAGTTTACTCGCGTCTGTAAATCTTTAAACATCACATAAATCCGGGTATATTAATGTTGCATGGCTTTGGCGTCATCGAACTCGCCTTCCCAGCGAGCCACCACGGCGGAGGCTAAGCAATTGCCCATCAGGTTGACACAGGTGCGTGCCATGTCCATGAGCGCATCCACCCCCAAAATGACGGCAATAGGCCACTCGGGCAGACCAAACTGGTTTACCGTGGCCGCCAAAATGACTAAAGAAGCCCTTGGCACGCCCGCGACGCCCTTGGAGGTCAGCAACAAGGTGCCCATCATGGCCAATTGGGTTTGCCAACTCAATTCTATGCCCGCAGCCTGAGCACAAAATACTGAGGCAAGCGAGAGGTAAAGCGTGGAACCATCCAGGTTAAAACTGTAGCCCGTGGGCAATACAAAGGACACCACCTTGCGCGGCACCCCGAAATTTTCCATTGCCGTAATGGCTTTGGGCAATGCCGCCTCTGAACTGGCCGTAGCAAAAGCCAGGGAAGCAGGTTCGTACACAGCTTTGAAAAACTGGCGTATAGGTATGCGAAACAACAATAAAACCGGAATAAATACCGCAACAATGAAAACGATGAGGGCAACATATAAAGTAGCCAATAATTTGATCAAATTGCCTACCACCTCAAACCCCATAGTCCCGATGGTAAAGGCCATAGCGCCGCCTACCGCAAACGGTGCCATATACATGATAAGGCCCGTAAATTTGAACATCACCTCCGTAAGAGCCTCCAACCAGTCAATCATCTGCTTGCGGTGATGATCCGATACCTGACGAAGACCAAAGCCAAACAACAAACTGAACACCACGATTTGCAACACCGCCCCTTCGTAGATCATTTTTGCTACGTTCTCCGGGAAAATATGCAAAATGACATATTTCCAGTCCTGTTTTGCCTTCTGGGGTGCCATGGAAAGTGTTTTTCCATGATAGTCCAAATTATAGGTGCCTTTCAGGGAGTCCAACTTAACGCTTAATTCACTGGCGGGAATAGTGGCTATGACATTCGTTTGGCCTTTGTCCTTCAATTCTTGTGGCAAATCACCCGCCCGTGATACATTGATGGCGATCAGGCCGATAATCAAAGCAATAGAAGTGGCCACAGTGAAATAGGTGAACGCTTTTACACTCATTCGCCCTACCTGCTTTGAGTTGCTTTGCCCCGCTATACCAACCACCAAAGTGCCAAAAAGCAGCGGCGCAATCACCGTTTTGATCAACTGTATAAAAATTTTGCTGAAAATTTCCAGGTTTGCCCCAATCTTTGGCAGGTCATAGCCAACAGCCATGCCAATACCCATACTGACCAAAATCCAGGTAGTCAAGGACTTGGACACCCAGCCAAAACCGAGCAACGCGGCAACGGCGATCCAACGGGATGCCTTTTGTATTTGCGGATCAATGGCAATGCCTGTTGTCGGCAAAAGATGCAAAATGGCCACCAAGGCTACGGATATTAGCGTAGCAAATAGAATATTGCGCTGTGACATGTAATTGATAATGAATAAATTAAGTTGATCTAAATTCTTTCAAAGCGCAACAAAGGAAGTAATTTTTTTGGAATTGAACACGATGTGCCATGCATAATCAACACCTGTTTCTAATTGGTTTTATGGGCTGTGGAAAATCCTATTGGGGCAAACAACTTGCAGCGCACAGCCAACGCCCTTTTATTGACCTGGACCAAAGGCTCGAAAAAATGGAAGGAAAAACGATAAGCGAACTATTTAGCACGCTGGGCGAGGAGGTTTTCCGAACGTTGGAAAATCAATACCTGCGGCAATTAAAAGACATAGCGCCTGCCATAATTGCCACCGGAGGAGGCACGCCTTGCTTCTTTGACAACCTGGCCCAGATGCAACAAATGGGCAAAAGTATTTTCTTGGATGTGCCCGAAGAAGTGCTGTTTCAAAGGCTTGCAAAAGGTCGGGCCAAACGCCCCCTGATCTCCCAACTTGATGACCAGGCCCTTTTGTCCTTTATCCATGAACGCTTGGAGGCCCGAAGGCCTTTTTATACACAAGCTGATGTGCACATAGGATGGATAAAGGACGCAAATGCTTATCGGGAAGCCTTGCTTAAACATTTATAACCTATTGACCACCCGAATGTTATATCGGGATTTAAGTGATTTTTGAATCTTTACGGATGCAAGTAAATTCAAAACCACTTTGTGTTGACTATACCTAAAAAGTCTGATACTCTGGCGCAAACATCAGGTAGTTGATCAAACGCTCCAGGGCAATTTTCACCTCCGTGTCCTTTCCCGTCGTTTTATAGGCATTCCATTCATAAGTCCAGTCTTCTGGTGGCAGATTGTCCAAAAAAATATCGTTGTAGAAATAATTAAACCGATCACTGGAGGGGCGCTCCGGCAGTAAATATTCTGTCAGTTCACTAACCAACAAATAAGGATCTGAAGGATCACTACAAATACCGCTGTCCCTGACCCAGGGGGCAATATTGAGCTTTGTGCCGATACTGGCCGTCGGCGAGCCACCAATGGTGCGCTTGCCACTCAAGAGCATGGCCGGCAATTTGTAACGCGCAATCACCGTGCTCGAATTAAACCACTGCCTGCTGAAATCCGGATCCTGATGATACGCAGCATAACCGGCCACATCCGGCGGATAAAACATTTGCAAATTGGCAATGGCCAACATACGGTCAATCATAGCCGCACCATAAAAATCAATATAATGCGCCTTGTTTTGCTGAATTGGATCAGGTATTGGGAGATTAAAAAAGGAAATTGCCTGCAAACTTAATTCTAAAGGTGATTTGATGAGGCCGCCTATAATCTCATCCGCGTCCTTGGTATCATCCAGATCATAAAAATGTTTGCTTTTCAGTAATTTTTTCAATACCGGCAATACCTCATAGTTGTTGGCCCTGAGCAAATCTGCAAGTGGAACAATAATATCATTTTCAACCTCTTCACTGATGTTGCGATGGACGAAATAGCGATACAACCTGCGGCACAGGTTTTTGGCCGTTTCGGGTTGGGCGAACACCATAGTAACAAATTGATCCACCTCTGTCCATATCCCGGCAGCAGTGGTGGCCCCTTTAATCACGGTGTTTTGAAATTTTGAACTAAATTTTTTCTCCCCCTTGTCATGGCGGCTTAGCGAAACAGACCCTCTTGGAATACCCGTTTCCGGGTCAACATTAGTGGTGGCGGAGCGGGTGGCATTTTGAAAACCAGTCAATACCCTGGCGGCCTGTACAATATCATCTTCTGTGTAATGGGTATAATCACCGGAACCAATCTGGGGGCCTTTGCCTATGGTAAACAGTTCCAAAAACTCACGGGCAAAATTCTCATTCGGATTGATTGCTGTATTCTGATTATTGTTCAGATAGCGGAGCATTACATTGTCCGCAATCATTTTGGTGGCCAATTTTTTGAAATTGCCCAAAGCGCCCCAGCGCAAAAGCGACAAATAATCAAAAAAATTGGTATTAGCAGTGGTATTTACCGATACTGCCAGATATTGATGCCAGAAAAAGATCATTTTGTGGCCTATACCCGGATCATGCAGTGCCTCATTGAGCCACCAGCCTACGATCCTGCGGGACAAATTAAAATCCTGATCGGGGGCAGTAAGCCCGGGTGGGTTGATCCACTTTACGGACTCAATAGTAGTGGTATTCACATCGTCCCAAACCGGCTGGTCCAGCACAGGCAAAGGCATGGTGAGCAGGCTGTTTACTGCTTGATCAGGTGTTTGAAACGCCAATTGATCTACTTTTGCCTTGGTGTACCTGAAGCTTGTACGGCGAAGCAGGTGGGCGGCTTTGCGGTAGCCTAAATTGCTTTGAAAAGTATCTAATGATGCCATATCGTGATAGATGAGGTGGACTGATATGTATCCAATAATTTTTTCAAGCGTCAAATTGAGCGAGTAAAGGAACAAATAATCCTTGAATTTACAAAATTAACTATCAATATGAAATTTTCAATAATCTGGGCTATGGGTATTTTAGCCATTTTGTCCTGCAAAAACACCTACGAAACAGCCATCGCGCCACCTGATGCCGCTCTCGTGGCAAAAAAAGGAGCAGGCAGGGCAAATCCCTGTACGGATTGGGCGAGTTATCTTCCCGATCCCAAACATCCTGAATACATGCCCGTACGACTAATCCGGGTCAATTTCCATGTCATGAATAGTGCAGACAGCACGCATAATTTCCGAGCATCGGAGGCCCGCCCTTTTTTACGCCAATTGTTGGAAGTGGCCAATATGCGCATGGACACCAACATACGCAACTGGCGTTCGCCGGACGGCACGCCCATCCTGCCCAAAAACTACCGATACGTCCTGTGCCCACAACCCAAATCCAATGATGACGGTATCTATTTCCATTACAATGACCAAGACTACTACTTTGTGTCCAGTGGCAAATACCAAAACAACTATGACTACGATCTAATCAGGAAATATGGCATTGGCTTGGATTCCATTTTTAACATCTTCATACAGGTACACCCCGATGATAGCATAAAAAGCAAAACATATCGTGCCAACTGGCAGGGAATCGCACTCACCAATGGCCTCAAAATGGCCGGAATCTACGAAACCAAACACCAGGCCTCAGCCTACGTAGGGCTAATGAACCATGAAATTGGGCATCTGCTCAACCTTGATCACGCCTGGAGCTATGACGGCTGCCCCGATACAGAAGATCATCCCAACCGCTGCTGGGACTACACCCCTACCCCACCCTGCAACACCCAGGCAACCAATAACATGATGGATTATAATGCCTATCAAGAAGCACTAACCCCCTGCCAAATCGGAAAAGTACATGCTGGTTTTTCCGCAGAAAAAAACCATACCAGAAAATATATTGTCCCCAAATGGTGCCAGCGAAATCCTGCTATGGACGTGATCATCCAAGACTCCGTTCTGTGGTCGGGCGCAAGAGACCTGGAAGGCAACCTCACCATAGCCCCAACTGGCTCCTTGCGTATCACTTGCCGACTGTCCATGCCCGAAGGAAGCAAAATTACCGTGCAGCCCGGCGGCAAACTCTGGTTGGACGGCGCCAAAATACACAATGCCTGCGGCCTACCATGGAAAGGCATTTTCGCGCAAAAAAACAAGGACGGCCTATCAGGAAAAATCATGGGCGAAAACTGGACACTGGAACTTTCCCGAAAATAATTTCATTTCTTTTTTTTATTTTCAAAACCCGACATATCTTTGCCCCGCTTTTGAAAAAAGCACCCTTCCAATTGGAATTGGCCACGTGGCGGAATTGGTAGACGCGCTACTTTGAGGGGGTAGTGTCCTTACGGATGTGCTGGTTCGACTCCAGTCGTGGTCACTAAAGATAAAGATTGCTTCGCGGAACCCCTGCGAGGCAATTTTTATTTCAACAATATCTATGCACATCATTTCTACCCTTCAACATACCGTTGCCCAGGCTGTACAAGCCCTGTATGGCGAATCTTTTGACGCCTCAAAGGTGCAAATCAACCCCACGCCAGCCGAGTTTTCGGGCGACTACTCTGTGGTGATTTTTCCCATCGTAAAATGGTCCAAAAAGGCCCCTGATGCCACAGCAACAGAAATCGGCACTTTTTTGCAGGAAAATGTCGCCGATATTGTCTCTTTTAATGTGGTCAAAGGTTTCCTTAACCTCGAGATCAGCGGCGCATACTGGCAGCAATTTTTACAAGCCGTGGTTGGTGATCCAGCCTATGGACATCAGCCGTCCAATGGCCAAAAGGTTATGGTAGAATACTCTTCTCCTAACACCAACAAGCCCCTCCACCTCGGCCATATTCGCAATATTTTATTGGGCTGGTCCTGCTCCCAGATTCTGGAAGCCGTTGGCTATGAAGTAATTAAAGTACAAATTATCAATGACAGGGGCGTTGCAATATGCAAAAGCATGGCCTCATGGGAACTCTTTGGCGAAGGGAAAACCCCCGAAAACAGCGGCATTAAAGGAGACCATTTGGTGGGTGATTTTTATGTGCTTTTTGAACAAAAAACCAAGGCCGAATACGAGGAGTGGCAAAAAAGTGATAGCGCCAAAGCACTCTTTGAAGGCCGCAAAAAGACAGAGCAAAGCGAAAAAGACTTTTTTAAGGACTTTAAAAACAAGTGGTTCAACGAATACTCCAAACTCGGTGCCGTAGTCCGCGACATGCTTATCAAATGGGAAAACCACGATCCCAAAACGCTTGCCCTGTGGAAACAAATGAACAACTGGGTCTATGATGGCTTCAACAAAACATACTGCGACCTGGGCGTATCTTTCGACAAATTATACTATGAAAGTGACACCTATTTACTCGGAAAAGACATTGTGGATGAGGGCCTTACAAAGGGCGTCTTTTTCAAAAAAGAAGATGGTTCCGTTTGGGTTGACCTAACCGATGTCGGTCAGGATCAAAAAGTTATCCTGCGCTCTGACGGCACCTCTATGTATATCACACAAGACCTGGGCACCGCGCGCATGCGCTACGCCGATTTTGGTTGTGAACGGGCTGTTTACGTGGTAGCCGATGAACAAAACTATCACTTTCAGGTGCTTTTTGAGGTATTGAAACGCCTCGGCGATTCTTATGCAAGTGGACTTTATCACTTATCTTACGGATTGGTTGAGCTTCCAACCGGCCGCATGAAAACGCGGGAAGGCACTGTGGTTGACGCCGATGACCTGATTGCCGAAGTGATACGCCTTGCCGAAACCGAGGCCGAATCGCGTGGCAATTTGGCAGCTTTTTCAGAAAGCGAGCGCGCCGATATGATCCACAAAATTGGCTTGTCGGCCCTTAAGTACTTAATTATTAAGGTGCATCCACACAAAAAAATGATTTTCAACCCCGAGGAATCCGTTAGTCTGGAAGGTCAAACAGGCCCTTATATTCAATACTCTTTTGTACGAACCAATGGTTTGAACAAATACTACCATGAAGTGGCAGATTGGTCCCCGGCACAAACCTACACTGCGTTTGAGCCATCAGAACGCGATCTGCTCCGCAGCCTGCATGAATATCCCGCTTTGTTGCTAACAGCGGCAAAGTCCTATGACCCCTCATTGATTGCCAACTTCTGCTACGACTTGGCAAAAAAATACAGCCGGTTTTGGCACGATGTACAAATCATACGTGCCGACTCGGAAGCAGCCAAATTGGCTCGCCTCCAACTAAGTAGAGCAGTGGGACAGGTTCTGCAATCTGGTATGAAGTTATTGGGCATTGAAATGCCTGAACGGATGTAATAAAGGGGCTTTTTATAAAAAAACTTATACGATTATTTTATTTCACGCCCATCCCTTCAGGCCAGCCTTCCGGCGGACCAACAAAAGCCAGTTGCCCTTCCGCATTTTCAGCCATAAGGATCATACCCTGTGATTCAGTGCCCATCATGACCCTTGGCGCCAGGTTGGCCAACACGATCACCTGCTTTCCTACTACCTCTTCGGGACTGAAATGCTCCGCGATACCAGATAAAATGGTGCGTGTCTCCATACCAAGATTAACACTTAGTTTGAGTAGTTTTTTGGATTTTTCGATCTTTTCCGCAGTTACAATACGGCCGGTTCGAATATCCATCTTTGCAAAATCATCATAACTGATGTTATCTTTTATAGGAGCATACACTGAATTGGCCACTTCAGGCGTAGCAGCCGGGGTAGCATTTGCAGCCTCATCGGTATTGCTGCTTGCAGGTTCGTTTTGCATCAATTTTTGTTTTTGTTCTTCTATTATTTCGTTGGGAATACGACTGAACAAATGTTCAGGTTGGTTCAGTGCATGATTGTCGGGCACTATGGGATTTCCCTCTATTAATTCATTTAACGCGGCGAGCAATTCGCGATCATCCCGCAATGGCCCCAAATTGAGCATTTTGCGTAAGCGCTCTGCTGAATAGGGCAAAAACGGTCGGGCCGCAACTGACAATGCAGCCACATACTGCACACCAAGATTCATCACTACCTTGACCATGGCAGGATTGTCCTTTGCTGTTTTCCAGGGTTCATTAAATTGTAGCAAGGCGTTGCCTGCGCTGCTGATCTCCATGAGCATACGCAAGGCTTCACGGAAATTATACCGCATGATTTCCTGCCCCATTTCTGTTATTTTTTTGTGCAAAAGGGCAAGTTCCTCATTGTATTGGCCTACTTTATCTGTTTCCCAACCGCTTTTAAAGGCGATATCAGGGTTCACTGCAGGCACCAAGCCTCCGTAATATTTATGTGTCAGAACCAATACGCGGTTCACGAAATTAGCCAAATTGTTTACTAATTCATTATTGGTGTTTTCCTGAAAACCATCCCAACTAAAATCACTGTCGCGCTGTTCAGGCATTATTTTTATCATGCTGTAGCGCAAGGTATCTTCCTGCCCCTTAAAATTGTCGCAAAATTCATGCACCCATACGGCCCAATTTTTTGAAGTGGATAATTTCCTGCCTTCCAGGTTCAAAAACTGGTTGGCGGGTACATTAACGGGCAATACAAAATCACCATGCGCCTTTAAGATAGCAGGGAATATCAGACAGTGAAAAACGATATTATCCTTCCCTACAAAATGAATGAGGGCCGTTTCAGGATCCTGCCAATAGGTTTTCCAATCTTTTCCCTGTTCAATGGCCCACTGTTTTGTGGCAGAGATATAGCCGATGGGAGCATCAAACCAGACATAGAGCTTTTTACCTTTTGACCCCTCCAACTCTTGCGGCACATCAATACCCCAGTCTAAGTCACGGGTCATGGCACGAGGCTGAAATCCCTGTTCAAGCCATGAATTACATTGGCCCAGCACGTGGTTTTTCCACAAGGAGGGGTCATGCAATGGCTTGCCATTTAAGGTGCCGGAGTTGATCCACTCACGCAACCATGCCTCGTGCTGATCCAAACGCAAAAACCAATGCTTGGTGGGCTTCTTGACGGGAGCGGAACCGCTGAGCGTAGAATGCGGGTTGATCAGGTCATTGGGGCTAAGAGAGGAGCCGCAGCGCTCGCACTGATCGCCATAAGCATCGGGGTTGCTGCACACGGGGCAGGTACCAATGATGTAGCGGTCAGCAAGAAACTGTCCCACAACCTCATCATAGTATTGTTCCGTGATTTCCTCCGTAAACTCGCCTTTCTCATATAGTTTTCTGAAAAAATCTTGAGATGTTTCATGGTGAATAGGCTCCGTGGTACGGTGGTATATGTCAAAGGAGATGCCGATTTTTTCAAAAGTATCACGCAGAATGGCATGATAATGATTGACGATCTCACGGGGTGTGACGCCTTCTTTTCGGGCTTTTACCGTAATAGCGGCACCGTGCTCATCGGATCCGCAAACAAAGACAACATCACGCCCCATCAGGCGAAGGTAGCGCACAAAAATATCGGCAGGCAAATAGGCTCCGGCCAAATGCCCAATGTGCAGTGGCCCATTGGCATAAGGTAGGGCGGCAGTAACGAGGTATCTCTTTTTCATAAAGGCGCAAAGGTATTGGAGAATTTAGAACCATACCGGGAATCAGCAGAAAAAGTTCCCGGCAAATGTCTATTCTCCCCAACGAAAGCTTTCTATGGTTAAGCCAGCCATGTCCAGTACCCTGTCAATTACAGTGGCCACTGCCTGCTCCACCGTTTCGGGTTTGGAATAAAAGGAGGGTACAGCCGGGCAAATAATTCCGCCCGCCTCCGTCACTGTTTTCATATTGTTGATATGGATCAGGCTTAAGGGTGTTTCGCGGGTAACCAATATAAGGCGCCGGCGTTCCTTAAGTACCACATCGGCTGCACGGGTAATAAGGTCATTGCTGATGCCACTTGCGATCCGGCTGAGCATGCCCATGCTGCACGGACAAACAATCATGGTATCATATTTGGCTGATCCTGATGCAAAGGGAGCATTGAAGTCGTTTTTTTTATAAAAATCAAAGGGGTATAAGGCCGCATCAAAAGAGCCTACTTCCAGCTCCCAATTGATGTACGCATTGTCGGACAGTACTACACCAATAGCATCACATTGATTTTGGAGGTAGCACAATTTATCCAACAGCACCTTGGCATATATGGCTCCGGAGGAGCCTGAAACGGCTATAACTATTTTCTTTTTCATGATCTATGTGAGCCATATTGGAGTAAGCAGGCCCGTGGTCTAAACAGTTCCTTAAACACCAAAATGCTATTTTAGTTGCTTTTTGGGGTCATTATGGAAGTAATGCGTTTTTTTGTGCGCCAAAAAATATATTTTATAAGATACTGATTATCAATTTTTTAAAAATTTATAAATAAAGAAAAAATGTTAAATAAAGCAGGACAACATCGAGGGGGCTTGTGCAGCGAACTTTTGTACCCATAGATTTGCAGCGTCAAAACGATTCACCTGCAGGTAATATATTGACAATCCCTGAACAATCATCAGTCTTCATTTTTCACAAACTTTTACCTAACATCATGAATTTTAGATCTTCAATTTTGTTGCTTTTACTCGCGTTTTTTGCCTTTAGTGCCGATGCGCAAATCAAAACCAAGAAATCCACAACCAAACAACAACAAACGGAAGCCTATGCCAAGCCAGTACCCGTAGTAGTCAAAGCAGACATTAAGCCTATTTACACCGAGTTTATGTCACTGCCAACAGCCGATCTCAACGAACCTACTCACCTGCGCCTTTGTGAAGGCATTGAGGAAGAAGACGACAAAGAAACAGAGGAACTGAAAGAAGAAGCCAATTTGATGCGCCCTTTCGAGGAAGCAAAATTGGGAAAAATCTCCAATCCTTTTGATAACCAGGACCTTGCTGCCAATTTGGTATCCAGTTTCAACGCAACAGGAGTAGGCTCAGGCAATCCTCCGGACAACACGATGGCCATCTCCAATGGAGGTTACATCGTGGTATCTGTAAACAGCCGAATTGGCGTGTACAACACCTCCGGAACATCTTTGGGCCAATGGACCTTGTACACCTGCTTTGGCGGTGCAGCAGCGGGTGTGGTCAATGACTTTTTTGATCCAAACGTAATCTACGACCCCGGTGCTGATCGCTTCATATTTACATGTTGTGTTGGCCGCACTACTGCCAATTCACGTGTTTTGGTTGCGTTCTCCAAGACCAACAACCCAACAGGCGGCTGGTGGAGCTATTACCTCACCGGCAATCCGTTGAACAACAGCGCATGGCTCGATTACCCTCGTATCGGTGTTTCCACATCAGAAGTATTTGTAACCGGCAATTTGTACAACAATGCGGGCAACTACCTCAACTCCGTGATTTATCAGATCCCTAAAACACCCGGCTACTCCGGCAGCACGGTCAACTGGCAGTACTGGCATAGCCTACCGGGTTCACCATTTGCCATTACCCCCGTATCATCAGGCAACAATGCCAACTATGGCCCATCTATCTACTTTTTGAGCCACAACACGGGTTCCGGCACCGCCACTAAACTCTATCGGGTAACCAATGCTATGTCAGCGAGTAATGAAACCATCGTTTACAATTCTGTTGCATGCCCACAATACCAGATCGGGGCCAATGCCAGCCAGAGCGGCACGTCAATAAAGCTGGCAGTGAATGATGCTCGCGCTATTTCCGCCTTCTATCTCAACGGCTTAATCCACTATGTGTTCCATAGTGCAGTTTCCGGAACTACCTTTAACCGTGTGCATTATCACCGCCTGAACCCTAGCACTTTGACCATTGCTAGCACGCAAATTTGGACAGCCGGCTGGGACTTGGTTTATCCCTGTGTAGCATGGGCTGGCACCACTACAACCGATAAATCTGTTTTGATCAGTTTTCAATTCAGTAACAGCAGCAATTTCCCGGGTGTAGGTGCCGTGGCTGTAAACGATGCCATGACGATCGCGCCGAGCTGGATCAGCGCCGGATGGGGCACGGGCAATGTTACTTTGGGCAACCCGACATCACGCTGGGGCGACTATACGGGCATTTCCCGCCGTCGGAACAGCAATCCTGCTCGTGTATGGGGTAGCGCCAGCTTTGGCAACACCGCACACAACTGGACTGCAAAGGTATTCCAACTTGGCTTTACCCCTTTTACAGGTGGTGCAGTAGAAGACCGCAGTGCGGATATCCACCAAGATGTCACAGCTGGCCTGACAGAAATGAGCATGGCGCCAAACCCTGCTGAAGATGCCACCATCATTACCCTAAACCAGGCAAGTGAAGGCGATATATTAGTACAGGTATTTGATTTGGCGGGCGCGCTGGTTCAGGAAAAACGCTTGAGCAATGCCCCTTCTGGCACACAACAGATCTCTTTGGATACCCGTATGATGAATGCCGGTACTTATTTTGTCCGTGCATCATCACAGCACAATAATATCATCAAGCATGAAAAACTCGTTGTCGTTCACTAAATTCTTTGCCATTCTGGCCCTGTTTTTCACCTGTGCCGCCAAATGTGGCCCCGAAGCAAGCAGCAACCCCATGCCTGCCCAGCAGGAAAAGGCCAATACCATTGCAGAGGAAACTGCCACCGTTTCGCCACAAACTCAGCCCCAACCAGAAACCATGAGTGTAAAACCCAACAAGGGCGGCAGTGCAACACCTGTAGTTCCAAAGTCCCCAGCAACTCCTCCCAGCACCAAACCCGCATCGGAGAAGGTGCCCAGAGAAATACCAATTGGGGCAGCTCCCGATCAACAGGACCTTGACAAGGTGAAGGCAGAACAGGAAAAATTGCGCAAAAAAGAAGAAGGCAAAAAGAATTGATCTGCTCTGGGGGCATTGTACCCTTTTAGCAACTGAATAGTTCCCTGTGTACCCAAAAACCATGAGCCATTCCGAGTATTCGGGGTGGCTCATTTTTTGTCTGCTTATCGCTTTTAGCGCATATTTGGTCCAAGCGGAAAAATCCCAGACATGCTTTCCGCAAAAGACATATCATTACATGCCGTATATTCGTTTATTGTAGTACGGTTATCCATTGAATAAAAGTTACTTTTGCCCCTGTTTTCGTAAAAACGTTGCGATGATAAAAACAAAGAACCCTCATCAACACCCCTCATACAATACCCTGGTTTTCGCCTTCCTTTTATTGTCATTTTGGGCTAATGCCCAGGTTGACTCAACTGCCCGTGGTGCCTGGGCACGCCGGGAAATAGAAAATGGAGATACTACCTATATAATGTCCTTGCCCATTCACCGGGTGTCAGCAAGGCGTACGTTCAAGGATTTTTCGGAACAACGCCAGTATTATCTATATTACCGTGCAGCCAAAAGGGTTTACCCGTATGCGGTACAAGCCATTGACTTGTACAACCAGATCAAAGACGAAACAGAGGGTATGAGTAAAAGAAAACGCAAGCGGTATATCAAGCATGAGAACAAGGAATTGAAAGAAGAATTTACAGAGCGAATGAAAAACCTGTCCAAAACGGAAGGTAAGGTGCTCATCAAAATGATAGAGCGCCAGTTAGACAAACCGTTTTATACCGTAATTAAAGAAACAAGAGGGGGATTTACGGCTACATATTGGAATTCATTGGGCAAAATGTGGGGCTACGACCTCAAAGATGGCTATACTATTGGTAAAGACAGCTTATTGGATGAAGTAATGTTGGACTATGACTTTGGGGAATCTTTTTACAGATACTAATATTTCATCTGCACGCCAATTTGTCCATTTAGTCTATTTTAGCCCCCTTTGATGTACTAAATCATAACTTTGCCGTTTAATTGGCCGCCTTAAATCAACATTGGGCGGCATTTTTTTAACCATATTCAGCATCAATTTTTAAAAAATGACGATGAAAAAAACATTGGCTGTAGTTGTATTCAGCCTTTCAAGCTTGTTGCTCACTGCACAGTCAAAATCAAAAGCACCCGAAAGCTGGTTTACCTTGGATCCTACAAAAGATAACGTAAACGGTACAGGCGCCAACGAAACCCTTCGCAAGCTCAAGGAAAAAGGAAAAAAAGGTCAAACTGTAATTGTTGCCGTTCTGGATTCCGGTGTGGAGGTAGATCATGAGGATCTGAAGGATGTCATGTGGGTAAATCCCGGCGAGATTGCCGGAAATGGAAAAGATGATGACAACAATGGCTATATAGACGACATACATGGCTGGAACTTTCTGGGTGGCAAAGATGGCAATGTAAACCATGAAACCCTTGAACTTACCCGTGAATATGTCAGGTTGAGCAAGCGCTTTCAGGGCACCGACGGCAAAAACCTGCACGGTGACGCCAAAAAAGAGTATGACTATTACATGGGCGTCAAAGAAGCCTTTGAATCAAAACGCAAAGAAGCTGAGGAGGATGTAGCCGCCACTGCCGAGCAGTTAAAAACCATTGATGGTCATTTTGATCGCGTAGAAAAAGCGATTGGCAAAAACTTCACGGCTGATGACTTAGCCAAAGTAAACCCAGGCAGTGATGAAGACCTCAAAAAAGCCGTAGGTATGCTCCAACGACTTGCAGCAAATGGCATTACGGATCGCGAGCAATGGGGCGAAGCCAAAAAAGAAGCCCTTGAGCAGGCCGGAAATAGCCTCAAGTACAATTTGAACCCCGATTATAACCCTCGCGGTGTAGTGGGCGACAACCCTGATAATATAAATGAGCGTTACTATGGCTCTAATGACTACGAAGGCCCGGATGCCTTTCACGGCACACACGTTGCTGGTATTATCGCTGCCTCACGAGGCAATGGAAAAGGCATTGACGGCGTAGCCGACAATGTACGTATTATGACCGTACGCTGTGTACCTGATGGCGACGAACGCGATAAAGACATAGCCAATGCTATCTACTATGCCGTGGACAATGGTGCCAGCATCATCAACATGTCATTCGGCAAAGGTTACAGCCCTGACAAAGCAGCCGTTGATGCCGCTATGCAGTATGCCGCTGACCACGATGTGTTACTGGTACACGCAGCCGGAAATGACGCTGAGAACAATGATTCTGACCCGAATTTCCCGAATGACAACCTGCTGAAGCCCGTCAAAAAAGGCTTGTTCAAAAAGTCCAAAAATATTGAAAGCTGGATGGAAATCGGTGCCTTGTCCTATAAAAAAGACGAAAACCTGCTTGCCCCTTTCAGCAACTATGGTAAAAAGAACGTTGACCTTTTCTCACCTGGCGTACAACTGTACTCTACCATCCCTGACGGTAAATATGGCAACGCCAGTGGCACCTCTATGGCCAGCCCGGCAGCAGCGGGCGTAGCAGCCATCCTTCGCTCCTATTATCCAGGCCTCTCCGCAGTTCAGGTAAAGAGCATCCTGGAAAAATCCGTGATCAAACAGGATATGTTGGTGAACAAGCCAGGCACCACAGAGAAAGTGAAGCTCTCCCAGCTTTGCGTTACGGGTGGCATAATTAGCAGCGGCAATGCCGTTGACCTGGCCGAAAAAACCAAGACCTCCAAGAAAAACAAAAAAGCCATCTGGGCAGACGCCGGAAAAGGGGACAAAAACGCCAAAATCCGCAAACCCAAGGTGGTTACGCCATAATATAGCCCTTCAAACAGATCAACTGTAAATATATTTTCAACAACGGGGTCTTGTGGGTCAACCATAAGACCCCGTTGCTTGTTTAGGGCATCAGTAATTAAATAGCCATTATGTTTGAGGATATAGTGGCTGTCAGAATAATCCATCAGCACCTTAGCACATTCACAAATTAGCACATTTATATAATGGCTACTTCATTAAAAAGCCTTTCTGCTTATGAGGAGCAAAGTATCCCGGACGCCAGCGAAATGCGCTTCGCAATAGTTGTCTCCGATTACAATGCCCATATTACACATGCTCTATTTGAGGGGGCAAAGGAAACATTGCTCAAACACGGCGCGATAGAGGAAAATATACATATTGCGCAAGTGCCGGGAGCCTTTGAACTGCCTGCGGGCGCTCGTATCATGGCTGGCCGGCACAATCCCGATGCCGTTATTTGCTTGGGATGTGTCATCAAGGGTGAAACCACCCACAATGAGTATATCAATCAAGCGGTCGCCAACGCCCTCATGCAAATGAGCCTCGCTTCGGGTCGGCCATACATCTTTGGCTTGCTAACGCCCAATGATGAGCAACAGGGCCTTGACCGGGCTGGTGGCATTCATGGTAACAAGGGAGTGGAAGCAGCCATTACTGCCATAAGAATGGCTGACCTGCGCAGAGATGGAAAAAAGGCCAAACGCGTCATCGGTTTTGGCGGTGCAGAAGAACTGTAAAACAAGATCAAGCATCCTATGGCAGATAAAAACGTACCGCAATCACGCACAGAATCCGTGTATGCCAGCAATGAATTTATGTTTCATCCCAGCAATATCATGTTGTTTATTCTATTGTTTGGGCTTTCATTTTTGTTTTTGGCACTCACTGTCTCCTACATCTACACCCGCGTAACCATGAATGTTGCGCCGGTAAAAGTCCCCCTGCTGTTTGTGCTCAACACAGGCATTTTGTTGGCCAGTAGCTATACCATGATCCTTTCCAGGCGTTGTTACCACAATGATGATACCCAAGGCTATCAAAACAACCTGAAATATACCATGTGGTTTTCCTTGTTGTTTATGATCATGCAAACAGTGGCGTGGGGATTGCTTTTTAGGGACAATATTGGCCTAAATCATTCTACAACAACAGCATATCTGTATGTCATTTCATTTGTTCACTTGGCACACGTAGTTGGGGGCCTTCCATTCTTGTATTTGTTTTGGCGCCGCGCCAGAAAGAATATGATTGATCCAGTTACGGTTCTGGTTTATTTTTCAGATCCGGACAAAAGGCTCAGCCTCAGGTTGTTGACCATTTACTGGCACTTTTTAGATGGCTTATGGATCTATCTTGTCCTGTTTTTTGCCATTAATGCCCTTATTTAGGAAGGATAAAATAAGTTCCCGATTGATGCTAAACATGAGCCATCCCGAATTTTTGGGGTGGCTCATGTTTTTCATACCAACAAAACTACTAAAACTCCTCTTTCAGTTCTTTGTACACCAAATCAACCGGCAAACCCATCACATTTTGAAAAGTGCCTTCTATACGGGTTATCTTGCAGTGCCCAATCCAATCCTGGGCACCGTAAGACCCTGCCTTGTCAAATGGCTTCCAACGCTCTATATAGTAATTGATTTCTTCATCCGTTAAATCGGCAAACCACACTTTGGTTAGCCCGGAAAACACCCTTTCCTTCTCTTTGGCCAACAGGCATACGCCAGTGATAACGGTATGTTGGTTTCCTGACAAATGGCGGATCATCCGGAAGGCTTCTTCAGGGCTTTCAGGTTTGTTATAAATATGACCATCCAATATGACTACTGAATCGGCAGCTAATATGATTTCCTGGCTTTTAATTAAATGCGCAGCAGCATTGGCTTTTTTTTGTGCGAGCCAGGGAGCCACCTCCTCAACAGGCATGTTGGGGTCAAAAGCCTCATCTACATCAAAAGCCTGTACCGTAAAGTTGAAGCCGGCCTCGTTCAACAGTTGGCTGCGTCGCGGACTTTTTGAGGCCAAAATAATGGGTCGAGCAAAAACAATCATAATCGTAATAAAAGGAACAAGCCTGCGAACATTACAACCTTTATGAGTGCACTGGCACGGGTAAAGTCTCGCTTGGTTCGGGCATGGTAAATCAAAATGGTTGCCAAAAAGGCGGGCAAGAGAAGCAATAAAGCGCCAATACTGAGCTGCAAAAGAGTGGCACCAGTGGTTTGCCAGAAATACAGCAGCAGAAAAATAAGAATAAACACAGTAACACCGGTAAAAACAGCCGGCTTCTTGGCGTAACGTACTCCTCGTGAAACAGCCAAGGTTGTGCAACCGCAGGCTGCATCACCCGTGAAATCCTCCAGATCCTTGACTTGTTCGCGCAGCAAATTGGTAACAAAAGCAAACAGGCCATACAGCCATACCAATCCAGAAGCCTGTTGAATAATATCCGGTTGTTGAAAACTACTGAGCCAAATAGCCCTTTCTTCTGGAAACAATACGATAATTGGCACGATACCGCACATCAAGGAAACCATAAAATTGCCCATTACAGGGGTACATTTTAATTGCCAGGCGTATAAAAAAAGCAAAAAAGATACGCCCGGGAAAACCCACAGTGGCCAACGATTGGCTGGTTTCAGTTCATAATCAATCAGAAAAGCGATGAAGTGAACGGCGGTGAGCAGCACAGCATAAATTGCCAAAGCGACAGAACCGGGCACCATCTTTCCCCAAAACACTCTATTGGGCTTATTTATGGCATCAATTTCCTGGTCATAATAATCATTAAGAATGTACCCTGCCAAGGTGGTTAGCAAGGTTGCAACTGCAATCATCCCAAAGCTCCGCTCTGTCAGCAATGGTATCCCTCCTGCTTTTAATATAGCAGGTCTTAACACCAACCAATAAGGCAGAAATTGTGTCAGAAACACAATGGCCAAATTGGGCAGCCGTACCATGCGAATAAAGGCAAGTAAGATATTCATCCACAGAATCAGTTTTCAACCATAAAAACAAGCATTAAAATAATGGGTGCGAAGGCTTGTTTTGTAATATTTCTTCAATTTTAGTGTTGAGTTCTGCGCTCAGCAATGGCAACACCTCGAAACTGCTTAAGGTTTCTTTGAGTTGTTCTGGGCGGGAAGCCCCTAAAATGACCGTACTGACATTGGGATTTTTAAGGCACCATGCTATGGCCAATTTGGGTAGTGTTACCCCCATCTCATTAGCCAAGCTATTCAATTGGTGTACTTTTTCGATATGTGCCGGGGTCAAGTTGCGTTCTTTGAGCCATTCAAAACCCTCAATGCCCATACGGGTGCCTTCCGGGAAGCGCTCCAAATATTTTTCTGTCAATATGCCTGAAAATAAGGGCGACCAGATCGTGGTGCCCAAGCCTACGGTTTTGTATATTTGACTGTATTCTACCTCTACCTTTTCGCGAACGAACATATTGTACTGCGGCTGCTCCATGACCGGGCCAATGAGCCTGTTATCGCGGGCTACCATGTGTGCTTCCATGATCTCCTGGGCGCTCCACTCCGAAGTACCCCAATACAGCACTTTTCCTTGTGCAATCAAGTGGTTCATGGCCCATACGGTTTCTTCTATGGGCGTGTTTTTGTCAGGCCTATGGCAAAAAAACAGGTCTAAGTACTCCACCTGCAAACGTTGCAGCGCGGCATGACATGCTTCCATCACGTGCTTTCTGCTCAAACCAGTTTGATTGGGCAATTTACCGCCATCTCCAAAATACACCTTGGAAGAAACCATCCAGGAACTTCGTTCCCAGTCCATTTTTTTTAGAATGCGGCCCATGACGCGTTCGCTTTCGCCTCTGGCATATATTTCTGCATTGTCAAAAAAGTTGACACCGTTATCATAAGCGACTTTCATGAGCTCAGTTGCTGTTTCATCGCCTATTTGTTTGCCAAAAGTGACCCATGAACCAAATGACAAGGCGCTGACCTGTAAACCAGATTTACCTAAACGACGGTATTCCATATCAATAGATCTATATGTTTGAATAATGGCGCTAAGGTCATTGATTCAAACGGGAATACCAAATCAGGGCAGCTTATTCACCCAATTTAGGCCCATAAAAAATTACCCAGGCCTGTAAAAAAAGCGAGCCATCCCGTTATCAAATGGAATGGCTCGCCAAAAATTTACCAGACTAACTTTGCTCAGTTTTTGTTAGAATTTTTCAAGTAGTTTTCCAAGGCCACCGCTATGGATGGCGCTTCTGGCGTACCTGCCTGAATGTTTACGGTCATTCCGCGTTCTGTCACGGCTTTCAAGGCCGATTGGCCAAAAACACAGATTCGTCGGTCTTCCTGTTTAAACTCTGGAAACTGATCAAACATGGATTTGATTTCTAAGGCCGAGAAAAAGGCAATAATGTCATACTTAATGTCTTTTAATGGCGCCAAATCCGTGTTGACGTTGCGATACATAATGGCGTCCTGTATGGGCACCTTGAGTTCCTTGAAGAACTGCATCACTTCAGAGTTACCCTGGTCACTGGTGGGCAGGAAAAATTTTTCGTCCTTGTGACGGATAATGTAAGACTTGAGTTCTGTAATGGATTTAGTAGCGTTAAACACCTTGCGTTTGCGAAACATGATGAATTTCTGCAAATAGTTGGCAATCGCCTCTGTTGCGCAGAAATACTTGGTTTCTTCCGACATTTTTATGCGCATTTCAGCACATAAGCGAAAAAAATGATCCACTGCATTTTTGCTGGTAAATACCATGGCAGTGAATTCGTTCGGATACACACGGTTTTTGCGGTATTCTTTTTCCGTCAGACCCTCAAGAATTACAAAGGGTACGAAATCAATACGTACGCCGAATCGTTTTTCCAATTCGTCATACGCGGTGCGCTGTGCAGGCTTGGATTGTGAGATTAATATGTTATTAACTCGTGTAAAAACAAGGTCCTGTACAGGTGCAGTAGTAGCAGCAGACATTCGGGTATATGCTTTTGTGATTTTGTTTAGTTGCTCTCAGAGCCTCGAAGCCAATTTTACAACAATGAAAACTGGCGCGATTTCGACGGCGCAAAGATACAACAAAAAGTGAAAATTACTGGTTCCCCAAAATTTACGCGTTAACGCAGATGAGCGAAAACTTCGATATAGATAAAAAACCATGATCAAGCCAAGCATCCAAAACACGAGTAAAATCTGGTATTCCTGATTAAAAGCCAGCATCAAATTACACGGCAATAAAAACACGCCCAGGATGCAGTTGAATATGATAATCAAAAAGTTATAACGACCTGCCTCTTCTCTGACGGGGAATAAAACCGACATGATATTCAGCAGTATATGCTTTGAAACAAAGGCGAAGACAGAGAGCAATAAACAAAAAAACAAAAACGCAACATTGTTGAATTTTTCTGAAGCAAAAAAGCGCGTTACCAAAAAAATGAACAATCCGGCATTCAACAGGAAGCTGGCATACAACAAATAGTATGGTGTAATGCCCACAAAACCCGATGCTTCTCTTTGTACCAAACTCAAGGCGGTATCACTCAGAAAACTGCGCCATGCTTTGCCCAGCGCTGCCCGATTGGAGGACACGGAAAAAACAAAGAACAGCACTAAAAAGGTTAAAAACCCGAAGAGGCCTGCCTGAGGCATACTGTTGCCACGAGGCAAAAAAGTGGATGGCTCAAATGGCTTTGTCTGGTTGGCGCTAACAGCCTTTGTGGCACCCGGTATTTTATGCGGAATCAGGTCAAATGGGTTTCGAACCACTACAACTTCATTGTTTTCTGCTCCGGCTGTCATTCTTGCGGCCTGTGGCAGGCGATGAAGCAATTCAAAGGGGTTGGCTGCGGATTGCGCATACCCATTGCCAGATGCATAAAAAAACAATACCAGCAGTGCCAAAAGCCAATTCATGCCGCAAAGGTAACAGCATGTAGGGCATTTTCAATTTGTTTTTGATGCCGATCAAAATGTGTCTCAAAAAAATCAATGGTTTGCAGCCAACTGATGCGCCCGGCCCTCGGATGTTTGTACACCGCCATATCTAAATAAGCTGCCGGCATATTGCCCAAAAAATCCTGCCAGCCTTCCTGTACTTGAGCCCATCTTGTGCTTAGTTCCTCAAACCCTGCCGGGTTTACTTCAGCCTCAGGCACAACACCGGCAGGTGCTTTAAACTTAAACGGGCTTCGCAAATAAACCTGTAATAGCAGATGGCGAAAAAAGGAACTCAAACCAGGCTTAGCTGCCGACACGGGGCCACTCGTTTTTTTTCTGATGTAGCGCAGTGAGGCCTCCTCAACCATGATAAGATGCAAAATTGTTTGTGCCGCAGACCAAGCCCCTTGAGCAGGTTTTGCGTTAATCTGATTGTAGTTCATTGAGGATACTTTTTGCAGCAAGTCCTGTACCTTTTTCTGGTATTTTTGGTACCTATTGATCAAAATGGCATGTGTCATGTACTAAAATTTTTATGGCAAATATAGAAGCGCATCCGCACTTTGGTGCTATGGTCTAAATTTTTCCCATTTTTGCGGCGGCAGCGTGCGAAATGGCCTGCCTAAACCGAGATAAAACATGGGAAAACTATTTATACAATTTATCAATCCGCTGCTGTGGCGCAGTCTATTGCTGTTTGTTTGTTATTTTGCGGGATATCAGAATGTAAAGGCACAAGAGCCTGAAACAACCAATGACCGCAGCCCCCAAAGCGGACAGAAACTGCATTTGCCACAAAATTTTCTGGCTGCCGAGGCCAAATTTGGCGAGCGTGGCACACAACTGTTGAAGCGATTTGATCTCGACGAATCAATATGTAATGAGCGTAAATTTCTCGAAATCAATGACTTGACTGAAATCAATGCCAAACTGACCGGAGGCAAATTTTACAAACTGCCCATTATCGTCATGCTTTATAATGGCAAAAGTATTCGGAGCACAGCTGGCTTAACAGATTGGAAGGTAGCCAAACGAATTGAAAAATACAATCGGGCAGCCTTGGCAAGTGGCTTGCGCAATGATGATTTTACGGTGTCCAAAAAACTTTGGGTGCCGTTTTATGAACTGGAAAAATGTGCAGAAAAGAAGCCCAAATACAATGGCGGTGCCCAGAATATTGATCTTTCAGAGGTGGAACCCGTATCAAGCAGCGATGCTCGATCTTATCCGATCTTCGGAAAAACGTATGCCAAAACGCCACTATTGAGCAAAAGGTTGAAAGGCCGGGTATTTTATGTGGTAAGCGGGCATGGCGGCCCCGATACCGGTGCACAGGGCAAGCGCTCAGGCCGTACCCTCTGTGAAGATGAATATGCATACGACGTAAGCCTGCGCCTGCTGCGCCTGCTGATCAGCCATGGCGCTACCGCTTACATGATCGTTCGCGACCCAAACGATGGTATCAGGGATGATAGTTTTTTGGCCTGCGACTATGATGAGGTAGTCTATGGCAACCTTGAGATACCGCGCCCTCAAAAGGAACGCTTGCAGCAGCGCAGCGACTTGATTAACACACTTGTTGAAAAACATCTCGCAAGAGGCATTGAAAATCAGACATTTGTAGAAATACACGTGGATTCAAGAAATGAAAAAACAGAAACAGATGTCTTCTTTTATTATCGCCCGGAAAGTGAAATCAGCAAAAAATTGGCGCTTCGTATGCAGGGCGTTTTTGAAAGCAAATATAAAAGCAAACAAAATGGACGTGAATATACAGGCACTGTTACTTCACGTTATCTGCACATGCTTACAGAAACCACAGTACCCAAAGCCGTGTACGTAGAGTTGGCCAACATACAAAATGATTGGGATCAGCAAAGGCTGGTCTTAGTCAACAACCGCAAAGCATTGGCTAACTGGCTTTTTGAAGGGCTAACACGCTAATCATCAATTACGCTCCCATGGTTTACCGACAAATTATTATTCTTTTTTTTCTATTGATTTCAAATTCAGCACTTTATGCCACACACATTGTTGGTGGTGACATAACATATCGCTGTTTGGGAAATGATCAATACGAAGTAAAACTGACCGTTTACCGCGATTGCTACAATGGCCAACCGCCATTCGACAGCATAGGCTATATCGGCGTTTTTGACAGGGAATGGAATTTGGTGGATTCCATGAAGCCTTTTTTTGTAAAATTTGCAGATGATACCCTTCCTATCATTTTAGACAACCCATGCCTCAAAGTCCCGCCCGATGTTTGTGTCCACAAATTCACCTATGTTGATACGGTTCGGCTTCCATTCAAATCCGGCGGCTACACTTTAGCCTATCAAAGATGTTGCCGCAATCAATTGATTTTAAACATTTCAAATCCAACTGAGGTTGGGGATACCTTTATCGCCGAAATCACGGAAGAAACCATGAATCTGTGCAACAGCGGGGCCGTGTTCAAACAATGGCCCCCCGTTGCCATCTGTGTAAATTATCCTTTGGTTTTTGATCACAGTGCCATTGACCCGGATGGCGATTCCATTGTGTACCGATTATGTACGCCCTTCTCGGGAGCAACCGCCAATGCCAGTATGCCACAGCCGCCCAACAAGGGTCCCTATATTGAATTGAACTGGGCACCCGGCTATTCCTTAAATAATCTGCTCGGCGGAGTACCGCTTAGCATTGATCCCAAAACAGGATTGCTCACAGCAACCCCAAACAGGATTGGAAACTTTGTGGTAGGGGTTTGTGCAGAAGAATATCGTGCCGGGCAACTCATCAGCATTACCCGGCGCGACTTCCAATTCAATGTATCTGATTGCGGCACGGTGTCTGCTGCCTTTTTTACCCCAAACGCTATTTGTGACACGCGCACGGTCAAGTTTAACAATACCAGTACCCTCGCTTCATCCTATTTGTGGTTTTTTAATTGGGACAACAACAAGTCGCTGACCTCAACACAAAAAGATCCCACCTTTACCTATCCTGATACCGGATACTACAACGTAGCTTTGGTCATCAACCCGGGAGGCGTGTGCGCCGATACCTTTTTTAAAAAAATTCACGTCACCCTTTCATCTGTTGACGCCGATCTTGAAATAAGCTATCCGGATTGTAATGGCGCACAACTTACCATAAAGGCATTGGACAAAAGTGAAGATCCCGTGCATGGTATAAAAAGGCGTTTATGGCAACTGACTGGCCCCGGGCCAATTTCGGAAAATTCGCAACAGCAAAATCCGGAATTTAAGGTGGCCTTGCCCGGAACCTACACCCTGCGGCTTATCGTAACTGCTGGCAATGACTGCCAGGACACTTTGATCCAAAAATTCAAGGTGCCCATTCCCGACATTGATGCCATCAAGACCGAGTATTATATCTGCAAAGGCGACAGTGTATCCATTTATCCCAATTTTGATCCTGATTTTGACTATTCGTGGACACCGGCATTTGGGCTGAGCAATGCCAATACGGGCAACCCCAAAGCC
Organism: uncultured Saprospiraceae bacterium; assembly: GCA_964539805.1. Classification (GTDB taxonomy): domain Bacteria; phylum Bacteroidota; class Bacteroidia; order Chitinophagales; family Saprospiraceae; genus M3007. The sequence goes on along the minus strand of CAZIKN010000062.1, from coordinate 1,501 downwards.
TCTCCCGATACAACTACCACATATAAGGTCGTCATTTCAGGCGATGGCCCTTGTGTACGCACCGTGCTGATAACGGTCAATGTGACTGATGCTGGCGATCTGGTGGCCACGGCTACGCCTGATACCATATTTAAAGGGCAAAGTAGTCAGTTGTTGGCCATTATGCCCGGCGCCAACTTCATCTGGTCACCAGCCGGTTCTCTCTCCGACAACAAAGTAAGTAACCCAAAAGCTACACCGGAGCAAACCACGGATTACACTGTAGAAGCCCAAATTGGCAATAATTGCAGCTTAAAAAAGAGCTTGCGCATTGTAGTGCTATCCGTCATTTGTGATTTGCCCTATGTTTTTTTTCCCAATGCTTTTTCTCCTAACGGGGACAATGAAAATGATTTTTTGAAATTGGAAGGTGTGCTGGTTACCGAGGCATACTGGGCCATTTACAACCGCTGGGGCGAAAAGGTGTTTGAGGCCAACAGCGTGGATGATACCTGGGATGGCAGCTGGCGCGGCCAGCCCCAGCCCGCAGAAACCTATGGCTATTACCTACGCGTGCGCTGCCTTGGCGAAGCACAAGAGACCGTCAAAAAAGGAAATGTAACTTTATTAAGATAATTTTTTGTGCAAGTTTTTGCAAAATAAATTTCCTGACATATCTTTGCACCCGCTTTTGAAAAGGCGCGATAGCTCAGCTGGTTAGAGCGTGCGATTCATAATCGCAAGGTCGGGAGTTCAAGTCTCCCTCGCGCTACAAATACAACCCTTCAACGGCCTGACTCTACTCGTCAGGCCGTTTTTTTTGGTTTTTTCTTACCACACATGCAAAAAAACATCCGCGAACTGAGTTTGGCAGACATAGAGGCCACCCTGCTTGACTGGGGTGAGCCAAAATTTCGTTCCAAACAATTGTACGAATGGCTGTGGGCAAAATCCGTGGTGGATTTTGACGACATGACCAATTTGTCCAAAACCTTGCGTGATCGTTTAAAAACGGACTTCTCCATTCTGCCCTTGCAAGAGGACACCGAACAGCATAGCGAAGATGGCACCATCAAGACCCGCTACCTCACCCATGATGGTTACCGCATAGAAAGCGTGCTCATACCGGTGCCGGATGACGAGCGTTTCACCGTTTGCGTAAGTACCCAGGTTGGGTGCAGCCTTACCTGCAAGTTTTGTGCTACGGGGCGAATGGGGCGAAAGCGCAACCTCGATGCAGCGGAAATTTATGACCAAGTGGTCATGGTCAACCGCCAATGCATTCAAAGTTTTGGGCATCCGATTACCAATATTGTCTATATGGGCATGGGCGAGCCACTCCTGACATACGCCAACACTATGGAAAGTATAGCGAGGATTACCGCTCCCCCACCATTAGGCCTGGGCATGTCAGCCCGCCGCATTACCGTTAGCACCGCAGGTATAGCCAAAATGATCCGCAAATTGGCCGATGACGGCTTTCGTTGCAACTTAGCACTCAGCCTGCACGCCGCCGATGATG
>CAZIKN010000061.1:0-33906 GCA_964539805.1 uncultured Saprospiraceae bacterium | reverse complement strand
AAACAAATTTTGGGTAGGGAAAGTCTGTGACTACAGGGAGCAATGCAACAAAGCCGTGTGGGCAGCATTGATAGAGGCTAGTAATGAATTGAGCAAATTTTCAAAATCAATGCCCAAAGAAGAACAAAAAAGAATCATCAATGCAGCTATGGATAATTTGGTTTTTGCTAAGCAGTACAATAAGCCCGATGCCCAAAAGTCAATAAAGTCTGTAAGTGGCGTAATTTGGTACTGTATGAAAGAAATGTTTGGACATGACCAAGATTTAATGGAAGAAGATGCTTTTTTTAATCAAATCAAAGCAAGGTTAATAAGCACAAACTAGCATTTTTCTATGAAACACCTTAATATTTGTTCTACCCTCCTGTTTTTGTGCGTTGCTATGCCAGCCTTCGCCACCATCTCCATCACCAGCCTCAAGTACGCCTCCGCGAACAGTAATACTATTGTCGGGTACCATAAAAATTTATTATAAGATGCAGAAAAAAATCCCGGTTATCCACTTTCTAATTCATCTTTTTTTCAGCCCCCCGTTTGTTGCATTTGAAACTTGAATCTGCGTTTTGATGTGACAAAATTGAGTACTTTATACTTAATTTTGGTTGCGATCAGCGGGGAGCGTACCTGCCCCAATACTTCCCGAAACGCTATGGGATTGCAAGGCCCATTTGTGGGACGCAAATATTTTCAATAATTTCTGAAAACAAAAAGTGCTACTTTTGCCTTTAAGTGTGGTACAACGCTCTGTACAGGTTTGGTTTGGGTCAGGATGCCTTATGTATGGCCTTGGCCCAACTTTCCGAATTAGCTCATTATTACTTATGACACTTGAAGAAGGCAAACAAAAATTTATTGAATCCTGGGGCAAAATGGCCAGTGATTGGGGCATCAACCGTACCATGGCCCAGGTACATGCGCTCTTGCTGATTTCCCCGGAATCGCTTACCGCGGAACAAGTGAAGGACGAACTTCAGATTTCGACGGGCAATGCCAGCATGAATTTAAGGGCCCTGATTGATTGGGGTCTGGTGCATAAGCAATTGCGCTCCGGTGATCGCCGAGAGTATTATTTTGCAGAAAAAGATATGTGGACGGTGGTCAAGCAAATCATCATTCACCGTAAAAAGAAGGAATTAGAGCCTATGCTCCGCATTTTGGATGAGGTGGCCGGTGTAGAAGATCAATCGCCCGAAGCGGAACGTTTTGTGGAAGTGGTGCGCGACATCCGTAAGTTTTCCAACAAGGCCAACCATACCCTTGATACCATGATTAAAGCCGATTCCAATTGGTTTACGGGCACATTTATGAATTTGCTGCGTTAACGCAGGTACTTAGTACACAAAAAGGCCCTCATCACATTACCAAATGGATGAGGGCCTCTTTATTATTTACGGTACAGTTACCTATCAATAGCGGTAGTAATCAGGCTTGAACGGGCCATTTACTTTTACACCGATATAATCAGCCTGTGAGGGATTCAGTTCTTCCAGTTCTACCCCGATTTTTGCCAAGTGCAGGCGTGCTACTTTCTCATCAAGGTGTTTGGGCAGCATGTACACGTTGTTCTCGTATTTGCTGCTGTTTTCCCATAGTTCCAATTGTGCCAAAACCTGGTTGGTGAAGGAGTTGGACATAACGAATGATGGGTGGCCCGTGGCACAGCCCAAATTGACCAAACGACCTTCCGCCAACACGATAATATCCTTGCCGTCCACCTTGTACAGGTCCACTTGTGGTTTGATCGTCATTTTGGTGTTGCCATAATTACTATTCAGCCATGCCATGTCAATTTCATTGTCAAAGTGGCCGATATTGCAAACGATGGTTTTGTCGTTCATCAATTTGAAATGTTTGCCAGTCACGATATCGCAGTTGCCCGTGGCAGTCACCACGATGTTCGCGCGCGGGATGGCATTTTCCATTTTTTTCACCTCAAATCCGTCCATTGCGGCCTGAAGGGCGCAAATAGGGTCAATTTCGGTCACGATAACCCGTGCGCCGGCACCGCGTAGGGAGGCGGCGGAGCCTTTGCCCACATCGCCATATCCTGCCACAACGGCTACTTTTCCGGCCATCATAATATCGGTAGCGCGGCGAATAGCGTCCACGAGGCTTTCCTTACAGCCGTACTTGTTATCAAATTTTGATTTTGTTACGGAGTCGTTGATGTTGATGGCGGGCATAGGCAGGGTGCCTTTGGCCACGCGCTCATAGAGGCGGTGTACGCCGGTGGTGGTTTCTTCCGAGATGCCTTTGATGTTGGCTACGAGTTCAGGGTACTGATCCAACACCATGTTGGTAAGGTCGCCGCCGTCGTCCAGGATCATGTTGAGCGGCTGGTTGTCGGAAAAAGCGAAAAGCGTTTGTTCTATGCACCAGTCAAACTCTTCAGCATTCATACCTTTCCATGCATATACGGGGATGCCTGCAGCAGCGACGGCGGCGGCGGCATGATCCTGCGTGGAAAAAATATTGCAGGAGGACCAGCTCACCTCGGCGCCGAGTTCTACTAAGGTTTCGATCAGAACGGCTGTTTGAATGGTCATGTGCAGGCAACCCGCGATACGGGCACCTTTGAGGGGTTGGGTTGGGCCAAATTCTTCGCGGAGGGCCATGAGGCCTGGCATTTCGGCTTCGGCCAATTCGATTTCTTTGCGGCCCCATTCAGCCAAAGCAATGTCTTTGACTTTGTATTTCGGGCGTGTTTCGGTTGCTACTGACATTATTTTTTGATAATGATGAATAATAAATGCAATGTGCCAATTGGGCTACTAAAAACAAGGCCTACAAAACATCATTTTGTGGCTGATTGTTTTTTGAAGCCGCAAAAGTATAAAATTTTGAACAATTGTTGTGTGTTTGTGCCTGAATGCAACGTTAACAGGATTTGACTTATCCCCTTATAAATCTCGCAACACCGTCTGAGGGTGGGCATCAATCACCTTGACCGTGGTACCAAACGTACGGTGAAACTGTGTCCGACTCTCGCTATCTACCCCGCCGCCGATGAGGACGGCTCCGGGTTTTTCTGCCTCGAATTTTTGCAAAGCCTCCTCTTTGGTTAGTGCACCGACGGCATTTATATTTATTTTTCACTCTCTTGTTTCAACATTTCGAGCCAAAAAAGCATATCTTTTGCGAGGTCTGTATTCATTTTTCTTTTAAAAAGGGCGACCAACCAACCTTGCATACTCTCCTCTACTTTAACGAGTGTGCCGTTGCCGCTTGGTTCAAGAGACCAATTGTGAATTGCAGAGCCGCCGAAGGTTGTGCCACTCCAGCCAAATATTTTATGTGGCTCTACAGTATGGAGCGTTGATTTTATTTTTGCGCCGTTTACTGTCCAATCAAATCGTTCACCTGCTTTGAGGGGATTATCCATCTGGCTTCTGGTGATTTTATTGTTCCAACTTGTCCACCGGTTAATGTCGGTCAATACTGCCCATACTTTTTCCGGGCTCGCTTGTATAAGGATTTGATTGGCTTGTTTGACAGGTGCATTTTGATTGATAACCATTTTACTTGATGTTTGTGCCTGGCTTTTATGGAGCAAAGCGATGATGAAAAAAAGAACTGTGATGCCTCTTGATTTTTGCATTGCAATTAGATTTTTTGTTCATTGATGGTGCAAAGGTGCGGCTGTCTTTTTTCATCGCTCTTGACATATATCAAGAAGATTTTTTTCCTCGTTTATTTCTAATTCGACTGAATGTTTCGGGAGTCATGCCAAGCATAGATGCCAAATACTGAAGCGGTACTTGGTTGAACAATTCGGGATTGAATTTGAAAAAAACGTCATATCGTTCTTCGCTTGACAAAGATAAATGCGTGACGATGCGTTGTTCCAAAATGGTAAAACATCGGGCAATAAACATTTTTTCCAATTCATGCCATTTCGAAACAATATGCCCAATTTTGGCGTAATCCTCCTTACAAATGACCAATAGTTCGCAATCCGTAAGGGCTTGCAAATTCCAACGGGCGGGTTGTTGGAACAAAAAACTGGCAATATCCACCAAAAAATAGCCTTTTGTAGAAATCCATTTTGTGACTTCCTGGCCTTTATCATCAATTAAAAATTCTCTGACAATGCCTTGTTGCACAAAGGCTAAGTTGTCGGAGTAGCGACCTTCTTTCAGAAAAAAATCACCTTTTTTCAGCGTTCTTTTTTCAAAAAAGGGAATGATTTCACCGATGGTATTTTGAGGAATACCGAAGTAGGATTGCAGATATTTTTCAAATTCATTTATCATTTTTCAAAATCTGCTTTAGGGCCTTACCCAAATGTTTCATAGGTGCACTTCAGTCGCCATATTGCCCAACCGATGTTAGCAGGTCGTTGTTTTTTCTGAGTTTAAATCCAGTCTAATTGTTTTACAGTCCTTTCACTTTCAACAGTACCTGTGTGCAAAGTTGCTTTGGGCTCAAAGAGAAGGTTAAATACAAGTTCTCCGTTTGTATGGGGGCGGTGTTCTACACCTTTTGGAACAATTAAAATTTCGCCTTCTTTAACTTCAACGGTTCTGCCATCTCTAAAATCCATCAAGAGAGTCCCTTTGAATACCATAAAAAGTTCGTCTTCGTTTTCGTGGCTATGCCAAATAAAGTCGTCTTTAAGTTTACAAAGTTTTACATATTGTCCATTAAGTTCTCCAATAATGTGAGGTGTCCATTGCTTTTCAAACAGTGAAAACTTCTCCATAATGTTGATTGCTTTGATTTCTTCCATTTTTTTATTATAAATGATATTGTTTTGAAGGTGATGACACCCGCAAAAATACGCAAACAAACCAGATTTTACGCCCTAAAAAACGACAATAAACAGGCAACACTTTGAGAAACCCAAAATGGATTCCCAATTTACTTCCCGTAAGATAAAAGTCAATTTTATTGACCCTGAATCTAAAAAAGGAAACAATTCTCAAACGCAGCCGCTGGCATTGCTCACTTCCCATCCGGAAACGCCGCCTTCAAATTCCCCAGCACCGTTTGCGGATGGGCATCAATCACTTTTGCCATGGTAGCAAACGTGCGGTGAAACAGTGTCCGGCTCTCGCTATCTACCCCGCCGCCGATGAGGACGGCCCCGGGCTTTTCTGCCTCGAATTTTTGCAGCGCCTCCTCGTTGGTTAGTGCACCGATCGCATTATAGTTGTGGGTTTTGAGCATCTCGGTGACGCGGGCAAGCATATCAGCATGCCGACCGATGACGAGGACTTTTTCTCCGTGACCCATAAGTTGTTGATTTTGAGCCTTACAGCCGAACAAACTTAGGATGCCGACAGCAAAGGCAACAATGGAAACAAATGATTTTGACATTTATTGCGCTATAAAAATTTTCAATTCCTGATTCATGCGTTCGAATCCCTGCGGAGCCAATTTCATCATGGGCAATTGTTGCATGAGCAGGGAAAGTACCCCCCGGTATTCTTCGCGGTTCACCAGCAGGGTTTTGCTATTACCGAGGTCACTCATTTCAAAAAAATGCTCGCCGTCGAACAATCGGGGGATGCCGCCAGTGCGGGCAATCCATCCAAACACCGCCCGTTCCTGCCACTGCGAAACATCGGGTTTGAACTCGTAGGGGGTAGTGCTGGCCACCGCCAATTTCAGGTGCAATCGCCCGCCTGGAACCACCTCGCCGCCGATGTACGAGAGTTGCGAGTTCCAACGGTGGTAGTTGTTGAAGTCTATGATCGTGGCCCAGACTTTTTCAAGCGGCGCATCCAGTTCGATGTCGTGTCGAACCTCAAATTTGGTGCGGCTCAACAAGAGCAGCACCAGCAAAACAGTGATCAGGATCCACATAAAGTTGATGTTTTTTGTTTATTCTTATGGTTGATAAACCCCGTTTTGCTGTCGGGCAGCATTTTTGACACTTTTTTCATGTATCAAATCCCGTTCGACAGCATTGGAAAATAATATTCCCGGTTGCGGTACATGAGCCAGCATTGCAGAGCCATCACCACCAGCGCAACGGGCGCCATCATCGGGTCCATTTTCAGGTGGAAAAGCACGCCGTTTAGCGTGATGGGGAACATCACGACGAGCATCAGCGGCAGGTAGCGGTTGCTGAAAAGCGCCAACGCTGTCAATATTTTCACCCCGCCGAATATGGGGTAGAAATAGCCGCCTTCGTGCAGGATGTTGAGGAATCGCTGTGCCAAATCGGGTTGCTGTGGGTTGGGCAACGGCATGAACTGGGCGAACATATTTACACCATTGATGAAGAAAATAATGCCCAGCAGGTAGCGGGCGATGATTGGTAAAAATCTCATGTTGTTAAAAAAATTTGTTGTTATTATGTTGCGCAAACATCAGTTGATTGCGCAACAATTTATGTAAAAAAAATCAACGACAAAGGTTCTGGATTGCCCGTTGCAGCAACTTGGATAAAGCGACTTCCTCTTCCGGGGAAAAATTTTGGGTCATTTCAACGAGTGTTTGCCTGGCGCATGCGGCGGCGGCAGGTTCGAGTTCCCGCCCCTTTTTGGTTAGATAAAGCAGGTTGATGCGGCGGTCGTTTTTATCCGCAATTCTCATCAAAATACCTTGTTCTTCCAAAATATCGGTCATTCGAGTCACGCTTGCCCTGTCCCTGCCGAGCATAGTAGCGAGCTGTTGCTGGGTAATGCCGTCTTCACGCCACAACATGGTGAGCAGGCGAAACTGATCAACCGTGATACCTGTGCCAGCCTCCGCAAGCAATCCGTTTAGCCGCCGGGAAAGAAGGTGGTTTAAAACGCCAGTTTGACGGCCCAATGTTTTTTCGTAATCCATATTGTTGATTGCGCAACAAAGGTATGGTGTTTGGATTGAATGGTGCAAATTTTTTTTCACGGTGCGGTGAGATATGGCAACTTTCAGAAAGTTGTCACATCCGCAAGCATTCGGCCTGGCGCATCAGCAGATCCACTTGTTGGATATCATAGTCCTCGTAGCCGGTTGACCAGTTGATGCGCAGTTTGTCCGTTTCCGTGCTGCGCAGTTTTTTTACAATAGTTGGGGTGAGGGCAAACTGGGCGCGATAGGCCACGGCATCGGTGTCGGGTATGGGAGTGCCGTCATCGCCGCGCAGGTTGTACAGGGTGAAAAGGGTTCCATCTATCATTTTGAGGGTAGCGCTACCGTTCTTGGGCAGGCTTCCGAATGATTTTCGGACATTCGGATCATGCACCACAATATAGATGACCAAGTTGGTATTCTGGCCAACCGAGGCCAGCGCGGCTTCGCAGCGAATTTGATTTTTGCCCCCTAAATAACTTTTCAACACTGGATTGGTATGCCTGAACCATTCTTCTTGTAGTAGTTCGCGGCGCATCTCGCCTGAAAATTCATCGCGTTGCTGGAGCGCAAAATTGCATGGCGGTGTAGGTGGTGTTACACTCGGGTCTTTTGCAGGATCGTAGGTGGCAATCTTTTTTGTTGGGTTGGGTGTACTTTTGGGCTTATCTACGATTGGTTTGGCCAATGAAGTGTCCGTTACGGATATATCCTGTATTTCCGGGCTTATTTCTTTTGGCGCATCTATTTCCGGCTTTGGTGTATTCTTTTTCTTTTTAAATGGGTTTTTGCTCTTTTTCAGGGTGTCCGGCGGGGGGCTTGCTCCTATTTCAGGGGCAATGTCCGGCGAGGCTTGTTGTGCGACAGACCGGAGTTCCTCCGGTTCTATTTTGCGGCGCAGGTTGTCATAAATCTTATATATTTTGAGGATGTTTTTTCGCCGTTCCAAGGGGTCAATGCTCATGTTTTTTTCGCATTGTGCCAGCGCAGATTCTACCGATTTAAACTGTTTTTGGCTGTTTTTTTCAGCATTTTTTAGGGCTTTTACGGTTTGCAATTGCATCTGAACCCGCGCTGGTTCTGAGGTGGTATCGGCTTTTAGGCGTATGAGATCCTGTTCTGCCTGTGCACGGCTTTCGCTCAAAAACATGGTCCTGTTTTGCAGGGTATCACAGAGTATTTTCAGGTCGCCGACCATTTGAAATTGGTACTTTTCAATGGCATCATCACTGAGGCTGTCCACCACAGGCAAGGTTTGCACCTGAAAGAAACTCGTTTGCGCAAGGGCTGTTTGGGCTAGAAACAGCGTAAAAAAGACTATTTTATACATATTTGTAGGGGTTTCATTTCAGCAAAAACGCAACTTGGCGCAGGGTGTCCTCCATCAGGCTTTGCCTATCCTGATGCGCGAAAAGTGCCTCCTCACAAGTTTGCCAAGCCATAATGAAGGCGTCATTGCGGGCATCATGTATTTTCATGCGCACGGCTGAAGGCGATATTTGTGCAGGGTTAAGCCCATACCGTTGGGCTGCAATTGCGATCAGCAAGTGGTACACTTCGTCATAAAATGCCCTGGCATTGCCCAATTGCATTTGGGCCTGAGCGTTGTTGAACCTTTCCAACGTTTTGTTTTCCTGCTTTTCCAACTCAGCGGTGCTTGGCTCGCTGATAACCTGTGCTGCAGTGCTGTGCTGTTTGATCTGATGGATTACCTTTATTTGTGAAGATTCCAGTTTGTCGCGATTGGCATTTACCTTATTACCAATGGAGGTTTGCAGGGACAAATCTTTTTGCCTTTTCCGATAGATAAAAAAGAAGACACCCAGAGTGGCTCCCCCAAGGAGAAGAAATAATAGGCTCGGCCCAAATTTTGACCAGAAATTTGAAAAAATACCGGGTTGTTGGGTATCCACCAATGGTGTATCCAAAGAGTCCGCCCCGTTACTGAGGGCATGGTAGTTGGCTCCGGGTAGTACCGTTATGCGTATAGAATCAGGTGCTTTAAGGGTTAGGTAGCGGTTGCTGTCAGGGTCAAAGTAGGACATTTGCGGCAATAGGGCATAATTGCCGGGCACCTTAGGCAATATGACATACTCTATTGTTTTATCAAAAACCAATTCAACACCATTTTCATATTCCTCTTCCTTACTCATCTTAGGCTCAAATACTTCAAGGCCCTCATGCACGGGCCATTGTGGTGCTGTGAAGCGGCGCATTTCACTATTGCCATGAACGTTTATGCTCATGGTAAGGGCACCATCCGTGTCTAAGGTGTCATGATCGTGCTTGACTTCCCAACTGAATTGTCCGACCGATGTACTGAAGTGTGGCGGTGTTGGTTCAGGAAGCGGTTTTACTACAATGGACAAGGGCAATGACTGAAGGAGTATGGGGGCTTGAAAAATGCTCATGCCGCCTCCTGTTGTGACGCTCACATTTGCCGGATTGATCAATATTTCGCCTTCCTTTTTTGGGAAAAGTGCGATTTCATCAATTGTCTTGACGGAGTATTTTTTCCCTTTAATGATTTGGGTGTTTACCTGTGTGTCAAAGCGGCGTTTTTCTTTTGATACAAATCCTTCAAAATCAGGAAGTTGTAAAACGTCAAGCCCGCTAATAGAGACCAAGGTGTACACTTTTAGTCGCCAGGTGATCTGTTGGCCAATGTAGGCAAAAGGGCGATCCAATTCTGCGGCCACAAAGAGGTCAGCGTCCTGGCCTTTGGGTGGTGCTGCTGTGCTGCTGTGGCGCGGTGCCACAACACGGATATTTAAGGGCTTGGTTTTGAGTATTTTGCCGTCAGTAGTGGTCACAGAGGCTTCGCCGATCTGGTAGTTGCCAGCCTTGAGGGCTTCCAACTGGTAGGCCCAGCCTTGCTTGGTGCTGCTTTTCCCATTTATAATGGTCATGCTCCTTGTTTGCGAAGGGCCAAAAACAACCTTAAATCCATTCAAGGAAGGTGGCCTGAACGAGCGGCCCTCGGCATCATTAAGGTTGAAGGAGACTTCAAAAGTGCTGCCTGCTACCACTTCCGGCGCTTCTGTAACGGCTTCAAAAACCTGCGCTCTGAGCGACGAAGCGCTAAGAAGGCCACACATCAGTATGCCCAGACAGCTCATGCTGTGCCAAAAACGATGGTTCATCAAACTGTTCATGGTAGATTTGTGTACTTGAGATCGCAAAATTACAGGAAAATTTGCAGATTTTGGTATCGTGGTGATAATTTACAGGGGTCATACTAATCCCACCTCAAAGTATAGGGTATATAATTTTTCTAGATACTTTATCTGTATATTTATTTCGGTAAATCATTGAAAGGCACTATTGTTGCACCACTGATATTAATTTCCGATTTTACAGCCTCAGCATTCGCAATCGAGGTATATGGGCCTGCATAGACACCAAACCATATCTCTCCATCTTTTTGAATTTTGTAATAGTTGGCCTTGAACCCTCTGTTTTCGAGGTTTTTTATCACTTTTTCGACTTTTTCCCAGTTTTTGTAAGAGACTACCTTAACTGCATAGAATCCACTTCTATCTTTAGTTGTATCTTTTTTATCAATTTTTTCACCGCTTTTGTGGGCTGAATGTGTCACAAACTCAGGTATTTCCAGCGGTTCTACACCAATATCATATTGCTTTGTTTGTGATTTGGTTTTGTGATCTGTAAGGATAAATTTTTCAGAGGCTTTTGGAGTTGTCATATTATTGTTATCAGTAAAGCTCAAATTACCCACTACTGATTTGGCTATGAAAACCAACAGCACTACTACAAATAGCAGCATAAGTATGACAAAGAATAAACCACCGCCTCTTTCGCTTTCATTATATTGCTGTTGGCCAGGCATTTGGTTGCCCCAGGGATTGAAAAATGGATTATAACCACCGTTGAAATTGTTCCGAAACGATTTAAACAAGTTAAAGCCAAGTTTGAAACCGAATACAAGGCCGACCAATAAGCCAGCACCGAATGCTATCAGCAAATATTTTAAAATGAGCGCATCCATGGGATAATCTTGTTAATGTAGTGACAGGTGACAGATTTTGGGTTACACGTCTAGTTTGAATTCCTCATCATCATAGTGTGTATTTCTTCCTAAGCCGATTGTGCATACCGTGATGATGTTATTCATTGTTTGTTGTTCACTGGTGCGGAGGCTGTTGAAATTGACTTGCTGTGCCATAATATTTATGATTTAGAGGTGAATGATGTTAATCATTTTGCTAATAGTAAGCCAATATTTAGTAATTTAACATAGTGTGTTGATATTCAATATTTTATGAAATAAAAGCAATAAAAAAAAGCCGTCCATATCCGAATATTTTTCGGATATGGACGGCTTTTTTTGGCACCCCTAAATTTTTAGGGCGAAAAATTACGGGCGGGTGGAGTTATGAAAACCTGCCTTGGAATAGTAATTTTCTTAATCCTTCGACTACATTATTCCATGCCTCATCTTGCGCAGTTGAGTCTCCTTTTTTAATCGGTTTAGCGTCTTTTGGCAAAAATTGAAGTCCCTTTAAGTCATCGTTGCTTTTCCAATCACAAGCTCGCCAAATAATGGGCACTATTTTACAGGTTTTTTCTTTTAGGCGTGTCATCGCAATTTTCATTTCCACATTGTAAATATAGTCAGATGCCAAAAAGGAACTGCTTATTAAGAGCAGAATAATATCCGCCTCCATAAAATGCCGCTTTATGTCGGAATCCCATTTTTCGCCGGGCAGGATTTTGCTGTCCATCCAGAACCTGATCAGTTTTTGATCACGCTCCATTGGTTTCAATAATTTTTCTAAATGTTTTGCTCCGTCTTCATCATCATGGGCATAGGAGAGTACCACTTTTTTGATCCTTTCTTTTTGCCAAGTAGCCACATTTTTGAACAAATAGGTAATTTCGTCCCTGCCTTCGTGTTTTAGGCGCAAGTAGTCCGGCAATTGAGGGTTGCCAATCAGGTTTAGGTACTCCAATTCCCTCAATAAGCTGATTTCAATAGGCAATTGCTCCAAATGGTTATAGGAAAGGTCCAGTTTTTGCAGTTTTTTAAGGTTTGCTATTTCTGGAGGTACAAAGGTCAGTTGGTTGTTGCTGAGACGAAGTGTATTTGTTCCTTCGGGCAAAGTGCCTATTTCCTTGGGCAGCCATCGCAGGCGTTTTCCACTGAAGTCAAATGTATTTTGACTGAAGTTTTCAATTTCTGACTCCAGTTCCTTTTCCACCTTGAAGAAAAGAGCCGATTTGTCGCGCAATATTTGAACAACACTTTTATTTTGGTTTTCATGATCTATAATTGAAGATAATGCATCTTCAATTCTAAAGTAAGGCACATCTGTAATGTTGGTGACAAAAGTTCTTAAGGTTTCTAATGTTTTTGCATATTTGATGTTATTTCGGATAAATGACAATATCGATGAAGCAAATTGTGAACCTTGTGCCTCATCATTTTCAAGCACAAATTTTCGCAATTTCACCTGTTCAATGCTTTCCAATGTCAATTCTCGCCAAAGAATGCCGTTTTCAATGTTGGAATATCGGTTAAAAAACTCAAACATCGCCTCTGGGTACAGATAGCAATCTGTGATTTGTTGTTTGACAAAGTTCAGAAAGTTGAAGCGGAACAGCTCAGGTGTACAGACCGGGTCGCCCCCGCCCGAAAGAAGCCAGTGATCGGAGTAGCCGTCCATGCCCAGTTGGCGAAGTTTGTCCGCAAAGGCAAAAGGAAAGGATGAAACTGGAAAAATCCAGAAGCGGCCAAGCGGCCCTTTGTGTAGGGGGCTTCCATCGTCCTTGCCTTCATGTGCTTCAAATGAATGTTCCAATTTTTGCAAAAAATCATATCCATATTCTCGTCCATTCCGGTCATCATTGCCTGTACCCAGCAGATAGTCTAACAAAATCACATCATAGGTTTTTTCTTTTAGATGGTCGAGGGCTTGCTCTATGTAGCCTTTATCCTTGTCATCAGGCAAAGATGTTACATCAAAAATGGCTTCTTTTTGTTCAATGCCTTGTTTCAACAGCTCTTCTATCAGTATTTTTTTATTTTTTTTTGCATACTTTATTGAAAGAAGACAGTATCTTGTCACCCTGATCATCAACCAATAACATATTCCATTTTATGTTCTCCCACAATCCATACTTTTCCATGGTAGCTATAATGCGCCTCGCTTTTAGGGCCATCTGGGTCTCGGAGTGAAATTTGAAGGGTGTGACACGCGCCTCATGCCCGTGATGGCCCACTGCCGCTATCGAGGATTGGAGCATCAGGCGCGTTTGGAACTCCAAGTTTTCCAATGCCACGAAGGTGGCATAAAGCCCCTGATCGTACCAGGATTTTACTTGTGCAAACACCTCTGCAAAACGTTTGGCAAAAGTGGTTTGGCCATCGGACTTGCGTACATCCAAAGGTACATAGCGTTGCCATATACTTGAATCCCAGTATTTAAAGCGGGGATCAAGATCAAGGCTGTACTGGTATTTGCGCTGCTTGCGTGCATCTTTATCTTCTTTTTCCTCCTCGGCATAAAGATCCATAATGTCCTCTGTCCCGACCATAATAATGGGGCAGTTACGCTTGAGTGCTTGTTCTATATTACGTTGATTATCCGGATTTTTAATACTCCTCAACGGGGAAGACTCATCCGCATCCGCGACTTCAACAAGGTTGGAATAGGTGCGCTCATCATGCAAAAAACGCATATCCGTAAGCAGTACAATGATGCGCTGGGCTTCTGTTTTCCCAACTACAATTGTGCAATTTGCAATCTGCTTTATCAATGATATCACAGATTGCCAAGCAAGATGTTGTTCTGGCAATTTCTCAACAGGCTTGGCGCGACATTCCTTATCAAAGGAGTAAAATTGGATATTGATTTCGGCGGACATCAAAAGAAACAATTATTTAAAAATCTGTGGATATGCGGCTTTTATAGTCGGAAAGGCATCCCCCTCGAAAAGGTGGGGAAAATCCTTGTGCGAGTTTTTGATGTCGTAGAGCAGGCTATCTGCACTTTTGTATAGGAGCATATCGGCCACATCCTGCTTTACTTTGTTTTTCACTCTCATGGCATGTTCTACATATTGCAGATTGAGCAGGGCAAGGGCTTCCGGGCGAGTTTGGGTATCAAAAACGGAGGAATTAGGTTCATTGACGAGCTGAGTATCTTTTGAAAAATCACTTTCTTCTGAAGTTTCCACCCAGTTTTGTATCTCTACAGGCAGACAATCCTCGTCAATGATATTTTTTTCAAAGATAATTTGCCGTAACAGCCCATATTCTATAACATTTCGCAGCTCCCGTATGTTGCCAGGCCAATTGTAACGGTTCAGTTTTTCCCAAACATCGGGCGTAAAATTTTCTTTGACGGGGTAAGGATCATCAAAGTAATGTTCAAACAAAGATTCCAAGTCTTGTTTGCGGCTACGGAGCGGGGGCAAAACCACTGTCATGGCTTTAAGGCGTTGGAACAGGTCCTCCCTAAATGTGCCGTTTTTTACGTAGGCAGCCAAGTCCTGGTGTGTAGCAGCAATGATCTGCACATCCAATTGGACATCGTTATCGCTGCCCACCGGCCTTATTTTGCGATCCTCCAGAAACCTCAATAATTTGATCTGTATATCATGGTTTATATCGCCAATTTCGTCTAACAACAATATACCGCCATTGGCCTGTTTGAAATAGCCTTCGGTATCTTTTATCGCACCCGTGAAGGCTCCTTTCACGCTCCCAAACAGGGTGCTTTCCAATAAAGGTTCTGGTATAGCCGACAGGTTGACCGCCACCAATGGTTTGTTTTTGCGCGGGCTGAAACTGTGCAAGTAGTTGGCTGCAACTTCCTTTCCTGTGCCTGTTTCGCCCAAAATAAGTACTGGCGTATTCGGCGACTTGGAGACAGCCTCGAGCAAACGCTTGATTTCCAATATTTTAGCCGATTCTCCAATGAAATTTTTTGATTTTCCAATGGCTGCCAATCGCTGCATTTTGTCTTGGACTCGCTCTAATGAACCCTTTTTGATCGCTTTCCTAAACGCGGCATCCCATTCTTCATCATCGAATTTGGTCTTGATCAAAAAGTCAGAAGCCCCGGCATCTTGGGCCTTTTTTATGGTGTCAGCACTTTTATCCTTGGTTACGACCACAATGGGCAGAGCCGGAAATTGCTTTAAAATATCGGGAATAAGCCGGAGTCCTACCTTGTCGTTGCTATCCTTGACCAATTCTAAATCAAGCAACATAAGGTCATATTTCTTCAGGCTGTTCAGGTAAAAGTACATCTGCTCGGTATCCTTGGCCAAATCAAAGTCATAGGTGTCGCTGAACGCCTCAACCAGCGATTTGCGATCCTCTGGTTCGTCATCCACAAATAATACTTTATACTTGCTCGATATATTCATCTAATGCGTGTAAATCAGCCTGAGCTGTTTTCAAATTTTCAAGATACAATATCAGGGCAGTCTTGGCTTCCTCGTGTGATTTTGGAATATCCCAAGCAGTAGTGTCCAAAATCAAGGGGATTGAAACTTTTAGCCCCTCAAAGATAGAATGAAACGGCAAATAATCAAATGCATTTTGATAATTGTACCATCTGGCCGCCAAAATACGGCGCATATTGGCGGCTCTTTCTTCTGATAGTTCGCCTATCAACTTTTGCACAACGCTGCCATCCGCATCGTTTCTTAGAGATTTTAATTTGGGAACCAATTTTATATAGGTATCGCCTACTATTGATGCCACGCTCTCATTCCCGTGCCCCACCAAAAAGCGTTTCAACTTCTCTTCCATATCCATACCATCCGTAAAAACGGGTTTTTCCTGCAAAAAACGCTTTGCTGGGGGTACCTGAGCCAAAAACACCTGCCAATCGATGGGCAAATCAAAGAGATTAATGTAATTGGGGTCTTTGCTGGCTATACTGCCCAGTACCACCATTTTGACGGCTGGGTACTCATTGGCCAAATAACGTGCCCACACGCCTTCGGGAGATTGGTACTGGTGGGCGTGGAGGATGGGAGAGAAGATAAGCAGGGCCTCAAAAAATACCTTGTTATTCTGGTAAGGCTCCAGTAGATAACCCTGACGCTCAAAGTAGGAGCGCATAGCCAGGGGAACCGGGTTTCCCGTATCGGCAATATAGGCCAACAATAACTTAGGAGGCATAGGTTTTTTCAGGCAGAGTGTTAAGCAGTTTACAGAAGGCATCATTCATCCCCGCTATGGCTTGCTTAGTAGGCAAATCGGAAGAGGACAATAATTGTTTGCTTTGATCTAAAAATGATTTGAAAGCAGTAACAATTTCATTTTCAGCAAGCAACATCCGGCTGCCTCTGCTTTCGCCTTCATAGACCTCTATACCCGTATCTGTGACTTTTATATTGTTTGTAAATGAATTGAGCACATATTGATAATGATGGAATGATATCTCATCGGGTAGCGGCCCATCCGGGCCGTCTTTGCCCAATACTGCCCTGGTAAAGCCCTCTTTTAACTCAAAGATGTTTTGCTTTATTTTGAAGAAATAATAGTTCCAAACACTTTGGAAGTGGTCTTTTTTAATGACCATTTCACCATCTTGTTCAAAAAAGGCATAGGTTGGTTCGCCTTTGGCATTACCATGCATAGCGCCATTGTATCCCAAAAGCCCCATAGGAGAGTCATCGCTGATGTAAATAGTGTCTTTACCTTTAAAAAAAATAAAAGGTACATGTTTCCAGATTTCATTTTCACTTGAAAACAAGTGATTAATAGCTCCGGGAGAAAAGCCGTGATTGGCATGGAGGCAAACAATGCAGTCATATGTTGTTAAATGTTCACGAACATTTTCGTCTAAATAAGGCTTGATCTCCTCAATTTTCTCAGTATCATACCGGAGCAAAACGCTATCAGATTGATCCACCTTTAGGGTATCCGAATAAGGTTTGATATGATTGTTATGTACATTACTCCAATGCCACACAACAACAAGCATCTTCTTTTTTTCTTCAGTCATAAAGATTAACAATAATTTTATGATCCAAACAGGGTTTTAACAAGTCTGTATTTCAAGTCAAAATCATCATTAAGCATTAAACTGTCTTCCAATGCTGCAATTAGCGATTCTATAGGTTTAAAAATAACGCTTTTCCGATATTTATGATATTGCTTGTGTTCTTCTTTTATTAGAAAGTCGCGCCAATTCTGCCGGCCACGCCCAGTAGTTACAATAAGAAAGAAATTGTCGCGCAGACCGCTATCATCCGACTTGCCAACCAAAGGCTCGATTTCTTTTTCGATAAAATACCCTATATTGCTATCACCAACTCCATATTTATTTTTTAAAAATATATCAATAAATGACAGGTGAATAATCAAAAAATGACATTTTGAAATTTGATCTTTACATGCTTCGTCCCCCCATTCATTAGAATTTTCACCATTCTTCAACACTCTTCTTGATTCTGGGCAAAAGAATAGGTTTAAGTAACTTTGATAAAAACTTAGACGATTGTGATCTGCCCTGTCAAACAAGCGGTTGTCAAAAAGGCATATTCGGGTAGCCAAGAACTCAAATAATTCAGGCAATAGCTCCGCAGGAACAGGATCAAGTGACAAATTAGAGGCAGGGGCAATGCTTTCCATAAAGTGTTTATAGATCACCCCATGACTCCTGTAACGGACAACATCGCTCGATAGCCCGCTTTTGTTATGAGCGCAAGTTATTTCTGTTATTTGTCTTCCTTTTATCTTCGTATTGACTTCCGCTATAGATGGTGGGTTCAATTTGAATTTAATGTCTAATTCCTCCCTTAGGGAATGGGAAAAAAAAC
Organism: uncultured Saprospiraceae bacterium; assembly: GCA_964539805.1. Classification (GTDB taxonomy): domain Bacteria; phylum Bacteroidota; class Bacteroidia; order Chitinophagales; family Saprospiraceae; genus M3007. The sequence goes on along the minus strand of CAZIKN010000061.1, from coordinate 16,317 downwards.
TCAATATGTGTTCTGGTTTTTGAGCGTTGGGGTCATAAAAAAACCATGCAATATCAAATTTGTTGTCAGAAAGTATTTTGATCAATATAGGGTCGGGGAAAAACTGCCTAAACCATTGATTATAGGCAAGTCTATACGCTTGCTTTTCCTCCAAATAGATGTTATCATTATTCAAATGCTCTATGATACGAATAACACCATTGTCACGGGCTTTTTCCCATAAATTGCTTCCTTTCGTGGCAACAATAAATTTAAATCGCCCTAAATGATCAAACTCTATTTCATCTTGTGCCTGCTGAGTTCTAATAGATTCTCCTTTCCACAAATAAATATACTTTTTGAGTACACCCAAACCACCAGAATCGCCTTGAAAATCTTGATGATACTTATCGCAAACCTCAATTATTTGATTTTTAAATTCATCTACTCTTTTCTTATAATCTACGCCTCCTGAAAATTTGTCATAAACAATTTCAAAATTGGCAGCAGCGGCAGGCACCCTTAATTCCATGTCACAGTTGGAGAAACAAACCGCAGGTGTTATCCAGGGATAAAAAATAGCATCCCGCCTTGTGTTTCCAGTTTTGCCTCTGCTTAAAGCCAGGGCACGAAAACTGCCGTATTGAACACTGGAGAAACTATTGTTGAACAACATCGCTGCACAAACTTTGTCTTGACTGTTGCCACCTAAGCGAGGTTGTCTGGAATTTTCGTATAGGATTTCATCCCAAAGCATATCAAACCTGCGTTTGACTAAATACTGATGCTTTGCATCTTCTATTTTTTCATCTTTTAAGGGTGAGGCAAACCCAAGCCAAAGCCCCACACGGTACATCTCAGTGGTGTCATCCTGACCCAAACTGGCAGGCTGTAATGAAATGTTTAAGATCATTTCATCCCGTTTGTTGATGCTCTCTGCTGACTTACCAAAATAATGTTTTATATTACGCAGTTCATTTTCGATCATAGTAAAAAGAGCATGTTTACCTACAATTGAACCTGGAAAGAACAATTTTACTTTACGTAGTTTTTTTTCCAAATCCAAAAAATCATTGCCCAACTGTACAAAACGGCTCAGGCCTTCCAAGCCTTGTAATTGTTCGTACCAAATTTTTTCTCCATTGGGCAGCTTGATATACCAGTCGCCACCATCGAGACTTTTGCCTGATTTGCCGCTGAAATCATGATAATGTTCGATACTTTTGCCACCAAGGTCAATCGTGGCAAACCGCTGCGCCTTCCCCTTTGGTAATTTTTTGATAAATGTGGTGTCCTGAAGCACATTAGTCAAATTTTCTTCATAAACCGTAATGTCAATATGCAATTTTCTTATGTTTTCGGATTCTGCTATTGTGCCAAGGTAAAGCGCATTGTAAACAAAATCATAAAACAGTATGCTATATAGCGTATTGACCTGACCGCCAATATTGACATCTCTGGTAACACCGCTCCAAAATCCACCTTTTTCTTGCAAAAACTTCAAGAATGGAGCTATTTCACGCATAAGCGATCCATCAAAATGGATTAGATCGGCATAATTTGTTTTATCGTCCTCCTCCATCGGCGCAAACCTTGTTTCTATATTCTCTCTAATTGTATCCTTCACCAAATACCAATCTTTTCTTTCTACTGCCGTCTTGACAGCATCATTCATTTTCTGGCTTACTAACGCATACTGTTCATTTCTAATCCTGAACTTTGTTCTGTTTTTAAATATCCAAGTGAGTGTGGTTAGTGCATGTGCGCTGATATTGTGTGCAAAGGAATCCAACAAAATAGCGGTAGAGCCGTACAAAATTAATTGGTCATACCAATTGCCCAGCATTTCATCGTGTTGCTCAAAGCGATCCTCAAAATACTTACGGTGGTTGCGATAATACGCCGGGAACCCCATTTCCTCAAATATCGGGTTTTTATCTTTAAAATAATCTGCATTATCATCTTCACATATCTTTTCTATCAATTTACGGATAGCATAAGAACGTTCATATTCAGGCTCTGCTAGGTCCCAAGCCAATATTACGCCTTCGTACTCAATGCTAAAACCTGTTATTAAGTCTTTTATGTTTTCTTCGTCATATAGGTAATCATCTCTATCTTGATAAATCACATATACAAATCCATCAATTTCACTAAATTGGATTAAAGGTATAGCGATAAACCTTGCACTTCTTTCTATTTTGTTAGAAATTATAGTAAAATGCTCCGACAAGATAGGTTTCTCATGACTTTTAGCTTCATTTGATGGGTCTTCAGGGCCAGAAAAATAAAATTCTAAAGTATTTTGAATTTTTGATTTTTGAATTTTTATTTCTTCTTCAACAGTTAATTCTTTTTTGAGTTTTTTTTCCATCAATACTTTATTCTTATAAGCAGGCACTACGTCATAAAAAGAATATGTTTTTTCACCTACATCTTTCCAAAGCCCCGAACCTTCAGATGCAGATATATTCTTTAACAATTTATCTTTAAGGGCATCCCAGTGCGAATTAAGTGATGCAACAGGTATTGGCTCCAACAATCTTCTTTGTTCTTCAGTGCTGACATAGGAGTAATATGTAGGAACACCTTTGTTGTCTCGTTCAATAACAACGCCAACTTCTCGCGGAATTGCATTGATAATTAAAGTAAACTTTGAGTCTCTTCTACTTTGATAGATATAACGCTCTACTACCGTATGCAGGCGATCGTGTATCCGATTCCATAATGCTTTAGAGTCTGGAAAAGGTAAAATTGCGCGAGTATTATGATTCATAATTGCTATTTTTATTGTGTATTATAATTTTATAAAAGCGATTATCAAACGCAATATCTGTCAACTTTGATAAATTTTTGTCATTCAATACAAAATAGCAAGTCTCTTTCGCAATATCTTGAACTAAGGAGATGCTATATTCTAACAAGATAGGACGAATGAATCTATATATTTCTTCTTCAGTAGATTCTGAATAATTTTTGCATTTAGAACTATTAAGATTTATTTCTATTATATTATTTTTCATATATTTAATTAAAGAAATAAACAATGGCAATGTAATGTTTTTATTTCTAATATCACTTTGTTGGTCTTGCGGGAACTTTGCCTTGGTGTCTTGATCCATATAGCTTGGAACAAAGTCGTTATTGTCATTTACTCCCTGTATGATAATTCCATAGTAATTTGAAAATTTGCTTAACCTTTTTGATAATATTATGTTCGTATCGAATAGCATACATAACAGTTCAGAAAAAGAAGCATAAAGTGCTGATCCTGTTAAATACAATCTCAGAAAATACATTTTTATAAAATGTTGTTGTGCAGCATCTAATTTGATTCTTTCGCTGGCAAGATTAATACAAGTATATATCACAGACCAATCAATAGATATAATTTTATTTTCGAATTCGTAGTAATCTATTAATTCATTACTATTTAGGCTTCTTTTATAATATTCAAAAGAATTATATCTCCCTTCAATATATTGGCCTATATCTGTTAGATTAAATGCCCTATCTATTTCATCTCGAATTAATTTATTATACCCATGTTCGGAAAATGCCGTATCAATGTAACTAAACATCCATGATTTTAATAAATTGGCTTTTATCAAAGTTTCCCGGATCAGCAAAGGTGTCGTTACACCAGCTTTACCATCAAAGATATAATTGTGATAGTACTGAACCGTAATCATTATTTCGGAACAAAGGGCCAATTTTACAATAAGCGGCTCGTATTGCTCCCATTCCTGCTCCCTGTTTTGTTGCCGGAGAATATAATCTGCAATAGACTTTACAAAATAACTTCTGTTGCTGTGGCTGTTCAGGCGGGATTTGGGAAGATCAAATACTTCTTCTCCCAATTCAGGAGGGAGCATGTTGTCTTGTACATGTTTTTGGAATTCTTCCTTTACTTTTTTAGCCCAGGCTTCTTTATCCGCATGAAAGTCTGCAGGCTCTTCCGGATGAGGTGTACCTGTTTCTTTTTTGCTGTTGGTCCATTCTTTTGATACCATAATATTAGTTTTCAGTGTACTTTCTTTCGCCTACAAGGCTATCTGTGTAAAATGAATAAATATATTTATAGTACTTGTTGTCTTCACTTATTTCTGTCAAATCCGCCAATAAAGGCCCACTATGGGTGTCCAAATCAAGACAGTCTTTTGCCATATTGGCCCACTTTTGCCCAATTGGAATGATATAGTGAAGCAACAATGGTGCAATTTCCAAGGTTATGCGAGACTCGTCTTTTGTCTTGAGGCCATGTCCTTCTACAAGCAATTTTAAAATCAACCGCTTTTTTCTGTTGGGACGCCTTTTCCTTTCACCTTCCATATATTTATACCCCTTTGAGTATGCTTCCATCCATTTTAATTCGATTTTATTGTCCAAATAAAGCAAATGGATCATAATGGGTAACGTAATATTTTTATTTTTTATGTCGCTAAAACAATCCGAGGCGTTTTTTGCAACGGTGCTTTTTTCAAATGATGACGGCACAAAGTCATTGACATCATTGGTGGCTTGTAGTGCCATCCCAAACAAAAATGCATACTGTTTTATTTTTTCTTGATGCGCTCCATTATATCCTTTTAGCCTCATAATCAAATCTCCAAAGATCACAAACAACGCAGAAGAAGTTAAAGAAGCCCTCAAAAGGTATAGATGAACAAAATTTTGATATTTTTTTGGGAAAAAACCTTTGAATTTTTGGACAAAGACATCAAAATTTATTAAATTTAAGTAGTCGCTAATCTCCGGGAATCTGGGCAAAGTACTTTTCCCCTTTGAATAGCGCTGTTCAATTCCATCAAAATATTCTAATGAGTTGTACTTTCCTTCTATGTATTGACCAATATCTGTTAAATCTAACGCCCTTCTCGTCGCCTTGTCAACCTGGTCGGCCTCATTCGGAATATAATTATGAATATATTCAAACAAGGTCCTTTCTAATAGATTGTGAGCAATGATGTTGTTGCGAATTTTCACGGCGGTTGTAACACCTTTTTTTCTGTCAAATATCTGATTGTCAACATACTGTAAGCATAAAATCATTTCGGCAACAAAAGGGATTTTATCCGAAAACAACTTTGGATCCTCACTTTTGTTTGTTGCCAAGCCTTCTTTTATAGACAGTTCATCTATATATTCACTTATTTCCCAAACAAAAAATGCTCGGGTAAGCATAGTGTTTTTTCGCTCCAGGGGGAGTTGAAAGATAACGTCCCTTAACTCACTGGTGATACTGGTAAGATTCCGCAGCTGTTTAAGGCATTGACTCAGCTTGCGCTTCATCTCGTTCATCTGCTTTTCTCGTTTCGGGTGCATAGTTCTCGGCAGCTTTGATTTTCGCCACCAAGATAAAAAAAAGTGTAATACCATGCATAGCATGGCAACACTTTTTTTCTAATGTGTCCATTTAAGGCTCTAAAACGATCTCTTTTGCTACTCCGTCCTTAATTTCAAACACCCTGTCTGAGGCAACGGACAAAGGGAAATTCCAGATTGTGTCAGTCATCAAATAGGTCTTGCGATACACCTGTCGCAGGGCGCGGAGCTTGCGGTTAAACTGCTTGATGGCAGTTGGCCGGTTGATGATAATGGCATCGGGAACTTTTTCTACCAACTCGAGTATGAGCAGCATCTTGGCCCGCTCTTCCAGGTCAAGAGCTTGGACAGGCTTGTTATTGAACCAGCCATTGACATCGAGGGCTACCTTGAGGCGGTCTTGCAGGCGATTGCGCTCAGGGCAAACTTGTTCGCTCAAGGCTTTCTTTTTTTGCTCAAGCTTGTAGATAAAGTCAGGGTCGTTGACCTTGGTGAGGTCAATCACGGCTGGGCTGCTGCCCAGATCAAGGCTCTTGGTCAGTTGTTGCGCAAAACTGGAGCGTTCCTTCGCTCCGTGCCCAAAAATACTGATGACATCTCCCTGCTTTATTTGATATTTATTTTCGTTGGTTCCCGAAAGCAACTTTTGATGAATTAAAGATCCCATGTTGGGTGATGGATTATTAATTGTACGATTATGATGATATGACCCAGAGGTCGTTTGTGCGCAGTTCATATTATTAGTTTTTATGGTTTTTTATGATACAGCAAAAAGGGTCAAATGCCATGCCGCTTATTTTTCGAAGTGTGCGCCTGTTTTCAACTAAATTACAGGTGGTCAAATTTAAAGTGCCTTGAGGAAAAACAAAGGAAAAAAATTTTATATAAAGTACTGCATTTCAATTTTTTATGACCTATTAAATATTAGAGGATATTTTGTAAAAGATAAAAAATATTTCATGTAGTTTACATTTAAAAAATATTTAATTTGATTTTTTTCGGATGATTCCGAAAAAATTTCGGAATCATCCGAACTCGTTTCGGATAACTACGCCTTTTGTGGTTATCTCAAAAAAAGCAAGAAAGGGCTTAATCTCTTACAAAATAGAGAAATTATAAAGATAATTTAATTTTGTGGAAGTTATTGATTAGCGATGATGTCAGTTTGTCTGATGTAAAATTGATGTGATACAGGTCCAAAAATTTAATTTGAAATAGCGAAAATTCGCGTCAAGAATCGCGCCAAATATTGTGGGAAACTTTATTTTTAAACCACTAATAGTTTTGAGGTTTTTGACCTTCAAAATAAATTGCTCTAAACCCACCTTTTCCTGTAAAACCAGATAAAAATCAAAACTGACACAATAAACATGGCACCCAAGGTAAGCGGATAGCCCCACCATACGCGCAGTTCCGGCATCCAGTCAAAATTCATCCCATAAATACCTGCGATAAAAGTAAGGGGCATAAAAAATACGGAAAATATGGTGAGCACCCGCATTACTTCGTTGGTGCGTTGGGCGGACAGTGACAGGTAGGTATTAGTCAGGTTGTGGGCATCTTCCACGATTTGCTCATAGAGGGTTTCCACCTTGGTGTACATGTCCCAAAGTTCTTCCATGGCCTGTGAAGGGCCGAATTGTTTTTCCAGGGCAGTAATCACCTCTTCTGAGAGCTTGATGATTTTTTTGGTTACACTGGCCTTTCGCTTTAGGTAATAGAGTTTTTCCACAAGGTCAGGCATCCTTTTTTGCAGAAAAATCTGTGTCTCATGTTGATCTATTGCATTGGACAATCGTTCTCCAGGCTCAAGATAGGATTGCAAAACGCCTTCAATGACCCGAAGTACGAGGGTTGTACTGTTTTCGCAATTGCTATTGTCTATTTGCTTTTCTTTGATTTCGCTCAGAAACGCTTGCGGGAGTCGGTGTATGGTGATGATGCGTTTTTCATCAAAGAACATGGCAACCTTGCTCGTAAGGCCCTGCACGGTGTCCGTATTTTCATCTTTAGGAGCGTATTTTCGGGTAATAACAAAGCCTGTTTTGCCCAATACCTCGTATTTGGGCAGGTGGTCAGGTTCCAAACAATCCGCAACGGTATGCGCATGTAAGTGATAGCGCGCTGCTAATTCGGCCAATTCTGTTGCCGAGGGCTGCGTGACATCTATCCATTCAAATTTTTCCCAGTCAGCTGGGCTCCAAAATTGTGTCATAAAGTGGTCTCAAAAGTAGGCGTTTTTTGAAAAATGAACATTCTTTTCCACCTTTGTAGCATGAAAAAGTCGCTTTTGTTTTTTCTTTTGCTACCAACTGTTGCTGTGCTGTATGGTCAACAACCGGAGGCTAATGTACCCGGGCACAACTTCTTTGTCAACCGAATTAATATGCTGCACCAATTGTATCCGCATTTGGACGGGAGCGGCCGGGTCCTGTCCTTAAAAGAAAATCCTTTTGATGCCGCTGATGTGGATTTGAAAGGGCGTGTGTTGCCTTTTTCGGAAGCAGTGCCGGGTACGGACATACATGCCCTGCTCATGGCAACTCAAGCCGTCGGGGCAGGCAATGGCACCAATAGCGGGCGCGGGGTGGCCCGAGGCGCCTTGCTTTATGGCTCTCCTTTTGCCCCCCTTTTGCCCGAGGCGGATTCCGTGTACCACCGATTGGGCATATCGGTACAAAACCATTCCTATGGCTCCACCGTGGACAATACCTACACCAATGCGGCGGCGGCTTATGATGCCAGCGTAGCACAAAACCCTTCACTTTTACACGTTTTTTCTGCCGGGAATGATGGCGCAGTGCAAAGCCCCAATGGAAAATACAAAGGCATTGCAGGGTACAGTAACCTGACAGGCTCTTTCAAAATGGCCAAAAATGTACTTTGCGTGGGTGCCCTGGATTCGTTTGCTAATATTGTCCCCTTTAGCTCCAAAGGCCCGGCACATGATGGGCGCTTGAAGCCTGAATTGGCGGCTTTTGGCGCCGATGGTACTTCCGGCGCCGCAGCATTGGTTTCCGGCACGGCCCTGGTATTGCAACAAATTTACGCAGAACAAAACAGTGAAAATCTGCCACCCGCATCACTTGTTCGCGCTTTGCTTTGCAACAATGCGGATGATATTGGCCCAACCGGGCCTGATTGGGCCTCCGGTTATGGCAGCCTAAATGCCTTTCGTGCTGTACAAAATACCCTGAATGGTCATTACAACATAGAAAAACTGAGTGCAAATGGAGTTTATGTTTTGGATTTGCCTGTTGGCCAGCCTATTGCCAACTTGAAAGTGATGTTGTGCTGGGATGAGCCAGCTGCTTCGCCCGGGGTAACAAAGGCACTGCTGCACAACCTTGATTTACAAGTGATTGCACCAAGCGGAAAAATACATCAGCCTTTTGTGCTAAACAGTGCACCGCAGCTTGATTCCCTGCGCAAGGCAGCAGGTCATGGCACGGATACCCTCAATAACATGGAACAGGTAAGCATTGGGCAGACGGAAATAGGGAGCTATCGCATCAGGGTAAGGGCCTCTGATTGGTTGGACGGCCAGTCACAGTCCTTTTCACTTTGCTGGCGCTTGGATACGGCCAAGATTTTCAAATGGTGCTCGCCTCTGCGAACTGATCCTTTGGAGGTTGGCAAAGAGAGTATTTTATATTGGGAAAATACCCTTTCCGATACGATAGCAACGTTGGAGTACAAAAGGGCGGATGAAGCAAACTGGAGCCTTGTTGTCCCTGCACTCCGTCTGAACAAAGGATATTTCCGCTGGAAGCTGCCCATTCAATTTGGAGCAGCCCAATTGCGCATCAAAACCCCTGACAATCAAGTATTTGAAACAGATACATTTCTTTTGTCTCGCAAGATAACACCCCAGATAGGTTTTGATTGTGATGAGGAAATCATGCTGTATTGGCCCGCTGCTGGCGCACAGGCGCGCTACCAGTTGCATGGGCTGGGCGGGCGCTACCTACAGGCTATTGGAGTGCCACAAACGGATACCTTTGTGGTGCTGCCGAAGGCACTTTTTCCGCAGGAACGGTTTGCGGTGACGGTGCTTGGCCCTGAGGGAATAGCGGGCGGAGCATACGTTTCAGTGGATCATAGCTTGCAGGGCGTTGGGTGTTATTTGTCCAATTTTTCGGCTACCGGTGCCACCGATCAGGCGGCAGTATTGCTAGAGTTAGAGACAGGGACGGATTACGGCCTAGATAAAGTTCAATTGGAACGAAGCAATGGCGGAGCATTTAGCACCATTAAAACTTTCAGTGCCAAAGGCAATCGTTACACTTTTTATGATACGGAAGCCACAACGGGATATAACCTATACCGCGCAAGCCTGCAATTGGCCAATGGAAACACCGTCACGTCTGATTCGGTTGTTGTTGTTTTTGCGCCTGAAAACCAGCACTTTGTATATCCAAATCCGATTTACGCAGGCAGAGGGCTGTCCGTTTTGGCGAGCATTGACACCGAAGCCAGTTTTATACTTTTTGATGTCAACGGGAAATTACTGTTGGAAAAACCCCTTGAGGGTTATCGCTCCTATTATGAACTGCCACCCGTGCAGGCCGGGGTATATTTTTACCAGATCAGCAGGCCGGGGCGGGTTTATTTTGCCGGGAGAGTGGTGGTTATGCCTTAAAAAATCCTCAAAACCGCTGCACCACCGCAACCGCTTTTTTTACCTTTTTTACTTCGCCGGAGGGACTAAAAATCTCTAAATACAGCACATAAATACCCGGCCTTGCACGAGAGCCATCGCCAAGATCACCGTCCCAACGCAAGGCACCTTCTGTACCGATTAACTCCTGACGAACCAGATTCCTGACCAATTGGCCATTGGCATCAAATATGGCCATAGAAGCGGCATAGGCCTCTGCTGGCAGCGTGTACCTAATGTCCAAAAAATCCTCGTAACCATCATCATCCGGGGAAATGCGTACCGATGAAAGTTGTATCAGGTCATCGGCAGAATTGTTTGGGGTACCAATGCGCTGTGTGTTGGGCTGGGTAGGGCTGCCTGCTGTGCCATGCGGTATGGGCGAAGCCGAAGTCCAGTTGTTCCGGTCATTGGTGGCGGCATCCATTCTGATGCGCTCCAAAGCCACATCCTCTTTGTCACTTTCACTCAAAAGGGCGTTGTGCATGGATTTGCTGTAATAAAAGGAATCAATTTGTGCGGATACACCATTTTTTAGCCATGAAAGCACAATACTGCCCTCATCATCATACATGGAAGGCAGGTCTTGATGCAGAAAGTTGGCGGCTGACACATTCTTGTACCGCTCCCGGGTAATGATCGGATTGGTCGTAAACACATGGTATTCTCCGGGAAAAAACAATCTTTTTACCGTGATTTCTTCAATGCTCTGGCTGATCTCGGGGTCGCTCAGTATGAATTCTGACCAGTCGAAAACTTTGTTACTGCGGTTGTAAAATTCTACATAACGCGCACTGCCTGAAGGCGGATTGAATAGCAGTTCATTGATAATAATATCTTGTTTTTCAGGTTTTTCTGCCAATCCCACAAATACCGTGTCGCTTGCAGGAACCACATTGCCCGCACAATCACGCACGGCTGCGGCAACCGTGAGCGTGTAGCGGGTGCGCAACTGCATGGGTTGACTCAGGGTCAGCAGCATCTTGGAGCGATCGGTTGATGGTTGTATGCCGCTGATGCTCAGGGCTGGCTGCATGCGCCAGGCAGAGATGGTTTCCCATGCTAAACGATCCAAACCCTCGGTAAAAGCAACCTCTATTTGTGTTGTGGATAATGGGAATGCGGAAAACATACGAGGCGCATCAGTATCGGGCTTTATGAGGTTAGCACTGTTGATGGTTCCCGGAGTGCCGCCCGGCGCGGGGAAATTGAGGCATGCCCGCCAATTGGCCCTGCCTATACAGGGCGTATTGGGATTGATGCGCTCCAATGACCAGCCTCCGTCGCGTTTGGCATCATCCGCATACCATTCTAAGTTGTATTCCACCACATCAATGGGGATGTTATCGGCGGTTTTTACAACTACAACATCACCGTCATTTTTTAGCGCTATGGTACTAATGGCAATGCCCAATACAGTTGCGCTGGTAACGGTGCGCAGTGAATCCACTTTGGCAGTATTGGTCAACACTACATACTCTCCGGGCTTTAGGATGTAAGCTGGTATGACAATGCTCGTGCCGGCTCCGTCGCCAATCCTCAAAGAAGACATTTGCACGTGTTTATTGGATCGGTTGAACAGTTCAATCCACTCGGCATCCGGCAGTCCACGCCGAGGCGTGGGGTCAGCCATTATTTCATTGATAATCAGATCGTATTCTGTTGGTTTTTCTATTTTTAAATACTGAAAATCAAGTATTTGCGATAGCATTGTATTTCCAGCCTCATCTTTAAGGTTCTTGATGTTGATGCTGTAATTGCCTGTAGCGAGCGATTGGTTTAATTGTAAAAATATTGATGTGCCGCAGGAATTTTGGGATACTTTTATGGGCTGGCCAATGCCTCCCAAGAGGAGATAATTGCTGAGTAGTTTGATTGAGTTGGAATCCAATTTTTCATCAAAATCAATCCGTACGCGCAGGCTGTCCTCGGCTGTGGCAAGCAAAGGTTTGGGGGCACTTAGGTCCGGAACCGGCGTCCCAATTCTGAGGTCATCAAAATAAAACTTGTCTTTTCGGGTTTCGGAATAGCGGCAAAAGAATCCAAAATATTGCCCGGCCCCCGGTTTATAGGTGCTATCCTGCACGCTAAATTGCGCCTCAAGGCTTGGGCAGTCACGTGCTGCTTTCGCTGTCCAAACACCTGATAAAGAACGTGTTAGTTGAATTTGCAATTGGATGGTATCCTTGCCTGCCAGCCCTGCCACCCCTGAAGCGAGGAGTGTGCGACTGCTGCCTTTTTGCCGATACAGTTTGAGGGCATCCACGTTGCCATTTTCCCCAATTTCCAGATGATAACCATTGGCGGTATAAGGATCAGGCCCATCCAGCAAAAGGAATATGCGGAGCAAATTGGAAGTAGAGGCGGCAAACTCCATACGAAGTTTTAAATCCCAGGATGCGCTATCGGGTATATTGCCCCGTACCAATAATTGTGATTGGCCTGCCGCTGGTGCATTCAATTGCAGTTCGCCCCTGGCATTTACGATAAAATTGCCCACATCGCCTTGCCACGCGGGGTTTTGGGTGAAATCACCATCATCAAAATTGTCTGTTATTTGTGCAAAAACAGGGCTGGAAATCCATAAAAACAGGAGGAAGGCTCCTGCAATCATTTTAATGTTCAACATGGGCTACACAATTACGGTTCGCGAAGATAGGCCATGTGTTGCGCATGGAGGGTTAAATTTCTAAATCTTAACCGGATTTAAGTGATTTTGAGGGTTTTCATGCCTGATTTTAAAAGATTTACAGACGCGGGTTGTTCAAAACCACTTTGCGTCGTCTATGATCACGGTATCAGTGGCATCTTTATTATCGGCGTTTTTGATAAAGAACGCCAATTTAGCCGAGTTCACTGATACCGCTGATCTTCCACCACAATACGCCTATTACTGCGCTATTGTTGCAGGGTCTTTCCCTCGCCAAGGGTTTTCACCATAGCCTCGATACTGCGTTTGTTGAGGTCGTCGGGGGCTTGTGCGAGGGCAACTTTGGCATGTTCCAATGCTTTGGCCACATTGCCATTGGCGGAGTAGCCTCTTGCCAGGCCTACCTCTGTTGGCCAGGCGCCCTTGTGTTTTTGATGGTTTTTTTGAAAAATTTCAAGGGCTTCTTTAGGTTTTTTTTCGCCAATCAATTGGCGGCCATAGGCATGAAGTTCCTGCGCCGAGGCATTGTCCAATGCCGTTTGCATGGCTTTGTCGCCTTCTGCCTGGCGCCCCAGTTTTTCCAGCAACTTTGCTTTGGTGGAAAGGGCATTGAAGGTTTGAATGCCGCCGAGGCGCGGGTCAGTGGCATCACTGATCCAACGGAGGGCTTCTTCGTAATTATCTGTGTTGTTGAGGCACCATTGGGCTGCGGTTTGCAGGCTGGGTGGATCAAAGCCCATGGCGCCGCTCATTTGACTGCGGATGGAAGCCAGGGTGGTTTTTTTGACGTCCACACCTATAGTAAAAGGAATACGCCAGCGTTCCCATTCCAAGGCTACCGTGATGCTGTTGTTGGCAGGCTCTGAGAAGGTGTAGGCCAACCACTCTCTACTTTGAGCCTGGTCTTTTTGCTGGCGCACCGTTACGCGCAGGGCATCTTCCTCAGGTTTGTAAAAAAAGGTACCCCAGGCATCGGCATTTTTGGAGAAAATGAGCGTGCAGGAGTCCGCATACAATGCAATGGCGAAGCCATATTTGCCTGCGGCAAGGGGTTTGCCCTGAATAGTAACATCTGTGGAAAAGCGGAAAGTGGTGTTTTCATTGGCTCCTGCCCGCCAGGGAGCGGCCTTGGCGGTGCCAAACCCAAGATCCTGAAAACCGTAATGGGCCACCGGTGTACCCCAAATTTTGCCTTCGCGGCCTTTTACTCCGGGGGCCACCCAGTTGATCTCGATGTCCGTCACCCCAAGTCGCTGACCTATCATGGACTTGTGGTTGGTATTGTCCGGTAAAGTGACAAATTGAGCGCTGAGCGCAAGCGGCAGCAAGCAGGCTGCCAACAGTGTACATGTTGTTTTTGTCATAACTTATATTGCAGGTTTTAAAACTGTTCCTTAGCATCCAAAGTCGGGAATCCTGCCAATAAAGTTGCTTAAATTCGACTATCGGAGCTACAGGAATGCCAAATGGCCATAGTAGGATTGTCGCTGTTTACCGTTATTTTTCTACTTTTGGCATAAAACCCATCCGCATCAAGGTTTGCTGTATTTACATTTGACCGTTTTTCATAGAGGCCAAAACCTACCATTCAAAGTCATTTTATGCAAAAAATTCTATTCAACACACTGCTTATCAGTATGGTTACACTTGCCGCATGCAAGGGCGGCGCTGACCAGAACAAAAACACACAAGCCATGGATCAAAAGGAAATCAATGTCAGTTATCCCCTAACGCGCAAGGATACCAACATCGTAGAAGATTATTTTGGTGAAAAAATAGCCGATCCCTATCGTTGGCTTGAGGATGACCAAAGCGCCGAGACCAAGGAATGGGTACAAAAGCAGAATATCGTGACCAATGGCTACCTGGGCCAAATCCCTTTCCGCGATCAGATCAAAAAACGTATTGAGCAGATTTACAACTTTGAAAAATTCGGTGTGCCTTTTAAAAAAGCTGGCAAATACTACTATTTTAAAAATGACGGCCTGCAAAACCAAAGCGTGCTGTATGTTCAGGATGCTTTGGACAGTGATTCCAGAATGGTGCTCGACCCCAACGTTTTCAGTACTGATGGCACAACCTCCCTCGGCGAGTACGCCTTCTCTAAAGATGGCCGTTATTTGGCCTATACCACCAGCAAAGGCGGCTCGGACTGGCGTACCATTCATGTCAAGGACCTTCAAAGTGGTGAAATGTTGGCTGATCAATTGGAATGGGCCAAATTTACCAGTATTGGCTGGCAAGGTGATGGTTTTTACTACACCCGTTATCCGACTCCCAAAAAGGGACAAGAACTCACTGCAGCCAATACCTTTGGCTCCGTCTATTTTCATAAATTAGGCACTTCACAGTCTGCCGATCAGTTGATCTACACGGACAAAGCACATCCCAACCGCTCGTTCGGGGCTGGTACCACGGAGGACGAGCGTTTTCTTTTTGTCTCCGGTTTTGAAAGTACTAGTGGCAATGTGTTGTATTTCAAGGATTTGAAGAATGCTTCCAAGGGCTTCACAGCCATTGCCACCACCTTTGAATCGGATTACACCATGATTGACAATATTGAGGATAAATTGCTGATTATGACCAATAAAGGTGCGCCCAACCAGCGCCTGATTTTGGTCAATTCCGCCAAAGCCGATCCCGCATCCTGGGAAACGCTTATCCCTGAGGATGCCAATGATGTGTTGCAGAGTGCAGCCATCTGCGGCGGAAAAATTGTGTGCGTTTACCTGCACAATGCGTCCAGTGCCCTGCGCGTGTTTGATTTACAGGGCAAGTTTATCAAAGAAGTACAATTGCCCGAAATCGGCTCCGTTAGTGATGTTCAAGGCAAAAAAGAGGAAAATCAAGCCTTTTTTTCCTTTACTTCTTATTTGCGTCCAGGCACTATTTACACCTTGGATATGAGCAGCCTTGAAGTGCGGGTGTTCAAAGCACCGAAATTGGACTTCAAACCCGATGCCTACACCACAGAGCAGGTTTGGTACACCAGTAAGGATGGCACCAAAGTGCCTATGTTTATCACGCGCAAGAAGAATATTGCCTATGATGGTTCCAACCCGACCCTTTTGTACGGTTATGGTGGCTTCAATATTTCCCTGACGCCTTCTTTTTCCGCTTCGCGGGCTGTTTTGTTGGAAAACAACGGGATTTATGCCGTGGCCAACATCCGCGGAGGCGGTGAATTTGGGGAAAAATGGCACAAGGCAGGCACCAAATGCCAAAAGCAAAATGTATTTGATGATTTTATCGCGGCAGCTGAGTATCTTGTGGACAAGAAGTACACTGCACCGGCTCGTTTGGCCATACAGGGAGGATCCAACGGCGGTCTGCTCGTGGGCGCGTGCATGACGCAACGACCGGATCTTTTTGGGGTATGCTTCCCTCAGGTGGGCGTGCTGGACATGCTCCGTTACCATCAATTTACCATTGGGTATGCATGGGCCACGGATTATGGGCGTAGTGATGTGAAAGAAGAATTCCCCTGTCTAAAAGCGTATTCACCCTTGCACAACATCAAAAAAACGGCTTACCCGGCTACCATGATTACCACTGCGGATCATGATGACCGCGTAGTGCCGGCGCACTCCTTCAAGTTTGGCGCAGCCATGCAGGAAAACCATCAAGGCCCCAGGCCTATGCTTTTACGCATTGAAACCAGTGCCGGGCATGGAGCAGGCAAACCGACAAGCAAAATCATAGA
>CAZIKN010000060.1:0-34168 GCA_964539805.1 uncultured Saprospiraceae bacterium | reverse complement strand
TCGGCCATCATGTTGGAAATGATCAGTCCTTTGAGGTTGGCTTGATACTTCAGGGCATATTCTGTAGCCAAAATGCCGCCCCAGGAATGCCCAAGCAGGTAAAAATTGTCCTTGTTCAGGCCTAATGCCTGCCTTACCTGCTCCACTTCTTCCACAAAGCGGGCCGTATGCCAAAGGCTGGTATCCTTGGGTTGATCGGAATAATAGGAGCCTAATTGGTCATAATAAATGAACTCAATGCCTTCTTGGGGCAGAAAACTTTCCATGCACTCAAAATATTCATGCGTGCAGGCAGGACCACCGTGCAAAAGCAACAATTTGATACGGGGATTGTTACCTATGCGTTTGGTCCACACCTTGAATTGCCCTTTGGGCGTTGTGATCGGGATCATCTCTATTCCGCCGTCTTTCGGCGATTTTTCAGCAGTATTTGAATACTTAAATCCCTGATTTTCAGCATCCTGCCGGACACAGGATGCAATAATCATCGAAAAAAACAGTACACAATAATAATAGTGGCGCATTTTTGTAGAACTTTAATGTGCCGTAAAAGTAAAAACAAGATAAATAACATGCTTCAAACAGCAGCAATTTGCATCCAGGAACACAAAATAAAAACATACCAGAGTATTTATCGCTACCTGCGTGTGTGGCTTCCCGTAACACCGCTTTTGTTGCGGGGCATTTTTGCGGCAGCCCAGCCCGTACCACATACCGGCCAGCTAACTTATGGGCCAGGAGGGGCTGATTATGCACACCAATCCGTTGCCTTTTTTGATGCGGCCTCCCGTGCGGACGGCTATTGGCTTTTTGTGCCTCAAGACCCCATCCCTGCCGAGGCAGAGGTAGTCGTCTTCATGCACGGGTATGGTGCGTACAATCCTATGGCCTATGGCAAATGGATCAAGCACTTGGTTGCAAAAGGGAACATTGTTATTTATCCGCGTTACCAGCGCAATATTTTGTGGCCCAAGGCCGATATGTTCCCCAAAAATGCAGCAAAAGGCATCCGCGATGCTATTGCTGCGCTGGGAAAGAATGGCCTACCGACCCCGTTATTGGACAAAGTATGCTACATTGGCCATTCGTATGGCGGGGTCATCAATACTCATTTGGGTACCAAGTGGCAAAAATTCGGGATACCCAAGCCTGCCTCTATGTTGCTTTGCGAGCCGGGAAGTGGCCCCCTTAAAGGTGCCCGCTTACAGGACTACTCAGCCCTGCCCGCTGACCTTCAGCTGCTTATTGTAGCAGGAGAGGATGACTATGTAGTGGGAGATGAGTTTAGTCGGCTCGTGTTTCACACTGCCGTGAACACGCCTATGCGCAACCTCGTGATGCAGCGCCGCACCACCAATGGCCAGCGCTGGATTTCGGCCACACACTCGGAGCCTTACTGTTATGACCTTGATTTTGATACCGGTGTGCGAAATTACACTGCCAAACGAGTGCTGGAACGTTCGCGGCTAAACGAGGTGGACTTTAACTGTTATTGGAAATTTGCCGATGCGCTCATGGCCTCCACCCGCGAAGGCCGTTACAGGGAAGTAGCTTTTGGCAACACCCCCGAACAGCGCTTTTTGGGTTATTGGCCGGATGGCAGGCCCATTAATTCCCTCGAGATCATACAGCCTGCTATGCCTGAGGGGGCGCCTGTGCCCACAGTAAGTGCCCGGCAGGAGCAAATCGGGAAAAAAAAGTAACTTTGCGGCAACAATATAAGCAATGGAGGATTGGCAACTTGATTTTGAATGGCTGCGTGTGCAGCACTATGTAAAAGAGGCGATGCAACGCGAAACCTTGCCCGACCTGAACACCGTGCTGTTTCTTATCGGCATTCAGGAATTAGGCCGATGGAAAAAAGGATTCAGCAAGGAAGAAAAACAGGACCTGATGCACATAGCAGTGTGCTCACTGCTGAGCCATGAGGGGTATTTTGAATTCCTTGGCCGTGACGAAGAGGGCTGGCCGCATTTCAGGCAGGTGTTGGAAATGCCTGCCATGCACACCATTCAACAGGAAAAACTCCTGAAAATCAATGCTGTGCGTTATTTTAAAGAGGCAGTTTAATGTTGATTTGACTTGTTGTTGATTTGTTGATTTGGCTTGAAGCGTGTACGCTTCGTATCATATCAACAACAAGTCAAATCAACAAATCAACAAAAAGAATCAACAATACTCAATGGCAATGCGACAACGCTTTGGTTTTCTGAAGGAAAGTATAAAAAACATGCGGGAGACCGGCAGTGTAGCTCCCAGCTCGCGTTTTTTGTGCCGAGGCATCGCGGAAAAAATTGATCCTCAAAAAGCTAATGTAGTGGTGGAACTGGGCCCCGGCGATGGTGTTATCACGCGTTATATCCTGGAACGCCTGCCCGATGATGGCCATTTATTTATCTTTGAGATCAATACCGTTTTTGTAGCCAAGTTAAAAACCGAGTTTGCCAATGATTCTCGGATTACGATTATCCATGATTCCGCAGAGCGAATGGAGGCCCATTTTCAACAGTATAACATTGATAAAGTAGATTACATCATCTCTGGCATCCCCTTCTTGATGCTGCCTGATGGTTTGGCGGAGACCATTATAGAAGAGTGCCGGCGCTGGTTGCGCCCTGGCGGGCTGTTTGTCCAATTCCATTATGCGCCCTTGATGCTCAATTTTTACCGCCGAAAATTCGGCAACGCCAAGGTGGACATCATTCCTTTGAATATCCCGCCTGCGATGATTATATCCTGTGAGCGGTAAACCGAAGGGCAGGCACGGTAAACCGAAAGTTAACTTTAGTTTTCACCGTATGAATAAGAAAGTGAATCTTCGGTTTCAACGTTTTGCAACTGTTCACTTTCCCAACACCAGCACAGCCATACTCCGCACTTCATCTACCAATACCGTCTTGAATGGCTCCAGCAGCCTAAGATTATGCCGTTGAAGCAAGTGGTCAAGCATTTTTTGGGTCAACAAGAAGCGATCAGAGCCATCGGGCAGATGAAAGCGACCTTGACCCAAGGGGATAATTTTATCCATAAGACCGACATCGGTGGCTACCCGAAGGAAGAGGGAGCCGCCAGGCTTTAGCACCCGGACCATTTCACTGAACATCGCTTCAAGATGCTGCTCGTTGTCCGCAAAGTGCAGCACAGCGCAGCAAATGATATGGTGGAAAAAGGCATCCGAAAAAGGCAGTGCTTCCACGCTGGCTACCTGAAACCGATCAACAGCAACCTGTGGGTAGTGTTGCTTTAAGGCCTCCACTGCGGCAGGATCGCGATCGGTTCCAAACACCTTAAAATGCTGTTGTACAAACCAATGCAGGTTGCGGCCTCCACCTGCACCGGCATCCAAAATGACCTCTGGCGGGGCATATCGGCCTTTCATGATTTGGTCGAGCAGGTAAATATCCGTATTGCCAAGCAAGGAGCTTACAGGGTTCATGTGCTGTGTTTAGTAATGATAAAACAATAACTTCCAGATATACAAATCCTATTCATCATTTTTTGTCCAACTGCCCCAAGAGCCAATCGCGTTCCATCAAAGGGTTGGTGCCGAACACCAGTTCCCGCAGTTTCTCCGTTTGCGCTTTGGAATAAGGGTTTCGGTTGACCAATTTCTTCATCAGGCTGATCATGTTTTTGTAGGCGGTTTTGCGGGTGGGATCGAGGGCTTCCTTACGCCTTAGATATATGCGCATGCTTTCCAGCAAAGACTCAAAAGCATCGTATTCATCCGTCTCGAAGTAAATTTTGAGGAGCATGGTTTTGGCGATGATGTTGAGGTGCAAATCATCGTATTCAAATTCCCGCAACAGTTTTTGGGCTTTACTATATTCCCCTTTTTCGAAGTAAATACGGGATAGATTAAAATTAACGATACTGTTGCGCAGTTTTTCTTCAAGATATTTTTTGTTCTCCTCCACAAATTTTTCGGCCCAAGCGAATTCATCAATTTTGATTGCAAAAGCTACTGCATTCCCAAAAGAATATCGCGAAAGCTGACCATTTTCAAAAAGAACTCCTCTTTCCAAACCTTTAGTGTAAAGTTTAAAAGCACGTTCTGCAAAATCACGTCGTCCTTGATTGATTTTTGGAACACAATAATTTACAGCTGCCACATAAATAGTTCTAAATTCTGATTGTGTGAATTCTTGTTCATGTTTTTGAATCAATTGCTCCAGGCGATCAAAGTATGACTCATCATTAGGGTTTGTTAGGGTTTTATAAGCAAAATAGTAAACCGCTATTGCCGGCTGCGTTAACAAATCCTTCTCTTTAAGGTAATCAAACATGGTATCTAAAATGCCGTAGTCATATTTTGCCGTCTTATATACCGTTTGGTGAGCATGCATGGCATACGTCAAATGCAATTTTTCAGCGATAAACCACTTTTCCAAAGCATCAGATGTTTCTTGCAGATTGGCCGCAGCATTTGTAGCAATATTCGCCAATTCGCCATACTCCTGTTCAACTTGAAATATTTTGTGCAAAAATTTACTGTCTCTAAGGGGTTGACTTTCTAAATGATCTTTACATGCCCGATGTACTTGCTTATATGGCTTTTCCAATTTTCTTTGTCTAAATGTCCTCATTAAGGCCAATTGATATTCCGTAGCGTCATTTGTTATCTCCGTAAATACAAGATAATCCTCTATCACTTTTAGCAAAAAATACATCACCTGCCGAAGATATGCATCATCATAGGGCATTCCGGGGAAGACAAATCTCCATGCTCTTTCCTTTTCAATTTCTGGCTCGGATACAGCTGCCTGCTTGCTCAGAAACTCAAATAAACGGATGACATCCTGCCGTTGGTTGTGTGCCGGGGACTGCAACCATTTCTGGATTTCCCGTTTTTCCTTCTTATCCAAGGAGCGAATGATCTCCGTCAAAACACTTTTTTGCATACTTATTTACCTTAATTCGTTCAACAAAACAACATAAAAACAAAGCAAAAATAGGATATATTATTTTATATTTTTGTAAATTTATGACATAAAACAAATAAATAACTTTAAAAATCACTTTAAACAGGTATTTTTGCTTTAAATAAACATTTCAACAAATGCATTTTTTTGTCTTTTATCTGCAAGGCCACTCGCCGCACTTTTGTACCATCAAAAAAATTCAAACGTCATTTCTAATCCGTATTTCCATGAAAAAGCTAGTTTGCCTTATCTTGATTCCCCTATTCTTTGCCTGCCAGTTGGCAGCGCAGGGTTGGGAACGTGTGTATGGCGGAGGGGGCAATGATGAAATACGTTCCATTGCGCAAACGCAGGATGGAGGCTACATCCTTGCAGGATATTACAATCTCTCAAGCGGTTATTTGATTAAAACAAATGCCGACGGAAAGCAACAATGGGCCAAATTTTATCCTCTTGGCAGTTTGCAGAATTACAATGGCGTTATCTCAACACCCGATACGGGCCATATCACGGTAGGGTTCAGGCGAATTGGTGGCATCGGCGGTGATCCCAATATAGTGGTCAGTAAAACTGATGATTATGGCACCATTCTCTGGACAAAAATTATCGGTAGCCCTGATCAGGAAGAATTTGGCAATGGCATTACAGCGCTGCCCAATGGAGGTTTTGCCATTTGTGGCTATCGGAAAGTGGATATATCAGGCAATGAAGTGACTTATGTGGCCCGTTTTACGGCCAATGGAGATCTTCTTTGGGAAAATAATTTCCTGTTGCCTTCTGAAAGAAATCGGGGCAATGCCATCACATCTGCTCCCAACGGCGATTTGGTGGTCACAGGCCGCTTTCAAGAAAAAACCACCGTTAGCAGTGATGTGTCTGTATTGCGCATCAATGCAGCAAATGGTACCTTATTGTGGAGCCAGACCTATGATATCAATGGTAAAAACGAGGAAGGCCGTGCCGTGACGGTCAACAATGCCAATGAAATTGTCATTTCGGGCTTTTTAACGGGCGTAAATGAGTTTGAGGGCTTATTGATGAAAATAAGCGCTACAGGAAGTGCCACGCCTATTTGGCAAAAATCCGTACCCAAGACAGAGTTTTATGGCTTAAGCCTTATCCCTTCGGGAGGTTATTATGTGGCTGGCAATATTCCCATTGGTACTACAAGTGACATGTATATTGGTCGCACCAATGAGTCCGGAGAATTGCAATGGGGCATCAATATTGGCCGTGGCGAATCAGAAGAGGCTAAATGTGTGCTGCTCACATCCGATGGTGGCGCCGTGGTAGCGGGTAATAGCCAACAGTTTTTGGGCGGTGGCAATGGTGGAACCTTCCCCTATTTGGTTAAAGTAGATCCCAATGGGGTTGTGTTCAACAGTTACATCCGCTGCAAGGTGTACCGTGACTTCAACGCGGACTGCAAAAAAGACGATATAGAGCCAGAACAAAAGAACTGGATCATCAACATAAAAGGAGCCAACAATTTTTCCCGTTGGGCGGTCACTGATGAAAACGGAGAACTTAACATTGCTGTAGATACGGGTATATATCAGGTCACGCCTTTCCCACCGAATAAATACTGGAACCTGTGCGAAACGGTCAGCACAGCAAAAATAGCCAAATTTTATGATACATCAGCCGTAAATATTGGTATTCGCTCTGTATTTGATTGCTCCAATAATGTAGTAGACGTAGCCACGCCTGTTTTGAGGCGTTGCGCTGACAACTTATACACCATTAATTATTGCAACAACGGCACGGTACCATCCCTCAATACTTATGTTGATGTGGATTTTGATCCGGCCCTGAGCGTATTGAATGCCAGCGTGCCCGGTACCAAACTGAGTGGCAGCGTCAATACCTGGCGCTACAATATCGGCACCCTGCTGAATGGCGACTGCGGCAAATTTACGGTAAGCACCCAATTGGATTGCAATACCCAAACCGGTCAAACCCACTGCGCGGAAGCCCATATTTACCCCGATAGCTTTTGCAACAAGGCCAACTGGGACCAATCCATCGTGCGCGCCTTTGCCCGCTGCAAAGATGGCAAAGTGGAGTTGGGCCTGAGCAATATTGGTTTGGGTAACATGAGCGAAAAAGTTGGCTACGTCATTACCGAAGATATTGTAATGCGTACAGCACCCGGCGACCCGAATTTCCAGATACAATTGGATTCAGGCAAGGACACTACGCTGTTGAACACTTTAGCCAACGGCAACACATTCCGCATCATATCCCAACAAACCACGGGTTACCCGGGCGAAAGTTACCCCACAGCAGCTGTGGAGGGCTGCAAACAAGACACGGCCACCACGTTCTCCACGGGTATGTTTACCATGTTCGCACAAGACGATTACGACGATTTTATATCCACCGACTGCCAGGAAAGCACAGAAACCGATTACGAACCACTTAATCTTAAGAGAGGCTATCCCAAAGGCTATGGCGTGCCCAAATACGTCAATCCATCAACCGATTTTGATTTTTTAATCCAATTCCGAAACGAAGGGACCAACACAGTGCAGCAGGTCATTATCCGCGACACATTGCCTGCGGAGCTTGACCCTGCCACTGTACGTCCCGGCGCTTCGAGTCATCCCTACGAATTCCGATTGTTGGGTGGAGGCATCGTGGAATACACCTTGCCGACAGCCGACTTGCCACCAAGCGGGGGCAGCGCGAGTGAAGGCTTTGTGCGTTTTCGGGTTGGTCTGAAAAAGAACCTTCCCTGTCCGACCATTGTCCGCAACCGCGCTGCCGTCTTCTTTGATTTTAATCAACCCATGTACACCGATCTGACCCTGCACACCGTATGCGACTCGTTTGTGGTGGTAGTGTCAACCAAGGAAATCCAATGGCCCGGCGCCCAAATCCGGGTTTATCCCAATCCGTTTACGTTTAGTACGAATATCGAGATAAAAGGTGTGGAGGCAAAGGAATTTGCCCTTCAAATCCTTGACGCTCAAGGTCGTACCTTAAAAACCGATTACTTTAATCAGACCAACTACCAGTTGTTCAGGCATCAGCTTCCGACCGGATTTTTGTTCTACAGGCTTACCGCAGACGGTAAGCCTGTAGCCGGCGGAAAGTTGGTGGTGAAGGATCGTTAGGAACGGTGCCGAAATAAAGCAAAAGATTCAGGCTTCAGATTTTGGACTCAGATTTTCTGTTTTTTTGGGCGAATAGCCCAGCTATTCAACCTAAAAAAGAGGAAATATGAGGGCTAAAAGATGTGCATCAATTTGATATTTTATTTTGGCACCGTTCCTTAATTCATTTCGGAAAGAAAGATTCATGTTGACGATAAAGAAAGCCGTGATGCGCAAGCATTGCGGCTTTTTTATACCCGGATTGTAGCGGTTTTCACTGATTTTCACAGATTAGTTATATTACCAGTCCTTGCCTTTCGGGCCGGTTGTTTGTTTGCGTTGGCGCTCCCGATATTGGCGGGCATTGCGCTGATCAGCATTCCCTATTTCTTCCAAAGCGCGTTGGGCCTGATCTCGTTTGCGCTGTTGGGCTGGCGTGGCCTGTTTTTCCTGTTGTGGTTTTTCTTGTTGTGGTTGGCCCTGCTGTTTGGGGTCTTGCTGATTGGGCTGATTTTGGGGCTGTTGTTGCTCCTGGTTTTGTTGGTTTTGCTGCTGCTGCTCTTGTTGCTGCTGTTGCTTTTGTTTCTGTTGTTCAGCCTCTAATTTCTTTTTGGCCATTTGCAGGTTCATTTTGGTTTGTGGGTCGCCTGGCCGAAGGCGCAGGCTTTCCTCGTACGCTTTTACGGCCTCGGGGTAATGCCGCTGGCGAAGTTCGGCATTGCCAAGATTGTGAAGGGCATCGGCACGGCGTTCCGGGTTTTGGGCGGCGGCGGCGGACTGTTCAAAAAAGCGGGCCGCTTCATCATATTTGGATTGCTGGTAGCAGGAGTTGCCGAGGTTGTACAAAGTTGTCGGGTTTGAGGGCTCTTTTTCTACAGCCTTCCGATACTCCTTTTCCGCTCTTTTGTACTGTGAACGTTCATATTGTTTATCGCCCTCACGCAGGGGTGCGTGCGCAGGAGACTGAGCTGTAGCATGGGGGACAAAGCCAGTAGCACAGCAAACGAACAAAATAACTAAAATCTTGATTTTCAATTTATTGAACAGTTTATAAATTTGTAACACAAAGCAGAGCAGTAATTTTTGCAAAAATAGGGCGATGTTTGCGCCTTCATTGTGTTATCCTAAAATTTTGTGCATGCTTTATCTTGCGTTGTATGTTTTGTGTTCTATGCTATTGGGATTTATCTTCAAGCTTTATCCTCGGTACAAGGTGGATACATTCCAAGCTATTGTTGTAAACTACATGACCTGTGTTTGTTGCGGATGGGCTCACCTCGGACATTTCCCCTATGCTTATGGTGAAAATGCACAAAACTGGCTCCCTTACGCCCTTTTCCTGGGTATTGTTTTTATCAGTGGCTTCAATGGCGCAGCACTGACCGTGCGCTATTTTGGGGTCACCATAAGCCAGATCATGCAAAAAATGTCCATATTGCTGACCGTTCCTTTTGCAGTATTGGTGTACCATGAATCGTCTGATGCGGCAAAAATAGCAGGTTTTTTATTGGCATTGGCATCCATTGTAGCGGTCAATTGGCCGAAGGAAACCACAGAGGAAACCCCTTCACCTGCAGTGAGCACCAAGGGCCCACTTTGGATCCCCATTGTCACCTGGCTTTTGGCCGGTGTAATTGAGGTTACTTTTCTTTGGACCAACGGCGAAAAAATCACGGCAACTGGCGACATTGCTTTTATCAGCACAGTGTTTGGCACTGCGGGGCTTGCGGGCTTAGCCTTCTGGACAACCAAACGATTGCAAGGTGGCATGCCTTTTTCCTGGCGCAATGTGGTCGGTGGCATTCTTCTGGGCATACCCAATTATGGCAGTATGCTATTCCTGTTAATGGCCTTGGGGACTGGACTGGAAGGTTCCTTTGTATTCCCTGTGGGCAATGTAGCCATTATTCTGCTCACAACCTTTGGTGCAGTTGCCTTTTTTCAGGAAAAACTATCCTTAGTTAACTGGTTGGGCGTGGTTTTGGCGGTGGCGGCCATTGGACTGATTGCGTGGTAGTTATGGAATGTGATGATGTGATAAATTTGGGGAATGTGATAATGCTCAAAACACTTTCCGATAAATTTAAAATTTTTCCACCAAGTCATAATTTCTGGTGCGTTTTGACAGCACTTCCACAATGAGCAATGGGTTGGTCAACAAAACCTGATTTTGATCCCAATAAACGGGTTCACGGCTCACCACCAGCGCATCGGGGTAGAGACTGAAATTGAGTTTGGGCAAATAGACCTCCTGGTTGCTGGTAAAAACCGTAAAATCGGTGTCATTTGAGGCAATACATTTGCTGATGCCAAAAATCAGGTTTGCCGATATGACATTGTGTGGACCTTTGGCTATTGGTAGTTTAATGATTTTTCCGTTATGGTATTCGTGGCGCTCCGTCGAGGCCTCTTCCCTTTTGAGGTATTCTTCCAAGGTGTAAACCCGCGCTGTTTTCTCGCGCTGTTTCATCTCTGCCAATGGATTGGATGAAATAGCCTGAGTCTGTTGCATAAAGCAATTTTTTTTGCAAAAATACAACATCGCACAAGACGCGCACAGTTTATACAAATAAACGTACATTTGCCGCTTGCAAAAATCCAAAACCTAAAAACTACATTGCATGGCAAAAGGCAGACGCGGACAAGGCATCTTTGATTTTGATCGGGACAGGGCAACGAAAATCTTTGGTATTTTCTGCCTTTTCATGTCTTTTTACCTGTTTATCGCCTTCACATCTTATTTTTTTACCTGGAAAAATGACCACGACATCGTGTTCAGTTTTTCCTGGGACGTCTTTTGGGATGACATTCAGGTGGACAACTGGCTTGGCCGTCTGGGGGCTTTTTTAGCAGACAACATTATTTATTGGGGTTTTGGTATTGCCTCCTATGGCTTTGTTTATCTGTTGTACAAATATGGCCTTGCCTTTGTGCGGCGCACCCCAATGGCCTACATGTTCCCAAGCTTTCAGCGGACCATTGTGCTGATGGTTATTGTATCCATTACTTGTTCTTTCTTTTTACAGGCATTTGAATTTCCCTGGGGTGGCGTTTTTGGGCAGGCCATTAGTGGCTATGTCCAGAATTTTATCGGCATTATCGGCACCTTGGCACTTATGCTTTTTATGCTGGTGGCCACTTTTGTTTGGAGCAACAACCCCAATCTGGAAGAATTTAGCTGGGAAAAATTGCGCTACGAAACGCAACGCGCTTGGCGCGACCTCCTCACGGGCAATTTTGGCAAACGCCCCCCTGCCCCACCCCGCCCGCGCAATAGTTTTGTGGTAAATGCCGAACAAGAAACCACATCCGCCGTACCGGCTACCACTACGCCAACTGCCACAGAAGAGCCTAAAACCGCCGCCCAAACACTTTTTGACCTTAACCCGGCCCAGCAGCCACCATTAGATTTGAGCCAACGCAGCGCGCTATTCCAAAACCTGGAACGCCCCGAAACCCTCAAACCTGGCAGCACTGATGACCTCGAAATCATAGCCCCCGCCCCGGCACCCATATCCACACCTGATGAAGCGGAATCATACAAACCACCCACCGTTATGATTCAGGAGGACAACCCCAACCTAAGCGAGCCTTATGACCCCACGCTGGAACTTTCTCATTATGAGTACCCGCACCTCCAACTCTTACATGAGCATGACAATACCACGCTGGAAATTGACCGCGATGAGTTGGAAGCCAACAAAAACCAGATTTTACAAACCTTGATGTATTTCAAGATCGAGATTGAAAAAATCAAGGCTACCATTGGCCCAACAGTAACACTCTATGAAATTGTGCCAGCCAAGGGCATACGTATTTCCAAGATCAAGAACCTGGAAGATGACATTGCCCTTAACCTTTCGGCATTGGGCATTCGTATCATAGCGCCCATACCAGGCAAAGGCACCATCGGTATCGAGGTACCCAACAAAAAACGCCAGACGGTAGGCATTCGGGAAGTGCTGATGGATGACCGCTTCAAACGTGCCAAAATGGAACTGCCCATCGCATTGGGCAAAACCATCCAGAATGAAGTGTTTGTGGCCGATTTGACCAAAATGCCCCACTTGTTGGTAGCAGGGGCCACTGGTCAGGGCAAATCAGTGGGCATCAATGTCATTTTGATGTCCCTGTTGTACAAAAAACACCCTTCACAGGTCAAGTTGATCCTGATTGACCCCAAAAAGGTAGAACTGTTCCCTTATGCCCACTTAGAAAACCACTTTCTTGGCTTTTTGCCCGACCAATTGGAACCTATCGTGACCGATACGACCAAGGTGGTGCATACCCTCAATTCGCTCATCATAGAAATGGAAACGCGTTATGATCTGCTCAAAAAGGCCGAAACGCGCAACATTACCGAATACAACGACAAATTTGTAGGCCGCAGGCTGAACCCCAACAAAGGGCACCGTTTCCTGCCCTATATCGTGCTGATTATTGATGAATTTGCCGACTTGATCATGACCGCAGGAAAGGAGGTAGAACTGCCCATTGGTCGCCTGGCACAATTGGCACGTGCTGTTGGCATCCACCTGATCATAGCCACCCAACGCCCATCGGTGAACATCATTACGGGTGTCATCAAGGCCAACTTCCCGGCGCGTATTGCCTTTAAAGTAGCCTCAAAAGTGGACTCGCGCACCATTCTGGACGCTGGTGGCTCCGAACAGCTTACAGGCCGTGGTGATATGCTGCTCTCCGTTGGTGGTGATATTATCCGCCTCCAATCCGCTTTTGTGGATACACCTGAAGTAGAACGCGTCATCCACTTCATTGCCAACCAACAAGGATTCGCTGAGCCTTTTTTCCTGCCGGAGTTTCATCCGGATGGTGAAGGCCCAAGTGCAGAGGGCAAACAATTCAGTTTTGCGGATATGGATGACATGCTGGAGGAAGCAGGCCGCTTGGTGGTGGAAACCCAGCACGGCTCTACGAGCATGATACAGCGCCGCATGAAATTGGGTTACAACCGAGCTGGCCGTATCATGGATCAACTCGAAGGTTTGGGCATTGTAGGCCCGGCTGAGGGTTCAAAGCCCCGTGAAGTCCTCTTTTATTCTGTAGATGAATACAACCGCTTTTTTAGCGACCTGATGAGCCGAAGGAACAAGGGATAAACACAATACAACCATGAACCAGGACATCATCATCTATTACAACAAAAGGGCAAAAGAATACGACAAGGTTTACCAGAATCCACTTGAGCAGGATGACCTGTCCGCCTCATCGTCTTTATTCCAAAATCTTGTGGCACAAAAAAAAGTATTGGAAATAGCCTGCGGCACGGGCTACTGGACGGAACAAATGGCCCGAACGGCCCGATCCGTTCATGCTACGGATGTCAATGAGGTATTGATTGAAATTGCAAAAAAAAGGCAATTCACAGGCGATGTGACATTTGAGGTGGCCGATATGTACAGCCTCCCGGACAATCAAAAATATGATGTTGTCTTTGGCGGTTTTATCTGGAGTCATATCATGCTGCAAAACCTTGATTTATTGTTAGATAAGATAAAAAACTGCCTTAATCCCAATGGCGTAATTGTTTTTATTGACAGCAACCCGGTTGATGGCACTCCACACGACACAAAGAGCATCAGAACAACTGATGAATTGGGCAACAGCTACCAGCAGCGGCAACTTGAGGATGGCTCCTTTCATCTGGTACTAAAAAATTTTCCCTCAAAAGACTTTATATACCAAAAACTATCGCGAATTTCCACAAAAATCAGCTATGAACGCTTAGTATATTATTGGATAGCAAGTTGCACGGTGGCATAAAACCAAGGCAACATTTGTAAAAAATGCAGAAACTCTGGCTCAAAAATTTTGAACACCACATCAGCACCAGCACCTGGGCCGCTGCCGAAGAACTGCTGGAGCAAGGACGGGTAAAAGCCATGAAGGAAGTGGAAAAACACTTTTGGGTAACTACAGTGGAAGAGGGAGAAACTACATTCGAAGTGGAAATGATGATCACACCACACAAGATCAAGGCGTATCATTGTGAGTGTTTTACAGAAGGGCGCCGATTGATGTGTGCCCACGTGGCTGCCTCATTCGTTAAAGTACGCCAATATTTAGATAATCAGGTTGCCGAAAAGCAAGCCAAAAAAGAAGCCAAAAACCAGGAAAGCCATGAATTAAGCCGCCTGACCATCCATACCATCCTCGAAACGGCAAGCCCTGAGGCACTCCTTGATTTTGTTCGTGATTACGCCCGCCGCGATCGCGATTTTTCCCTTGCGCTAAAAACCTATTTCGCTGGCGCTGTAAGCCAATCCGAAAATCCATTTGCCCTGTTGCTGGATTCTATCATACCCAAAGCCGGTGTGAACCGCCCCTTCCGCGACCCGGATTTTCGTCGCCTGCGCAATACCCTGGATGACATTATCATGCAAATGGAACGCGCTGAAAAACAGTTCAACTGGCCGATAGCATACCAAATTGCCTCTGCGATAGCCACAAGGATAAGTGCCTTTTTGGGTAAAAACGAAGGGCAACGGCGGGCATTTTTGTTGGAAAATTTCCAAACTGCCATCCTTTGCCTTCAAAAAATATATGGTGCTGATGTGTCGCCAGAAATGAAAGACAGCAGTTGGCAATTGATTTTTCAAATGGGCGAAAACGCGATCCTGCCTGTTGAATCCCTGCGTGAAACCCTTTCATTTTTGAGCAAAACGGCTTTTGAAAACCAACGATTTGAGGCTATAAGAGATTTGTTTGACCGCACCGTCCCGCCGGCGCCACCCTTTGTGCTTCATTTGTACCTAGCTGCCATGGAGGCAAGGCGCATGCCTGAAGCCTCCATTCGAATTCTGGCCGATTACGAGGATAAGGCAGATGTCATTTTTGCCGCCTTATTGCAACTGTACTACCTAAATCTTTGGAAATCAACTACTATTGCCGCAGAGCATTTTATTGAAAAAAAGATATTTGATACCAAACAACAGCGCGAATTAGAAGATATTTTGCTGCATATCGCAGAAAAATCCAATGATAAAAAGCGGCAGATCATTTACCTGAAAAACCGCTTTGCCCAGTCCGGCAGCCTTGAGGTATTAGAGCGGCTCAAAAAATTGTATGATGCGGATTGGGCTAAGCAGTTGGGCAAGTTATTGGATCTGCTGCGAGAGAAAGGCGACAATGATAAAATAGCCGCTATTTGGGCCTCAGGACAAAACTGGCCCGAACTGATGGCACACCTGAATGCGGTGAACCAAATGCCGCTGTTCCAACGTCATGAAGCCAGGCTCTTGGCTTGGGACAAATCAGCGGTGCGCGATTTTTACCTTCGCCAGTTGAGTCTTTTTCTAAGCTTGCATTTTGGCACTCCCGCTGCTGCGCAGGTACGCAATACCCTGCAAAGCCTTTTGCAAAAGGGCGAAGTAGAATTAGTGGGTGAAATCATTCGCAAACTAAGTGTTCAGTTCCCTGACCGCACAGGCTTAGCCAATGAATTAAGTGAAATATTCCCCCGGCATTTGCGCAAAAAAGCCATGGGAACGTGATAGTTTAAAGAATGTGATAATGTGATGATGTAAAGAAGGTGATAATGTAGAAAACACGAGCCTGAATTAGCGAGATCAACCTTATTTAAATATTTGAATATAAGCACATTAGAAAATTACCACATTAACATATTACCACATTCAATCATGTTTCCCTTTTTGTTAGTATTTTTAGGTGGCGGCCTCGGTAGTTTGTGCCGTTACGGATTGGTTTTGTTGATACAGCCTTGGCAAAGTCGCTTTCCATGGGCTACATTAGCGGCCAATGCGTTGGCTTGTGTGGTGCTGGGCTTGGTATTGGGCTGGCAATTGCAGGGCCAACTGACGGACCGCAGCAGGTGGCTTTTAG
Source organism: uncultured Saprospiraceae bacterium (assembly GCA_964539805.1). Lineage (GTDB taxonomy): Bacteria > Bacteroidota > Bacteroidia > Chitinophagales > Saprospiraceae > M3007. The sequence goes on along the minus strand of CAZIKN010000060.1, from coordinate 18,285 downwards.
CAACGGGTTTTTGTGGGGGATTTAGTACTTTTTCCACCTTTACGGCAGAGTCCTGGCAGTTGGTGCAAAATGGGCAAATGGCTTTTGCCATATTGAATGTGCTCGGAAATTTGGCGCTATGTTTCCTTTGCCTACTTTTGGGGCTGAAAATCGCCTGACAATGTCTGAAGAAATCTTATCGCGCCTCCAATTATTAGAGGAAAAGTATGCCGCCATGGGCCAGGACATGAAATCCTACCTTGATGGATTGTTGTACGCCGATTACCTTACTTATTGGGATTATATCCATTTGGATACCCTATTGAGCCTGCAAAATCCGCGCACCCCCATACCTGATGAAAGGATATTCATCATGTATCATCAAATCACGGAATTGTACTTTCGCCTAACCCTGGATGCTATTGGGCAATTGGCACAAGCCAATGCGGATGTTTTCAACCTTGATCTATTTAAACGTCAGCTCACCCGGATCAACCGTTATTTCCAGCAATTGATCCAATCCTTTGACATTATGGTGGATGGCATGGATCGCGATGAATTTCTGCGTTACCGCATGAGTCTTTTGCCCGCCAGCGGCTTTCAAAGTGTTCAGTACAGAATGATTGAAATAGCCAGTACGGATATGCAAAATCTGGTTCACCCATCCAAGCGTGAACTCACTGCCGATGTGGCCGATGTGCATATCCTATATTCCGTACTGTATTGGCGTTCGGGTGCTGTTGAGCTTTCCAGTGGCAAAAAAACCCTCACCTTGCGCCAGTTTGAAGCCAAGTACGCCGAAGAGTTGCATCGTTTTGCGGCGCAGTTCCAAAGCTGCAACCTGCATCAGCTATTCCTCAAATTGCCTCAGGCAGCACAGCATGACCCGGAATTGATACAAATGCTTCGGGAGTATGACTTAAATGTGAATGTTCGTTGGGCATTGAGTCACTATCGTTCTGCGGTGCGCTACTTAGATGCCAAACCCAAGGAAATAGAGGCCACTGGAGGTACAAACTGGCAGAAATACCTGCCTCCACGCTTCCAGCAGGTTATGTTTTTCCCCGAACTCTGGAACACTGAAGAAAAAGAAACCTGGGGACGGTTCTCCTAATGAACTATGCATGATTTTATCCGCTTTGGTCGCGGGCGCGCGTTTGCCCGCGAGCTTGGAAGTACCCTGCATTTGGCCCTGCCGTTGATGTTGGGTGAATTGTGCGGCATATTAATGGGGGTGGCCGGCACTATGATGGCGGGCCACTTGGGCGAAACGGCATTGGCAGCCTCTGGCATTGCCGGGGTGGTATTCGTAATGTCCATGCTGCTTATATGGGGAGGTGTTCGCATGATCCCTACACCTATGGCCGAAGCACATGAGTTGCGCAACGGGGAAAGGGTGCGCACCTTACTACTGGCCAGTTTATGGCTGAGCGGCTTCTTCCTTTTGGCATCCAGCGTACTTTTGGGCTTGGGCATTGCATATTTTGATCTGCTCCAACAAGACCCTGAGGTATCGCTATTAGCCGTGGATTATTTAAAAATCATCCTTTTCAGCCTGCCTGTGCTTATTTTGTTTGCAGTTTTGGTCAATATTACGGATGCGTTTGGCTTAGTGAGGATCACTATGCTGATTTCCATAGGCGGCCTCATTGTGGATGTTTTTTTAAATTGGTTGCTGATGTTTGGCCATTGGGGCATGCCGCGCATGGGCATCAACGCCATTGCCATAAATACAGGTGTAACACATGGCCTGATGACAATAGCATTGGTTGTAGTGTTATGGAGAAAAAAGGATTTATCATATTTCCGACGAGCCAAGGCCAATAATAAGGATATTCGCAAACAAACGGCAGCCTTTATCCGATATGGTATTCCTTCCGCTTTGCAAATTATGGTTGAGTTTGCAGCCTTTGGCGCAGGTACGGTGATTATTGGTCAAATCAACAAAACGGAGCAGGCAGCACACCAAATTGCCATCAATTTGATATCCCTCACCTATGTAACCATTATGGGTATCTCAACAGCAGGCATGATCCGGGTAGGTCAAGCGCTGGCTTACCAAAGCCGGGTAAGGGTCTGGATGGCTGGCAACGCGACCCTGGTGCTTGCATTGGTTTTTATTTTGTTGCCAACGGCTGTTTTTTTATGTATCCCTGATACTATTGCCCGATGGTACAGTGAGGAAGCTGCCGTTACGACACTGGCTATACCATTGTTGTTTTATGCAGGTTTGTTCCAATTGGCTGATGCGGCACAGGCAACTGGCGCCTCCTTGCTGCGTTCGCTGAATGATGTAATGTTGCCCTCCATGATTTCCTTTTTGGCATTTTGGTTGGTGGGCATACCCATTGGTTACTGGCTGGCAATTTATCAGGGTTGGAATGCACAAGGTATATGGGCAGGTTATCTTATTGCCTTGATCATTCAGGCGGTTTTATTTCTGCTCCGGTTTTACGGGCTTGTGGGGCGTATGAATAGCCCTACGGATACCGATATAAAGATGCCATCATCCAAACAACTTGAATGATGGCATCATTATAAGACCCTAAAAGTCGGTTTATATTTAAAGAATGTTATTGTTTATGCAATTCTACTGCACGAAGGAGTTGGCCTTTTTGATTCTCCATGGCTAAGTAGTAAAGGCCCGTAGGCAAATGAGCCAAATCATAACGCTGATCCGGAGTGGCCTGCAAATAAGCGATTTCGCGACCATCCTGTGCTAAAATGCGTACCGCGCCCACAAGTTCTGCTGCATTTTGCAGTTGCACAAAGTCCTTGACAGGATTGGGGGCTACAATGATTCGGTTGGCTAATTCCCTTTCTAAGGCGCTCAATTTCGCGTTGTAGGTAAATACTACTGTAACGGTATCAGCAGGCACCGCGAGGTTGGTCATTTTCAAGTTAACGATGCCCATGCCAGGCACTTCATCATTGTTGTAAAAATGCACCGAAATTTCTCCCTCCGCATTGGCATTCAACGTAAAATCTGCGGTGCTAACCGTTTCGTCATAACAGGCCGTGAGGTCACAAACAGCACAAGTAGCGCCATCAGGCAGCTGAATAATGCGGCGATTCCAGCGCATGTTGAGGGGTTTGTTGGTATTGTTCTTTATTTTGGAATATGCCGCAGCATCAAACAAAGTAGGTGGGGCTGTTACGTTCGCCGGATTGGGGGTCATAGTAAAACTGGCCTGTGCCAACGCCATAGAGGCCAAAACGCAGGTGATCAAGAGTGTAAAAATAATTTTTTTCATGTGCTGGATTTGTCTTAAATTAGCAGGTGATAGAAAATAAAAACAAAGGTATGCTTCCCAACGCACAAAGCTGCCATAACTTTGTTACACAAAACATGGTTTGTCATTTTATAGACGAAATTAACATGAATCTCAAATATATTGCGCTGATCTTATTGTTTTCTATCGGTAAAACGATGGCACAATTGCCCTCCGGGTCAGTCGCACCAGATTTTACGGGAAAAGACTTGAGCGGCAAGAGTTGGCGACTTTATGATCTGTTGGCACAAAACAAAGTTGTGGTGCTTGAATTTAGCGCCACCTGGTGCCCGCCCTGTTGGTCCTATCACAGCAGCAAGGCAATGCAATCCCTTTACACCCTGTACGGGCCTAAAGGCAGCAATGATTTAGCAGTGCTTTTTATAGAAGGAGATGCCAAGACAAATACCGATTGCCTGTACGGATTAAATTCATGCAACTACAAAACATTGGGCAACTGGACCAAGGACGTGGATTACCCAATCATTGATGATGCCAATATTGCCAAACTCTACAAAGTAACCTATTATCCTACCATATATGTAGTGTGCCCGGACCAAAATCTCTCGGAGGTAGGCCAGTTGACAACCCAGGCGCTACGCACCAAAACCCGCAGCTGTCCTGTCCTTTTTGGGGAGCAAAATGCAGGCATTTTCAAGTTTTCAACAGGTACAGACCTTTATGAGGTTTGTGACGAACTCAGTCTATCGCCTCAGTTTGACTTGGTCAATATTGGCCAAGCGGCATTAAAATCAGCAGAAATTAAGTTATTTTGGAACAGTGAGACCCTCGAGACAATAAAATGGACGGGAGAACTGCCGCTTTACGGATCGCATACCGTAAAATTTGCGCCTACTACCCTAAAGGCTGCCGGCACCTTATTAGCCAAAATCACCAATATCAATGGCGGAGCAAAAGACGCTGATACCACTAACAATGTAACACAACACAAGTTTGGAATTGCTCCGCAGGCAGGCGATGCGCAAAAATTATTGCTGCGTATCAGTACGGACAATTTTGGGGAAGAACTGTATTGGGAATTGCGGGATGAAACAGGCAAGGTAATGGACTATGGCGGCAACGAAAAGGTTGGCCCCGATGGCGGAGGACGCTTCCTCGGTGGCCCGCCTATCGGCATAGGCACTTATGCCAGCAATGCCCTGATACGAGATACCCTTCTTCTGCCTGGTCCCGGCTGCTATTCCTTCCACATGATTGACGCTTATGGCGATGGTTTTTGTTGTGAATGGGGGCAAGGCTTTTATAGAATTTCCAATTTGAACTCGCCGGCCAATATTATCGTCAGTGGAGGTGATTTTGAGGCCTATGACAACCGCGCTTTTGGGTCGCAGCCCATCGTATCCGCTGATGAAGTGGCCAACAGCATGGAAAAATCGCTGTTCATATATCCTAATCCGGCAATGGATCTGCTTCATTTAGAATGGTTTATGCCCAATGCGCAAGAGTTGAGCATACAGGTATTGGATATGTCCGGGCATGTGGTCCAAACGCATTGGACAGGCCCTCTTCCCGTGGGCAATCAGGAATCAACACTTGATATTAGTAGCCTACAAGCGGGTATTTATTGCCTCCACTTTAGGGCAGGCAGCCAATCATGGGCAAAAACCTTTTTAAAACACTAAGAGCATGTCTGGGATTTTCCCGCTTGGCCCAAAACGACTCTTTTTTCAGCATTTTCACCCTTTTTTCAGTCGTGTAGCCCCGCTACACTCCTTCAAAAACGATAAAAATGCTGAAAAAATCTCTCGTTTTTGACTCAAGCAGAAAATCCCAGACATGCTCTCTAAGGAATAATAAAAAAATAAGTTCCTGATTCAGGCGCGGTCATCTTGGTATCAAATGACTATATTTTAAGGATAATAGCAGCGCTATTTGACGAAAAATACAGGAAATTTGAGCCTAAGAGGACAAGCATCAATCGTGAAGTTTTTTTTATCATTCCTAAACCTTTAGCCACTTCATTTGTCATAATGGACTTCTTTAAGTCCGTGATGTATAGTCACTTTTCTGTTTATTTAAAAACACCCTGCTTTTTATGAAATTTCGCTTCATCTACACCTGCTTTTTAGCGGCACTCTGCCTTATTGTTTTCCAAAGCAACCGCACCGGGCGCGCCACCAATGGCGATGAAGGTGTGACCGGGGCCCCCGGTGATGCCACCATTGGCGGGCAAGCCAAAACTTGTAGTGCCTGCCATAGCGGCGGCAGTTTTGGGCCGGTAAGCGTAGGCATAACCTTACTCAAAGCCAATGGCGACACCGCCACAGGTTACATCCCAGGGGAACGATACACGGCACGTGTCCGGATAAATGCTGGCAACGGGACCCCCTTGGGCTATGGTTTCCAGATGATTACGATTAGAGATGCCAACAAAACAGAAGTAAAAGCCCTGTCTGACCAAGGTAGCAACAACCGATATAAACTCCGCACCATCAGCAATGGCCGAACCTATGCCGAACAGGAAACCATGAGCCAATCCAATGGTTTTGATGTGGAATGGACCGGACCAGCCAAAGGTACAGGGGCAGTAACAATATATGCTGCTGGCAATGCTGTGAACAACGCTGCCGGAAGCTTTGGTGATATAGCCAGTACGACAAACCTAAAATTAACTGAAATAGAGGTATCCAATACACCTGATATCATATCACCCGTCTCGCGTTTGTTGGTATCGCCTAATCCAACAGGCGCACAGCAGGCAGGAATATATTTTGACCTGATTGCATCAGGAGAAAGCACTATTCGGATAATAGGGCTTGATGGACTGGTTCTTTGGCAATACAATGCCGCATTACCCGCAGGAGAGCACAGCTTGCCCATTCCTGCCGAACAGTGGCAAACCGGTGTTTACGTGGTACAACTGCAACAGGCCGATAAAGTAGCCAGCACTAAATGGGTTCGCCTATAAATGCGCTATGATATCGCTGGCGATCAATACCTCCTGTCCCTTTTGTGCAGCAGCCTTGTCGCCAGCCCTACCATGCCAAAAGGCAGCTAAAATAGCCGCTTCCGACGCTTTATATCCCTGGGCCAGCAAAGCGGTAATGATGCCTGTGAGCACATCGCCGCTTCCGCCAGTGGCCATGCCCGGATTGCCCGTTGGGTTAAAATAGCAGTGCCCTTCAGGCGTGGCTACCGCCGTATATGCCCCTTTAAGGAGGATAACAATATTATGTTTACGGGTCATTTCCAAAAGCAAATCGAGCCTTAACGCACTATTCTCCGTAGGCCCAAACAAGCGTTCAAACTCCTTGGGATGTGGTGTTAGGACACTGTTTGGCGATAATAAAGACCACCATTCCGGGTTTAGGGCGAGGAGGTTTAAGGCGTCAGCATCCAAAACCATAGGGCGCTGACTGCCATGGAAGAGCATAGCCAATGCCTCTGCAGTCTCAGCAGCCTGCCCCATGCCAGGCCCAATGCCAATAGCCTGATAAATAGATGTTTCCGGTGCTGATTTGATTACTTTACCACCTATATCAGCGTTGAACATAGCTTCCGGCACGGCAGTTTGCAAGATGATATTGCCGCAGCGCGGTGCATGTACGGTGAGCAATCCCACACCAGATCGCAAACAAGCCTTTGCTGCCAACACTGCAGCGCCCATTTTGCCATAGCTGCCAGCTATCAACAAGGCATGACCATACGTACCTTTGTGGCTAAATTTTTGCCTCGGGCGACGTATTTGATCAGCCAACTGCGAAGTAGCAACGTGGAACCGGACTTCTGTTTGTTTCAAAAAACCAGGGTGTAAGCCAATATCGCCAACGCTCCATTCCCCCACAAAGGCGTTGTTTTCGGAATAGAAAAAAGCAAGTTTAGGCACTTGAAAACTAAAGGTTTTATCTGCGCGGACACATGGCCCGGACGCTACACCGTCAGAATTTAAGCCACTGGGCACATCAACAGCAACTCGTTCATACGGTGAATCATTTAACCATTGTATAAGTGTTGCCCAGGCCCCTTCCAAAGGCCGATTCAGGCCTGTTCCAAACAAGGCGTCCACCAATATTGTATCCGAGGGCAAATGAGTAAATGGATTTTGCGCTGGCCATGAGTTGGCATGACAATGGTGCAGCTCAATGGCCTCGTGCTGGGGAAGCAAATCTATTTGTGCTTGAAAATCAGCAGATTGTTGGCCATTAAGATCAAATATATTTAACTTAACCGAGTATCCTGTCCAATGCAGCAAGCGGGCCAAGGCCACTCCATCACCACCATTATTGCCACAGCCAGCCACTATGCATACGGTTCGTTGCACATCAGGATAAGTTTGGATAAACCAATCCGCCAATGCTCCAGCGGCACGATTCATCAATTCAATGGAACTTACTGGCTCTTTTGCAATGGTGTAAGCATCCCAGGCGCGTATTTGGGCAGCAGAAAGTACAGGTATGGGCATAATAAATCTTTGTGCGCGAAGATAGATATTTTTATCCCATCGCTGAAGCGATGGGCGGAGGTAGGGATGGGCGGTGGTAGGGATGGGCGGTGGGCGGAGGCCAGACCAAGCACTGAGCTGAGCCACGGCAGCCACCTCAACTCATCTTAGCGGAAGACCACAATGGCCCCAGGCCCCAGCCCCCAGCCCATCGCTTCAGCGATGGGCTGAAGAAGAAGAAGAAGAAGAAGCGATGGGCGGAGGTAGGGATGGGCGGTGGTAGGGATGGGCGGTGGGCGGAGGCCAGACCAAGCACTGAGCCACGGCAGCCACCTCAACTCATCTTAGCGGAAGGAAGACCACAATGACCCCATCCCTTCAGCCCATCGCTGAAGCGATGGGCTGGGGGGATGGGGCATGACGAACGGCGCATGGCAAACGGAGGTTATGAAGACCATTCCACACGTTCAAAATCAGGCGACAAATGCAAGGTGTACAGGGAGCGTTCTCGCAATTTAATCTCCTTGATTGGCATTTCTTTGCCATCCACCTCGCAGTGTTTGACAAATGAAGGGAAACCGACAAGGTAAATTTTCACAGTAGCATAACCCGGATCATGACTGCCTTCTCTTCGTTGGCGCAAGGTAAAAAGTCCTTCTTTGCCCTCCGTTTCAAATATTTTGAGGGAAAAATGGCCGTCGCGGTAGGCATAGCCTTCTCCTGAATCTTCATATAAATGACTGGTTTCCAATCCTTTTTTGTAATAAACATATAAGGTAAGCTCAGCGATAGGCGCCTTGGTATGCTGACGGATAGGATAAACTGGCAATACAGCCCCTTCGCGCACAAAAAAAGGAATTTGATCCGGCAACACATTGACAAAAACTTCTCCGCTGTAAGGTTGGCCCGTCCAGAAATAATACCAATTTCCTTTAGGCAGCAGTACGCCTTGGCGCTGTACTTTGGGCTGTATTACAGGACTGACCAACAGGTGTTCCCCGAACATAAAATCACGTTCGTTGTCAGCAAAGCGCGGCTCCAGGGCTTCTTCAAAAAGCAGGTGGCGCAGCACAGGCGTTCCATCCAGTGTATTGTGCCACATTGCAGTATAGATGATCGGTAACAGGCAATATCGGAGTTCTATAGCCTTTCGGGCGAGTGGTGTCCAGTTGGTGCCAAAGGCCCAGGGTTCACGGTCAATTATTATTGTAGGTTCATCCAAAGGCAAGGGGAGCAAAGCCTGCTCATGGGCTGTTTTAGTTTCTTCTACCGGTACAGGGTTAACTGGTGCATCCCCTGTTGCGTGATCACCTTTGCTGTGCGTGCGCATAAGTGGATGAAAGACAGCCAATTGGAGCCATCGCACAAAAAGTTCGCCATCGGGATGGCCCGCAAAGCCTCCAATATCCGTACCACAGAATGAAAAACCACTAATAGCCAAACGTTGGCATTGGATATTGGCCAATTGCAGGTGCTCCCAATCGGCCACATTGTCGCCCGTCCACACGGCACCGAAGCGTTGCCCGCCGGAAAAAGTGGCCCGAGTGAGCAGGTATGGCCGATGTTGAGGCCGTAGGCGAAGCAGCCCTTCCCAGGAAGCCCTACTCATTTGTTGACCGTAAATATTGTGTGCTTTGCGGTGGCTGCACGGGTGCCCATCATAGTGGTGCATGACATGGTCAGGCAAGGTTTTGTGGTGCACATGAAATACCGCTGGTTCGTTCATGTCATTCCAAAAACCGGAAAGGCCGATATGGGCATACAAATCACGGTAAAGCTCGCCCCACCAGGCACGGGTTTCGGGCCGGGTGTAATCCGGGAATGCACAGAAGCCAGGCCATACTGGTGCTTTGGCGACATCGCCATCGGCAGTTTTTAGAAAATGGCCCTGTTCCATACCTTCTTGATATACCTTGTATTGTGGATCTTCCTTTATTCCCGGGTCAATCATGGCCACCGTTTCAAAGCCATCCTGACGCAAGGTATCCACCATCGCTTTGGGGTCAGGGAAATAGCGTTCATTCCAGGTAAAGCAGCGAAAACCATCCATGTAGTCAATATCCAAATAGATGGCGTCACAAGGTATTTCCTCACTGCGAAAGCGTGCGGCAATCTGGAGCACCTTGGTGTCAGGGAAATAGCTCCATCGGCACTGGTGGTAACCCAAAGCCCACATAGGGGGCAGTTCATGTGTGCCCGTGAGCTGTGCGTATGCACGATTCACATCGGGCAAGGTAGGGCCATAAATGAAGTAGTAATTCAGGTCACCACCCTCTGCAGAGAAGGAGCTAACGCCATTTTGTTGGCTGTTAAAATCAAAATGGGTGCGAAAAGAATTGTCCAAAAAGATACCATACGCAAGACCCTGGTGCATGGCATAATAAAAGGGAACGGCGCGATAATTGCGGTCACTGCTACGGCCAAAGGCATAGGAATCCTCGCACCAGTTTTCATATTTATGGCCATTGAGGTTGAGGCCACAGGTTTTGTCGCCAAGGCCCAGGAAGATCTCTTTGGGGAGGCATTTTTTTTCAATCTTTAGCTCATTCCATCCATGCATTATGCTGCGTTTGGCTGTGTAGCCACCAGCATCCTCGCACAAAACACGATCATCGTGGTCATAAAACTTGACTTTGAGCCTGGATTTGGACACCACAACCTGCAATTTTTCCGAAACCAAAAGGTACTCCAAATCATTTTCCTGCAAGGTAACCGTCACCTTATCCGCTTTAAAATCAGGGGAAATGGCATACGAAAAATCTGCATCAAAAACGCCTTGCGGTGCATAGCGCAGGCGAACGATGCCCGCTGTAAGCACCTGAATGCGCAAGGTGATACCGTTTTTGCACACAAACTCGTAAGCGCCATCACGCCAGCGCACCTGAATGACATCGTCAGGCTCAATGCGCTCATATACATCATCAACACGATGGCTGACGCTTGCCTCCTCAAAAGGCAAGTGAATGGGGCCAACTGGTGCAGCTGGCAGGTTTTCCGTTTTTTTCTTCGGTGTTTTTTGCATACTTATTCTTCAAACTGCAATTTAGCGAGGCTGCTGTAAAGCCCATTTTTTTCGCTGAGTTCTTCATGGGTGCCTTGCTCCACGATTTTCCCGTGTTCCAGGACAAAAATACAATCCACATCCCGTATGGTGGCAAGCCTGTGCGCAATGATAATGCTCGTACGCCCTTCCATCAGTTTGTTCAGGGCATCCTGCACCACTTTTTCCGATTCGGCATCTAAGGAGGATGTTGCTTCATCAAGGAGCAGAATAGAAGGATTGCGCAGAATAGCCCTTGCTATGGCTATACGCTGTCGTTGGCCGCCGGATAGTTTGATGCCTCGCTCGCCCACCACAGTCTCCAAACCATCCGGAAAAGTACTAATAAAATCCCAGGCGTTGGCCTGTTTGGCCGCCTCCACTATTTCTGCGTCAGTGGCATTGGGGTTGCCATACAGGATATTTTCCCGTATAGTGCCGCCAAACAGAATCACTTCCTGGGGCACTATGGCAAAATTCTGGCGGTAGGAATACAAATCATAACTGTAAATATCATGCCCATCAATGGTTATTTTTCCGGACATGGGAAAATGGAACTGCAACAACAGCTGCATAAACGTTGATTTTCCGGCACCACTTTGCCCAACCAGGGCCACCTTTTGCCCTGCGCTGATGCTAAGGCTTACACCTTTCAATACTTCCACATCGGAACGGGTAGGATACGAAAACTTGATGTTGTCCAATACAATTTCACCTTTCAAACGGCCAGCATGATGGCCGCCGCGCTGGCGGGTTTCTATTTCGGTCAGTGAGCGCAAGATTTCCCTGATGCGCTCAGTAGCACCAACAGCCCCCACCAATTCCGTGTAAAAATTGCCCAAGCCCGCGATACTGCCGCCAATAACTGCCGTGTAAGTCACGAAAGAAATCAATTTGCCGGCTGTGAAAGGATTGGCTTCCGGTGGCAAATTTGCATCTTGTTGTACCATGTACATGCCATAGCCTATGACAAAAAACAGGGCGCCAAACAGCATGGTAATGATAAAAACGGCAAAAATGGCTCGGCCCCGGGCATAGCGCATGGATATCTGTACCACTTTCTCATTGGTGCCTGTGTAGCGCTTAATCTCGAAAATTTCATTCGTGAATGCCTTCACAGCATGAATACTTTGAAGGGTTTCGTCCAAAATGGTGTTGGTTTCTGCCAGTTTATCTTGCCTTTCCCGACTGAGTTTGCGCACCCAACGACCAAAGAACATAGCCCCGACCACAATGACAGGAAAAGTGCCCAGCATAACCATTGCCAAACGCGGCGACATCCAGACCAAGACACCTATGCCACCTACCAACACGATGATCTGGCGCAAAAACTCCGCCAAAACAAAATAAAAGGTGTTGTATAGCTTCTCCACGTCATTCGTGAGCCTGCTGACCAATTCCCCCACGCGGCTCTGCTCAAAAAACACAATGGGCAAGCCAATCAGGCGACGGTAAAGGGCCGTGCGAACATCAGCAGTGCCCTTTTCACTTACCTGTGCAAACATCATAACGCGCAAATAGGACACCACCCCTTGAAAAGCCAGTACCAAGATAAGAATACCCGCTATGTAACGCAGATCAAAATCAATGACCTTGCCCTGTGCCACATCCAACATTTGACCAATGATGTACGGAAATATCAGGAAAACTGTACTGCTCAAAAACAAGAGCACAAGGCCAAAGATGAACTGCAATCGGTAGGGGCGTACATATTCAAAGATTTTCATGGCCTCGCGCAAACTTTCGCGCGTCAGCTTGGGGCGGGGCTGTTTGACTTCTTGCATATAAAAGGATTATTTGTTTTTTAGGGATGGCACCCAATGTGCCGTGCAAAGGACGCTATTTGGCGACATTTGTTCACACCATTTTAAGAGAAATCATATTTGACCTTATATTTGCTTTGACAATCGCTTTGTTTTGTTCCTGTAGTAAATTTTCCCTTCTATGAAAAAAATGTACACTTTTTGGTCTTTTTTGCTCTTTGCTTGCCCGCTTTTTGCTCAAAAAGCAAACGTTTTTGATGTTTTTTATGATGGAAACAGCCTGAATATATTGGAGGTACATGAAGATACCCTCTGGGTGGGCACTTCAGGCAGCCTTGTCAAAAGACTATTGCCGGATGGAACGGTGCTTGAGGTCTGGGATGCCAACAACAGCCCAATCCAAAAAACAATTAGAGACATCGCCGTGTCAAAAACCGGGGAGCAAGTTGCCTTAGCCTTTGGCCCATTAGGGCTTACTATCAAAAATGGGAATCAATGGAAGGCATGGTCGGCAGAAGCCATTTTGGGAACATCAGCGACACTGGCTCCTTCTGTTCTATGGGTGGGTTTTGATAACGCATCACGAATATGGGTATATGGAAACGATTACAAAATACGATACTTAGACCAGGACGAATGGATCATAAAAGAGATACCCATCAATCAATACATTCACCAATTCTTGAATGACCCTTCTGGCAATCTGTTTTGGATAACGGACGATTACATAACAGGTATAGTAGATGATATGTTTGTCAGTTACCAGGGCCCTATTTCTGAACAATTTATCTATGCTGCTTTTGACCCTAACGGACACCTGTTCGGATTAACGGATTATGGTAAACTCTTAAAATTTACGGCCCCAGATAGTTATAGCCAGGTAAGCCTCTCTACACTTGGCCTTAAATTCTTTGTGAGCAGATCTGATGTAAAATTTGCCATGAACAGTATCGGTGATCTCACACTGATAACGGAAAAAAAGATCTATCGAAGGAAACCAGGTGGAGAAATTGAAATCAAAAGTTTGCCAGCATCATGGTTTAATAATTTCTCCTTGCCCAATGTCTTTGCTACTGACCCGTACGGCAATTTTTGGTGTAATTCAAGGTCTTTCAATATCTTACAAAAAGTTACCAAGGAATTGGAGCAGGTTGATGCCCCATTGGCCGGATACATCAGGGGCCCTCGAACGGATATGGAAAGCGGCAGCCCATTTTTTTGGACCTCAAACTATGGCTATCTTAATCGCCAGCATATCAATGACCCCTCAAAAAATGAGCACTATTTCCATAACAGACAGTACTATGCCTACTTCGCACCAACAGGCAAGCCCAACCAAATGTGGATTGGCAGCATTGACGGGTTACGGCTTTACGACAATGGTCAATTTTCAGTTATTGATGAAAAAGTAGCCAATGCAGACAAACAAATATTCTCTATTTTAACCCTAAAGGATGGAAAAGTTATGGGCTCAGGCCAGTTGAATCATAAATCAGTTATTAAGGTCTTTGACCCTAAATCAGCGCAATGGACCTATTTTGAACGTGGCAAGGATGGCTTGCCCTACTATTTTAACTTATCAGACCATTGTAAGGCACTCAATGGTGATGAGTGGTTTACTTATGAAAATGGTTTTATGATCTATAGAAACAATAGCTGGGATTCTATCAGTTTTGAAGACACAGGGTTGGCGCTGAAATATCCAAGCACCATTAGTTTCACAGCAAATGGAAATGTATGGACTTCAGAGCGTGACACTATCTATCGCTATAACCATCGCGAATGGCTCCTCAATCATGTGTTGGAATGCCCCAAATTAGGGTCTGTTTTTTCAAGAGGCATCCAGCATCTTTTCACAGACAGCAAAGGAAGATTATGGGCATCAGGAGGCTGTAATGAACCTCGCATCAGTATGTATGATGGCCAGCAATGGTATCATTTGGACAGCACCAACTCCAATATTCACAAGGACTTCTTTTTAGGTCAAATTACGGAGGATATTGAAGGAAATCTCTGGATTTCAGCAGCACCCTTCGTTCGGCTCCGCACCAAAGACTTTAAGGTTTGGCAAAAGAAGCAACAAAGTGCCGGGCTGCACCTCTGGCCCAATCCGGCAAACGACGCGTTTACCCTCCATTTGCCCCAAAACGCATCAGGGCATATCGAACTGATGGATGTCCAGGGCCGAATCCTGCAGCGCAAAAGAATCCAGAACGATGGAGAGGATGTGTTGATCGAGCGGGGTAGCCTGCCCAATGGGCTTTACATCGTCCGCCTTCAAACCCTGAATGGCCGGGTATTTGTGCAAAAAGTAGTGTTTCATTGACATTTACCTATACACTAAAAGGCCCGTCAAATTTGGGTTTCCAGGTTTCTGCAATGGCAAAAGCCCTGAATTTTGCGTTTTCCGCACCCGGGCCCGAAAACAATTCGTCAACCGTTTGCTGAAAAATAGCCACCCAGCGATCAAAATGCGCAATTTTTAAGGGAAATTTCTCATGCAGGTCAAAATGTTTTTGAATAGGGTTGCCCCGATAGGTATCTGCGGAATTCAACAAAATAAATTCCCAAAAGCCATACATAATGGGCAGGTGATGGGCCCAATCTACTTTGGCAATATCAGTAAAAACAGGCCCCAACATTTCATCAGCGATCACCTTGTCATAAAAGGTATCAATCAGCAGGCGAACATCGGCGGACTGGGTTATATCGGGCTTGTTCATCATGGGGATATAGAGACTGAAATGGCAATCTCAGGGCGCAAAATTAGCAAATAGATGGGATTCGCTTTATAGTCAACACAAAGTGATTTTGAATCACTTGCGTCTGTAAATCTTTAAAAATCAGGTAAATCAATCCTCTAAATCTTCAAAATCACTCAAATCCTGGTTTATTTTAAGGAAAGCGTTAGTTCCGCTGTGAAATCTTCCACCGGGGGTGTTATTTTTTGAGGGTCTTTGGCCTCATCATCCCAGCGGCGAAGCTGTATGGCATCTTTTACAAAGGGGTTTGCCTCAAAAGAAGTCACTTCATCGGGACTCATCAAGCCGCCTTGTAATTGGAGGCTGAGCACGGAGGGCTCGCTGAGTTTTTCATAATAACCTGGTTCCACGGCACACAGGTATCGTTTGGCGGCCACATGCAGGCGCACTGGCTCGGTCACCGCAGCCACAAAGTATTTTTCCAAATATCGGGCCGCCAAAGCTTCGTGCAGGTCATCAATACCATGCTCGGGCGCATCATCGGGCAATTGGTGCAACAGGTGGCCTACATCATGCAGCAAGGCCGCAGTGGTCAGGGTAGGCGAAGCATTGGCCTCGCGGGCCAAAGTAGCCGTTTGCAGTGCATGTTCTGCCTGCGTAACAGCCTCTCCGCCGTATTCCGAATGGCCGTAATCTTTAAACAATTGTATGATTTCTTGAATGCGTGGGTGCATGGGGAGGGATGAATGATGAATGATGAATGATGAAAGTTTGAAAATCAATTATTTGCGTAATAGATCAATTAAACTTAAATATTGTTTTTTTGCAAACACAAATGTCAACACCATAATTAAAAGTCAGGATTAAGTTTTGGTAAATCCCGGACATGTTCTAAGGCTAATTCCATTTTTAAATCTGTCCGAAATCGAACAGCAATTGTTTGAGTTCGGACAGATCTATAATTTAAAAACATTGATAATCAATGATTTAAAAAATGGTTAGACATTTGAAAGAATATAATTAACCCTGCTTTGGCAAAACACCTTTAAACACCTTTTATGATCAAGCAAGACCTGATCGCCTCATGGCGCAATATCCAACGCGAAAAGTTTTATTCCGCTCTTAACATCATGGGATTGGCGGCAGCACTCTGCTGCTCGGCATTGATCGGGGTATGGGTATGGGACGAGTGGCGGCGCGACCGCTATTTCCCCAATGCGGACCGCATCGTGCGCGTGAGCTGTCGGATCACCACCGAAAAAGAATCATTTGATCAGGCCGTTACCAGTGTGCAGGTGGCCCCCAATATGTACAAAGATTATCCTGAAATTGAGGGATATTGCCGTATAGATGCCAATGAGGCTATCGTAAAAGTTGGCAATCAGCAATTTGCACAAAAAAACATCCTTACGGCAGACTCCTCGTTTTTTGAGGTATTCAATTATGCCCTGCACTCGGGCAACCCGCGCACAGCCCTCACCGAACCTTATACCATTGTACTTACTGAATCATTGGCCAAAAAATATTTTGGCAGCAAAGACCCCATTGGGCAAACACTGAGTATGAGCCTGTATGACGACTCTGGCCAGGGCCGCCCTTATCGCGTCACAGGCGTATTGGAAGGCGAGCCCCGGCCATCACACTTTGATTTTGAGGCATTGGTGTCTTTTAGTTCGTTTTTTGAGCACAACCCTGAGTATTTTGGTGAAGACGGTTGGTATGAAAGCAGTTATTACAGCTATCTGTTGTTGCGCCCTGATGCGAATGTGGCCAATTTGCAGGCAAAAATGCCCTCATTTTTTCAAAAATACCTCCAACCGTTGTGGAACGACAATACTAAAGCCGAATTTGGCCTACAGGCCCTGAGCGATATTTACCTGTATTCCAACCGCCGCTATGAAATAGGTGACAACGGAAACGCCTCCAACCTATACATTTTCTCCACTGTGAGTTTGCTTATCCTTATTGTGGCTGGCATAAACTACGTCAATATGGCCATTGCGCGTGCGGCCAAGCGCGCCCGCAATGTGGGTGTACGCAAGGCATTGGGTGCCCAGCGCGGACAATTAGCCCTGCAATTTTTGATGGAATCAGTCCTGACGGCGATGTTTGCGGCTGGTTTGGCCGTGGGTTTGGCCTATTTGACCCAGCCCATTTTTGAACAAATGACCGGCAAACCTTTGGGACTTTTTGATGTGCCTTATTTGCCCCTGATATTGGGATTTACGACCATATTGCTGGGCTTGGGAGCAGGTGTTTATCCGGCGCTTGTGTTGTCGGGATATAGCCCGACTTCAGTTCTAAAAGGAAGCTCTGATCTGGCACGATCCGGCAACAACCCTTTGCGAAAAGGTTTGGTCATCACACAGTTCTCCATATCCATTGCCCTGATTATCAGCGTATTGACCATAAGAGGGCAACTGGATTTTATCCAACACAAAAACCTCGGCTACGAAAAAGATGCCGTACTCACCCTGCGGGCAACCAACCCGTTCGTACAAAGAGGTTTTGATGCTTTCCGAAATGATGTGCTGGCCAACCCTGCCTTGATTCGCGGCATGGCCATTTCCAATGTGTTGCCCGTTGGTGGCACCGGTAACAGCACTGCCAATACGGTGGATATGGACGGCAAAAACATCATAACCAATATTTATCGAATGCGCATAGATTGTGACTATGCACCAGTCATGGGTTTGAAATTTTTGGCAGGGCGAAATTTTTCCCGCGATTTTGTGGCGGATTGGCCCACCGATACCACCCAAAATTACCTCTTGAATGCAGCTGCCGTGCAAGCATTTGGCTGGCAAACACCAGATCAGGCCATTGGAAAACCATTCATGACGCACGGCCGCAAAGGACAGGTTGTCGGAATTGTGGAGGATTTCCATTTCAACTCCCTGAAACACAAGGTGGAACCGCTTTGTATCCATCTGGCTACCCATAATTTTTCACAAATCCTCCTGCGTATTGATGCGTCGCGCCCTTTGGAGGCCATAACGGCAGTGGAGGCAACATGGAAACAACATTTCCCTGAAGCCTTGTTTGATCATGCTTTTTTGGATGAACAATTGGAGCATCAGTACCGCTCTGATCTGCGCTTTGGGGGCTTATTCGGCGCTTTTTCGAT
>CAZIKN010000059.1:0-34243 GCA_964539805.1 uncultured Saprospiraceae bacterium | reverse complement strand
TGGTATATTTGGGGCCAAACAGCACGGGCAATCCCCATGCCGCTGGCTCAAGGGTATTGTGAATCCCTTTTCCAAAGCCACCGCCTATATACGCCAGGCTACCGTACCGATACAGGGTATTGAGCAGGCCTACATTGTCAATAATCAGTACCCGGGCAGCGGGCAGCGCTTCCCTTGTGCTTTCCGAATAAAGCAGGGCCTTGCCCAGGGGAGCAACAGCGCCTGACAACTGAAGCGCATTTTTGGGCTCATGAGGGGCAAAAATGATTTTATAGTGCTGAAAATCAGGCTTTTGCAATACTTCTATCCACAGGTTTTCATCCCGGGGCCAACTGCTGCCTACAATAATGGTTTTGCTGGCGTGCTGTGCTGTAAATGCAGCCACAATGTCATTTTCCTTTGCTTCCTCAGCAAGCTTGAGCACACGGTCAACACGCGTGTCCCCGACGATGCTAAGGTGCTGTATTCCAATAGCATACAACAAGTTGGCGGAGCTGTTGTTTTGCACAAAAATATGTTGGTAGCAGGAAAGCATTTTCCGCCAAAAACCGCCCATGGGATGGAAAAAAGGCTGATTTTCCCGAAACAGGGCCGCCACTAAAATGGTTGGTATCTGGCGTTTTTTTAAGGAAAAAAGATAATTGGCCCAAAATTCATATTTGACAAAAACGGCTACATCGGGACGAATGATGTCCAAAAAGTCGTAGGCATTGCGCGGGGTATCCGCTGGCAGGTAGCATATAAAATCGGCATGAGGATACTGTTTGCGCAGTTCATAACCGGAAGGGGAAAAGAAGGACAACACCATTTGCCAGCCCGGATATGCCTGCCTGAATCCTTCTATAAGGGGGCGCCCCTGTTCAAACTCCCCCAATGAGGCTACATGTATCCAAAAAACAGGGCCTTTTTTTTGAAATTGAACGGCATACCGTTGTCTCCAGCCCTGTCGCCCAAGTATCCAAAGTTTGGCCTTTTTATGAAAAAAATGGGCTACCCAAATCAAAAACCGATACAGATGAATAGAAAAATTATAAGCCAGGTGCATGGGAATCAATATTCTATGTCTTCTGCTTTAGGCTGATAAAAGGGTAGTGTCCAGGTAGCGCGCAAGCCGAAGCGAAGATCCAGACGTTTGTTATCGAGTTTTTTCCGGTCGTTATAATCCCAGTCTCTCAGGCTGGTGGTAAAGCCTTGGCTCAGGTCAATTCCGACACACCAGTTGGAGCGTTTCAGGCGGCCTAAATGTTGCCAGCCAATAAACTGGCTTGTGGCCAAGCCTCCGGTCAATCGGTCGTATCCTTTTCGGTAATTGCCGGCAATTTGGGGCACGGTCTGCGTGTCATCCTGCAGGCGAATCCAATGGCGCAACATGCCGGCACCGACCGTCAGCCGGAGGCCGGAGCGTTTTTGGCCAAAAGTGATCAACTTTCCGGTATGAACGCCGACATATAAGCCGCGTTGACGTAAAACGACCGTGGCCAATTGTTGGTCGCGACCTATGAGGTCCCCTTCCGGTGTGCGCAGGATGAGCAGGGGATCTTCTTTTACATTTTCCCCGAACATCAGATGGCTTTCTACCCCAAAAATCCAGTTTTGCTCCGTGAGCCAGTCAAAACCAGGCCCTACCATCAGGTTGAATCCAAAACGGTCGGCCAGGTCGGCTGCGGGCAACTGCCCACCAAAGTTCAGGTTGAGCAACAATGCGCTACCGATGTTTCTATCTGGTTCGGGTTCTGTATGCTCTGCAAATTTTTGCGCATAAACACCTGAAAAACAGATTATTACAAAAACAAAAGTGAATATTTTTTGCATCAGGAATGGATAGGTTTGGAAATTAAGGGATTTTTGCGGCTGTCCTTCATATCCGAAAAACGCCACCATACAACAATGCACAAAATTACAGCTTACCAACCGATCTCTGACCTTGTATTGGCAGAAATTAAAAGTATAGTTCGTGAACCCTACTGTTTTACGGACGAGCAAAGCCTCCTGTTACATGGAACTGATGAAACAGAGGACCTGCTCTTCAAGCCTGAGGCGGTGGTCAAACCCGATTCAGTGGAAGAAATAAGCGCCCTGCTTCGCCTCTGCCATCGCGAGCACATACCCGTGACCGTCAGGGGCGCGGGCAGCGGGCTTGCGGGGGGTGCCTTGCCCGTGCGGGGCGGGCTGGTGATTTCCATGGAGCGCTTCAATCGCATCCTGCACATTGACGAGGCCAATTTTCAGGTCACCACCGAGCCTGGGGTGGTCACGGAAACATTACAAAACACCCTCAAAGCAAAAGGTTTATTTTATCCTCCAGACCCATCCAGTCGCGGATGGTCCTTCATAGGTGGCAATGTGGCCACCAATGCCGGAGGACCGAGGGCTGTAAAATATGGTGTGGTCAGGGATTATGTGCTCAATTTGGAGGTGGTGCTTGCCAATGGCGATGTCATTTGGACAGGTGCCAATACGCTGAAGAACTCAACGGCCTATAACCTGACCCAGCTGATGGTAGGGAGCGAAGGCAGTTTGGGCATCATGACCAAAATAGTGCTGCGGCTACTACCCCACCCCACCCACAACTTGCTGCTGCTGGCGCCTTTTGTTTCGGCTGAGCAGGCCTGCGCCGCCGTGGCTGCCGTGTTCCAGGCAGGTGTACAGCCCAGTGCCTTAGAGTTTATGGAACGCAATGCCATTGATTGGGCCGTGCGCTATGTGGGCGAAACGCCCGTGCCCATAAGCGACCGTGATGCCGCGCATTTATTGATAGAGGTGGATGGATTTTACCCGGAAGCTTTGATGGCCGATTGTGAAAAAATAATGCAGGTATTGGAGCAATTCGGTTGCGGTGACGTGTTTTTTGCAGATAATGAAAGCCAAAAAGCCACCTTGTGGAAACTGCGGCGTGTGGTGGGGCGAGCGGTAAAAACCAATTCTGTTTACAAAGAAGAAGATACCGTGGTTCCTCGTGCCGCCTTGCCCGAACTGCTCAAAAAAGTGAAGGAAATAGGAGATAAGTATGGTTTTGAATCTGTTTGTTATGGTCATGCCGGCGATGGGAATCTGCATGTCAATATTTTACGTGGCAGTTTGGATGACCATGCCTGGCACACACTGGTGCCACAAGGCATCCGCGAGATTTTCCGTTTTGTAAAAACAAAGGGGGGCACTATTTCAGGCGAGCACGGTGTGGGCTGGGTGCAAAGACCCTATTTGGATCTGGTGTTTTCGGAAGCAGAAATAGCCATACGGCGAAAAATCAAGGAGGCTTTTGATCCTGATGGGATATTGAATCCGGATAAGGTGACGGATAAAATAAACTGACCGCCCGGCGCACATGGCCGAACGGTCAGTTGTTTCATTTTGTAACCGTGCCTAATCAGATCATTGGCACAGTTGCCTGCTAGTACAAATAGTTCAAGGCTGTTTTGTCGTTAGCATTGAAGGGGCGGTTTACGCCATTTCCAATGCAGGCCAACATCCAGGAGTTAGGATCAGCAGTGGTTGGGGTGCCGGGGATATGAATGGCACCAACACCGGCAGAGCCTTCATTGTAGAAAGCGCCGCCGCAGCTGTACTGACGGTTCATGTAGTCCGTGTGACGGAAACCAATGCAGTGCCCCATTTCATGGGCAACGATAGAGGCCATGGTGTTGGCATTCCAGTTGGCATAGGTCACGTTGTACAAGATGGTGTTGTAAGGGTTGCCACCACTTGGGAAACCAGCAGAGGCCAAATAAGTAGCGCCAGCAGGAGCTTTCTTAATGGTAATGTTCACACCGGAAGTAGTGGTAACGCGCTGGAAGGTCAGGGACAAGCTTTCAGCATTGTAGCGAGAGATGGCTGCATCTGTGGCAGCAATAACCGCATTGGCCTGAGCAGTGGTCATGCCACTTGTGTTTACACGAACTTTGATTAAACGTGGCAGGCCGGTAACCAAATTGGTAGTGCGATACTGCTCAGAATTGGCAACGATGAGCGCCTTGATTTGTACCAATGGGTTGTTGAGTTCGTCATCGGAGATGAAAATATCCCCTTCCACAACATAACCGCCTTCCGTGCGGATGGCTTCGTCAGCATGGAAGCCCATGGCGGTGATACGGGCCTTTACATCTTGAGTAACTTCGTCAGCTTTGGCAAGTTCCGTGATCTGGTCGGACTTTGCACAAGCACTAAATAGCATGACGACAACGCAAAAAGCGGCAAAAAGCGAGAGTGACTTTTGCATGTTAAATAAAGTTTGATTTAAAAAATGAACAATTAAAAAACTGTGATGGGGCAAAAATATAAAATTTTTGATTTCCAACACAGTCGTGCCTTTTTTTTCATTTTTTATTTCTAAGCCACTCCCGTTTTTTGTTGGTATTACTTTTTACTCTACTACGACTTTTTGCACTTTCCAGCCAAAATCAGTGTACAAACGAGCAAAATAGGCTCCTTTTGCCAGAGAGACATTCCAGGTATATTCACCAGCGGTTTGTTTATCTGCCAGTTTTTTTGACCAAACGGTGCGCCCATCGGCTGCTACCACTTCAAACTTAAGGCTGGATTGCTCTTTTAGTTCCACCCTTACATCTATACTACCTTTGGCCGGGTTGGGTATCTGCATCGCGAACAAATCTGAAACGGTACCCGCATCTATGGTGCTGACCGAGCCGCTTAGTGGAACAATGGCTGCATAAACATCAACATTGCCATCATTGGAGCGGCCATCAGACCAAACAGGAATAGTATAATAATTGGTGCTAACCGTACCGTTGTATTCCCCGATGCCAAATCCATCATTACTGTCACCAATCAACTCGAAGTCGGAGGATGCCGAGCTCACTTTTTGGGCAGGCGCAAAGGTATTGCCGTTATCTTTTGAAAGAGCCACGACATAATGGGTTTCTGACCCGTTGGGGTCTTCTGTCCGATCATAATAGGAAAGAGAGATGACTCCGTTGGCATTGACCGATATAGCACCGTAGTACTGCTCGGCAAGGGGGTTGCTGCCGGGGTTTACCCTGTATGGTTTTGCCCAGTTTTTGCCGCCATCCGTGCTTTTGGTAAACCATACATCAAAACCTTCGCTTTCTTTTGCCTCAATACCATTGGCCGTCCAGGTAGCATAAATGGTATTGGCTACTTTGGGAGAGGTGGCCAAGTGGGGGCAAGGATACATGCGATCAAGTATTATGCCTGAAATGGAGTCCAAAGCCGTTCCATCCACAAGGCCATCCATATTAAAATTGCTTACTTTTACCTCTGGCAGAAATGTTTTACCGCCATCAGAGGAGGAAGTGTAATACAGGGCAGGCTTGCCACCGCTATTTCCGGCGAAAAACATGACGTGCAAAACGCCCTTATTATCCACCTCAATGCTTGAAAACTGGGCAATGTCATAGTCGTTTTTATGCACTTTTACAGCTGTGCTAAAGGTATTGGAAGTCTTGGGTTTGGATTTCAAATAAATACCGGTGCTGGATGTCACGGAATCAATAAAATCAAACTTGACATAGGCGACATAGGTGCGGCCTTCATTGGCAGATGTGCTTTTGTCCGTGGAAATCCATTGTTTGTCCACCAAAGAGCCAGGTTGAAAAGCGCCGCCGCCCAACAAGCTGAAGATGTTTATTTTCCCTGTCTCTACCTTGAATGGCGTTGACCAGGAGGCACCTTTGTTCGTGGAGCTAGCGCCGTAAATGGTAAAATTAAATGAAGTGTCTAACAAATTGAGGGACGCAGCCAACCATGTCAGCACAGCTTTACCATTTTTTTCAAAAGAAAGCACGGGGTCTCCTCCTCCCACTGGCAGGTCAAGAAAGCCGCCGCCGGGCAGGAAAGTGATATTGCTTGTTTTCCATGCCTTGCCAAAATCCGTGGTGTAATAAACAGGTATGTCCAGAGGGGAATTTTCATTATCGGTATCCTGGCCAATTGCCGCTGCGATAATGTTGGCCGTATCGGCAGGGTTAATTGCGGCGTGTGTTTCTGATTCAGGGTATTCCTCCCCACCGATCAGGATATCCGCGCTGCGATCATGGGCTTTGGGGTTAACATGTTGCGCTTTCCATGTTTTGTCCTGCCACAATGCGGGATTTGCCAACAAAGCCTCAATGGAAGTTTTGGAAAGCTTGAATTTTTCCTTTACTACACGTTGAGCATATTGAAAGGCCAATGAAGGATCTTTTTTTTGCTGACCGAAAAGGCTCATTGTGGTTGCACAGTAAAGCAAGATAAGAGAAAAAATGCGAATCATAAAATTTTTGAAAATATGTGTGAAAAAATAAAATCCATTTTATATCCAGCGTCAAGATCAATTCAGCGCAAAGACGAGCAAAGTTCTCAAAACGTGGGTTGTTCCATAAAATAATCAAGATATTTGCGGCAAAAATACAGGGATGTTGTTCTTCCCGATAAAACATAAAATAGACACATGAAATTACATTTAATCTGGCTCTTTATTTTGTCAGGTTTTTACCTCAGCCGCGTATCAGCACAAACCCCTGCCAATGATCCGCTAAAGGTAGATTACAACCTGCCCGATCCAACGCCCTTCAGCAGTGACATCAGGGCTGACGAACTGAAACTACTGTTGGAACAATTGGCATCCAAAGAAATGCAAGGCCGTGAAACGGGCAAACCAGGCATGAGAAAAGCCGCTGAATTTATTGCGGATCAATTTAGGGCTGAAGGTTTACCTCCCGTGGCTGATCGTAATACCTACTTTCAAAATTACAGGCTGA
Organism: uncultured Saprospiraceae bacterium; assembly: GCA_964539805.1. Lineage (GTDB taxonomy): Bacteria > Bacteroidota > Bacteroidia > Chitinophagales > Saprospiraceae > M3007. The sequence goes on along the minus strand of CAZIKN010000059.1, from coordinate 27,527 downwards.
AACGCGACTCGTGGAAAGATATTGCCCTGATAATCAATGGAAAGGAATTTAATCACCGCGAAGATTTTTACGTGTTTTCAGGGGAATGCACCAGCCTTCCCAAATTGGTATCCAAGGAAATTGTTTTTGTAGGTTACGGTATAGAACAGGACCATTACAATGATTATGAAAAGATAGATGTGAAAGGAAAACCTGTACTGCTGTACACCGGCGAGCCAGTGAACAAGGAAGACAAATCACTGATTACCGGAAATAATTTCCGCTCCAATTGGTCTCTGGATTGGCGCCGAAAAGTCAAACTGGCCAAAAGCAAAGGCGCAACAGTCGTATTTATTGTGGACCCCAACTACAGTGAGAACCAAAGGGCCAACCGCAAAATAAATGCAGCATACGGGTGGAACCCGATCAGCTCAGATGAAAAAGAGGTGCCACAGGATATCATTAACGGTATTTTTATTCGCCCGGAGGTAGCAGCGGCACTGCTTGGCAAAAAATTCGCCAAAGCAGAGAACATCTTGAATGAATTGCGCGAGGGCGGCAAAAACAAGGCGCTCAAGGTTAAAACTAAATTTGAGCTGCGTATGGAAAAAGAACAAAAGATACTGGAAGGCGCCAATGTGATCGGGCTAATTGAAGGTACTGATCCCTATGCAAAGAACGAATACATTTTTATAACAGCACACTACGACCATTTGGGCATGTCTGCGGATAGCAGCACTATTTATTATGGCGCTGATGACGACGGCAGTGGCACATCAGCAGTTATTGAAATAGCGCGTGCTTTTGCGGAAGCCAAAAAGAAGGGAGTTGGCCCGCGCCGCAGTGTGGTATGTATGTTGGTCAGTGGCGAAGAAAAGGGCCTTTTAGGCTCAAAATATTATGTTGACCTTCCCATTTTCCCCTTAAAGCAAACCGTTTGTGACATCAATATTGATATGGTGGGCCGAATTGATGATCGTCATGCCAACAACCCGAATTATGTTTATGTGATTGGCTCTGACAAGTTGAGCATGGATCTTCACTATATCAATGAAAGAGCCAATAAAACCTATACCAAGCTGGAACTGGATTACAAGTTTAATGACCCTAATGACCCGAACCGGTACTACAAACGCAGCGATCACTACAATTTTGCCGAACAGGACATTCCGGTCATTTTCTATTTCAACGGTACCCACGCAGATTACCACAAACCAACGGACACCGTTGACAAGATTAATTTTGATGCCCTGGCCAAACGGGCCCAATTAGCCTTTTTCACAGCCTGGGATTTGGCCAACCGTCCGTCAAGAATATACCCTGATAAAAAATAGATATGATTCAGGCCATATTTTCCAGGCGAGTTCAGGTAGTGTTGCATGTCTGCGGCTGGGGAATGGCTTTTTTTGTTTTTTACCAGTTGTTTGTCACCCTGACCACCCCGGAGGAAGGGCTGCGGCGCGCCATCGTTAATGTGGGTTATGCTGCAGCCCTTTTTTACTTTAATGCCAAAGTAATGGTCAACCTATTTTTTGAAAGGGGCAAATACTGGCATTGGGGTATAGGAGTTGGGCTTTTGTGGGTGCTGAGCGCTTTTATTCGGATGAAAATCGAGGTGATGGTATTTGGCGGGAGTTTGTTCCAAAGGAATCCCAACGCGGAAAGCAACAGCTACCGCATTTTCATGGGCTATCTTTTTATTTTTCTTATATTACTGACTTTTAGTTCTTTATACCAGCTCATGAACAACCGCCGAGAGCTGGAAACAAGGCATGCAGAGGCCCAACTCAATTACCTCAAGGCGCAAATCAACCCTCATTTTCTCTTCAACACGCTCAACAACATTTACGCCGCAGCAACCCTGCAACACCCGCGCACGGCAGACATGGTGCTGCGCCTGAGCGAACTCCTGCGTTATGTTACCTATGATACCAATGCCCGCGAGGTAGCGTTGGATAAAGAAATGGAACAGATAAAGTCGTATATCGAACTCTTCCAATTAAAAAGCGAAAACCCGCTGCCCATACATTTTAAGACAAAAGGAGCCCTTTACCACTTGTCCATTGAGCCTTTACTGCTGCTGCCATTGATTGAAAATGCCTTGAAACACAGTGATCTGGAAACTAATCCCAATGCTTTTTTGGAGATTGACATACAGGCTGATAGCCAATATTTGCACTGCGCGATTACCAACACTTTTAATCCGGAAGATCAACAAAAGGACGAGGTAGGCGGTGTGGGTTTAGAAAATATCCGGCAGCGCCTTAACCTAAACCGAGCGGGCCAGTACACCTTGCATACCGAGGCAAAAGACCGTGTTTTTAAAGCTCTTTTGACCATGAAAATACGCCCTTTGACAAAATCAAAAGAATAATACCGATGTTTGAATCAATCGTTAAGGAAACCCGCAAGACGGATTTTGATTTGGCCCAACTCAACCGTTGGCTATCCGCCCAAAGCAATTTTAAGCATCAAATCATTGATATTGAACAATTTGTAGGTGGATACTCCAACCTGACCTATTTGCTAAAGACAGCAGATGGGGTTGAGTTTGTCCTGCGTTGCCCGCCCGCAGGCGCCAAAGCGATCAAAAAAGGACATGATATGGCCCGCGAATACCGTATCCTGCGGGCCTTACAAACGGCTGGCTTTGATGTGGCTCCTTCTCCTTTGCTGCTTTGCGAGGATGAACAACTGACACAAGCGCCCTTTTACCTGATGGAGCGCGTCAAGGGGATTATCCTTCGCCCCGATATGGCAATAACGCAGTCCATTCCACCGGATTTGATGCGAAAAATTTCGATTTCTCTCGTAGATACATTAGTCCACTTACATGCTTTGGATATTCAGGAGAGCGGACTTGCAACTTTAGGCAAGCCAAATGGTTATATAAGGCGTCAAGTGGATGGATGGCAACAGCGATATGAAGCCAGTGCCACGGATGAGCTGCCTGTCATGAACGAGTTGTACGCCTGGTTGGACCAACATTTGCCCGAAGAGCAGACAGCTGCCTTTATACATAATGACTTCAAATTTGACAATGTCATACTGGCGCAAGAGGATGTTACCCGGGTCAAAACCATTCTGGATTGGGAAATGAGCACCGTGGCAGACCCCTTGATGGATGTGGGCGTGGCACTTTCCTACTGGGTTGAAGCAGGTGACAGTGCGCTGGAAAAAACATTTAACCTGAGCTGGTTACCCGGATGTATCACCCGTAAGGAATTTGTGGATCACTATGCAGCCAAGAGCGGGCGTGATCTTAGTTCTATTTTGTTCTATTATGTTTTCGGTCTTTACAAGAATACTGTTGTCTTGCAGCAAATATATCACCGCTGGAAAAAAGGTTTGAGCACTGATGCCCGATTTGGCCAATTGATACACGGTGTGCACGCACTGAGCCGCAAAGCAGAAAAGGCCATCAACAAAAACGCCATCAATTAAATTCCTTAACGCTCCTGAATTCAAAAAATATGAAGCACTGGAAAGTATTGGATAAAAGATACATATTAGATCGGCAACCGTATATGACCCTCAGGGAAGATACCGTGCAATTGCCCAATGGTGTCCTTATTCCCGATTATTTTGTATTTGAATATCCGGATTGGGTTATGGTTTTAGGCGTTACCCCGGATCACAAAATAGTACTCATACGCCAATATAGGCATGGCATTGCTGATGTCCACTATGAACTGGCGGCTGGCGTGGCCGATGCTGGCAGTTCATTGTTGGAAAATGCACAACGTGAATTTTTGGAAGAAACGGGCTATGGTGGCGGACAATGGCAACTCTGGCTTCAGGCTTCTGCCAACCCTGCCACGCATACCAACACCGGGCATATTTTTTTAGCCACAGGGGTGAGCCAACAAAGCCAGCAAAACTTAGAACAGACAGAAGATATTGAGGTTCAACTGTTTAGCAAAGAGGAGATCAGACATCTTTTAGAAACACAACAAATTTTTCAATCTTTGCACGTCGCCGCACTATGGAAATATCTGGCAATAAACCCAACAAATTAGTTCAACATGCAGGAAGAAGCATTTGTAAATCCGATAGACAAAGATAAAGTTGCCGAGAACCCCGGGCTTCTGCCCTACGCCCATACGGCTGGCGGAGCGGTCATCCGGCCTGAGGACAAAGGCCAGATCCGTGGCAATGCCATGACGGCGATGTATGATCAAACGGATCGGCAAATGGAGCAACTGAGGCAACAAATGGAAACCTTGGTCAATCAGGCCAAATCATTGAGCAAGCGGGTTTCCGTTTCCGAGCTGATCTATCAGGCCGATGTGCCATTTCAGCCCGTTATCCACCATGTGTACCACCTTTACCAGCACAAGGAAAGGGGCCATCACATATTGTCCATGATAGCGCCGCACGAGTGGGGGCGCAAAAAACCATTTGAGCATTTGGCCTCTGTGCGCTTGTTGGGCGATCATACCTGGGAAGTGCTGGTTGGCAGCGAAAACATCAGTTGATGCAGCCAATTTTTTATCAAAAATCTATACTAATTGGGCCAAACCAAAGCCGTTTCGCCCTACCCCATTGCCTAAGTAGAACATGTACCAATGGCCATCCAACTCAAAGACATGAGGATAGCTCACCATTTCACTATCCCAGCCTTCGTCTGATACCGTAATATTGGTTTGTTCGTCATCTCTTGTCCAGTTCAGCAAATCATCTGAGCAGGCATAACCAATCCGATAGCCTTTTTCACGGCTGCGGTAGCCGGTACTGTAGCGATAGCAGAAAAACATGTGGTATTTGCCATCCTTAAAAAAAACATCAGGACTGGCTTGGGCTTCATCCGCTTCCACATGAGGATGGATCAGGTCACGGTTGATCTTCTGCCAATTGTACCCATCATCCGAAACGGCCATTCTAATGCGATAAACAGGTTCGGGGCGGCCCTGATCCATAATCCATTTTTTTCCTGCAATGTAAAACAGGTACCATTGGTTGTTAAAACGGCGGATTTTGGGGCCACTGATGACAAAAGGCTCCTCAGGAGAGTAGGATAAAACAGGGCCATGACCGATCCTTGAGAAGGTTTTGCCACCGTCACTGCTCTTAGCAACACCGATAGCCACATTAAAGGGCACGGATTCACAGCGCGTCCAACCAGCATAATACGCCCGCATTTCCCCTTCAAATGGCAACACAGATACGGGATATACGCCAAATTCGTCAAATGTGCCCAATTCGCCCAGGGGCAAAATAGGCTGCTCCGCTATTCGCAGGACATTGAACAAGTCCTTGCGGTCCAGGTCAAGCCAGGCAGAATAGCTTACATATTGCCCTTTGTCATCTGCTGGCGGGCGGCAGGAGAAATAAACCCGCACATAATCATCAAAAACGAGCACTGAGGGAGCCTGTGCGAACTCGTTGATAAACCAACGGTCATTAACCGTTGAGGGGTCAAAGACGCGCCCCTTTTTTTCCCACTCAAATATCATAGTGTTGTTATTATAGTCAATGCAAAGTGGTTTTGAATCACTCGCGTCTGTAAATCTTTAAAAATCAGGTAAATCAATCCTGTGAATCTTCAACATCACTCAAATCCTGGTATAGATCGTATTGTTTAAGCATTTCTTGAATCCCTGGCTTATCGTTGAACATCATTACATCCAAGATGGACAACCAGGGAACAAAATCATGATTGAACTGTGGATATGTTATCCTGTGCGACTTGAGAAAACGCAATTGTATGTCATGGGCCTCAAAATGCGCTGCGGCGTACAGTTCAACTCCGCCAATTGGATTTATGTACTCCCTGGTATTCAAAGCTTTGCACAAAGCGACCACTTTATCAGCTGATTTTAAACTATGGTCAATCGGTACTGAAGAGGACAGGATGATCGCAGTGTTTATCTCCAAATAGCGGCAAATTTCCGTTACGGAGTAATGGATAAAATCAAAAAGATTCCGTTGTGGACAGCTGTATATCTTTTCCAACAGGGGAAAAACAGCGTTAAAACAAGGGGCTTTGCGGTACAAATGGCTTATTTTGCGCAAAGTAGCTGCAGCCTCATCCGAGAAGCCCTCGGCCAGCTCGCGCTGACAAACATCAAGGTAGTCCGAACCCTTCTTTAGCGGCAGGGTGATAAATTCATCCTTGCCATTTTGAAGGATACGGTTTCGGTTGATCCAGCCTTTTTTGGTGTATTGTATATTGTCATATATAACAAACTGATCCACGGCGTGTATCAATTGAAAATACCCTATGTAAGGCAAAAAGTAAGGCTGCATGATAGCAGTTTTCATCACAGGTTCTTTTATCAGATTAGTATTAGTAGCGCAGGGTTCGCAATAGCACCCTAACGATCATTTCCTGTTCCTCGCGACTGAGCTGGTGATACAATGGCAGGCAAAGCACACGCGGTGCAACATCCTCTGAAACAGGGCAAGGGTAATGTTGTACGTAGTCCAGGCGGTTTAATGAGGGATAAAAATAGCGCCTTGGGTAAATGTAATGAACGTTTAGGGCTTCCATACATTTGAGCAACATTTCCTCTGTTTCAAAAATCAATGGAAAATAGGCATAGTTAAATGCCACTTTTTTCTCATCAATTTTGATGGTACGCACACCCGGGCCTTTGATGGATTGTTCGTACAGCAGCCATTGATCGCGGCGTTTTGCCCTTATATCATCCATATTTTTCAATACCAAAAGCCCCATGGCCGAATGGAATTCGGAGTTTTTGGCATTTATGCCCACGCCATCAAACTCTACCGGGCTGGTATGCCCAAAATTGCGGAGCAATGATAGTTTTCGGATGAGTTCCGGCTCTGTAGCGCATACACATCCGCCCTCTATGGTGTGAAAAAGTTTGGTTGCATGAAAACTGCCAGTGCTGATATCTCCAAAAGAAAAGACACTTTTACCCTTGTATGTTGAGCCAAAACAATGCGCTGCATCATAAATGACCTTAAGGCCATGTTTCTGGGCGATAGCCTGTATGGCATCAATGTCACAGGGGTTTCCATACACATGGGTGGCCAAAATTGCAGTGGTTCTTTCGTTGATAAGCGCTTCGATTTTGGCAGGATCAAGGTTGAGGCTTAGGGGGTCAATATCCGCAAAAACAGGGATGCACCCCTCCCAAACCACGCTGCTTGTGGTTGCTACATAACTGAAGGGCGTCGTTATGATCTCCCCTTTCAGGTCAAGAGCCTTAATGGCCATTTGAATAGCGATGGTGCCATTGCTAATAAAAAGGATATGTTCCAGACCGAGGTATTCCTTCAATTTGAGTTCAAGTTCATTGAGCAAGGGCCCATTGTTGGTTAGCCAGGCACGCGTCCAGATACCTTCCAAATATTGGGTATATTCCTGCAGGGGAGGCAGATAGGCTTTGGTTACGTTTATCATTTTTTATCTTTGATGTATTGTTTTAAGATGTTGATGTCAAGGATATAAATACCTGTTACAAAGCATGTTATATAACACAAACTACTGCAAAAGGCAGGCAAAAAGGCATAATGGTCAAAATCAAAATGATGGTAAACCGTATTATTGACCGCCAAAAAACATACCAATAAAGCAAAATATATTGACACATGCCGAAACAATGCAAATTGGTCAAGAGATAATGATCGCTTCAAATAGTACAGGTTAATCACAAAGGCGATGCACAAGCCTGTAACCCAGGCGTACAAAAAAGCATCAATACTCCACCACAACAGCGCAAAGGTGGGCAGGAATACCATCTTTTTCCATAGTTCTGCCTTAAAAAAATCACGACTGTTACCGCGTGCATTGATCACATTAAGGATGAGGGCACTCAAAGGGTAAGCAAAGGCGCCTACGGCAATAATTTGGTAATACTGGGCGGAAGTAGCCCACTGATCGCCGAACAACAGCATAAACAACCAGTAAGCATTAAGGTATGCCAATCCGGCAAAAAGGAAAATAGCGATGCATATCAACAGGAAAAAACGTTCAAAATGTGATTTGAGCGCCGCCTCATCCTCCTGAAATGAGGCAAAGTAGGGAAAAATAACGGCGTTAAGGCTATTGGTCATTACGCCTTGCACCATGGTTTCCATGCTCTTGGCCCTTGTGTAGTACCCTAAGCCTTGCAGGTTCATAATCTTGCCAATAATCATGGCATCCACTCGGGTAAACACGTTGTCCAACACCCCGGATAAAAACAAGAACTTGCTGTAATGAAACATATCCGCTACGGATTGTGCCTTAAAAGCCCACAATGGCCGCCATCGGGTAAGCCAAAAATTGACCAAAGCAGCACAAAAAACCGTGAGCACATTTTGTAAAACCAAGGCCCAGGCACCCCATCCATGGTATGCTAAATAAACAGATAAAACACCAATGACGAGGGTAATGACAACATTGCGCAGGCTCTGCTCCCTAAAACGCATGTTTTTGACAATCAATGCATTGGGAACCAAATTGAAAGCATTGACAACAAAAGCCAAGGCCGCTAATCGCAAAAAATGGCACAAGTCAGGAAGGTTATAAAAAGCGGCAATGTAAGGCGCGGCCCAAAAAACAGCCAGGTATAACAGAAGACTAAGCAACAATGCCCCCCAGAAAATAGTACTTAATTGTATGGCACTTACCGATTTTTGCTGGATAATGGCAGAGGGAAAACCAAATTCCAAAAACACAGCCGCCAGCCCGCTAAAAGCCAACACCACCGCTACTGCCCCAAAGTCAGAAGGGCTCAACACCCTGCTTAGCACAGCCGTGATGGCCAAATTGGCAAACAACAGGCTGAATCTTCCCAGATAATCCCAAAGTATGTTTTTTAACAGCAAATCGGTGTTCGGATTGTATTATGTTGCTTTGATCGCTTCCAAGATCGTGCCATCAAAGTACTTTATTTAAAAACAAATGAGGACATTTGAGGCAGTGGTGCAAAAAATCTACGCAATGGTAGTAATACTTTAGAAAAAGGCACTATTTTTGAATGCTAAAGTATTCCAAAACGATACGCGACAGCCTATGAACCGATTATTACTTTGCCTGTGCTGGCTTAGCCCTCTCCATGTGCTTGCTCATGATGTGCCTGTTGTCACTTTGATGGATACCATTGTACCTGTCATTACCTGCCCTCCTGCCATAACCCTCACCCTAAACCCTACCAGGTGCGACACCGCATTTTTTTACAATGTTAGCGCAACAGACAATCAGCCCGGGGTCATTATCACACAGCTCAGCGGCCTGGCAAGTGGCGCCACCTTTAAAATTGGCCAAACCCTAAATGTTTTAAGGGCTACTGATGTGGCTGGCAACTCAGCCAGTTGCGAGTTTTCGGTTCGGGTGAATAACGGCAGCTTTGGCTTATTGTGCAAAAACAACACAATCAAGGGATTGGAAGAGAATTGTGCGGCGACCATTAGCCTTTCCGACGTATTGGAAGATAACTACTACGGCTGTCCCAACAACTATAGCATTGAATTGGACCGAGCGGCTCCATTTGGCAACGGCCCCTGGACAAGTCCTTCATTATCTGCTGATGACTTGGGCAAAAACTATGCTTATCGCGTCAACGACCTAATTTCCGGGTTCAAATGCGTGAACTCAATATTGATACGAGACATAAAACCACCTGGCATCCAATGCCCCGCCCTCACAGTTCCCTGCGGTTTGCCCAACGCCAACCCACAGTACCTTAAAGATAGCCTGGAACTGTATGATGCCGTGGTACAAGGTATTGATAATTGTGGAGGGAATGTCACGCTGAACTATCAAGACATTCCCGAGCAGACAGATCAATGTGACAGCCTGATTGAATCATCCGTGATAAGGTCTTGGACTGCTACGGACGAGCGAAACAACAGCAGTAAATGCGACCAAAGAATAGTTTGGAAAAAATTTAAGGCTGCACAGATACAATTCCCTCAAAATCAATCCTTCCAATGTGGTCACAAAGACCTTCATCCCAACAAAACGGGCTATCCGTATATATTGGAACAAGGCCGCCGCTTTGATATAAAAGATGCTCGATTTTGTGATTTTACCGCCACGTTCAAGGACAGCACGCTGGTCACCTGTGGCCTTTCAAAATTGATTCGGCGAAATTGGCACATAAAAGACCAGTGCAGCAACATCTCCATAAATCACACCCAATTTATTGACATACAGGACAATACAGCTCCGCTTATCCAATGCCCCACCCAGCCGATCCTTAAAACAACAGCCTCAGCGAATTGCCGAAATACGGTGAACCTGCCATCGGCAATCATTACAGACAACTGCTCTCCGATCAGTACTGCAACAATATTCTGGACGCACAACGGTACCACGGACTCCGTCATAGCAAGCCTTCAAAACTTCAGTGGGAACAAAGCCGCTGTTTTTGACACCATGGCCGTTCCTGGCCCGGTTGCGCAGTTTCCCATTGGCGAAACCCTCATCCGATACGTGGCCACTGATGCCTGTGGAAATAAAGCCACATGCAGCTCCCGTGTTGCCGTTTGGGATGATGTGGCCCCTACCGCAGTATGTGGGTATAAGCCTATTGTTTACCTCGGCGCAGATGGAAAAATTGACCTTGAAGCCCAAAAAATGGATGCAGGCTCAAGCGATAACTGTGCAAGCACATTGGGTTATCTCGCAAGGCGAGCCACTACTGGCCGATGCAAGTCCAATATATTCTTTAAGCCATCCGTGACTTTTTGTTGCGAGGACATCAATGATTCCGTTGCGGTTATCCTTCGCGTGTTTGACATCACACCGCCACCCGACACTGCAGCCCCGGGGTTTGCAGATGGCCATTACAAAGATTGTACCCTGTACGTACATGTGCGGGATACCTTCAGTGCCAAGTGTATTGCACCAGCTGATGTAACGGTTTATTGTCGTGACTTTGATCGCTCGCTTGCGAGTTATGGATCCGTAGCAGCGGCATCCTGTAAAGTGCTTTCTGTTTTTGAGGAAGTTAATTATGCCCAATTTGATACCAACTGCATTAGTGGCACCTTGATCAGAACCTTCAAAACCCAACGCGCCAATGGGCAATATGGCGGATCCTGCAGCCATAAAATTACGGTTAACTATGAAGACCCGGGATTCTATATCCGTTTCCCAGACGATGTATCCGTCAATATTTGTTCGGAGGACAATCTTTATGGTGAGCCTGAGTTTTTTGGTTTAGATTGTGAAAACCTGAAAATTAGCCATGAGGATGAAAAAATCAGTCCCGTCACTAATGGCTGTTTCCAGATCAAAAGAACATGGCGCATTATTAATTCCTGTTACTATTCACCGAGCAAAACCCTGGTGCAGGTACCCAATCCAAGCCCCAACCCTATTGCCGAGCATCCGGACAACAACATTGGGCCTACGGTATCTGAGGCATCGGCAAGCGGAATCTGGAAGGCAAGCAACACTCCTTTGACTTTTAGCCAAAACAGTCTGGATTTCAGCACTTTATGGAGTGAAAAGACTCCGGGATACACCTACATTCAATGGATAAAAGTAAATGACAATAACATACCCAGCGCTGCGGAATGCGGAAGCAACACGCTCTACATGGGCGACCAAAGCAGCAATGATCCTGATATGTGGGGCCTGAATTTTTGGTGGGACCCGATCAATAAAATCTCCAACCTGAATGAGGGAGAGGTGTCACTCAGCATTAGTGCAACCGATGATTGTTTGGGGGAAAATGTACGTATCAATTATTTGCTCTACCTTGATCTGGACGGCGTAGGAGGACAGGAAACAGTTGTTAGCAGCGCAAATTTGCCCAACAACAACATCATTCATTACAACAACCTGAATACGCCCAATTTTTCTGGCGGTACGCCGCGGCTCTTTGATAACAGGGCAGTTCCTACCAACCAGCGTTATGGCTTTACCCTTCAGACCACCACCAAGGGGCGTTTCAAAAAGGCTCGCGTTATGTGGAATACCATTCTTGAGCCTAACCAATACGTACAACCGCAAATTCCTTACGGTAATCACCGGGTGCGCTGGATTTTGGAGGATGACTGTGGCAATCGCAAAGAATGCGAAAACAACTTTGTTGTGTTAAAAAGCCCCCTGCCTCAATTAAACTGTGACACCACTTTCAGGGTAGATATCAATAGTTCTTGTATTGGCCGGCTTGATTTTGACGACGTGCTGCCTTCTATCATCAATTACAGCACACCCAACCCAAATGTTGACTTCCGCTTAAAAAAATCGGATGGCAAACTGATTTTTCCCATACAAAATGATACAAGTTTGTACTATAATGGCAAAGACGAGGGCCTTCAATACGCCGAAGTTTGGGCCAAGGACACAGGAGGCATTATTACGTATTGCACTTTCAGGGTAAATGTGGTAGATCAGTCAGGCAATTGCGACACCCTGATTCGGTATCGTTTGAGCGGTAAAATTTTGAACCATGCGCAACAGGCCATTGAAGAGGTTAATGTGACCTTGCACTCCCCGGCTTTTCAACAGCCGCAAACTATTATGGCCAATAGTAACGGGGAATACACATTGCCTGAAATACCGTCCGGTTATGCTTATGAGATAGTACCGGAAAAGAAAAACAGTCCGCTCAATGGCGTCAGCACTTATGATTTAGTGCTCATTTCCAAGCATATACTTGGGCTTGAGTCCTTGGATTCACCCTTAAAGATGATAGCCGCAGATGCCAATAAATCCAATTCCATTACCACATTGGATATTGTCGAACTTCGAAAACTGATTTTAGGTATCTATACAGAACTGCCCAAAGTAAACGCCTGGCGCTTTATTGACAAGAGTTTTGGTTTCCCCAATCCTCAAAATCCTTTTGAAACGGCTTTTCCTGAGAAAGTTGGGGCAGCTGCCATATTATTTGATAACCCTTTTTGCCATTTTACAGGTATTAAAACCGGTGATGTCAACCAAAATGCCAGCCCTGATGCATTTGCGACAACCGAAGACCGCAACAAGCCGCTGGCTTGGTTTGAGGCGGAGGAGCAATGGGTGGAAAAGGGACAAAAAATTCAAGTAAAAATTCAGTGCCCCAAAGCTGTTTCCGCATATCAGTTTACCCTGCAACATCCTGATTTGCAACTACTTGATGTCACAGGAGAAGGCGCAGCAGCCGAACATTTTGGCCTGTTTCAGGAGGCTACAACCGTTGCAAATGAAAAGGCCAACAACAAAGATTTTACCTTAATTTACAAGGCCAAAACCAATGGATTTCTAAGTGATTTGCTGCACTTGAGCAGCGAAATCACCTTAGCGCAAGCTTATACACCTGAGGGTATGGGCCAGCATGTCGGGCTGCGGTTCAATGGAGAAAAAAAGACTCAACAACTACTTGAAAATGAGTCAATTAAACTAAACATTCAGCCTAACCCCTTTCAACGGGAAACAGAAATCCAGTTTTATCTTCCCGAAGCGGGCTATGCCAACCTGAGCATCTGCGATCAAAATGGACGGGTCAGACTAAGGCATTCTGCACAATACAGTGCGGGTTGGCATCACATCCGCCTGCAACGCGAACAATTGGGTGCAGCTGGTACTTATCATTGCCATCTTCAAACCCCTTATAAGATATTGAACAAAATGATATTGTTGTTACCTTTGTAAAAAATTGCACCATGAATATTTATGAATTAAGGGGTCAATTATTTTGATAAATGTACATCAAACGTATCGTTAAACTAACATTCCGACCGGAAGCGGTGCAAACCTTTTTGACTGAGGTCTTTGAACCAAGTAAAGCGCGCATCCGCTCTTTTCCTGGTTGCCTTCACATGGAACTCCTGCAAAATGCGGAACAACCCAATGTTCTTTTTACCCTTAGCATCTGGGAAAGTGAGGAAGCCCTGGAGCACTATCGCAACTCCGAACTTTTTAAGGATACCTGGAAAAAAACAAAGGCCCTGTTTGATGACAGGGCCTCTGCTTGGAGCACAAAACTGATAGATGGCTAAAATTAAGCCTTCATTCTTTCCAATTCCAATTCGATTTTTCCAGGGAATTTAAGGCGGCTTAAATGCCAATATTTCTGTTCGTTAGTATTTTGGCCGAAATCACATTTGCGGGCAAGTTCCAACAATTGCAATTCCTCGGCGCGTAGTGCCTCCAAACGGGCAACATAATCCGTTTGTGGGAGTTTATTTTTTTGCAAAAACAATTCATTGACGCGGGTATTTAATTGATCATCCTGAGCACGGAGTTTTTCAACTGAAACTGAATTTTGGGTTCCGCAGGCCGCAAGGCTAAGCAATGAAACGAAAGCGATAAAATTAAAAATGTTTTTCATGCCATGCTTTAAAGCCAAAACCGTGCAAAAAAACACAAACACTTTGTTAACGGAATCAAAACAAAACACAACCTATTGTTTATCAATATTTTAAATTATTAAAAAAAATACCCGCAGCATGGTAGATACTGCGGGTAAATATAATTTTAGGTGCAACGGCACCGTCAGATTAATCCTTATGGCTCGCTGCGGGCACCCGTCCGGGCGGGGAAAATAGCCGAAAAGCAGCTCTATTTTTCCAAACGCTCCATGAGTCTGCTGGTAATGCGCAGAAAATCCATTTCTGTGATGATACCAACCAATTCTTTGCCCTGTACTACGGGAAGGCAACCTATTTTGTGTTCCCGCATCTTGCGCATGGCTTCCATAATGCTGGTTTCAGGGCTGACCGTAATTGGTTTTTCGATCATGACGTCCTTTACCGACATTAATATCGTGTGTCCTTCTTTTCTGTTTTGTGCAAATTCGCGAAGCAAAATGCGGCTTGACACCAAGCCTACCAGTTCGCCTTTGCTGTTTTCCACCGGCATATAGCGGATTTTGCGCCAATTCATAATATCTGCCACCAACTCGAGCATATCGTCTTTTTGTACGGTGAACAGATCGGTGGACATAAATTCCTCCACTTTCATTTTGGAGGGCCGCCAATCCTCCAAATCAGCCGCTGTGGCTTCTTTCCAGGTATGTACGGGTTTGTTTTGTTGTTGATTTTTCACGATAGCAGCAGTTACGGCGGTGACCGCCTCGTCATTGGTAACCTCTTTTTTAAGGGCAGTAAAGGTGCGCAGTGCCCAGCGTGCGCCCGTTTTGTGTTCCTTGGCGCGCGCTTCTATGATGTCCATATACTTGTTGATATCGGATGTTTTCACCTTGCGCATCTTCAACCCCTCTTTGGCAATGGGCAATAGTTCATTGATAATCAATTCATTAACCGGAATTTTTTTATCTTTCATCCAGGTAAATGTAGTATCCATGCCGAATTTTGCAGATTTAAGGAAATTGTCCCTTGCATCTGCAAAATCAATATGCTTGGTAATGTCTTCGTACTTGTCCCCCATTGCCACCATACAACCCAGCCAGAAAGCAGCATTGGCCACCTCATCTACCGGGCTTGGGCCTGCTGGCATCACCCTGTTTTCGATACGAAGGTGGGGTTTCCCATTGGGCGAAATGCCATAACAGGGCCTGTTCCAGCGATATACCGTGGAATTATGGATTTGTAAGGCACGCAGCTTGGGCGTTTTGCCTTCATGCACCATTTGCCAAGAATCTTCGTCAATGCCTCCGGCCAGGAGAACGCGGAAGCGGCTGATGTCTTCTTTATAAATTTGAGTGATGTCGCCACGCAGCCAACCAGAGCCAAAATTTACCCTTGGCAATCGCTCCCGCATGTGATCGTTGGTAGTGCGGGTATCAAGGCTCTGTTGAAACAAGGCAATCCGGGTTTCATGCCAAAGCCTTCGCCCAAATACCAGAGGCGAGTTGGCAGCAATGGAAATACAGGGCGCGGCAAGTACTTGTGAGATGTTGTACATTTTCACAAAATCTTTGGGTGACACTTGTAAGTGCACCTGAAAGCTGGTATTGCAGGCCTCCAGCAGAGGGGAGTCATGTTTCACCAGCAGTTCATCTACTCCTTCTACCCGCAGCTCAAAGGAGGAGCCCAAAAGGTGTTTCTGAATGGCTGCCATGAGCGCGAAATAGCGATCCTTGGGGGTTAGGTTGTGCATTTCCAGATCATGCTTGCGCAAGGTGGGCAATATGCCACAAAGGATAATGCTGGCATCAAATTGGTCCAATACCTTTTGTATAATACCAAGGTATTCAATGTTTTCTGCTTCCATGTCACTCAAGCAGCTGCCTACAAACTCCCGTGGACTCAAGTTGGTTTCCAAATTGAACTTTGCCAACTCGGTCACGCACCAAGGGTATTCCTTGAGGTGTTCCAATACCTCCATGTTGATGGATGCCGGTTTGTAGGTTTTGTTGTGCACAAGGCACATTTCCTGCTCGGCCCCGATTCGGGTAATATCCGATTCAAACCAGTTGTTTTCGAGCATGTACTCGAAGGCATGCACGTCGTCAAGCAAGGCGCTGACGAATTGCTGCATTTCACTTTTTGATTCTAATGTGTTAACTTTTTGTACGCCCATGATGCTATGTAGCTTAGTTGTTTTGGGAATGGATCAAATGCGCAGAACTTTTGCTGCTATTTGCCCATTTGTATAAATCATGGGCAATAATAGAGACAGATTTGCTATTCACACCACTTTGCGCAAAATTATTTTGAAAAAACCATTTGCCACACATCATTCAGCACCTTCTTTTCATTTTGCCAATGCCATGTTTTGGCAGCAACAATGCAATTTTTTTTCAATGTTTGATATGACTCCGGATCTTCCAGCAATCGAAGTATTACTTTCACAATGCCTTGAATATCAAGGTTTGGCAACAAAATCGCCACCTCAAACTCCTGATTCAGGGCGCGGTATTCAGGAAAATCCATGCTAATTACAGGCACATGCGCCTGTACTGTATCAAAGAATTTGTTGGCTAAAGAGAAATAATAGGACTGGCCGCGATTTTCCAAAAGGTTAAGGCCCAGCCATGCCTGTGCGGTCAGGTTTTTCAAGTCCTTGGGGAACACATAACCCAAGAACCTGACCCTATCCTCCAGCCCCAGTGTGCGGGCCTTTTCTCGAAGCATATCTGACAAATCGCCCTCACCCGCCAGCCACAACCTCAGCTGGGGCAAATACACCATTGCTTCCAACATTTGGACTAATCCTCGGCCTTCATTTAGCGCGCCCTGATAAAGAACAATTGGTGCATAATTGGCTGGCGTTTCCAGCGTTTTGTGTGGTGGGCTGTGCATCAATTGCAGGGGCATATTGCGAACAACTGCGAAGGGAATACCATACTTTTTGGAAAAAATATCAGCCAGTGCCGGCCCAACTGTATAGGCATGTTGGTAAAAAGGCAAAAACAAACGGGCTACGAGCGCCCAAAATCCCTTTACCAAGGGCCGATTGACAACTTCCGGCACTTCCGTAAAATATTCATGTGCATCAAACACCCGTTTTTTGCGCCGAAGGAGCGAGGCCATACAACCAGCCGGCAAGGTGTCCAGATCAACGGAACACACGGCATCATAACGGGCAAACATAAGAAAAATGAACAGGCGGATGTTGTATTCCGCATAAAAGAGGAAGCCTTTTGAAAAGAAACAGCTTAGCCTGTGTTGGTCAAAAGTAAGGGTTTGAAGTGGCTTGGAATAGGTCATGTTACGCCCGATAAGGCGCACCTCATAACCAGATTCAACCAAGCTGCCACAAATGCGCTGCATGCGTTGGTCATAGTTCAGGTCATTGGTTACGGTAAAAATAAGGCGAAACTTCATTCCGCTATGCCGTCAGGAGGTCAAAAATAACGATAGTACCGTAGGCTATGCTCGCCACGCCGTTGGTGGTAAAAAAAGCCATATTTACACGGCTCAGGTCATCTGCTTTCACAATCAAATGCTGATATAACAACAAGCCCAAAAACAGGCCAGTCCCAACCCAAACCAATTGGCTTGTCAGCCCCGGAAATTGCTGGCGCAGTTGCCACGCCGCAGCAAACATAAAAAACACGGTGAAGAGGTGCATCACTTCAGAGATGCGAAGGGCCTTAGCCCTGCCAAAAGAGGCCGGCATGGAGTACAAGCGATTGGCCCGGTCAAACGCGTCATCCTGCAAGGCGTAAATCACATCAAAACCTGCCACCCAAAACATAACTGCCCCGGAATAAAGCATGGGCAAAAGAGAAAAATGGCCAGTAACCGCCATATAGGCCCCCAATGGAGCAAGGGACAATCCAAGGCCAAGTACCACGTGGCACAGCCAGGTAAATCGCTTGGTGTAACTATATCCGAGCACCACCAAAAGGGCAACAGGCGACAGCATAAAACACAGGGTATTGATAAACCAAGTGACCACAACAAACGCTGCTCCATTCAACAATACAAATACAAGCGCCGCATCCGCAGAAACGATGCCCGCAGGTATCTCGCGGATGCGCGTGCGCGGATTGGCTGCATCAATATCCCGATCCAACCAGCGGTTAAAACCCATAGCCGCATTACGGGCCAATACCATGCAGGCCACCACAAGAGCCAATTTTTGCCAATCCATGCCTCCATTTTCCGTGATACCTATAAAAAAACCGGTCAGAGCAAACGGCATGGCAAAAACCGTATGGCTAAATTTTACCAAAGAGAGAAAATTTTTAAGCATTGGGCAAAAGTAGTTTTGTTTCTGCTGTATTCAACCATGGCAATGGGTAAAAAAAAATCACAACACCACAGTTCAATTCAATATTAGTCATACATTTCCGCGATTTTAACATTTACACTCACCAACATTTTTTATCATGAAATTTTTCAATGTCTTAATTTGCTGTATCACTTTGTTTTATGCCAATGTGAACTTTGCACAAAGTGCCAAAACCAATATCCTGAAATTGGGGGGCTCAATTTTTACCATCACAGAAGAAGGCGAATCCGAGTCATTATTTGGTGGTTCCTTGGCCTTGGAGCACCAACTCAAATCAAAATCAAGCCTTCTCCTGGCTTTGGAATACAATGCCAAATCCGAGTCATTAAGTGATGGCGGCCTGGAATTTGAAACCAAGTTGTCCATTTTGACTTTTGAGCCTGAATACAGGTGGTATTCAAAGGCTGCTACGGATGGCTTTTTTTTGGGCATCGCTCCTTCAATCCACATTATTGGTGCAAAAATCAAATTAGGAACAAGCGAAGTGAGTGATGATGAGACCAGGTTTGGCGCAGGCGTAAAAACGGGCTACCAGATCAAACTTACACCCAAATTAAACCTTCAATTTCTCGCAGGAGGAGGCTTGATACTTCCGGGTGGCGACACTGATGCCGTTTGGAAATTCAATTTTAACCTGCTGGCTGGCTATCAATTCTAAATCGCTAATAATCAGCGCTTGTCTGGATCTTCCTGATCGGGCGAAAGCAGGATTTCAGCCTGTAGATGGATTTCCAGACAAGCTCCCTTGAGCACGGTTTAGTGTATAATGATCAAAAAGCTGGAGCAGTTGGAGGGTTGAGGTAAACTCTTCATCCACTTCCGCCTGAATCAACATGGCTTCATCCGTAAACGGATGCTGAAATCGGATGCTCTGGCTGTGCAAAAACATACGGTTTAAGCCAAAAACATTACGAAAATAAGTATTTTGCTTCACATCGCCATGCCTCCTGTCGCCAATAACCGGATAATTCAGGTGCGCAAAATGTTTCCTGATCTGGTGCCTCCGCCCCGTTTCCAATTGGGCTTCCACCAAAGAAAAACGAGCCGTTTTATAACGCAGGCCTATGGCCGCATCTATTTCCGAGGTACCGATTCTACGAAAATGAGTGATGGCCTGAAGTCGGCCCTTTCCAGAATCTGGATCATCCAAAGCATAGTCAATCGTTCCTGTCTCAGGCACCCAACCCCGAACAATACAGATATACTTTTTATCCACGGATTTATCCATAAACTGTTCTCCCAGTTTGCTGGCAGCCGCTGCACTTTTACCCAAAATCAAAGCGCCCGAGGTTGCTCTGTCCAAACGATGCACCGGATATACCCTTTGACCGATTTGATCCCGCAGCAACTGCACCAGAAAAACCGTGTCCTCACTGATACGGGTGCGGTGCATGAGCAAACCCGCCGGCTTTACAATGGCCACAAAATGCTCATCTTCAAATAAAACATCAAAATTCATGGCGCAAAGGTCGGTTTTCAAAAATGAAAACCATAACCAAAAAATATATCCCTTCGAATTACCTTTGTGCCATGCAAACAGGAAAAACGCTTTTGGATAGTGAACAATTTGCTCTGAGCTTAGAGCGGCTATGCCATCAATTGCTTGAGGATTGGGGTGATTTTTCAGATGCCTGCATCATTGGCATTCAACAAAACGGCGTGGCATTGAGCGACCGAATTTATAATCGCATAAGCCAACTGACCGGTAATCAACACATTAAATATGGCAAATTGGACATCACTTTTTATCGTGATGACTTTAGGATGCAGGATGCGCCTCTTGTGCCACACCCCAACAAAATTGATTTTTTGGTGGCCGGTAAAAAAGTGCTGCTCATAGATGATGTATTGTACACCGGCCGTACCATTCAGGCCGCGCTTGCTGCACTTCAGCACTATGGTCGCCCCCAGGCAGTGGAGCTGTTGGTTATGGTGGATCGCCGTTTTAACAGGCACTTGCCCATCCAGCCGGATTACACTGGCATAGTGGTGGATGCATTGGATGAAGCCTATGTGAAAGTGCGCTGGAAACAAACCCACGGCGCTGATGAAATCCTGTTATTTGACAAAAAACCCTGATTTTTCCATGAAAAAACTCTCCGTTCGCCATTTGATCGGTATAAAAAACATTACAGCAACCGATATACAGCTCATCTTTGAAACGGCTGACAATTTCAAGGAAGTCATTAATCGGCCCATTAAAAAAGTACCCAGCTTGCGCGACATCACGGTGGCCAACCTGTTTTTTGAGAGCAGTACTCGAACCAGGGTATCCTTTGAACTTGCCGAGAGACGCCTCAGTGCGGATATTGTCAATTTTACAGCTTCTTCATCCAGTGTCAGCAAAGGCGAAACCTTGCTGGATACCGTAAATAACATTTTGGCCATGAAGGTTGACATGGTTGTTATGCGCCACCCTGCGCCGGGCGCATGCGTTTACCTCAGCGAAAGGATATCCGCCAACATCGTCAATGCCGGTGATGGTACCCACGAACACCCCACCCAGGCTTTGCTGGATGCCTTTTCCATTCGGGAAAAATTGGGTGATGTGGCCGGAAAAAAGGTAGCCATCATAGGTGATATACTGCACAGCCGCGTGGCCCTCAGCAATGTATTTTGTTTGCAAAAACTTGGTGCCAAAGTGCGGGTTTGTGGCCCTCCAACCCTTATTCCAAAGCATTATGCAGCCCTGGGCGTGGAGATTAGCCATGATGTACGCGAGACCCTCAGGTGGTGTGATGTAGCCAATGTGCTGCGTATTCAACTGGAACGTCAGGACATCAAATATTTCCCCAGCCTGCGCGAGTACCATCAGTACTTTGGGGTGACCAAACAAATGTTGGACGAACTCGACCGGGAAATAGTCGTCATGCACCCCGGCCCCATCAATAGAGGTGTTGAACTAAGCAGCGATGTAGCCGATGGCCCGCACAATATTATACTTCAACAAGTTGAAAACGGTGTGGCCATCAGGATGGCTGTTTTGTATCTGTTGGCTGCGGGCGAACAATAAATTTTCCTGGATGAAAAGAAAGCGCCATTCCTGAGATCAGGAATGACGCTTTCTTAGGAAAATTATAACCTTGTTGCGGTGGTCTCCCACCCAAACAAGTCTTATATTTTACTTTTTTCCATTCTGAAGGATCTTGTTAGCCTCGTCCAGAAACTTTACCTGTTCCTGGCCAACCACAGCGCCGGACGGATAACCCAACGAACCTAGCGCAGCAATCTCTTTTTGATTGTTTTCTTTGTCATTGATATAAAACATCCAGATGGTAGGATAACCCCGAATGCCAAAAGCTTGCTGAAGCTCGGCATTTTGTTTGGCCAGTTCAGTTGGCAATGTTTTTCTCCTGGGATAATCCAACTCAAGCAAAATCACCTTTTCATTGGCCCATTTGACAAATTCGGGCTTGGCAAAAACGTCGCGTTGGAGTTTCATGCACCAGCCACACCAATCACTGCCCGTAAAAAATGCAAAAATAGGTTTGCCCGTTTTTTTGGACATCTGTTGCACTTTGCCCAAATCAGTGTACCAGTTCAGGGAATCTGTTTGAGGCTTTGCGGAGCAAGATAATGCCAACAGCAAAAAGGCCCCGAAAATAAGTATGTTCTTCATGTACATATCTTTGTTGTATAATAAAGTGCAAATTTTTCGGTTTTTTTTGCATAAATGCTTGACCATAAATGTTATTCTAATCTTAATTGTTCGCAATGCCCCATTTGCATCAAAGGGATCATTCCGAGCGAAGTGATTTTACGGGATTGGCCAATGCCGCTCTGGCACTATGAAAACCAATGGTCAGCAAGGCAACAGCGGTAATAGCAACAGCGGCTACAACAAACATCCACCATTGAATATCAATACGGTATGCAAAATCAGACAACCAATATCGCATTAAATACCAGCCAATTGGCGAGGCAATAACAATAGCGATCAATACCAATTTCATAAAATCTGCGGTCAGCAGTGCAACCACGCTCCATGTACTGGCTCCCAACACCTTCCGCACGCCTATTTCCTTAATTTTGGCCGTCACGGCAAAGGTTACCAGGCCATAAAGCCCCAGGCAAGCAATAAAGATGGCCCATAAAGAGGCAGCTGAAAACAATTGGCTGTAACGGTTTTCACTTTCATAGGACTCCTGAAAATGGGCATCAGCAAAGAAATAATCAAATGGATTATCATAGAAATGCTGCTGATACACTTTTTTTATGGTATTAATTTTTCCCGACAGATCATTAGCGCCCAATCGGAGTGTAAGATAGGCCCTGTTGTTCTGTGGATAAAAAATGATAGGTTCAATGGGGGTTTGCAGGCTGTTATGGTGGTAGTCTTTGACCACGCCTACGATATCCAGCTCGCGCTCATCCCAACGGATTCGGGTAGTCAGGGCTTCATCGGGATTGAGGTGGAAGATTTTGAGGGCCGTTTCATTGACCATAATCCTTGAATTTTGGTTCCAGGGGGTGGCACATTCTTCTTTGGTAAAATTACGGCCAGCCTTTAAGGGTATTCCGTAAGCGGGTAAATATCTATCCCCAATTATAGCAAAACGAAAGGACTTATTCTCGTCGCCCGGCTTGGATTTGGGACTGGTCAAGCCTTCAGTTGAGAAATTATAGGATTCGCCCGGAACACAGCCGCTGGTACAGTAATCAGAGACAAAACTCTGGGCAGTAATATCATTCCAAAAAGCATCTCTTCGCGCGCCATAAGTGCTATCCAATGATACTTCCGGGCCTCTTATGACCAGCAACTGCTCTAAGTTAGCGCCAAGATTCTGCTGTTGCATGTGCTTCAATTGACTGTATATCAATATGGTAAACAGGATCAAGGCCATGGATATACCGAACTGGCTTACCACTAAGGACTGGCGAAGGCGCAGCCCTTTGGCTGTTCTATTGATCTTGCCGCGAAGGGTTTCTACGGGATTAAAGCCGGATAAAACCATTGCAGTATATGTACCTGACAGCAAGGTGCCCAATACCAGGGTGCCAACCCCATAATACCAGACCGATGATTGGAACAAAATTCCAAGATCAAGTTTTCTGCCAATCATCGTATTGAAGTAAGCTTGTAAAATCAATACAAGGAGCAAAGCACCGAAGAGGGCAAATATGGTCACCAAACTTGTTTCGGTAAGAAACTGGGCCATCAAATTGCTTTTGGTTGCTCCCGAGGCCTTGCGCACCCCTACTTCATTGGCTCTACGAATGGTATTGGCCGTGCTTAAGTTAATGTAATTGAACCACGCAATCAGCAAAATAAGCAAGGCAATGCCAGCCAACATCCAGACATAGCGCACATTGCCGGTATGATAAAGGTCATCGGAAAAATCGGATGCCAGATGCGTTTCCCTGAAAGGCTGTAGTCGGATCCGTGTGGCATCTTTTTCCGGTTGCATTGTGCTGCGATATTGGGAAAGTTTTTGCTCCAGCACTTTAATATCCGTCTGAGGTTGCACCGTTAGCATCATATTGGAAAACTGTGCATCTAAATTATCCAATGCCGCCCAACCGTTACCGTTCAAGTTAGCCTTGTTGTTCAGGGTTTCCATAGAAAATACTATGTCATAATGGATATCCGAGTTTTCACCCATATCCTCAAAAACGCCTTCGATGACGTATCGGTGTTGCCCAAACTGATTGTACAGGGTAATGGTTTTGCCAATAGCCTCGGGTGTGTCAAAGTACTTCCGGGCGCAAGTCGCTGATACGAATGCCACATCTGGTTTTTTCAGTGCCTCAGCTTGCCCGTACAATAGTGGAAAACTGAACATGGTAAAAAAATTGCCATCCACATACCCTATTTCTTCTTCTCGAAATATCTTTTCTGCATTTTCGCCTTTTACAATGCCCGCTGCTATACCACTCTCAAAGCGACAGAAATCCTTGATTTCCGCAAAATTATCTTTGAATTTTTTTCCCCAGCCCGGCTCCACCTGCGGCCATGATTTGCCCTCGGTATTTTGGCACATCACCATGTACATTTCCGGCAGTTTGCTGTGAAAGCGGTTGATACTCTGTTCCAGACTCATGTATTCAAGGATCAGGGTGAAAGCCGCTATGCCCATGGCAAGGCCGCCTATATTAATCAGGCTATAGGCACGTTGCTGGCGTAGGCTGCGAAGTGCTATCTTGAGGTAGTTCAAAAACATCTTATTTTGACTTGTAAATGATATACTGCTTGTTTTTGAGGTCATGCAAGCCCATGAAATAGGCATTTTCCCCCATTTGGAAAAACTTCACTCTTTTTTTGCGTTCCAGATTGTCTTGTTCATCAGATCCCAGGCTAATCCATTCCAACCATTTTGACTTGTCCTCACTCTTCTTTTTGTTCCAAAAAGCAATCAAGTTGTCATAGCCTGAAACCTGGGGCTTATCCGAGTGCAACAAGGTCGTTTCATCCAAGTAGGATTTGAAAAACAGGTTGATGTTGTCCGTTTTTAAGGATCCGACCTGATTGGTCAGTGATCCGTCCGGTGCTGTTGGGCTGCCAGGCGGGCCAAAGAGCGGGCTGGGTTTTTGATAGAGATAAGTGCCACCAATGCTTAGTTCCAATTGTTGTCCGGCCAGCGGCCTTACCTTGATAAAGAGGTCATATTGGCCATTTTCCCATATATTCTTTTTGAAAAAAGACAAAAAATCAGCAGTAGTGCTATACTCGCTTGAAGCTTCGTATGCCACCCCTGTAAAGTCAACATCTTTAAGAAACGCTGAGCTTTTATAAGGAATTGGCTCATTGGAAAAGCTCAGGTTGGAGAACAGCATTTTGCCTGTTTTTATATCCCTGATGCACAACAAAAGGAATTCACGGCCAATGGCGCATTGGTATAATTTTCCGCGAAAAACAAAACTGCTGGTTCTGTTCTTTTTGGACAGCTCCGGTATCAAGCGCCCATCCACCTCCGTTGGATAAATATAGGTAGAGACCTTGCTCGTGCCGTTTTGGAGGTCAAATGTGATCAGATCCGTTGAAAATACATCATCAATATAATTATCAATACAGAGGTAAATTGCCTCTTTTTCTATGATTATCTTGCGCTTTTCAGCGTATGTTTCTAATTTGTCCATGTCATTAGGTTGGAAAACCACATCCGCTTTGGCAGCCCTTTTGGCTTCCGTTTCGGATGGCAACACAAAGCGTTTGTCTGCTTTGGCCTCACCTGCCACATAACGGTACAATTGGAAGGCATTTTGCTTTTTAATGTAGGTAAGCGCAACACCTTCATTACCCATGCTACCGTAGCCCATTATATCACCTTCAAGAGCAGTTCTGAGCGGGTTTACCGCAAATTGTTGGGTGCTTTTATTGAACAATAGCATGCGAAGCATACCTTTTGAATCAGTGTACAAAGTGTAAATGCGCAGGGAATCCTGCCATATTTGTTTGATTTTGCTACTGCGACCAGTGCTGCGGTTAAGCACATTAAATTCCCTAAATTGAAAATTGGTGATGTGATACTCCCACTCAGCCTGACCACGGTTGTAAAAGAGGAAATAATGATTGCCCAACACCGAGTCAGTAAAAACATCGGGTGAGTCATAGGATTTAAAGTTTAAGTTGAACTGGCTCACCAGTTCCTGGCTCAAAGCAGATTGGGCAAACAGCCCACAGACCACAATCAATAAAATTCGCATAGGACATTTTCAGGTTAAATAAGCAACAAAGGTAATTCTGAAACGCCTAACTTATGTTGATTTGACTTTTGTTGATTTGTTGATCTGAGTAGAAGCGTACACTAAAAGTCAAATCAACGGATCAACAAAAGTCAAATCAACAGCAAATTAACTCCCTTCATTTGGTGTTGGCACCATATCGCGCATGCTTTTTTGACGTTTCCAGTCTTCTTTTTTAACAAAAGTGATGGGCACGAAATCCTCCGTCGGAGCACCTATATAATAAAGCATCCAATCTTCATCATATTTGGAAAGCATTTGTTGGATACAGGCTACGCGATCCATGGGCGACATGGTACAATCAGACCAGTAAAACATTTCCACACGGTAATGCAGTTGCTGCTTAGAACCATTGATGGTTACCTCTATTTCTATGTCTTGTTTGCCCGGGATGGTCGGGATGGGAATAGCGATATGTGGCATAAGGACAGAAATAAAATTTGTGACAAACTCTTTTGGACTCATTTGGATCGAAATATATGCCGATTACTTAAAGTACTGATTATCTGTCATTTAAAAAAGAATCAAAGTATATTTTTGTACGAAAATGGAAAAGTATTGTCCGAATCTGGACGTTTGTGTCCATGCAGGGGGGGCACTTTTTTTGGACACAGATGACGCGGATTTTCAAACACAGATTACACAGATTAAATCCATCTCATTTGTGTTGCAACGCATCTGTGTCCCCCTCTTTTATGAACACAGATTTTTAAAATCCCTCAACGCAGCAGCGTCACATCTCCTCTTTTTCGAAGGATGCTGCCATCGGGCAAGAGCGCCTCCAATACCCACACATATACGCCCTCGGATGCCTCGCGCCCACGCGTACGCCCATCCCAACCATTATTGGGATCGCCGCTAAGGAAATCATATTGCTCAAAGACAAGACTGCCCCAGCGGTCATAAATCCGCAGCGACGAAATACGGATATTCGCCTGCTCATTGGAATAGATGACAAAGCGCTGGTTTTGAACACTTTGTCCCGGTGAAAAAACATTGGGAATATACAATTCGACACAGGCATTGGAGCGTTCCGTTTTTTTGACCACCACGCTATCACAACCAAAAATGGTTTTAAACCGCAGGGTATCGCTGCCAACCTCGTCAGGCATGCAAGTAAAGGCTTGTTGCAATAGCAGGTAGGAAGGCGAAAATTTCGTCTCCGTTATCAATAGGCTGTCACAGCCAAAAATGGTTTTCAGACGAAGCGTGTCATGGCCCGCCTCGCTCTTTATACAGGTAAAAGCCTGTTTTTCAAATAAATACGATGGTGAAAGGGCTGTTTTTGTCACCACAAGACTATCACAACCAAAAGCCGTTTGCAGCTGCA
>CAZIKN010000058.1:0-34926 GCA_964539805.1 uncultured Saprospiraceae bacterium | reverse complement strand
ATGTAGAGCATATCTCGCACTTCATTAAAATTTGCAAGCCTTTCTGAGTTATTTATGATATTGGGTGCAATATATAATTTATCTACTTTTTCTTTAAGTAAAACATAATATGCACATAGATAAAATTTTGATTTTGGGAACCGATCAACAAGTTGTTTACATGTATTCAAAGCAATGCTATCCACGAAGCGATAATAATTAATGTAGTCATTTATTTCAGTATGCGGACAAAAAAAACTAAGTTGATTGACACTTTTAAGATAGTTTAATGCACCTTGATTTGTGCTGTCAAGTTTAGTATCAATGCTCACCATTTGAGCGTTTGAAGTTCTTCGAAAAGTTTGTCCATTATCATCCTCAAATTCAACATTTACCTCGAATTTATATTGCTGACTATTTTCATCTTCTATCCAAGGGATCATAAAAAGGCAAATGTAATTTTCAAAATAAATTTGATTTTTTGCATAAATTGTGCTATTTTCAAGTCTATTATAAAAATTAATTGAATGTTTCCAAGATGTATCGCCAAAATTTTTTATATTTAAATTCATAATATACTTATAATCATCATTATTAATGGTAATTGATGAATTTAGATTATTATTGATTGTTACTTTACAATATAATGGATGCAATATGTCAACTGAGTCATGTATAACATCTAACCGTATTTCAACGCCGCTCTGAGCATAAGTATTGCCAATAATAAGTAAGATCAAAGCGCAATAAAAAAAGTGCTTCATAATTTATTAGATTTTATAGAATGACAATTAATCAAAAAATGTTCTCAAAAGTTAATTCCCCGGACTTTTTGTTCTGCTTCTTATCAAATTTTGATAACGTGGTATCAAAAAAGTACTAGTGTTGGCCGTGCCTGCCCACATTAGCCCCATGTCTTTGTTACATTGTGGGTTTGAAGAACATTCATCTATTTTATTGAGTCCGTCTTCTTTAGAACCATGCCCTAGACCGAACTGATGCCCTATCTCATGAGCAACGGTATGATCTTCATTATATGCTGAATCTTCCGAGAACAAAGCTCTATATATTATTGATATTTTCCCTCCATCTGCAATATCTTTGTTTGACAAAAATTGATTTGAAAATTTTTTTGATCGATCAAATGTCTTACCTAAATATAGTCCACGATAATTAGGACATTTGTCTTGCCCTCCAGCAGCATCTGGATCATTATCATTCAGCGGAGAGTCTTGCCAGCCAGAAACAACATGAGCCACCCAAAAATGGGTACTTTCTCCCAATTCTTGCATACTTTGCAGTTTCATAACATCATCATTTTCTATAGTAGCCGATGTGTTAAGAGGCGGTATTTGGTCACCTAAATATTGATCAAACCTATAATTTGGCCTTTCTACATTATCATCAATAACCTTTATAAAAACTTCATTATAAGCCTTATTGCATACTGTTAAATTTTGTTTATGCGGGAGTAAAGCACCTGGCTCTTTATCATCATCAGTAATTCTATTAACACTAAATTGAAAAGATTGAATAAATATATCATTGTTTTTAATATCAATATCTAATACATTAACCAGAGTAGACAATTTAAAATAAAACCAACAAGGAATAATTTGATTTCCATTAAAATATGAAGACAATGGATCCCCATTTACTATACTGACTCTTACTCTTAGGACATCCTTGCCGTTCGGGTTTTTAAATAAATCAAAATCGACGATACTCATATTTGTTAACAATTGAGGATTTCCCTTTGTTTTTATGGCACACGGATATCCTGCCAAATCAGCTGAATCGCCATTGGGTGATTCAACTGCTATTAAACTTTTTGAGTTGCCAAGTATTTTTAAATCTTTTTTATAAAGTTTGGCAACACCATTTTGGAATCGTCCTTCCATAGCGCAGGGAGGGGGGTCGTCCAAATTATGTGAATTATCTAATATTATCTCAAGCCCCCCCCCCTGATAATTTTGGAGCAAAATAATAACGTAAATCATCAATGGGATTTTTCGGAAGTGATAATGCTAAAAGACCCGCAGGAATATTAGGGTTTTTTGCCCACCCATAAAATGTTACAGCATTCAGGCTATTAATCCCATCATAATCATCCCCCATACTCCTATTCTCCACATGTAAAAACCGCCAAACCGTCAACAAGTTGGAAACATAGGTAGCTGCAACGGGAGTTAAGGTTGTATTATCCACTACATCAAGGACATCACGTCTGTCCAAGTTTTCAAGATGCTCCAAAAACGAGGATTGCATAAAAGCAACGGCTCTATAATTATCGCCCGGCTGCATGGAGACTGTAAACTGGTGTTTCATTTCGGTAATACCCACTGCAAAATTGATGCTTGCAATCTTTGTGACCGGATTTTGCCCTGCAAATACTCCGGCCTTATCATTGGCAGGTCGGTTGTCCTCATGGGGGGTGTAGGTCATGGTTCCAGGCGGAGTACCCGCATAATCACCACCAGCTGCATTGGCTGCAAGGGCATCGTTTGGGTCAAGGAACATGACATAATTTGGGTCAGCTCCTGCCCCATTGCCCGTTGGATCGTCCACATCAAACGATTTTACATATACAATAAGGGGTTCTACGGGCGCAACGGAAAGCGTCACAACAAGGTTGACCAAATTTCTTGGTGCTTCGGCGGCTGTTCGGCCATCAGGAAAGACCTTTACCGCGCCAGGGATGGGCGCGGCCGTTGGGTTGGTTTCGGGGGTAAGGGTGTTGTCATCATTTTCGCTGTTGTTGTTTATTCCCTCCCATTTCAGGGATTGAATACCCACGATGGTAAGCGCGACCTCATCATCAGAGTTTGGGCAATTGGGGTCGCAGTACAGTCTTATCCTTGTTTGTCTTTGGGCCGTATGTTGCACTATACCTTCCACCCATATAAACTCATATCGGAACCCGCCCTGTATTTGTGTCAGTTCAATTTCCGTGTTGGGCATGTATTCCCCCGCTGATTTATCGGCACTTCTGTAAAAGCGGATGTGATTGGCCATGGCAGAAGCCTCTAATTTTACCCTTGATAAGGCCGCCCCGTTTACGGGTATTCTTGATTTTAGTTTCAGTTTGACCAAATCATTGTCTTTGTGCGGCGCAGGGCCCGCATTTACCTGATTGTCATTGATGTCATACAGGTTGTCCCGGTCATCATTGTCCACATTCACAAACGTCATTGCGCCGACAGCATCCTCGTCCGCCACTATTGGTTCGGCGGGATCAATCACGGCGGGCTTGTGTATTTCGAGGTCTAAGTCGCCGGGAGCAGCCAATTGAATAACATTTATGGCCGATTCGGCCCAACAATCGCCCTTAACGACCCTTACGGTATAAGTGCCTCCCTGACTTACCTGTATGGCCTGGGAGGTTTGGCCTGTGCTCCAGGTGTATGAATCGAAGCCATTACCCGCATCTAAGTTGACAACAGCGCCAGGCGAGCAGAGGTAGCGGGTTTCGCCATCCTTCAAGTTGGGGCTTAATCCTTCCAAACATGGCTCCACGGTTTTGCGTACAGCAATAGAACAACCATGCTGGTCTGTTATGGTGACGGTATATGACCCAATGCTGCCAACCGAGATATTGGGACTGTTGCTTCCTGTTGACCAAATATAAGTGGCAAAACCGCCGGGGCTTATGCCCAAGGTAATCTGTTCTGTGCACACGGTACTTTCGTTTCCGTTGGGCGGGGGCGCGCCTGGCAGCCGCTGACAAATCTTGGCCTGGTTTGGCGTTATGACCGCGGAGAATACATTTGAATTTGTTACAGTGGTTTCGGCAGTGCCGTCACATCCATCAGATGCTGTAACGGTCAGTTGATAAGCAATGGCACGGTTCGCAACAAGTGTTTGACCTGTGCCCAAAACTTCGCCTCCTGCCACCCATTTGTAGGATGCAAACCCCGCTGGGGCCGTCAAGTTAACCGTTCCATTCGGGCATAAAACCGCAGGATTGGGCGTGATGGCAACATTTTGAACTTTACGCTTGACCTCTACGGACTGTGTTGAGGTACAGCCTTCCGGGGTGGATGCAATCAAAGTATAGACGCCCTCTACATAGGCATTGTATGTTTTTTCTAACCCTAGGGTGACTCCGCCCCTGTTCCATTCAAAGTGCTGGTAGCCAGCCCCATTTGCACTTAGTGTTACATAATTTTTGCATATAAAAGCCGTGCTGTAAGGATCAATATTGAGCAAAGGTACGGTGACCTGTTGCACCGTGATAGAAGCTGTACTTGTACAGCTATCTTTGGTCACGGTTACACTGTAAGTACCCGGATCGTAGGCAACAAACGTTTGTGCGGAGCCGCCTGTACCTCCGCCAATCCAGTTGTATGTATCATACCCTGGGCCTGCATCAAGGGTTACAGGCTTGTTCGCACAGATCACATCAGGTACTGATTTTTTTATTTCTACAAATACCTTTTTTACGATGAATTTATATTCAATTTCCTTCACAAGTTGCCCATCATCGTTTGTGATCCGCAAAAAATAAGAAGTGTTTCTGGTAGGACAAACCGTCTGAAGCGGCTGGTTCGGGTTGGCAAATTCAGATTGAGGGTACCAGGTATAACAAAACTCCGGCCCAAAGTCCTCCCCTATGTCCGTACATTGCCCTTCACAAATAATTTTTTGTATTTTTTCTTCGGAAGTGATTTCAAAGCCACAGGTCGCAGTGCAGTTTTTGCCATCGGTGAGCACCACCTGATAAGCACCGGGCAGCAGTTGGCCTTTGGAAAATTTGCCATCTTCATGGCGCAGCAGTATGTTGGGGCTTGGCCCGCTTATCTCCACCTTGTAGTCGGGAAAACCGCCTGTGATGTCGAACTCCGCTTCGCCGTCGGCGGAGTTGGGGCCGCTTGCGCCTTTTTTTTCCGAGCAGTCAATGCTCAAGGCTGTATTCGCACTGCCGTCCAGGAGTTTTTGAATAAACTGGGCATTCAACATGGAATTTGGCGCTCCGGGGCTGCCTGAGGGGGAAGAGGAGTACTGGGATGCACTTTGCCATTTATCGCTCATCAGCATAAATGCTTGATTTTGTGCGGAACTGCCCTGCATGGGCATGGTGAGCGCGGGATTTCCAAAAACACAATCGCCCCAGGACACGGCGTGCTTGGGCTTTGCAGCGGCATCCAATATCTGAATGCCATCGCCATCATTGCGCAAAGGAACAAAATCCATCCAATTGGGGCTTGCGCTCATCCCGCCCAAATAGGATGAACTGCCGTGGGTTGGTGCATTTTCAAAGGCATAAAGGCACTGATCCGAGGCCGATATGACCAGCACATTTGCACCGCCGCCGGACAATCCTGGCGGAGGCTCGTCGCCATTGTAAATGACGATGAGCGTGCCGGGCGACATGGCCGAAAAACAGGGGCCAAATCGGAGGTGCCCTTGCTCGTTGCCATGCTGCACGCCCGCATAGTTGTTGTCGTCCAGAATCCAATCACTCATATCCACTTTGGCATACGGGTTGCCTGTCAGGCCAACGACCAACAGTTCTACATATTCGGCATTTCTGCCGAAATTGCCCACTTCATTGATAATGACCATAGGTTCGCCGCCCGTACACTGCGCTTGTGCAGGAGTAGCTTCAAAAAAGAAAAAAACGAGGGTAAAAATGTGGAAATGACGCATCGGGCATGATGGTTAGTTGCGTTGAAAAAAAGTAGGTCGGTTGTTGCATTAATCAAAGAGATTTCTTCAAATGCCCGCAAATAGCGATAGCTAGGGAACACAAACAACCGACCCGTATTTTTTAATTCATTATCTTGAACTTTCCCGGTATTTCCGTACCAACCGTTAGACTCACCACATTGAGCCTGTACTTCAACACATTGAAAACGGCCATTTTTAATTTGTTGCTTATTGCGCCCCCATTAGCGGCTATCCTTGCACAACCCGTCAAAACCCCTGCAAATTGCAACAAATTGCTCTCATAAGTATTGTTTGCCAACACAGAGAAAGTGGTGCCGGTCTGAAACTGTTGTCTAAAAAGTGGGCTTGGGCCGTAAGGTGATTGCGCCTTAACGATGATATTGGCCGGGGTTCCGCCTACTTCGGCGATGAGACTATTATATATAGGTATCTTCTCCACTGCCCGCTGGCCCCATGATTGTGCCGATACAGCCCCTGAGCCTCCCTGAATCACTTTGGCCACAAATTTCATATCGGGCGTATTGGCAAAATGCCCGGTCATCATGTCGGTAAGGCCCTTTTTGTACTTGTCCGTGCTTCGGTAAGTAAGTTTTGTGCGATAGCCCAAACCAGTTCTGAATCCTTGAAAAGCCGCTTCGTGCGTGGGGTGATTTTTGACCAATAAGGCCCCAATAATAAAGATACCATCTTTTTTAAACTCGCCACTTTCGGTCAGGAATACCATATCACCATTGGGTGGACCAATTGGGGCATCCGGTGCAGGAGCGGCATCATTTATTTTGAAGGAGGGCAGGACGGCTGAACCTGTAAACAAAGCCCCCCAACCCAAAAAAGACCTTCTCGAAAGCGGCAATTTCAACTTCATATTGGATGTTTTTTGTTGTGGCATCAAATGCAAGAAGCATGGCACAAAAGTGCAGGCATTACAGGTCAGGTACAAAGTTGTGGTTTTACGTTTTCAGGAAAGGGAAGGGGTATTATTGGGAAAGAAAGGAATAATCATTGGTTTTCAACATACCTTTTTATACCAGAATTTAAGTGATTTTGAAGAGTACCAGTATTGATTTACCTGATTTTTAAAGATTAGGAACGGCACCGAAATAAAGTACCAATTTGATGCACATCTTTTGAGCGTAGATGTCCTCTTTTTTGGGTTAAATAGCTGGGCTATTCGCCATAAAAAACAGAAAATCTGCGCCTAAAATCTGAAGCCTGAATTTGGCACTTTATTCCGGTGCCGTTCCTTGCAGACGCGAGTGATTCAGAACCACGTTGCGTTGACCATATTGCCTCGCTGCACACAAACAGATTAAAATCATTTTTTTTACCCCAACTGTCACACGGCAAGGCCCTAATAGATATAAGTAAACAAATGGCCATTGACATCAAACATTATATCTTTTAACAACAACAACATGAAAAAATATACCTTGCCACTTACTGTGGCTGCATTCATTGCCCTCAATTTATTGGTTTTTTCCTGTGACAAGAACAACGTGGACAAAACTGATCTGCTCCCGGATTATGATTGTCCTGAAATAGAAAAAAACTTTGGCGACACCTGTCGTACAGGAGGTGCCATTGGCAAAATTGATTCAAACTGTGTTTGTAAATTACCCACATTTGATTGCCCAACGCTGAAACTGAACATTGGCGATTCCTGCAAAATATTGGGCACCACCCTTTGGGGCAAGGTTGGCCCGGATTGCAAGTGCAAATTATAACCCCCTCCCATGCCCAAACCCCGGAAAGGGGAACACAAAAATTAGTGTCTGAATAATTGGATAGCGGTATCAACATTGCGTTAATCAATGCATGTGCAGCGAACGATCGCACGGCGCAGAAGCATTTGTACACCTTGTTGGTACCCTATCTAAATGCCATTTGCAAGCGTTACCTGCATGACCCAAGCCATGCTCAGGATGTGCTACAGGAGTCGTTTATCCGCATTTTTACGCATATCAAGCAATATGACGCGGCTTTGTCCCATTTCAAAACCTGGTCGGCACGCATTACCATCAATTGCTGCCTGAAACAAAATGGCAAAACGTCACGCACCCACTCCATCAGCTTAGCTGCAGCGAATATTGACATTGCGGTGCCGCCAGAAATTGCCACCCGGCTTACCAATGAGGATATGTTGCTGATTTTGAAGAAAATGCCGGAACAATACGCATTGGTGTTCAACCTGTATTGCATTGATGGTTTTTCTCACGCCGAAATATCGGATATGCTTGGCATTGACGCGGCTTTGTCGCGCCAGCGTTTGCTCAGGGGGCGGGAATGGTTAAAAAAAATTTGTATGAACGAAGTAAATCACTTGTTGGATTCCTCCTGGAACTAACCCATAGTATGTGCCATGAACAATTTGGAAGAAGAATACAAAGCCCGTTTTAAAGATGCCGAGTCCCTTGAAGGCATTGATGCGGAAACATTGTGGGGGCAGATAGCAGATAAACTGCCCACTTTGGAGCCTCAGCCCAAAGCCGAGAACACAGCGCGTAAAGCCCGCATGGGCAGGCCGCTGCTGCTGTTGCTGCTGTTGGCATATTGCGCACCTATGCATAAACTGTTGAAAACGGAATCTTCCACAAAAAGCCATGCCGCTCCCATAGTGGAAACAGCGCAGCACGGTGAAGAAATGCCCTATCACTATGACGAACCGAAATTGGGCTATGACAACAACATACTGGTAACACCGCAGCGCAACACTGCCTCAAAAACTTTTATTGCCAATACTAACACAGCAGCTGCTCAACCCCATGCAAAGCAAACGCCTGGCCAGCCTTATCTGCCAGATGAAGCGTCTTCGGCCCAAAACAGCTCCGCCACAACTTCAACAATGGTACCACTGCTGCCACAACTGCCAAAAGTGGCTTACCAAAACCTGAAAACAGAACAAGCCCCTGTAAAACACTACATAGCCGGCAGCGGATCAGCTCAGGAGAACACAGCTCCTCCCATCCAACCAAAGGAAAAAAAATGGCAAATCGGGTTTGTGGCCGGCATACATCAAACAAGGCCAATGTTTGGCGGCACCTCTTTTGGTGAATCCCTGAACCGCACACATGCCGCCGCCGCTGGTTATGCCTTTTCCATTGAGATACACAGAAAAATTAATCAAAAATGCTATGTTAGCACAGGTTTGGGCTATACCCATGCCCCTTCAATATTCGATTTTGTACGGCAATGGGATACCGTGATGTACCGCAACCAAAACCCTAATGCTGACATCATTCGGGCTAAAGCAACCCGAACCGTAGTACACCACAACCAGCTTAATTATCTTCATTTGCCTGTGGCCTTAGGCGTGCAACATTCATTGGGTCACTTTACCTTAGGAGCACAGGCTGGTGCCGGGCTCCATTTCATCCTCAGCTCAGAAGGGAAATCCATCAATAAAAACGGCACGATTGCCCTGATAAATCCAGACCTGCCTGCATACAAGCCCGTCTTTTTTTCTTTGAATGCTCAGCCGTTCTTGGCCTACCGCCTCAAAGCGCGCATGACCCTGCGCATGGACTACAATTTGCGTTATCAATATCATGGCGCATCGGATTTTTGGGGCTTAAAAGCATCTTCCCTTTATTCGGGTGTAAGTGTCGGAGGCTTTTGGGCATTTTAGTGGGGTCTTACGAGCCCGCATCTATAATAAGTTTGTTGCCATGCCGATTGCCATCGTGACCCAAGTATCCTACAAGAACTTTAATGGCACGTCCGCAAGGCTGTATTTATATTTTTTCCAAAGTAAGCAATTTTTAATCCTTTCCGCAACGATTTTCAAAGTTTTGGGTTTTGGATGCACTAAATTCATTTGTTTCAATATTTTCTGAACATGAGAAAGCGCAACCTTTTGCTTTGGATGTATGGTGTGGTGACCATAGCCAGTCTTTTTTTGCTGACCAGATTAAAATTTACTTTTGATTTTGAGCAATTCTTCCCCAAAGGCGATCCCGAGTGGGAGTTTTTCAAGCATTACATCAAGGATTTTGAGAGTGATGACAATTTTTTGCTGGTGGCTGTCGAGCGGAAGGGCGGTGTATTTGACTCTACTTTTTTACACCAATTCCACGATTTTTCCCTGAAGGCAGCTCAATTGCCCCATGTTACTTCAGCCACTTCGCTGACCCGGATGCAATACCCGTTGAAGACGCCGTTTGGCATTACGGCCTTGCCCGTTTTACACATCAGTGATACCAGTTTTTATGCTGCGGACAAAGCGCGTGTCCTTCAGGATCGCCGTTTTGTGCACAACCTGATCTCTGAGGATGCCACGGCCTTGAATGTGGTCTTGAAAACTGTGAACCAAACCAATCTGGATCAGGCCAAGCAACTGATGCACGGCGTGGACTCACTTTTGGCCCTTTATCCTTTTGATGAAACCCATGTATTGGGCCGCGCCTATTTTCAGCAGGAGATGGTCAAAATGGAGATGCGAGAAGTATTGGTATCTTCATTTATTGCGGCATTGCTGGCCTCATTGGTGCTATTTTTCATATTCAGGCGATGGATAACGGTATTCATTTCCATGACAGGCATAGGGCTTGCCTTGTTGTTTTTCCTGGGTCTCTTGAGTGCCTTAGGCATGGAACTTAATGCCTTGGCGGCGCTTTACCCTGTTTTGATGTGCATAGTGGGTGTAGCGGACACCATTCACCTGAGCAGTAAATATTTGGATGAACTGGAGAAGGGGCATACCCCTGAAGCAGCCATCCGCATTACGATCAAAGAGGTAGGCTTGGCCACTTTTATCACCTGTATCACCACAGCCATCGGTTTTGCATCCCTGTTAACCAACCGGACGGCCCCCATTCAGGGTTTTGGGGTAAATGCTGCGATAGGTGTCGTAACGGCCTTCTTTGTGATCTATGGCTGGCTTTGGGCTGTTTTGCCTCGTTTTCGTGCCCAAGACTTGATCAAGCACACGCCTGAATATGCTTTTTGGGATCGTTTTTTGTCCAAAACCTATGATTTTACCCGCACTCGCCAAAAAGCCATCGTTTGGTTTTCTGTTGCTTTGCTGGCCCTTTGTTTTTGGGGCATTTCCATGATACATACCAATTACAGGATCAAAAGCAATTTGCCGCGTGGAGAAAAAATAACAGCGGATTTTCTTTATTTTGAACAAAAATTTAGCGGTTTCAGGCCCGTTGAAATTGCCGTTTTCCCTCAGAACGGATTGCCTGCCGATGATTACAGCGTACTGCGTGAAATGGAGAAAGTGGAAAATCATTTGCGCAGCTACCCGTCCATGCGAACCCTGATGTCCATAAACGATCTTTATCGCAGCCTGAATGCCATGAATTATGGCAACAGGGCCGATGCTTACCGCTTGCCCGATAGTGTGGAGGCTTTTGTGCCACTGCAAAAATTGGTGGATAAGGCAGCTCCCTCTGCCACGGAGGTGTTGTTGAGCAAGGAAAAGGACAAGGCCCGTATTGCAGGCCGTATGCAGGATGTGGGCAGGGATACGGTGGAGATCATTCAGGCGAGCATCCAAAATTGGTGGAAATACAATACCGACTCCAGCATAGCCAAATTCAAAATAACAGGAACGGGTGTTATTTTGGACAAAAACTCGGCTTACATACGAGACAACATGCTCCAGGGCCTGGTCCCTTCTGTATTGGTGGTGGCCCTTATCATGGGTTTCCTCTTTCGCAATTGGCGCATGGTGTTGGTATTTACCGTGCCCAATGTATTTCCGCTCTTCTTTGCCGGAGCGCTCATCGGCTTTTTGGATATTCCGCTGGAGGCAGGCATTGCCACCGTTTTCAATATTGTATTTGGTATTGCCACGGACGACACCATTCACTTCCTGAGCGCATTTAAGATAAACCGGGACAAGGGTATAGGTATGGAGGCGGCGCTGCGAACGACCATGCTGGAAACAGGAAAAGCCATGTGCCTGAGCAGCATCATCCTGTTTTTCAGTTTTTTGGTTATGTTGTTTTCCATTCACCCACCATCGGTCATTGTTGGCTTGTTAGTGAGTGTCACTCTGGCGGGCGCGTTGTTCTGTGATTTATTGCTGGTGCCTATTTTAGCCCGAAAATTGTTGCGCGGCTAAGATGGGTTGGAAAAACTAGCGTTGTACGCTAAGTGGTTTTTCCGCCACGCCTTTATCAGTAATGATGCCAACAACGTACATTCCTGTGTTCAGACCATTCAAAGCGATACGCGTTTGCGCGGAATTGCTGGGGTTTACTGTTTTCACCAGCACACCAAGCATATCGCGCACTTCAATGCGTTCAACAGCCAATTCCCCGGTATAAACAGCGGCTTCATCAGAAGCAGGATTAGGGTAAACGGAGCATTGGTCGTTGATATCAGAGCCTTCGGTTGAATTGACCGTTTTTTCCAATAATTTAATCCATACGGTGTCCCGGGTATTTTTACCGCTAATGCCCTTTGAGAAGCCTTTTACATCATTGCCTCGCGCACCAGCGATAGGTACGGTAAAGGGAATAACCTTTGAACTGCTGCGCGACGTAACGTCCACGATAATGATATAATCTGTAGTAAAGTTGATCTGTCCGATACTTCCATAGCCTGAAACTGCTTTCTGGTCGTTTTTGGACAAGCCTATATCAAACTGCCTTCGGCTGTAAATGTCGCGTTTAAGGCTGAGGGTATTATTGTAATCAAATAGTTCATCATGGAATACCAGGGTAGGGTCATGATCTACATAGTCGGGATAACGGAGTGCAAAAGCCAGGCCGTAGAGGCCCAGAACGGGTTTGCTCAGGCTGCCCAGCATAATATTGGCCTTTACCTGGAGGGGTGCGGGTTTGCTGGGGTCAATGGTAATGGTGTCCTCTGCAAAATCAAGCCATAATTGCGGGAAATTACCCGCTTCAAGTGCCACTGACGTATCAATTGCAGTGAAATGTTTGTGTACTGCGTCAATATCCTTGTTGTTCACTTCGCCGTCACCATCACAGTCAAGGTGTTTAAAATCAACCACTCCTGATACTTTTTGATCCCAATTGGCTGCAAACTGAGGAATCCAGTTGGTATGGGCATTGGGTCGGGGGGAGCCTTTTTGATTGTATCCTATACCTAAGTTTAGCACATCATATACATTGGCTTTACGGTCGCCATTGGCATCGCCCGGATATACATAATCGGTGTACTTGGGTTTTTCTGCTTCCGTCATGCTCCATGCATCGGTAACCACCAATTTTGTCATGGAGGCTACGCATTTCCCCGGGGTCCAAACCGTGAGGTTGGTCCTGTAAATATCCCCGTTTTTATAGGTGTGGTTGACAACGGTATCCAATATTGTCCCTTGCCAAACAGGGGATCCGTCACCGAAATCTATCTGGACAAAGATATAGTTGGGCAGAGAGCGATTATGGAAACGTACCGTGTAACCCGTCTCCGGGCTTCCAGACAGCACTTTCACTTCATAATCAGCCATACAATTGTTGACAAGGGTTTCACAATCTCCCTGACGCCAGGCTGTAAGCCCGGCAGACATAGCCTCGCATTCGTTTTCGTAGGTAAAATTATCGCATCCACATACCCGAACGGGCAAGGCAGAACAAATCAATGTTGGATCAGCCATGGCTGGCGTCTCGCAGGAGATATCCGTGATTGTTAATCGTTTGCATATTGTATTGGTACAAATTGAGCCATCTGCATTTTCCACTTCATAAGCGGCACACACGCTGTAATCACCGTATGACGGCAAGGTTGCGTTCAGGCCAAAAACACTATTTACGGTTTGTAATTTGCCATTGATGCTCCATGATACGCTTTTTGCTTTCAGGTTGGAGGCAATGTCTATTGGCATTAAGCGCGCAAAAAGTTGTTTGTCAACAGCCGTTGCTTCCATCTCATACCCGCATTTGTTCACCTTGGCGCCAACAGAGACAATCTGGCACCTTTCCATGCTATTACCCCATTTATCCGTCACTTTCAGGCAAACCTTATATTGCCCAATGTTCCTGAACTGGTGAATGACATTTTTCCCAAAGGATTTGCTGCCATCGCCAAAATCCCAGACGCATTTTTGTTTGGTCTCATCATAAATATCTGCATCAAAATAGTACACCAATGGATTGGGCTGCTCCTGCGCAAAAGAAAATTCGGCTGAAATAGGCAGGATTTCCGAAAAACAAGTCAGCTCAATTGGCAACAACCCGTCACTGGGGCACTGAACGGGTGTCGGCCCTCCTTTTGCTTCAAAGGTAAAAACCTGTCCTCCGCTCAATTTGTCATAATCCTGGGTAATTCGGTAGGATTTTCCCTCGTTCAAATCCGTGATTACCGCGCCACATCCGGGGGCGACAGCTTCCACCTTGGCCACATGGAGACACTGAGCCTTCAGGGAAACATGATTACCCAGTGCAAAAACCGCAAGAAACATGATAAAGCGGTTGAGCGATACAGATTTAAAGAAGTACATAATCGTAACTGTTTTGATGGATATTTTTTTACTTGTTCTCCTATTTTCACTTTGCAAAGGTGCAAAGCAACACAAATGCATTATAGTACAAATAAGCAAGTTTGTCGTGGTATTTTTTTGTTTCTAAAATAGTATATACCTTTGTATATCAAGCGCTTAATATGGCTAATACTTTAAATAAAAATACAAAAAACAACACTACATAAATGCCATTAAGGCCAGATAATTACCTCATTTAAGATAATTGGTTTAATGTCTAATCTAACACACTCACATGATTAGCTCAAAAGTAGTCACACTTATCGCGCAATTTTCAAAACCGGAGCAAAACCGCCTGCGCAAACTTGTTGTCTCACCCTGGTTTAATGAACAGGAAGATGTAATCCTTCTCTTTGATCTCATTGTCAAGCACCTACGAAACCCCGAAAAGGCAGAAAAGTTATTGCAAAAGGAAAAAATATGGGCCGCCCTATACCCGAAAAGGAAATATGACGATGTCCAGCTGAGGCGCGTTTCGGCGGAGCTCACTAAATTGGTCATGCAATTTCTTGCCGAAGAAGCCAGGCCGCAAAATCAAATAGAAGATGCACTGTTGTTGCAAAAAGCGCTGAATAAACCAGGATTTCAGAAATATATTTCAACGGCAGATCGAAATGTCCATCAGCACATCAATGCATTATCCGGCAAATCTCCCGAGTATTATCTGGCGCTTTTTCAAATGTACTGGAATATTTTCCTCAGGGCTGCAAAAAGCGGCTCTACCAATGGGTTAATGGAAAATCTTATTCCTGCCAGTACTGCATTAGACCAATTTTATATGACACAAAAGCTGCTGATTTACAGTAGTTCATTGATTTACAAAAAATTGCGCGTTACTGAGCATGAAATAGCATTATTGCCTGGTTGGGAACAGAATATGAACCATGACATATTTAAAGATGTCCCATTGGTAATACTATACAAGCATGTGATCCACTGTTTGCTTTATCCTGAGGATGAAAGCCATTTTCAAGCCCTGCTTGTAGCCCTGGAAAATTACGGACATGAGCTCACCCGAAATGACCTTAGGGAATGTTATCAAGCAGCCCAAAACTACTGTGCTTTCAAAATCAATCAAGGCAACTCAGCTTATTATCGTATTTATTTTGACCTGTTCAAACGCATTGTTGACCTTGATCTGTTGCTTGACGAAAGCCCCCTCCCCGAAGCAGTGTTTAAAAACATCATTACTATCAGCCTTGGGGTTGGCGAATATTCTTGGGCCGAAAACTTCATCCAACAATATGCAACATACCTGCCCCCTCCAATCCGAGAGAATGCGCGAAGTTATAACCTTGCACATGTATATTTTTATTTGAAAAAATATGATAAAGTCATAGAACTGTTGCGCAATGTGGAGTACAGTGATGTGGTATATGCTCTTGGCTCCAAGAACATCCTTTTGCGCACTTATTATGAAAGTGATGAATGGATGGCTTTAGACTCCCTGATTGACAGTTTTAGAATATACATTCAACGCAACAAACTCATTTCCAAAGATTTAAAGCGGGAGTACATCAACTTTATCAATTACCTGAAAAAACTGGGATCCCTTTCAACAGCATCCGATGTCAGTATTGCCGAATTTAAAAAGAAAGTGGTGGAGACACGTAGCCTTACCTCCAAAAAGTGGTTGCTTGAAAAAATAAGTGAATTGGAATAAGGTATTTGTAGCGTTAACAAAAGAAAAGGCTTTTTGGCACAATAATTGTAAAAAATTAAACATCCAAACGAATACGTTATGGATGTGAATTTAGATAATTGAATCAAAAAAACTTAGAGCCGAATGCGGCTTTAAACGAGTGGCCGAGAGACCAGTCCGCTGGGGGGTAGGGCTGGTCTTCTCTCCACAATTTTATCGTTAGCAAAGTATTTTGAGTCACTTTCTTTAACAGAATACCTTTTGCCTGATCCAAACGAAACCAACAAGCACCCTCTGCCTCCGACCTGTCCTTTTTTACCCTTTTCCATTTCTTTACACCCCTGATTCAAATTCGGAAGGGTTCACCCCAAATACCTCTCTAAATCGCTCTCTAAAGTATTTCAGGTCTTGAAAGCCCACTTTATACGTAATTTCGGCTACTGTGTAGCGCTGCGTTTTCAGCAGTTGCGCCGCTCTTTTCAGGCGGATATTCCGGATGTAGTCATTGGGGGTTTGGCCGGTAAGGGCTTTAATTTTTCTATAGACCTGTTTTCGGTTCATCAGTAATTTCTGAGCAAGGTCATCTACGGAGAAATCGGGGTTTTGCAGGTTTTTTTCCACTATTTCAGCAGTATTGTTGAGAAATTGCTCATCAATGGCATCAAATGCCAGTTCGGCGCTGTCGGCTGTTGCGGGCAGTAGGTTAGTCATGGAGAGGGCATATTTTTCGCGCAATCGCCTTCTGCTATCCAGCAGGTTTCGAATCCTGACCTGCAACAGTCTGAGGTTAAAAGGTTTGGTCACATAGTCATCAGCACCCATTTCCAGGCCGTCAATTTTGAAAATGAGCGAGGTGCGCGCGGTAAGCAGAATGATTGGGATATGACTGGTCACTGGATGGCTTTTCAGGCGTCGGGTGAGTTCCAGTCCATCCATGCCCGGCATAGAAATATCGCACAGGATAAGGTCAGGGATGTTTTCCAGTGTTTTGGCCAAGCCTTCTGTGCCGTTTCCGGCTGTACTGACCGAGTATTCCGGGGCGAGGCACTCTGCCAGATATTGTTGAATGTCTAAATTGTCCTCAACCAGCAGGACATGTGCTTTTTCGGCATCGGGAACGGGTGTGAGGGCAGTGCCGGAGTCATTATCGCCCCAGGGATACTCAAGGGAATCGGGTATGGAGGCGTTCAGGTAATGTCGCAGTTCTTCCGCGTGCACGGTAGGTCTTTTTGGGGCTTCTTTATGGAATAGCGTGGCATCCAGCGAAAGCCAGACATTGAACACCGTTCCTTGTCCGGGCGTGCTTTCTACTTCTACCTGACCATGATGGCGCTCAACAATATTTTTCACCAAAGAAAGTCCGATACCGGTACCACCGGCTTCGTCGTGTTCATCAGCTCTGAAGAAGCGTTCAAAAATAAAAGGCAGTTTGTCTTCGGGTATTCCTTTTCCATTGTCTCTGACCTGCACGAGGGTGCGCGAGTCATCGGGGTATGCTTCCACCCATATCTCTACCTTTCCGCCCGGTGGTGTAAATTTTAGCGCATTGGACAGGATGTTAAA
This sequence comes from uncultured Saprospiraceae bacterium, assembly GCA_964539805.1. Taxonomy (GTDB): domain Bacteria; phylum Bacteroidota; class Bacteroidia; order Chitinophagales; family Saprospiraceae; genus M3007. The sequence continues at coordinate 17,620 of CAZIKN010000058.1, read as the reverse complement.
GAACACCTTTTCCATGAGGTCAGGGTCAAACCAGACCAGAATTTCGGGGCATGAAGCCTTGAAAATTAGTTCAATCTGCTGTTGTTGGGCCAATTCTCTGAAGGAGAGGTAGATTTCGGTAACAAACTGTACGATATTGCCCTCCCCTACCGTGAGTTTCATCAATCCTTCTTCTGATTTTCGAATATCAAGCAGTTGGCTGATCATGGTCAGCAATCGCGTTGCGTTACGGTGCATCATGGCCAAGGTATGGTGCAGGCGCTGATTTCCGGCCGCCCGGCTTCTGATCATCTCCTCCAAGGGGCTGATGATGAGGGTCAGGGGTGTTTTAAGTTCATGGCTGATATTGGTAAAAAAATTGAGTTTCATTTGGTTCACCTCGGCCATTTTTTGTTTTTCGAGGCGTTCGATCTTGATTTTGTTTTCATAATTGGCCCTCAACAAGGTAATGCGGCGCACCATCATCAGCAATCCGAGGAAGGCAACAAGGTATAAGGTGTAGGCCCAATCAGAGCGCCACCAGGGAGGCAGCACCCGTACGGCGAGTTGAGCGGCCCTTGGGTTCCAGATGCCATCACTGTTGGCGGCCTTTACCAAAAACTTGTAATCGCCATAGGGCAGGTTGGTGTAATGCGCCAGGCGCTGCGACGCATCGGTAAAGACCCATTCCTTGTCAAAGCCTTCAAGTTTGTAGGCAAAGCGATTTTGCTCAGGGCAGGCATATTGGAGGCCGGAAAACTCAAAAGTAAATACATTGTTGCGATGGGAAAGCACCAACAAAGGCAGGGTGCTTAGGCTTTTCTCCAAGACAAAGCCATCTTCCTGTGGAATGCCTGGTGTCACCGGGCGATTGAACAGGCGAAGACCGGTGATGACCGGTTTGGGGGCGTTTGTATCAGGCAATAGCCGGTTGGGATCAAAGTAGGTGATGCCATTGCTGCCACCAAAGAGAATATAGCCTGAAGATAATCTTGCAAATGCCCCGCTATTGAATGTACGTTCGCGCAGGCCATTTCTGTTCTGATAAAAAATGGCGTGGCCATCCATATCAAAGCGCCCTATACCTTTTTCGAGGCAAACCCAATATTGTCCATTGCTCACTTCCACGATGGCTTCATAGTGTGCCGAAATCGGGAAATTTGCCAGCTGAACTTTGGTAAAGTGCAGTTCGTTTTTGTTCTTTTTGTACAGTCCGCTCTCTGTTGTTACCCAGAAGTTAGCCAGGCTGTCTTTGGTCAGTGAGGTGATAAAATTATCGTCTATACGGTCATTGCCCTCCCCCTCTCGATGAATACGGCGCACCAACAACAATGTTTTTTGGGTTTCGTCAAAGGCCAGTTGAAAAAGCCCCCCGCCCCTGGTACCTGCCCAGAGGAAATATTGTCCGTTTTCAATGGTTTCCGTGAGGGCTACTACCGGGAACATGTGAAAATCTACTTTCCCATCGGTTGTTTTTACGAATTTGATGATCTCGTTTTTGGTCGGATCATAGTGGTTCAGGCCGGCATCCCAACATCCAATCCAAACTTTTTGGTCCTGTCCGATCAAACCAGACATAAGGTAATCATCTCCGGTATTCAGCGGCCCATTCCCTTTGGTGAACTGTTCGGCCATTGTGATTACCCCTCCCTCGGGAGGCAGATCTTTTTCCCTGAACCTAAATGCCCCGGCACCCTGCGTCATTACCCAAACCGTGCCTCCTTTGTCGGGTATGGTGGCGGAGATAAAATTGGTAATCGGCGACTTTAGTTTGGGCGACAAAAAATAATGTGTTGCTTTATGCCATAGTGGCTTGCCCTGCTGTACCGGAATTTTGAAAATTCCGCCACCTATTGTGCTTGCCCAAATACTGTTGTCGGTACAGGAAAGAAAGGAAACGGCCTCATCATACGGGTGGTTTTTTACCCGGAGCGCACAGTGCATGAAATCCGTAGCGTGAGGCCCCAATTTGCAGGCCCCTTTGTTGGTGCCAATCCAAAGAATGCCACTTTGGTCAAAAAACAGTGCGTGCATTTTGTTGGACAACAGCTGGTTTTCCAGGTCAGCATTAGCGAAAAAACGGTGGAAAAAGGGCTTGGACGGCGGTGCATCCCGGGTTTGTATTTTAGTTTCCAGAAGGTTCAATCCGCTAAATGTTGCTACCCAAAGGGCTTCTGCATGCGGATAATTTGTTTCGCAGATCGCCGTGACAAAATTGTGGCTTATACTGCCTGGGTCATTATCCTGGTGCTCAAAATAACTTATTGAAGGCTTTTCAGGTGCTTGGCCATAGAGCGGAAAAACGATGCGTTTAAGCCCCTGTTTGGTGCCAACCCAGAGGGCATTCGGCTCATTTGTCACGGGGCAAACCGTATAGACAAAATTATGGAATTCTACTTCTCTGGCACCTGACCCGGGCTTATGCAGCGTAATTTGCTGAAAATCAGGTCTTCCCGACTCGTTTTGAAGCGTTTCTTCCTGCAAGAAATAGAGGCCATGCGATCCGCCCACCCATATAGCCCCCTCTTGGGTTTGTCCGATGGTGTACAGGTAGATATTTTCACTGGGAGCTGGTGTCACACCCTGCAAAGGCACATCTATAAAAGCACCCACGGCGGGATCAAACATAGAAAGCCCTTCCTCCGCACCTATCCAATAACGCCCCTTACGATCTCGAAAAACGGAGGTGATGTTTTGTGCATTTAGCTTGTTTTTGCTCTTTAAATAGTTGGCAGCCGGTTCAAATATTTCGCGCCCGGGATCAAAATGATAAAGACCGGTGTTTCGGGTACACACCCAAAGGGCGCCATTATTTTCCTCATACAATGCCGTTATTTTCCCACTGTTTAGCCCGGAAGCTGATCCAAAATGGCGGAAATTATAGGCATCGTACCGCCACAATCCCGACCATGTACCAAACCACAGGAAACCATTTTGATCTTGCAGGATAGCGTGCACATCGCTTTGTCCGATTTCACTCTGTGGCGGCAAAGGTTCAAAAACGAATGTGTTTGGCTGCCCAAAGGCCACCCCTTTTGCCACAAGCATACCATACAAAAGCAAGCATTTATAATATTCGCCCAATCCGAACATATCTGGATAATTTGATAAAGTCAGCACAGCTACTTTTGGGCAAAGTTATAAGCCCTTTTTGGATTTTCCACGATAAGACAACCATAGAAAATCAGCGGTTCGGAAGCGGATAATTACAGGGTTTACTGACCTCGGGACAATCCCCTTTTTGTAAAAACCTGTCCTTTGCAAGGTCAAAAAGCGCAATATCCCCATTGGCACCAATCTGTTTGGCCTAAAAAGCAATCTTATTCTTATTTGCTTTTTAGCGCACGATTCCAATTGGCTTGGCAGCCCGCTCTTTCCCTGCCGCGACATGAATCCAATACACACCTGCTGACAAACCGGGCTCAAGGGCAAGCGTGACCTGGTGTGATCCGGCTGGGAGCAGGGCGGTGTAGAGTGATTGCACGACCCTGCCACCTGCATCGCAGAGCAGCACAACAACATTTTCGGCCCGGGCAAGGTCAAATGCAAGGTTTAAAGGCTCCCGGGCTATGGGATTGGGGAACACCGAGAGCGGCATGGCGGCTGTGGCTTCTGCTGTTTTAGCGGGTTGTGCGTCCAGTACAAAAGCCAAGTCCCACACGATTTCAGGTATGCTGAACTCGGCTACTCCGTTTGCCACCATTAAGGGGTCCGTCTGGACCAAACTACCGGTTTGGCAATCGAACCATTTGACAAAATATTGGCCGTTGGCTATTTGTTCCATGCGCAGTTTGGCCCCGTTGATGGCATCGGGTGCCCCATTTGACCTGACATACTGATGGTTATAATCTGAATTTAACAACCACCCTGCTGCCCGCGACTGATCAGATGAACACAGCACATAAGCATCAAGGGCGGAGCCCAGGCCGCTAAACGAGTAACAGGCTATCGTCATCCAGTCCGTACCCAGATTGTCCACTTTTATGGTGTGTTTGCCAGCAGGCACCTCCAGCATGATGTTCTGATTGGCCGTTGGCGTTAGCAATAAAACCTGTATGCCATCAAGCCAGACCGCCAGCCTTGGGCTATTGCCAAACTGATTACCCACCATAATCCTGAATTGGCCCGGTGCTGTCCATTCCGTTTTGAATACTGGAGGCCGGCGGTACTGTGTGTTCCAAACCGACCCATAGAGGTACTTCCCGAGTTTGTAGTTGGTCGGGTTGACTCCCTTGGGGCTTACCTCAAGGAGTGTATCGCCAAGCCCGGCCCAATCAAGCGTGGCATTGAGTTTTAGATCACCGGCAGCGCCGCTGACTGTTGTATTTTGCAGGGGGCGAAAATTTTTAGCGGCCAGCGGCATTTGGGCTGTCAGGGTAGCCAAGGGATTGAAATAGCGGTAAAGTTGCTGCGGGTCAAAATAGGAATCCCACCACCATCCCATGCCGGTGCCCACCCCTCCGCCAAACAACGGCCCCCACAAGTTGTTGTGTACATGTATCCCATTGGGATCCAAAGTTTTCAGCGCGGTATTTTCTGTAAGGAGGCCGAACTCTCCGATATGAACAGGCTTGTCATATTGTTGAAGGTTTTCCCGCAATCCGCTGACCAATACCGCTTCAAGATTAGGGCTGTCAAAATAATAATGCCTTTGGGTGTAGTCCATATCCGGATTGTTCCATACTGCGGGGTCTTCGCTTTGCGGATTGCCATAACTGGTACTAATTGGCCTTTGTACAGGATCATTTTGTTTCAAAAAGGCCGCCATGTCTGCGTGCCAATCGGCAATGGCACCCTTGTGCTGCTCGTAGTTGTCTGTCCAGTTTACTTCATTGAATAGTTCCCAGGTCATGATGCTGCGCTGGCATCCCCAACGCGCAAGGATATAGCGCAGGCGGTTTTTGTGCAATGCTTTGGCCTGTTGGTTGCTGAAAAAATCCCATGTTTGCTGGCAGGGGCCGCCGTTGGCGGCATTGTAGGGGTTTTCATTCCAGTTGGGATTGACCTGAGAGGATATTTGACCATGGTGGTTGAGGCAAAACTGTACGTACACGCCCAGTTCGGTGCAATGCTCAAAAAGCCAGTCAAGATAAAAAGCACTGCTTTGTTTATATTTTTTCAGGCCGGAATACCCGCTCACATTGTCTTTCCACTCCAAACCCAAGCCCCAGTGACACAGCCAGAGCCTAAAAAAATTACCGCCGTTTGCGGACAGCGCTCCGACCCATTTTTGGTAATCCAAATAAGCATTGCCCACAGGCCAGGCTATGTTCTCTCCAATGGGTATGTACTGCTCACCATTTTCAAAAACGAGGTAATTGCCGGTTCCCATCTTCACGAATCCTTTGTTGTGCGCCACATTCACTGGCAGGCACTGGAAGGACTGCGGTGGGAAACCGGCCTTGCCCTCGGGCGTTTCACAGGTCACGACATAAGTCCAGGTACCTGTTTTACGGGGCGAAAAACGTATTCTAAACCCATTTTGTGCAGTATTGGGGGTGATTTGCCCTGACCCGGCCAGGTTAAAAGCCTCCATAAAAAAGCCCTCAACCACAAACTGTTGTCCATCGGGGTCTGTAAACGTGGCAGTCACCCGTATTTCATCATAATCATAAGGGTTTTTATAGGAAGCCTGAAGGACTACACGCGCCTCAAACTTTCCGTTTTTTTCAACATTTGCCGACAAGGGCAAAACGCCTGTAATAAGGGGTGCCTGGGCCGCCAACATCAGGGGAAGGAGGCCAAGCACAAGGATAAGTATGCGCTGAATGTATGGTTTAATTATCATGTGCTGAAGTTCATTATTTCAGTTTTGTGGTGGATGTGGCATCTTTGGCCATTACAGGTACTCGGGTTGTTTTGACATATCCTTTAGGTTTTTTGTAAAAATCCCAAAGATCGGACTGGAAGTATGTGATTGGATTTTGGTAAAAATCTTGAAAATCAAGAATGCTCAGATGGGTTGGAAACGGTACGTAGTGGTGCTTGGCATTGGCATTACGCCATCCGCATACGTAGGCGGTCCGTTGTGTGACCGGATCCATGGAGATGTTTTTCAAAAAGGTATTGGTCCACCAAAGTGAATCCGGTATGCCTTCAAAGCCAAACTCAGTCAATGCGGGCACTTTGTTTCGCGCTTCGGCTGTCTCCACCATTATTTTGGTGCAAAGCCTGAATTTATCCCAAGTTTGGGGCTTGGAATCATACGCATAAAAGTCAAACCCGATGAGGTCAACCCATTCATCTCCGGGATAAAATTCAAGCATTTCCTCAGATGAATCAAAGTTGTAAGAGGTACTAAAGGCGTACAAAAGGTGGTTTATTTTTTTGACTGTGCGAAGGTAGTGTACCGTGAAGCGCCAAAGTGACTTGAATTCCTCGGGGCTACAGTGGGTTTTGCCCCACCAGAACCAGTCGCCCGTATGTTCGTGGAAAGGCCGAAAAATAATGGGTATCTTATGTCGGGAAAAGATGCCTCCTGCCTTCAGGTTACGAACAAAGCCGGCAAAGCGATCCAGGTCCTGCAGGTAGCGATCATGGTGTGGCCCTCCGGGCAGAATATCCCTTACCGCCCCAACGGTATCCCATGCCGAGCCGCCCGTATGGTAGTTGCTCATGTGCCAGCTCAAGGTAATAACCCCACCTCTTGCATACCCTTCGCGAATCCAGGATGCCATCTGTTTGAAGGATACGGAATCTAAGTTAAAGGCGCTGTCATGTTCAAGCATGCCCAACTCCCATCCATATACGGCTGGATAATCACCACAGGAAAAAAAGACATCCGATGCGCCCGGAACATTTCGCCACCCTACCCCGTATGCCAGGTCGTCCTGATGACCAAAGAGAATTTTGCTTTCTGCAGCCGCTTTCTGCAAGTTGAGAAATAGGGCTTTGGTTTGTTTTGTTGCGTCAGGGTCAGCCAGTTGTTGGGCGAGCAGGACACCCTGACAACAGCTGAAGAGCAGGACGAACAGTTTTAGGTACGTTACAGCCTGAATAGACATAGTGCAAAATCAAACGGATCATTCCGGTTTTAGGAATGATAAAAAAATAAGTTCCTGATTCAGGCGCGGTCATCTTGGTATCAAATGACTATATTTTGAGGAGAATAGCAGCGCTATTTAACGAAAAATATAGGAAATTTGAGCCTAAGAGGACAAGCATCAATCGTGAAGTTATTTTTTTATCATTCCTTAGGTAAAAAAGTAAGCACGGCACAAAATTGGGTCAGGGTCGGTCAGTTTTTGGATGACATGCCCTGCCCGATATTTTGTGCCGTGATTCGGCAGCTGCCAGCCTTTTACCAGGCTGGCGAGTCAGATACCGTTAATTCATCTAAGTTAAAAAGATATGGCTTTCCTGCGCCCACCTTACCAGTAGTAAAACCAACTTTCACATTAGTTAGGACACCTTTGGGATCAAAATCATCCGTGCCTGACCATCGGCTGGCGGCTGCGGCTTCCAGTTTGACCCTGTAAAATTTCCATTTCCCTATAGTTGCCTGCGGCTCAAAGTCCGGTGAAATTTCAAATCCGAATTCCGAGGCGTTTTGCTTGAAGGCAATTTGTCCATAGCATTTTTCATCGCCGGTATTCACCCAAAAGGTCAGATACGGCTGTTTCCAGGCGCTCATGTTGATGTTTACGGATTTTTCCATGGAGGCAATCCAGGTCCAGTCAGAGGGGATACTGGCGGTTTGCACCGTGGCAAACCGGTTGCCATGCCCAAGGCCGACAGAGCTTCCATTGAGGGCCGTGATGGCCGGGGCACTTGCCGATATGGGGTTGAGGCCATCCTCAAAATCCCAAACCACCACCGATTTAGCCTCGCGGTTGCGATAGCCGTCGGTAATCATAATGTGGTCAAGGTTGATTTCAAAGTCTTTGTTACCGCCATTCCCGCCGTTGCCCTGTTTAAATTCCAAATTGATCGCATCAATAGCTTTGGATTTGTCAAAGACTAATTTTCCAGTTCCCCAGTTTTCGTAATCAAGCGTTGCCAGGTTAATGCTCCGCCATTCCCAACCATTGGTCTTAAAATTGTAGTCATCGGCAGCCACATCAGAGTTTCCCGCTTTGAAATGCACCCCGGACGTGATGGCACCTTGTTGCACGGACATCTGGAAATAGCCACTGGAGGATCCTGTGTTGACCATAAAGGTGAGGTGTGGCTCATGAAATCCATTGAGGTCAATATTGGTGGCAGAAAACTTTCCCTGCACATCACCCCACTGATTTTGCACATTGGTATTTTTGATGGTCAGGAATTGGTTGCCACGGCCTTTGGGTATGTCCTTGTTCAGGTTTAGGCCACTCTGTGACCCTGCAATACCATCGGTCACGGGATTCACACCATTTTCAAAATCAAAAAGGAGGATAGGATCCACTGCTGTATAAGAAGCGTTGGGGTCGTAGTCCTCTACCGGGATGGCGGGTGATTGGCCATTGATCACATTGCCAAATGCCGTAACGGTCAGCACTACTTCATCGGGCAGGGTCAGGGTTTCTGTCAGGACGTTCATGCCGCCCGGCACACCGCTTCCAAACTCGGTTTTTACCTTGCCGGCTGATCCGAAATCAACAGAGGTAATCTGATCTCCGTTTTCCGCTTTGATGAAGAAGGATTGCCCACGAACGATCTTGTCGGGCCAGCCTGTGATTTTGGTATCCGGGTATTTTGGCGTGAAGTTATCCTTGCTCACCGTTTCATTTTTATATGCGGTGTACAAATTGATCAGGCCCGGGCCGGTGATATAGCGCGGGAGTTTTACCTTAACCTCGGTAGCCGATTTTGATAACACAGTGGCTACGGCATTGTTGGCTCCAACGGTGACCTTGTTTGTTTTATCCAAATTATTACCTGTTATAGTGATTTCGCCATCAATAAACTGTTCTTTGGGCGAAAAATCCGAAAGGACGGGCAAAGGATAGGCAATATCAAAATCATCGGAATATTCCTTTTCTTTTGTACAGGCGGCAATGAGCATTGCAGCAAACGATGCCAAAGCCAGTATGGCATAAAAATTTTTTTTCATAATCAAATTGCTGATTGAATGATAGTAGTGTTAATTTGATAGGTTTTGGATCAATATCCGGGGTTTTGTTGCAAGCCCCAGGACTGCACTTCTGTCAGCGGGATTGGCAATACGGGTATGGGATTGACTCCTCCCGGGATAGAACGTGCCTGTGCCCTTCCCCTGACCTCTGTGCCAAGTTTGCTCAGGTAAATGCCCCAACGGATCTCATCCCATAAATAGGTGGCTTCCATGGCCAATTCATTACGGCGTTCCTTTCTGATGGCATCGGTCAGGGCCTGCCCTGTGAGGGAAAGTGGCAGAGGCTGTAGTACGCCGTTCAGATCAGTGGGTGAAATGGGTTCATAGGCCAGCGAGCCCTCGGTTGTGCCCTTGGGTTTGGTTGACTTGAGCGCTCGGGCACGCAGTTGGTTCAGTACGGATATGGCTTCGGCTGGCAGGTTGATGGCTGCGGCGGCCTCGGCATGCATGAGCAAAACATCGGCATAGCGCATTTTTCGGATGTTTTGTGGGCTGGCCTTGGTTTCAACGGGTTTTACGACGGCTGCTTTGCGGTTCAGGTAGCCGGTTGCATTGTTGCTGGGGGTTTCTATGGTTTGCTTAACCCCCAAAACGATGTCGTTATCTTTGTAAACCGTACAGGCTAATCGAGGGTCTTTGGGTTCAAAGCTGGCCACCAGGTCTGCTGTGGGATTATTGAATCCCCACCCCCAGGTTTTGCGGCAATTTTGGATGATGTTGTTTGTGGTGCCCAGCTTTATTGGCCCCCAAGCCTCGGTGGCCGTACCAAACTGTATTTCAAAAATGGATTCAAGACCATTCTCGCCCTCATCCTCAAAAATTTCTGCAAAATTGGCCTGCAGGCCGTATTGGCCCGAGTTGATGATGGCCTTGGTCATATCATACACTTCTTTCCAATTGTGGTTATTGCTGTTGTCCATACCCAATTGATACATGACCACACGCGCCCAGTAAGCTTGTGCAGCCCCTTTGGTGGCTCGGCCCAGATCAGCCGTTGAATACTCGCCTTTTAGGGGCAAAAGTGCGGCTGCTTCTTTGAAATCTGTTTCTATAAACTTAAAGGTTTCAGCCCATGATGCACGGCGTACCTTCCCGAAATCAGAGGGTTTTACAGGCTCGTTAAACAGCGGCAGCCCTCCAAACACGCGCGCCAATTGGTAATAGCCATATCCGCGGAGGAATCGGGCCTCGCCAAGCAGGCGATTTTTCAGTTTGGGATCCAATTGGGCATCAGGCAAAAATTTCAATGCCGTATTTGCGCGATAGATCACCGTAAAATGGTTGATCCACAAGCCATTGACAGGGCCATTGTTGGGCGAGGCATTCCATTGTTTAAGGTCCTGAATGTCCTGAAAATCACTGGGTGTAGAGCCTTTTTCTGCATTGCTTGAAATCACATCGCCGAACATCCAGTCATAGGTATGTCCTGCTCCGTTGGGGCCTTCATCCCAAGATGCGGCATCATAGATGGCATTGATGGCAAGCCCTGCATTTTGAGGGTCATTGTAAAAGCTCAACTCAGCATTGGTACCCAATGGGTCTTTGTCCAAAAAGTCTTTGTTGCAGGCCTGCGCAAATGCGAAAGCCAGGGTGAATAGGAGTATGTATTTGCGATGATTCATAGTAACAGTAATCATATTTTGTTAAATGCTATTGATTTGAGGACATCAGAAGTTAAAATTCACACCCGCCCGGTAGTTTTTCACTTGCGGATAGTTGGCCAGGTCAACACCATAGTACAATGGGTTTGAAAAACGCTCCCCGATCTCGGGATCCAGACCCTTGTAGGCAGTTTTGGTCCAGATGTTATCCGCCGACACATAAACACGCAGGCTTCTGAAGCGCACCTTTGAGCCCAGACTACCGGGGGCAAAGGTGTACCCCAGTGTGATGTTTCTCAATCGCAGATATGAACCGTCGGAGATGTAACGATCGCTGAATTGTGCATTCTTGTTCGGGTCATTGACCGTCATGCGCGGCTCTGTGGCCGAGGGAGCCGTTTCACGCCAACGGTTCATCCGGTCAAGGTGGTAATTGGCGGTGCTGCCATCCGATCCATACCATTCCCGATAAAGCGAGTTGGCGATTTCAGCCCCTTCCACACCTTGGAAAAACAGACGCAGGTCAATGTTTTTATATTCTATGCTACCATTGATGGCATAAGTAAAATCAGGGGTGGCTGAGCCAAGGTAAGTGCGGTCATTGGCATCAATGATGCCATCGCTGTTCAGGTCCGTAAAGATGACATCACCGGGTTTGGCTGCTGGCTGTATAAGTTTCCCTGTAGCATCTTTGTAGTTATTAACTTCATCAACAGACTGGAAAATGCCCTGGGTTTTCAGGCCGTAGAAATAGGCAATTTCATAACCTACCTCCGTACGGGTAAGATCGCCGACTTTGTTGATGTTACCGCCATTGATAGGTGCTCCACCGCCAAGGTCAATCACTTCATTGCTGATTTTGGTAAAATTGGCCCCAATCTCGTATTTCAGGTTGTTGGATATGCGGTCTCTCCAATTAAGGGCCAACTCAATACCCTTGTTGCGCATAGACCCTGCATTGACACGCGGCGCACCGGCACCGACATAAGTTGGGATGGGTACGGCCACGATCATATCAGACGTTTTTTTGTTGAAATAATCCGCCGTTAAGGAAAGCCTGTTTTGCAACAGGGCTATATCAATCCCAAAATTGGTCATTTCCGTGGTTTCCCATTGCAACTCGGGGTTGCTCAATTGGCCAGAGGCAAAGCCCTGCACCGCCTGACCGTTAAACACATAGCGCTGATTTCCCTCAACAGTGGTAACAAACCCATAGTTGCTGGCAGAGTTTTGGTTACCTACCTGCCCCCAACCCGCGCGCAGTTTCAATTCATCAAAATAATCCACCTTTTTCATAAATCCTTCATTCGCCAGGTTCCAGCCTACTGAAAAAGAAGGGAAAGTCCCCCAGCGGTTGTCGGCGAGGAAGCGGCTTGATCCATCGCGGCGAACGGTTGCCGTGAACAGATAACGATCGTCAAAATTATAGTTTACACGCCCGAAATAAGAGAGCAACGCTTCTTCAGACTGGGCTGAATTGACCTGAAAATCAGTACTTTTAGCCGAAGAGAGGTATTGAAGGTCTGCGTTTTCGGGTACATTGAAGCCAGTTGCCTGGAAATCACTGTAACGATTGTTGAATGCTTCCTGGCCAGCCATAGCCGTAACCTGGTGTTTCCCAAATGCCCTTTCATAGGTCAGATAATTGGTCCAGGTCCAAGCGGTATTCTGGCTGCGGCGCTCCCACAGGCTGCTGAGCTCACGAGCTTCATCTACGGATACAAAGAAAGCCGGCGAATAGCTTTTGTTGTGGCCTAAGCCCAGGTTGGCATTCATTTGTGTGCGTAAAGAAAAGCCCCTGGACAAATTGATCTCGCCATAAACATTGCCCACGACACCATGACTAAAACCTTTGTTGTCCTGGAGCTGATCCACCAAGCGGGCGGGGTTGTTCAGATAGGATATGTCTGCCCGCCCCCAATTGTTGCGGTAAGCATCCCAGGCCGGCGTAATGGGATCAATACGGAGCGCTACCGGCAAAACGCCACTGTACTGATCATCGTTGTAAAAGGTTTTGTCCGTATAAACATAATTGATTCCAATGCCGGTCTTCAGCCACTTGTTTAGTTTCATATCATTGTTAAACCGTAGGAAGTATCTGGTCAGGTCCGAGTTTTTGACAATACCATCCTGACGAAAAACACCTCCTGAAACGAGATAACGATTGGCATCTGTACCACCGGTTACGTTGAGTGAAACGTTTTGCACCATGGCCTGATCCCTGAAAATCTCTTTTTGCCAGTCTGTACCTTTATAATTGTTTTGTTTGATGTATTCCAGGCGGGTTTTCACATCGCTGTCATCAGACAAACCAATCCCGTCATTGGCCAATGCTTCGAGGTAAAGCGTGGCGTATTGTGTTGCATTGGTCAGCGGAATGCGCTGTGGCGCCATCTGCATGCCCTGATAGGATTCAAAAGAAAACTGAGGTGCACCTACGCTGCCGTGTTTAGTGGTGATCAGCACAACACCGTTTGCGCCTCGTGAACCATATATTGCGGTGGCAGAAGCATCTTTGAGCACTTCTATCCGTTCTACGTCGCCAGGTAGCAGGAAATTGATATTCCCCACCGGAAACCCATCCACTACGTACAAAGGATCCGAGTTGTTGATGGTGCCCACGCCGCGAACCCGCACACGCATGCCTGCGCCAGGCTCGCCTGATTGCCCGGTCACTTCCACACCTGCCACCCGCCCTTGAAGGGCCTGAGCGACATCGGCAGTGGCAATCCGTTTCAAGTCATCGGGCTTGACACTGGCCACAGCCCCGGTCAGATCCGACTTTTTTGTTTTTCCGTAACCAACTACCAGCACTTCATTCAAAACTTGGTCATTGCTCTCCAGCACAATGGCCAATTTGTTGTTTTGCCCAATAACAAGTGTTTGGGTCAGGAAACCTGTATAAGAAAAGGCAAGCTGATCACCAGGCTTGGCCTTGACGGCAAAAAAACCGTTGGCATCTGTTGCTGCACCGATACCGGGTTGGGATGCGTTGCGCACGGAAACCCCGATCAAGGCTTCGCCACTGGTGTTTGTAACCGTACCCGAAACGGACTGCGCTTTCGCTTCAGGGCAGGTCAGGCTTAGCAAAGCCCCCAGGCACAGCAGCAAAATATTCGATATAAAATTTTGTCTCTTCATACTTTTAAAATGATTTAATAAACAATGAGTACCTTTTTCAAAATCTTTGGCAAAATTCCGTATTCGAAACGTGCTGATGTGAGGGGAAAAATGGACAAAATGAGGGGGGATTCTGGACAGTTCACATCTTTTTGGTCAAGTGTCCCAATTACCCCGCCATTCGGACACAATTATCACCCACAAGCGCTTGACCACTGCTTTTACTTTGCCCGCTGATTTCACTCACTTTTAAAGGACTCATGGCGATTTCAACACTTGACCTGTGTATCATCCTGCTCTACATTGCGGTTACCATTGGTATAGGCTTTTGGATATCTAAAAAGGCGGCCGCCAGTACCCAGGATTATTTTCTCGGCGGCAACCGCATTCCCTGGTACTATCTGGGCATTTCGAATGCTTCCGGCATGTTTGACATTTCGGGTACCATGTGGATGGTTTACTTATTGTTTGTGTATGGTTTGAAAAGCGTCTGGATCCCCTGGCTTTGGCCTGCGTTCAACCAAATTTTCCTGATGATTTACTTGTCCGTTTGGTTAAGGCGCAGCGGGGTAATGACCGGAGCGGAATGGATCAACTTCCGATTTGGGCACGGAAGGGGTGCAGCAATGTCCCATTTTGTTGTTGTCGCATTTGCCATTCTGAATGTAATAGGATTTTTGGCCTACGGCTTTGTCGGCATCGGCAAATTCACTGCCGCTTTCGTTCCACATCGCTTTTCTGATGACCCCGAAACCAATGCCAACACCTATGGCCTGATCATCACGGCTATCACGACCCTTTATGTTGTAAAAGGGGGCATGTTCAGCGTTGTTTTTACGGAACTCTTGCAATTTGCCATCATGACAATCGCCAGTGTAGCCGTTGGTATCATTGCCATGAATGCCGTATCGCCGGACCTCCTTGCCAAACACGTTCCTGCCGACTGGAACAACCTGTTTTTTGGTTGGAAACTCAATCTTGACTGGGGCCAGCTTTTGCCCGCAGCAAATGCCAAAATAGCAGCAGATGGCTGGGCCTACTTTGGCCCTTTTTTTATGATGATGTTGTTTAAAGGTTGGCTGCAAAGTGTTGCCGGCCCTGTACCCAATTATGACATGCAAAGGGTATTGTCCGCAAAAAACCCCGTGGAGGCCGCAAAAATGTCGGGCATTGTCAATGTTGCTTTATTCATACCCCGTTATATGCTGGTCACCGGGCTGACCATTTTGGCCATTGTGTTTTTCTCCAGAGACCTTAACAGCATGGGCGAAAACCTTGATTTTGAGCTCATTCTCCCTTTCGCCCTGAAAAACTTTATTCCCTCAGGACTTGTCGGCCTGCTCATTGCAGGCCTCATGGCTGCGTTTATGAGTACTTATGCCGCCACCGTCAATGCCGCCCCGGCCTACCTCGTAAACGATATATACCGAAAATACATCAACCCCGGCGCACCTGAAAAACACTATGTCAGGCTTTCCGTGCTGGTATCCGTCATCATGGTAATCATCGGCACCCTGTTCGGCTTTTTTGTGCAATCCATCAATGACATGGTACAATGGATCGTGGCCGCACTTTACGGAGGCTACACCGCATCCAATGTACTCAAATGGTACTGGTGGCGCTTCAATGCCTGGGGATTTTTTTATGGAATGGCCTCAGGGATGCTAGCCAGCAGCTTGGCACCATTGGTATTGCCCGGCCTGCTGCCCATCTACACCTTCCCTTTCATTTTTGCCGTTTCGCTCACAGGTTCCCTGCTGGGAAGCTTGCTCACCGAGCCAGATGATGAAACCGTATTAAAAAATTTTTACAAAAAGGTGCGCCCTTGGGGCTTTTGGAAACCCATTAGGGACAAAGTAAACGCTGAAACACCGGGAGGGATATCCGCCAATACCGACTTTTGGCGTGACATGACAAATGTGATCGTGGGTATCATCTGGCAAGTCGCCCTTACCGCAACAGGTGTCTTTTTGGTCATCAAAGCATGGGACGAATTCCTTGCCTGCATTATTGTAATCCTGGTCAGCTCACTTATCCTTAAAAGAAACTGGTTGGACAACCTGCGAAATGAACCTCCAAACTAAGCCCTATATCCTTTTCATCCTGTAAAATATTTAACCTCACTTACATGATACGTGATTTTGACAAAAAAATAGAGCGTATGCTGACCGACCAAGAAGCATTGCTCACCCAGCCTAACCAACCCTTCGAAACAGATAATGGCATCTATAAGCGGTATAAAAACCCCATTCTTACCGCTATGCACACCCCTGTATTCTGGCGCTATGACCTTAACCCAGCCACCAACCCGTATTTAATGGAAAGATTGGGTATCAATGCTACTTTCAATTCAGGAGCCATTTACCTGAACGGCAAATACCTGCTCTGCGTACGGGTAGAAGGCGTTGATCGAAAATCATTTTTTGCCATAGCCGAAAGCCCAAATGGTATTGACAACTTTCGTTTTTGGGATTACCCCGTTGACCTGCCCGAAACAACAGACCCGGACATCAACGTGTATGACATGCGATTGGTAAAACACGAAGATGGCTGGATATACGGGCAATTTTGCACCGAAAGGAAAGACCCTAATGCCCCCCCGGGCGACACCTCGCAAGCAAGTGCCCATGGCGGCCTCGTCCGTACCCGTGATCTGAAACATTGGGAACGATTGCCAGACCTGCGAACACCCGGTGGACAACAAAGGAATGTTGTTTTGCATCCCGAATTTGTTCACGGGCATTATGCTTTTTACACCCGCCCTCAAGATGGCTTTATTGAAGTTGGCAGCGGAGGGGGCATTGCATGGGGGCTTTCCGAGCAGATCAACCCAGCCATTATCACCGCCGAACATCTTGTGGACGAGCGAGTGTACCACACCATCAAAGAAGTCAAAAATGGTCAAGGCCCAGCTCCCATACGAACCCCAAAAGGGTGGTTACATTTGGCGCATGGTGTGCGAAACACCGCTGCCGGACTTCGATATGTGTTGTATATGTTCCTGTCCGATCTCTCAGAGCCTTGGCGCGTCACGCACCGCCCGGCAGGCCATTTTCTGGCACCGCAAGGTGATGAAAGAGTTGGTGATGTCTCCAACGTGGTGTTCTCCAATGGTTGGATTGTCAATGAAGCCAATGAAGTGTTTATTTATTATGGCTCCTCCGATACCCGAATGCACGTTGCCGTGTCTAACATTGAAAAATTGCTGGACTATTGCATCCATACCCCACCCGACGGATTACGTTCCGCTGCGAACGTAAATATCCGTATGGCTATGATTGCACGTAATTTAGACCTGTTAAATGAAAAAAGATGAAAGAGGATACCCTGATAGCGGAGACACTGGCAGAACTTGAGTCCATCCTGTTGTGGTGGCAAGACAATATGACCGATGACCAAAACGGTGGTTTTTGGGGACGAATAGATGGTCTCGGCAAACGGCACGAACAAGCAGAAAAAGGCGTAGTCCTTAACACTCGGATTTTATGGGCATTTTCGGCCGCAGCACGCTCAACTGGTGACACGCGCTGGGCCAATATGGCTCATCGTGCCTTTGATTACCTTGTCACCTGTTTCCTTGACCGAGAACATGGGGGTGTCTTTTGGTCCCTTGACTTTAAGGGTAACCCTTTGAATACCAAAAAGCAGGTTTATGCTCAAGCTTTCGCCATATATTCTTGTTGCGAATATTTTTTGCTCACCAATGACCCACGAAGCCTTGAGTTTGCCTTAAATACATTTGCCCTTTTGGAAAAAAATGCTTTTGATCCCATAAACAATGGCTACTACGAAGCCTACTCACGGGAATGGATACTCCTTGAAGACTTGCGTTTATCCACCAAGGATGCCAACGAAGCCAAAACAC
>CAZIKN010000057.1:0-34972 GCA_964539805.1 uncultured Saprospiraceae bacterium | reverse complement strand
ACAACAATCAGATACATCTTGCGCTCCGCGCAAATGGCTGGCTATATGATCAACCTGATGGCAATGTAGCAACCAACAGTGTTGACAGCGCTGCTGCATGGTATATTGTATTGGATAAAAACGGCAGCCTCATACGTGATTGGCCGATCAAGGAAAGTGTTAGAAATAGCCTTTTAGGCTTTTTTCATCCTGAGTTAAATACTATTTTTACTTCTTTGATAGCCCACAAAAGCCCCAGGCTAAAAGTTTCTTCCAACGGCAAAATATTAATCCATGGTGCATTCAGCGGGCTGAGCAAACTGAATATTGGCAATACCCCCAAAATAGTAAGTCCTTTAGATAGTACTTTCAGCGCCAAAAACCATTTTATCGCTACGGTAAATCCAGATAATGGCGCGTGTGAAAACGCCTTTTGTGTTTATGGCATACAAACAGCTCACAATGATTTTCCAGCCTGGGAAACCGATGAAGATGGGAATATATTGATCGGATTGAGTTTAAATGGATCATTCCCTGCATACAAGCCTTCCCTTAGTATCGGCCCCAATTTCAAAGGATCATTTCCGGATAGAAGTTTTGTGGCAAAATTTACGGAAAATGGAACACCGATTTGGATAAAAAAACACACAGACCAAATATTCAGCCATTTCTTGAGGGCGCCCAATCGCCAGATTTGGGCTTTGAGCCGATTTGATCGGGTAGTGGGCTTTGAGCAAAGCGCTGGCCCTGCATTGGGTATTGCATCTAATGGCCAAAACGACCTGCTGCTCTCGTTGATAAATGATCAGGGCGACTTGATCGGGGGGCAAAGTATAGGTTCGGCAACAAATGAGCAGCCCTTTGCTTTGTTAAAAGCCAATTCTGGTAACTTGGGCATTATAAGTGCCGACAACTTAAACGTTTTTCTGAATGGCCCCAATGTTCCATTTTCTTTGCGAATTTGGGCCTTGAATCCAGTAGATTGCCCGAAAGTAAAGGCCAATGATCCATCGTCGGAATACACATGGAGCATTAGCCCAAATCCATTTGCTGACCGCTTGGTTTTTAAGGTTAATTTACTAAAAAATCAGTATATAGTAATTCGTTTGATTCAGGCTGATGGGAGGACATGCTTGACAAAATCCTATTTGGCCCAGGCCGGCGATTCAACATTTGACATCGAAACAGGTGCACTCCCTTCGGGTGTTTATTTCTTTGAATGGAGCACGGAAACGGAAAGTTATACGCGTAAATTGGTCAAAGAGTGAGTTTATACCGTAAATTTTACAGTTGTCAAAGTTTACCTGTTTAAAAACATAAGCCAATTTGAAACCTGATTGAGGTCTTGTTGTTTTGTGCTCTGACTGATCTTTATCAGGCAATCAAACCTTCTCACATGCGCGTATCTGTATTCCGAAAAGCCCATTTTAACGCAGCGCACCGCCTGCACAACCCGAATTTTTCAGACGAAAAAAATCGATATGTCTTTGGCCTGTGCAACAACCCAAACTATCACGGACATAATTATGAGTTAGAAGTTAAAATAACAGGTGAAATTGACCCGGAAACTGGTTATGTCATGGACCTTGGCTGGCTGTCAGACTTGATCAAAATTGAAATCGAACAGCGTTTTGACCACAAAAACCTAAACTTGGATACAATAGAGTTTGAACATTTAAACCCAACGGCGGAAAATATTGTGGTGGTGATTTGGCAGATACTCCGGTCTAAGATTGATGACAAATACGACCTTCACATCCGTCTTTATGAAACGCCAAGGAATTTTGTCGAATTTCCGGCAAGTTGATAGGCCCATTTTAACACAAAAAAGGCTTGATTGTCAAGAATCAAGCCTTTTTTGTGTTAAGAGATTATTTTTTCGCCTAATATCATAACCCCTTTAGTTCACTCACTAATTTGGTCAGCGTATCTTTTGCATCGCCGAATAACATTTTGGAACGAGCATGATAGAACAGATCATTTTCAATACCTGCATACCCGGATCGCATGCTGCGCTTCATAATGATGACATTTTTGGCTTCCCATGCTTTGATAACAGGCATACCATATATAGGGCTTGACGGATCGGTTTCCGCTGCCGGATTGACCACGTCATTAGCTCCAACAACAATAACCACATCGGTATTGGGCATTTGTGGGTTTACCTCCTCCATTTCCTGTAATTTGGGATAAGGTACATCTGCCTCAGCCAATAATACATTCATGTGGCCGGGCATGCGGCCTGCAACCGGGTGGATGGCGAAGGCAACCTCAACACCCTTAGCTTCCAAGCTTTTTTCAAATTCATGGCAGATATGTTGTGCCTGTGCTACAGCCAAACCATACCCGGGGATAATGGTTACTTTACTGGAGTAGGCACACAGGATGGCGGCATCGGTAAGGCTTATCTCTTTTACAACCTGATCTCCCGCTGATTTCCCGCCACTGGCACTGCTGCCACCGCCAAATGAGCCAATGATAACGTTTAAAAGGGAGCGATTCATGGCCTGGCACATTAAAACGGTGAGGATGGTACCAGCCGACCCTACCAGAATACCACCCGTGAGCATGACCTGATTGTCATACAAAAAGCCTCCAAATGCTGCTGCCATACCCGTAAATGAGTTGAGCAGCGAAATAACAACAGGCATGTCTGCACCGCCGATAGGCATTACAAACAATATTCCATAAAGCATGGACAACACGAGCAGTATCCAGATGATGGAGTGCCCAAAGCTGTCTGGAGTCATGACACCAACAAACGTCGCCCCTACAATCAGAACTAAAAGGGCCATATTGAGCAAGGTGAGCCATTTACCGCTTAAATCTTTGATTTTTTCATCCAATTTGCCGTATGCAATAATGGAACCACTGAAGGATACGGCTCCGATAACCAAGCCGAGAAAGACAATAAGGCGAAAACCGCTGCTCATTTCGCCCGTATGGCCGCCAAACTCGATCAAGGAAATTAGCGCTGCACAGGCACCGCCCATACCATTAAAAAAAGATACCATTTGGGGCATAGCCGTCATCTTGACCTTCATGGCCATGAAATATCCGACAACGGTGCCAAGGCCCATTGCAGCAATAATCCAGGGAATGTTCCCTATGGATTCACCGGCTTCATTTTTATGAAAAATAAGGGTTGCCACAATGGCCAGAGTCATACCGAAGGCTGCCACCAAGTTGCCCTTGCGAGCGGTATCAGGGCTGCTCAGTTGTTTGAGGCCAATGATAAATGTAACAGAACCAATAAGATAAGAGAGTTCGAGTAGAAACATGATGTTTAACCTTTAAGATGTCGGAATTTGGTAGTTACTTTTTCTTTTTGAACATTTCCAGCATCCGGTTGGTAACCACAAATCCGCCTACAACATTAAGCGTACCGAGTAAAACGGCCAAGAAACCCAAAACAAGTGCCAGGTAATCATCTGATTTTGCATGACCCATGACGATGATAGCCCCGATAATGACTACTCCGTGGATAGCATTCGCACCGGACATAAGCGGGGTGTGCAAAATAGCGGGCACGTGCGAAATCACTTCGATGCCCAACAAAATGGACAAGATGACGATATAGATCAGGGATTGGTGTTGTAAGAAAAAATCAGCCACAGTAAATTAATGTGAGAGGTTGAAAAAGAGATGGAAACTATTATGCCGGGCTTATGTTTATATTCCCAAACTGCCTTTTAGACGTTCGCTGACGACCTGCCCTTCGTGCACCATACAGGCTGCAGCAATGATGTCATCGTTGAAGTTGATGCCAAAAGCACCGTTTTTGTCAAAAAATAACTTGAGGAAATTGACCACGTTTTTGCTGAACATGGCCGAGGCGTCCTTAGGCAAGGAGGTGGGCAGGTTGGAATCACCAACAATGGTGACACCATTATCCAAACGGATTACCTTGCCATTCTCTGTCAGTGCACAGTTGCCTCCTGTTGAGGCTGCCAAGTCCACAATAACCGCACCTGGCTTCATTGCTTCTACGGTTGCTTTTTGGAGCAAAAGGGGAGCCTTTTTTCCCGGAATTTGTGCCGTACAGATAACCACATCCGCCAGAACCGCTTGGTTGTGAATAGCTTGTGCCTGGCGTTGCTTGAACTCTTCCGTTTGTTCTACAGCATAACCACCAGCTGCTTTTTCATCACGGGCACCTTCCACTTCCACAAATTTGGCACCTAAGCTAAGCACTTCTTCTTTCGCGGCGGCGCGCACATCAAAGGCTTCAACGATGGCTCCCAATTTTCGGGAGGTGGCTATGGCCTGTAAACCAGCAACACCAGCGCCCAATATCAATACCCGTGCGGGTTTGATCGTTCCCGCAGCGGTCATCATCATGGGAAAAAAAGTGGGCAAATGGGTTGCCGCAGTGAGGACTGCTTTGTAACCTGCGGCGGTGGCCATAGAGGAAAGCACATCCATGGCTTGCGCCCTTGTACTACGAGGCACAAGATCAAGGCTAAAGGCGGTGCTTCCTGCCTTCTGAAGCCTGCCAACCATTTCGGATTGGCCCAGTGCATTGAATTGCGAAACAATGATTTTGCCGGAGGGCAGCGCTGATTGGTCTTCTGCGCTCATAGGCGTAATACGCACCAGAACATCTGCGCTTTTTATCACGCCAGCCAAATCACTGACTGTTGCCCCTTGCGCTTCATACGCCGCGTCAGGGAAAAAAGCGTTCGCCCCGGCGCCACGCTCCAAAACGATTTTTTGAAATCCGGTTTTAAGTAGGGCCGCTACCGCATCCGGAGTAACAGCGACGCGTTGCTCGCCGTTTCCTTCCTTTAAAATTCCTAAGGTCATGTGTGTGTTTTCTTTCAGCGGTAAAAGTAGAACAATTGGGAAAATACAAGAGAAAATTTTTTATTTAATCTGCATACAATGCAAAAATTTGTCTGGCTGCTACTACTGTTTACCAAATTTGGGTATTAGCAGGATATATTTGCAGCATGAAAAACAAACCCCTGATACGTTTTATGCGCAGCATCCTCAGTATTGTAGCCTGTTTGTACACCTATACATATATATGTGTGGCACAATCCCCGATTTTTATTGCAGATCAGACTTTCCGACTGGAAGGGGAAAACAAATTCAACTATGCCTTTGCCGAAGGTGATGAAATTGATTTGTATGTGCAAGAGTTAAGCGGAAAACAATTAAAATCAGTTGAGTTGGTCCAGTGGCCCGATAATTTTATTTTTCGCGAATATGAAAAGGATAGTGCAATCACCAAAAAGATCAGGATACCACAGACGGGTATCTACCAACTGCGGTTTAAGGAAAAAGGCCTGAGCAAAAAAGTGATGCGCTTTACACTTCACAGAACACCAAGCAATAGTGAAAACAAACGCATGGACACCAGAGTCAACTGGGATATCGAACAAAATCCTGCCTTCAAAATAGAATATCGCTCAGTGCCGACAGGTAAAAAACAAGAACTTATTTCACTGGGCGGGCAGGTCACCGTTGGGGCCAGTAAGTTTTATACACAAAAGCCGGTAAATGCTTATCAGTTTACGCTCCCTGACAACACCATCAGATGGGCTTATCGGGTCTCTGTCGGCCAATCCGTAACAGAAGCAAGGCGACAAGACGCGGACAAACTCAAAAAATTGCTTCAAAGTGGGGCCGTAAAGATAATGGGTGTACAGCCCGAAACTGCTTTGGGAGCATTTGCCTTGGGCATGGCCATTGATCTGACGGTCAGCACCAGTGGAGAGGATGTTGAATACGCCTTGTTAGACTACGACAACTGGCTCAAATTTTCAAAAAACAAGGAATACAATGCCCATATTTACCAATCAGCCATATCCGTGGATGTTCAAAGACGCTCCTCGCCCCTAAATGGCAGCTGGTATTTTGCGTTTAAAAGCGATAACTGGATGGATAATATAGACATAAACGTGGATATCGAAGCAGTGACAGAAATCCAACTTTTTGAAAAAGAAACCTTTGTGTCGCCCTCGTTTTGATTTTTATTATCTTAAGAAGCGTTAAGGGCATAATAAACCATGGTTAAACCTTGACGCGCCTTCCTTTTTTTCTGATTAAGGACTTTTTCTTTGTCAAAATTTAACAAAATAATGCATTTGACTATGAAAAAGTACATCGTGCTTCTCTCTTCGCTGGCTGTTTGCCACTTTTCTTTGGCCCAGGTCTATGTTGACGGGGTAAAGTTGGACATTACCAATACAGGCCACTACATAGAGGTTGATCCCCTTTTTAAAACGGATGGCCAGTGCACCTTTAAAGTGGATTTTGGCCAATCCAACCCCAAGGAAGATTTTATTACCGATCAACATGGCAAGAAGTTTGACTTTCGAAGCCTTGTGGACGGGCTAAACTATTTTTATGACAATGGTTGGGAAGTAGCCCAAATCAGCCAAAATGAGCGCGGGCGCCGCTTTTTACTGAAAAGAAAAAATTGACCTTGGGGAATATTAGAATAGTAAAACAATTGCAAAAAAGTAAAATTGGCGATACATCATTTTTTTTTGTAAAAGTTTGGCTTATCAAAGGCAAGGGAACAGGTTAAGGCCTAATGATTGTAAAGGCTTTGCAAAGTGACCTTTTCGGCAAATTATTTTTGGTTGTTACAGCACTTTTACGTAAAAATTGCTCAAATTTATACCACTCAAAGCCTAAAAATGCTATTTAAGCAAAATTAACAGGGGAATTTTATCGAAAAGTTTGCACAATATTTTCTTTTGTAGTACCTTTGGGGAAATTTTCAGAATCAGAATAAAATTTTACAACATCGAATATATGTCAGAAAAACTCGATAAAATAGACCTCAAGATCCTTAAGATCCTACAAGAGAACAGTAAGATTACAAACCTCGACTTGTCAAAAAAAATCGGTTTGTCTCCTGCACCAACACTGGAGCGCGTAAAAAAGCTTGAACAAAGCGAGATTGTTTTAAGTTATCATGCACAAGTCAGTCCCCAACAAATGGGGCTCAACGTAAAAACCTTTGTACTGGTGTCTCTTGCCTGGAAAAAGGAGAACGCGCTGAACAATTTTTTGGAAAAAATTTCGCTAATTGACGAAGTGACAGAGTGTTATATCATAACTGGCGAGGCTGATTTTCTTATGAAGATTATTTGTAGGGACATTCCTTCGTACGAACAATTATTGTTTAAGACCATCAGCCAGATAGAAGAAATTGAGCGCCTAAAAACCCTTATGACGCTCTCAACGGTAAAGGATTCCAAAGTATTACCATACAACTACGAAGATAAGTAAAGACAAGTCCGAACCCCAAAAAATATTAATGCCCTGATGCTCAATGCAGTATCAGGGTATTTTTGTTTTCTTTGCCCCACAATAAAAGAATATGCAAATTATAAGTCAACAACAATTACCAGGTTTTTCTCCCAATACCTTTGTGGCTGAGATTGATGGTAGCAAGGCTCGTACTTTAAGGTCATTTTATACTCGTATTGCAAAAGTCTTCTTATTTCCTGATTACTTTGGAAAAAATTTAGATGCGCTCTATGACTGCCTGATATCCTTGGAAGTTATTGGAAAAGAAGATGTTGTATTGCTTATCCGCAACGAAAGCCAATTTTTGAGCAAGGAAAAAGAAGAAAAAAGGGATGCGGCCATACAGGTGTTGAAAGATGCAGAAATCCAGGAAAACCGCTATGACAATATACAGTTTCGGGTCATCGGAGTCCAATAAAACGATCCACATGCGTGACTATCCTGCAAAGCTTTTACTTTTTGGCGAGCATATTTTACTTAGAGGCGCTTCGGCACTTGCTATCCCCATACCTTATTATCATGGGCGAATGGCCTACAATAATACCCAAAATGAAAAAAATGCCTTGAAAAAAAAATTATGGTCGTGGGCAAAAAGTGATCAGTTGGCTACTGTTCCGGGTTTTGATCCCCAAGCTTTCCAAACGGCCATCCAAAATGGCCTGGTTTTCCAATCCAATATTCCCATAGGCTACGGCCTCGGAAGTTCTGGTGCCTTGTGCGCAGCAGTGTATGATCATTTTTGTGCGGATAAAAAAGAATCACTTTCTGATCTTAAAATAATACTCGCGGGCATGGAAAGTTTTTTTCATGGCAGTAGCAGCGGTATTGACCCTTTGACTTCATATATCAATAAGGCGTTGCTTATCAGCAATCTAAAAGATGTTTCAGCGGCCAGCCCAATGAGCTGGCAAATAGATATGCCATACGCTTTTTTAATTGACTCCGGCTTGCCCCGCAAATCAGAAACCATGATCACATGGTTCAAAGAACAGGCAGAGAAAAAATTATTTGCCCAATGGCTTGATTCGGATTACCTGCCCACAAATGAAAAATGCCTTAGTGCCTGGCTCGATGCTGATGCTTCGGTGTTTTGGAATACCTTGGAAGACCTATCACGTATGCAAATGCAGCATCTTGATTTTTTAATTCCGCATACCATGAAAACATTTTGGGCAGAAGGCCTTAATAAGAAGGATTTTTTCCTGAAAATTTGTGGTGCCGGTGGCGGGGGCTTTGTACTGGGCTTTGCTCGGAGCAGTCATATTCTTGATGTGTTGGCAGAGCGTCATCCGATCGGCCATTCTGTTGTAAATGTAAATATATGAAGCGCTGGCCTCTTGTTGTCCTGGGTATACTCTGTTTTATGGCTTTGTTTCGAGATCTGATTGCAACAGAGCGGCCCTTGTATTGTTATGTCAATGGCAAAAGTTACTACCCTGCATTTAAGGCACTGTTGAAAAGCGGTGACAGGGTATATATAGGGGAGGCGCTCATGGATTCATTGGAAACCAATCATTTATGGTATAACTTGCCCCAAGAGAATACTGTTTTTGCTATTATTCCTTTTTCTTCAGGCGAGAAATATCAAACACTCAATACCTTGCACAAGCCTTTGTCTTTGGGGCCTGAATCTCGCCCGGTATTTAGGCATTGGCTGGGTACCAACGCCGTAGGTTGGGATATTGCTTCGTGTATTGTTTCGGGGGCCAGGGTTGCCTTGCTGACTGCAACAGTTACCATCTCGCTTGCCTTCGTTTTTGGTCTGTTTTTTGGTCTTTTTGCCGGTTTTTATGGAGATGATCGGCTTAAATTATCTCGTGGGGGATTGATTTTGGGGCTTCTGTCTCTCCCTTTTGCATGGTTTTACGCTTTTACCGCAAGGGCTTATCCGTTGATGTATCCCGGTGGCTGGATTGAATTGCTAAAGAGCATCTCTTTATTCCTCTTTATCGTATTGATATTCTTTTTTTTAGGTAAACTGCTTGCAAGGTTTTTACCCTTTTTTCGTAAAAAAATTACGATACCTGCGGATCAGTTGATCATGCGGCTGGGAGAATTTTTCAACGCAGTACCTAAACTTTTGGTGATTATTGCATTTGCTGCATGGCGAGGCACAAAAAATCAATCCACGCTTCCTTTGTTAGCCATGATTGGACTAATGAGCTGGCCGAACATAAGTAAATTCCTGCGAGCGGAACTGCTAAAAATCAGAGAATTGGATTACATTGCCATAGCAAGGGCACAAGGCTTTTCAGACAGGCGAATTATGTTTGGTCACATGCTGCCAAATGCTTGGCGGCCATTAGGCATAGCATTGACGATGAGTGTGGCGTCTGCTATTTTATTAGAGGCTTCCCTTTCTTTTTTGGGTTATGGCTCACATGTTGCCCGTGAAGTTTCCTGGGGTGTAATGCTTGGTCAAATAACGGATTACGGGCAACAGTGGTGGGTAGCTGCCGCACCAATTGCCATGATTACCATAACCGTCTATTCCTTATACTCCTTGATTTCAAACGATATGCAGGAGTGATCAATCTTTCTTTTTAGCCTTTTCTATTTCTTCTTTTATTTTTTTCAACTCTTCCTCCGCCTTAAGTTTTTCTGCTTCTGCCATGGAGCGTTTTTGATTGATTTCATCAATTTTTTTGGCCTCATCTGCTAAAATACGAGCTGTCTCAGTCTTTACCTTACTAATTTCAGCTGCTGATTTCGCCTTTTCCTCTGCTATGAGTTGGGCTTCTTGTTGCTTGATTTCATTTATTGCTGTAGCAGATTCCTGTTTTGCTTTATATATGGCCTCACTGGCTTCTTTTTGTCCGGCAGCAATTTCAGCTGCGGACTTTTGTCTTGCTTCTTCCACATCTGCTGCATATTGTTTGCGTTTTTCTTCTGCATCTTTTCGGGCTGTGGCAACTTCTGCAGCAGAGGATTGGCGTGCGTCAGCAATGTCCTTTCTGGCCCGCTCTTGCGCATCGGCCACTTCTTTGGCAAGGGCGGCTCGCTTGTCGTCACTTTCTCGTTTGGCAAAAGTAATGGCTTCGATAGCTTGTGATTTGACTGATGCAACTTCTTTTGCGGCGTTTTCCCTTGTGGCTTGGATCAGGGCAGCAGCTTCTTCCTTAACTTTACCAATAGCTTCAGCGCTCTCTTGTTTTATTTTCGCAGCATTTTCCTTTGCAATTTTCACCTCTTCTGCTGCTTTTTGGTTGGCGGAGGCAACTTCCTGAGCAGATCGCGCACGCGCATCAGCCACCTCGGTTGCAAATCGCTGACGTTCTTTTGCGCTATTTTCACGCGCTATTCTGACACTATCCGCTTCATTCTTTTTGATATTGGCTACTTCTTGGGCGCTTTTTCGACGGGCTTCGGATATGGCATTTGTGCTTTCCTGTATGGCTCGTACTTGTGCTTCTCTTGCTGCAGCCACTTCATTAGCTGCCTTTTCCCGTGCTGCAGCAATCTCTGCTGCAGCTTTTTCCCGTGCTGCTACGACTTCTGCTGCAGTGGCTGTAGTATTTTCTTGTTGTTTCTTTTTGGCCTCTATTACGGCTGCCGCCGCTTCGGCCTGTATCTGTTTTACTTTGTCATCGGCTGTTTTTTTTGAGGTTTCTACCTCTGAGGCATATTGTTTTTGGGCTTGATCTGCTTTGGAATTGGCATCCAAAACTTTATTTTTTGCTTCCTCTTGAGCTTTTACCACTTCTTGTTGGCTTCGTTCACGAGCTTTTTGTACTTCATCGGCGCTTTGTTGTTTGATTTTGTTCTCCTGTTCTTTGGCCGCTGCGATAGATTTGGTCAATTCATCCTGTATTTTTTGCAATTCTTGCGCGGCTTTTTCGCGTGCGGTGGCAACTTGAATAGCAATAGAGTCCTTTTGCGCTTTAGACCGGGCTTGTGCTTCTAATATAGCCTTACTGCTTTCCTCTTGGACTTGCTGCACGGTTGAGGCTGCCTTTTGTTTGCTTTCTACGACTTGCTTGGCGATGTCTGCTTTTTCAACTTCTGCCTTTTTTTGTTCTTCCGCTATGCCAGCTTTGATCATGGACACTTCTTCAGCCGCTCGTTTTTTTGCGTCTGCTACTTCAGTGGCGTATGCTTCTTTTTGTCGTGCAGCATTCTCTTTGATTTCTGCTATTTCATTTGCACTGTTTTGTTGCTGAAGGGCTTTTTCTTCGGCTGCCTTTCTGCGGGATTCTGCAATTTCAACGGCGGATTTTTGCTTTTCCAAAACACTGCTTTCCTTCATCCTGGCCACTTCAGCGGCTGTTTCTTCTCGTATTTTCAAAATTTGCTCAGCGGCTGTTTTTTTGGTTTCTACTACATCCTCGGTAGTTTTTTCTTGTTCATTTTTTGCTTTTTCCCTGGCTTCTGCTATCGCCTTGGTGTTTTCTTCCCTGATACGTTTGATTTCGTCTTCGGCATTGGTACGGGCAGAAGATACCTCATCGGCGTATTGTAGCTTGGACTGCTCTAATTTAATTTTCACCTCACCTACTTCTTTGGCCGCGTTTTCTCGTGCTTTTTTCACTTCTTCGGCACTGGTTAGCCTGGCGCGTTGAATTTCCTCGCCAGCCTGTTTGCGTGCTTCTTCAACGCTGTTGGCGATTTTCCCGGCCTCTGCTTCAGCTTTACTTCGGCTTTCGGTCACAAAATTTTGCGCTTCTGTTTTGGCTTTTTCAATTTCGGCAAGACTTGTTTTTCGCGCTTCTACCACTTCGTTGGCATATTCTAACTTTTTTTGGTTGGCAGCTTCCCGTGCGGCCGCTACCTCCTGTTGCAATTGACCTTTGATCGTCTCTGCACGCTCTTTTTCCATGCGAATATCTTCACGGAGTTTTTCCTTGGTTTTTTCCAGTTCCTGGCGCAGATTAGTTACCTCATTGTCGCTTGCAGGTGATCCGCCTCCATTGCGCTGAGCGTTTCCTGATGGTTTATTGGTTCCGCCGCCACCATTGGGAGTAGTAGATGTAGCAGTTGATGAGCCAGTGTTATTGTTTTTGGAAACAGAGGCACCGGGCGTGTCTTTAACACTTGTGGCATCAAGAGCAGAATAAAAACACTTAACAAAGTTGCGAAACTCACTTTGAAGATTGGGGTTAGTTGTGAATTTATGTTTCTGACGATCTACAAAGTTAATAAAATTGATGCCCGAAATGGTAGACTCAGAGAGCCATTTAACGCCTTCGAGGTCTATACGGAGGTTGTTCCGGTGCGTAGGTACAGAGCCTGGAACAAGCTCATCCATACCTGTAAACTTGTAGGCGCGCTCGCCGCCATTGACATCAATAAAAATGACCTGATCATCTTGATTAAATTCAATACCGCCTACAGAAATCATGCGAGCGAATATCCCTTTTTCGTTTGTGAAAAACTCAATCCCATAATTGTAGTTACTTCGTACAATGATGGTCAGCGGGGAAGTTTGAGTAAATTGTATTCCAGAAAGTTTCTTGTTTTCCTTTAAGCAATCTTGCGCAGTAGCCTGCAAACAGAAGAACAAGGAAAAAAACACAAGGGCTACCATACGGTAGGGGCGGGCATTAGGATGCATGATATTAGTATAGTATAATTTTGATAGATAATCGGTATTTGAAGGCGGGGCAAATTAGTGCATTCTGTCGTAAAGACACGAATATTTTGTTTTTTTTGTGCCAAGAATGCAAAATATTCTTTCCCCAAACCCTTTTTTTTCTTCCTTTTATTGTACTGAAAATTAATTTGCACCGCCAAAATGCGAACGCCTGACCTAAATATGCCTTTTGATTACGAACTTTGCAGCGCTAAATTTATTTTGAGTCATTAACGATACAGACATAACAAATGATAGTAAAAGCAGGGAAAATTAGCAATTTAACGGATGCCCGTTATTTTGCTGCCGAGGAGGTGCAATATCTTGGATTCAACTTGGAGGAAGGCAGCATAGGCTATCTGGATCCTGTATATATGCGGGCTATCCGAGAATGGGTACAAGGCCCTATCGTAGTGGGTGAATTTGGCCGAACCCCACTTCACATCGTCAAGGAAGCGGCTAATTTTTTTACGCTTGACGTGGTTCAAATTACCCTGCCGGATAGCGTTGATGAAGTGGCAGATTGGAGCGGTGTCTCAATAATCTTGGAAATTGATCCTGCGCAGTTGTCCCCCGCACTATTGGCACTATGGCAGCCTTTTATTTCGGCATTCTTGGTGCGCATTGATGCCAATACTCCACTCGAATCTTTAGTGCAATACAAGCAATTCCCAATTATTTGGTCCCTTGACGCGCCCTTGACTACTATTTTATCATTCATTGCCCGTGAAAATCTTTATGGTTTAGAACTCATTGGAGGAGAAGAGGAGGCAGTAGGGGTTAAATCCTTTGATCAGCTGAATGAAATTTTCGAATACTTATCCGAAAGTAAACATTAACTTTGTATTGGATAAGATAAAATCCCTTCAGACGTTTTTCAAAAATACCGTTCATTTTTCTTCCGTACAAATATGAAATCGAAGCTGACCGTTTTAGTTTTTTTTGCTTTGCCTTTAAGTTTGGCAGCGCAAGGTAGCTTAAAAATACCCAAGGGAGGCTTAGTCCCCCCTGCTAATGTCAAACCTTTGCTTGCCGAGGATTCGTTAGCCCGCTCATCCACAATCAAACTTGTAGAAAAATATGATTTGAATGCTGATCAGGCTAAGCAAATGTATGGTGTTCAAGTCAAAAAGAACCAGAGTCTGGCAGAAATAGATTTCTTGAAAGAAACCAATAAGTCACTTTATATCAATAAGTTAAAAATTTATCAAGCCCAAACTGTGGCTAATATCCGGCGAATTTTGAGGTCAAAGGAACAGGTAAGCCTTTTCCAAAAGACACAGCAGGAAATTCGGGATAAGCGTGCCCTTAAAAAGGTAGAGATGACCCGACAGAATTACAAAAAAGAGGAAATCGAATGGGCACTGCTTGAAATTTATGATGAGTAAGGCTGTCAAGATAGCAAGTCTTGAGCTATCTTTGATGGATTGCATCAAATTTCACATAAAGTATTGAACTTAGCCATTACCTTTCGCCCGACATTTTGAACAAAGATTAAAGTTGACATGCTCATTTTTGCGGTTAGACTCATCGTAGAGGATAATAACGGGCGCATCCTTTGCCTTAGGCAAACAAAAAAAAATGGTGGACGATATAGTCTTATCGGTGGTAATGTAGAAGACCACGAATTCGCTCGCGAAGCACTTGCCCGTGAAGCACAGGAAGAGGCTGGTATTGAAGTTAAGCCTGAAGAACTTACTTTGGTGCACGTATTGCATAGGCACAAGCTTAAAAAAGACGAAACACTTCTTGTCCTTTATTTTAAAGCCCCTCGCTTTTTTGGAACTCCAGAATCTTTGGAGCCCAAGAAATTCAAGGACGTAGCTTGGCTACCAATTGACAATCTGCCCGAAGATGTATCAAAGCCTACCCTGCATGTGCTGCGCTGTATTCGAACCGGAGTGATCTACTCTGAGTTCCCGTCCCGCAATAAAGTGCTTGAATTCTGGCAACAATTAGGTGGAGGATGGGCTGGTTTGCTGTAATAAATAGTAAAAAATTCGCTTTGTTAAAAAAGACGTTTTCACGACATTTGAAAACATTTAACCAAATCCCCCAGTAAACTTCCTTTATTTTTGCAAAGTGCTTTACAGCATTTAATCATTTTTCAACCGATTACCCTTACTCTTTTCATCCCATGAGGATAAAAACCTCACGCTGCACAGCGTCAGTTGTGTATTATTTAAATTCCACACTCATTTTTTTGAATGCCAAACGTGGCCCGGGGATTGTATGCCCTTTGGTCAATGTGTAACATAAAAGGTTCAGATGTCTTATGCTTCATAGGCAAAGTAGCCCGGTTTCATAAAGTTGAGGCCGGGCTTACTTATTTATGCCAGATCAATATTTGCTACAATTTTTATTATTGACAGATCAAAAATTGTTATTTCCTTTACGCCCAATTCAAATCGCATGAGCTTTTTGATTTTTTTATTAAAACAATTTTACAACAATGGACAACAATTTTGATGTGCCTTTGGATGAGGCAACACAAAGCTATTCGCACCACGGAATTCATGTTTCCAATGATATCCGTATCAATTTACGGGAGTTTTCCCTTTGGACTTTAGTCCTCGCTATCCTTGGGGGGGTATCATTGGGACAAAATCTTTTGTTATCTTTGCTGAAAACAGGTGTAAATGACTCCTTGCTTGGTTCCT
Source organism: uncultured Saprospiraceae bacterium (assembly GCA_964539805.1). Taxonomy (GTDB): domain Bacteria; phylum Bacteroidota; class Bacteroidia; order Chitinophagales; family Saprospiraceae; genus M3007. The sequence continues at coordinate 19,495 of CAZIKN010000057.1, read as the reverse complement.
TAATTGGTTTTCTTTTTAGTGCCTTTGTCATTTGGTTGTATTATAGAATGCACCAAACATCCAAAATTCTCTCTACATCACAGGAGCCATCCGATATGGATGCTGCTGCTACGGCAATCAAAAATTTTTACATGGTTGTTGGCATCATCCTGATTATCGCACTGATTATCCTGATGGGCATGCTGCTCTTTGTTTCCATGGCTGGTGTAGGCCAACTTAACTAATTACTTATTCTTGATAACATGGACGCTAATTTTTCATTTGACGATCAAGTTTTATCCAACAACACAGGTGCGGTAAGCCCATCACCCATTGCAAGGCACGAATTAAAACAAGCTGCCGCATGGGCCAAATTCGTATCTATAACCATGCTGGTTTTGTTTGGCTTGTTCTTTTTGCTTATTCTTGCCGTAGGGGGAGCGATGAGCACTTATATTTCTATGTTCATGAGGGAGCTGCTTCCCGATGAACAATCTGAGATGGCAGGAAAAATCCTGACCTATTCAACGGCGTTTATCCTGGGTATTATAGCTGTTGCAATTGTGATACAGGTATATTGCCTTCGTTTTGCCATGAATATGGGAAGCGCAATTCGTTTTGATGATCAAAGCAGCTTCTCCCTGGCATGGCAGGCCCTTCGCAACCAATTTCGTTGGTGGGGTGTTTTCAGCATTGTTACCGGGGTAGTATCCTTTGTTTTCTGGCTCATTATTATGATGACTTAGTTTTGATTTTTGTTTCATTCACCAATACTTCAAACACAATTATTTTCTAATGCAACAGATTAAATGCTGCTTTTTTTTGGCCTTGTTGGGCATGCTGAGTTCGTGTGCGGTAAAGCCCAAGGCGAGCTTTACCATACCCAGTCAAAAACATGTAGTTCCGGTAGAAATTGCTTTTACCAATAATTCAATAAAAGCGGAGTCATACGAGTGGGATTTTGGCGATGGAAAAAGCTCTACGGAGGCAAATCCTGCCCATCGTTACACTCGTTCTGGCAACTATACCGTTGTACTAAAGGCTAAAAAAGGCAGCAAAACTGCAATTTACAAACAAATGGTACAAATTATTGCTCCCGAGCGCTGCCTCGTGGAAATCGAAACTGAATTCGGCACCATGACCGCCGAGCTTTACAATGCCACACCTAAGCACCGTGACAACTTTATCAAACTGGCTGAAGAAGGATATTATGATGGCCTGCTTTTTCACAGGGTTATCAGTAATTTCATGATACAGGGCGGCGATCCGGCTAGCCGTGACGCCAAGCCCGGGCAGGCCTTGGGTATGGGCGGGCCAAGTTATCAGATACCAGCGGAATTTGTGGACTCGCTCAGCCACGTTAAGGGCGCTTTGGCTGCTGCGCGCACCAATAATCCTGAGAAAAAAAGCAGTGGTTCTCAATTCTACATTGTTCAGGGAGCCCCGGTGACGGATGAAACCTTGACACAAATAGAAAAAATGAAGGCTTTTCATTACACACCCGAACAGCGGGCAGCGTACAAGGCAAATGGAGGTACACCACACCTGGATCGGGATTACACCGTATTTGGCCAAGTAATTAAAGGCCTGGATGTCATTGACAAAATTGCAGCTGTCGAAAAAGGCGGTTCTGATCGCCCTAAAAAGGATGTCAAAATGAAAATCACCGTAATTAAGTAAACATAAGTGTACACATGGGGAGCCTTGGAAACCATTTTGCTGAAAGTGAGGAAAATCCCAGAAATGCTCTTAAGGCTCCCCATGCTTTATTGACTACAATTCGCTTAATAAAGCCACCAGAAACGTCCATGTTTTTTGAAAAGAAGACACACTGGCACATTCATCAGGTGAATGCGCATTACGGATATTAGGACCAAACGAAACCATGTCCAAACCTGGATAAGCCTCTCCTATGATACCGCACTCCAAACCAGCATGGCAAGCTTCTACATGTGCCTGCTCTCCAAACGTCTTTGTATATAATGCGGTCATTTTTTTCAATAATTTTGAATTTGGGTTGGGTTTCCACCCGGGATAAGCATTCGCAGTGGTCACTTTTGCACCTATCAGATCAAAAGGTGCCCGAAATGTAGCGGCTACATCGGCCTTACTGCTCTCCACCGAACTGCGCTGCAGGCTGCCACAGAAGAAGTGGCCGTTAGCCAACTCAATTCTTGCCAGATTGGATGAAGCCTCAACCAAACCGGGTACATCAGGGCTCATGCGGAATACACCATTGTGCACAGCGGACAATGCACTCAACAATTTCTCTTGGTCTTTGCGCCGCATAACTTTTTGAGGCGTGTCATTCAGGGTAAACTGAATTTGGAGCCCGGGCTCAATTCCCCCAAACTCTGCCATGATTTCTTTGACAACTGCCTTAAATTGGCGTGTAAAACCGCCTAAACTTTTAACCGCCACGCTTGCTTCACATTCCCGGGGTATGGCGTTGCGCGCGCTACCGCCTTCCATACTGCTGATTTTTAATCCTTTGCAGTGTCTTAAAACCCTGTTCATGATTTTATTGGCATTACCCAGTCCAAGATGGATTTCCATGCCCGAATGGCCACCTTTTAATCCGCTCACGGTTATTTTGACACCCTGCATACTGGACGGGCAATCTTCCTCTTTGTAATCCCAATCACACAGGGTATCCAAACCACCGGCACAGCCAATAGTAAAAACATGGTCTTCCTCTGTATCTAAATTCAGCAGGATTTTCCCTTTGAGCAGACCTCGGCCCAAATTTTTAGCCCCACCCATGCCCGCTTCTTCATCAAGGGTAAAAAGAGCTTCAATGGGCGGGTGTGCCAAATCTTTACTGCTCAAAATTGCCATAATTGCGGCTACCCCTAAGCCATTATCTGCACCAAGTGTTGTACCTTTGGCCCTCACCCAATCACCATCAAGGTACATTTCGATGCCCTGTTTCTCGAAATCGAATTCCGTACTGCTGTTTTTTTGGTGTACCATATCCAAGTGGGCCTGCATAATCACAACAGGCCTGTGTTCCCGGCCGGGCGAAGCGGGTTTTTTAAGAATGACGTTGCCAATGGCATCCGTTATCACCTCAAGGCCAAGGGAACGGCCAAAATCTTGCATGAACCGAGCCACGCGCTCCTCTTTTTTGGATGGGCGCGGTATGGCATTCAGGTCAGCAAAATGATTCCATGGAGCATTGGGTTGCAGGGTGCGAATTTGTGAGGACATTTTTAAAAATTGGATTGAATGGTTAGTGACGAAAGTCATCAAAAAAACAGCGCAAATGTGCAAACAATGGATGGAGATTTTGCGTCATAATAGCACAATGTTTTTGTAATAAAAATCACACTTGAATAAATATGAAAAAGACTCATTTGTTGGCTATGGCCATTGTGGCAATTGCCATAGGAATTTTGATCAGCGCAAGCAAAGACGTAACCACCTACGCTGACTTTAGCAAAGCAAGCCAAAGTGGTGATAAGGTGAAATTGATTGGTCAATTGGTTAAAGACAAAGCGGTGGAGTATGACCCCGCAAAAGATCCTAATTATCTGGCATTTTACCTCAGAGATGAGGCTGGAGAAGTGCGTAAGGTGGAACTGCATGCCGCAAAGCCTCAAGACTTTGAACGTTCTGAATCCATAGTACTCACGGGTGAGATGAAAGGGGACATATTTGCAGCATCGGACATGCTGCTCAAATGTCCATCAAAATATAAAGATCAAGAAATTTATGTTCGGGAAAAACAAGGTTAATTTTTCTAAAGCACTGATAATTTGCGCATGGCATATAGGGGTGATCTGTAATATAAACGCACAAAAATTCAGTACAGCCGTAGAAATAATATTACAAGGGGATAGTCAGGGCACATTGATTTTCGGTCGTCATGTTGCAGGGCAATCGTTGGGAATGGATACCCTTCAGTTATATCCTGATGCAAGTTGCTATCGAATCAAAAAAGAAAATTTGACTACTGGCGTCTTTTTTGTCGGGTCAAAACAAAAATTGCTGTTCAACTTTGTTTTGACCCCTAAGGACAACCATTTCAACATCCGACAAGTAGCAGTTGACAGTTTTCAGGTAGAAGGTTCATCGGAAAACGCTGCATTTTTTTTGTTTTCCAAATCAAAAGCGCGGATCGAGCAAAAAATTGAGCAGTCTAAGCAGATGCTGGAAATGGTGTCCAGGGCAACCAAGTCGGATCAGGAGGCACTAAAGCCTATTGAGGAAGGCATAAGTGATCTTTATGGAGATATAGATCAGTTGGGCGAAGATTACAGGAAAAAATATCCCAATTATTGGTCTTCCCGTGTGTTGAAATCTATGGAAGTTCCTTCATTGCCTGCACACATTAAACCTGAGCTAAAAAATGGCAGGGCTAATCCGGCGGTACGCCAGTGGCATAGAAGCCACTACTTTGACCAAACGGATTTTAGCGATTCCACCTTGCTTTACAATCACCTTTGGCCTGTCTTTTTTAGCCAATATTTTATATCCGTTGCGCATTCAGAGCCGGACTCTTTTGCGTTTGATATTGACAGGGTTGTATCCAAAATGCCAAATGAAGGGCCTCTGTATCGCTATGCCTTACGTCAGATGATTGAAAATGTTGAACAGGCTATTTATCCCGGACAGGATCGGGTGTTCGTTCATCTTGTAGATAAATATTTTCAGCCAGAGCGCACTAAGTGGATTGATCAGGCGACTCTGCTGCGTACAAAAGGCAAAGCGGATTTGCATCGCCATAATTTGACCGGAAATATTGCTCCGTCGTTGGATAGTTTGGTATATGCAGACGGGATAACCCCATTCCATTTTGATTCTGTACAAAGCCCTTTCAGTTTGTTGATTTTTTACAGTCCCCTGTGCCATCATTGTATGGAGGTGCTTCCGGGCGTTTATGATACATGGCTGAAGTACAAGAAGGCTGGTTTGGATGCAGTGGCCGTTGCTACGGATGATCAGTTTGATTTTTGGAAGGGTTTTATACTTACAAAGGAATGGAAATGGAAAAATGTGGCTGATCCGAACGGGAAACTGGCGTTTAAGGAGGTATATGCTGCGTATAATTTGCCCGTTATCTATCTTTTAGATGCTCAAAGGCGAATCCTTTGGAAAAGAATATTGGCCAAGGATTTAGATCTAGTGCTAAGCCGTTACATGACGCTGAAGCAATAAAGGGTGATTAATTATCGCAAATCAACTTCCAAAGAGGCCACAAACAACTCGTCATCCTTGTTGATGTTCAACTGATAACGATCTGGATACAGCAAGTACAGTTGTCGGGCCACATTATTTAAGCCAATGCCTCCGGGCATGGTAATTTGATTTTCAAATGTTTCCGTGATCTTCTGCTCATCAATGGTGTTTTCTACCATAAATTTTAAGTGCTGGTTTTCCAACTGCAGGGAAATGGAGATATCCACTTTCCCTGTTGTCCCATGCGCGCCATGCTTGAAACTGTTTTCCACGAAGGGCAGCAATAAGAGTGGTGCAATAGGCGTACCCGGATTGTCCAGTGATTCGGTATAACTGACGTTGAGCCGGTCGTTATACCGCAGTTTCTCCAGCTCAATAAAATCTTGAATGATTTTTGCTTCCTCCGCTACGGAAATTTGCGCGGCCCGGCATTCATGCAGGACGAAGCGCATGATTTTGGATAGGCGCATAATGGCCTCCGGAGTTTTATCTGATTTTTTTCGGGCTAAAACATAGAGGTTGTTCAGGGTATTGAACAAAAAGTGAGGATTGGTTTGAGCCCTTAGAAAATTTAGCTCAGATTGAAGTTTTTCCCTTATCAACTCTTGTTCATACTCCAAACTTTTGTAGTGCACCCTTATCATTTTGATGGTTACCGCAGCCGCCAATGTGATAAACAAATCAAAAACAGTGAGCATAAGCCCGGATGGCTCGAAGATAAAAATTTGATTATTAGGAGCCAAAATAGGAAAGATAATAAACCTTGAAGCCAAACGGTACATCAGGGTTGCAATAATAAATGCTCCGATAAGGGTTAAAACCAAACGCCAAATCTTGCTCCGATCCAGATACAGCGGAATCACATAATAAAAAACAAAATAGCAAAGCAGCATCTTTACGGGAAGTGTAAAGGCCTCTGCTTTTAGGTAAAGCATAAAAAAATCTGGAACAGAAAGATTGTGCATGACACAGTTGAGTATCGCGTTAAGCGGTACATAAACCATCCAAAAAGTAACATGCAGGCCTATTCTAAACCAGTTCATGCTTTAACGTTGATTTTGGTCTCAAGAGGAGGGAGCTTCATGTCTAATTTTTCCAGTCCTTCTACTATGGTTTTGGCTATGATATAATCACGGTACCAGCGGTTGTCAACCGGGCATATATGCCAGGGTGTGCTACTGTTGTTTATCGCATATTCATATGCTTCCATGTATTTGTCCCAATGTTTGCGCTCCTCCCAGTCCCCATCATTGTGTTTCCAGTATTTGGAGGGATCTTCTAATCTTTCCCTCAGCTGGATCTCTTGCTCTTCTTTTGAAATATGCATGAAGAACTTGAAAATCAATGTATTGTTGTCAAATTGAAGCAGGTCTTCAAAAGCATTAATAGCGGCCATTCGCTTCTCGACACGGGCTTCATCAATCCAGCCATGCACACGCTGTATCAGGATATCTTCATAATGACTGCGGTTAAAAATGGTCATCATTCCCTTTTGGGGCACCCATTTGTGTACACGCCAGAGAAAATCATGAGCAAATTCCTCTTCCGTAGGCTTCTTAAAAGATACCAGATCAAGGCCTGCGATGGTGCATTCATTGAACACTTTGCGAACGGCGCCATCCTTTCCACTGCCATCCATACCCTGTAGTATTACCAAGGCTGAGTATTTCCCGTGGGCATACATCAGGTGCTGAAGTTCGCCTAACCTTTCAACTAAGGCTTTCGTTTCCTCCTCCAAGTCTTTTTTTTTCAAGCCCTCAGGCGCACGTGCTGAGACTGTCGCAAGCGAAATATACTTTTTCGATGCCATGCTATAATGCTTTTATATTATTTAAGGCTTTTTAGTCCGGTGTTTTACCGCCTTTCAAAAAACCTTGAATTGATTTCAGGGCTTCCCACTGGTCATTGGCGGCCAAATTGGCTTGTGATGGCCAGGTGCCAGGGTCATGCATGGCTAATTGGGGGCCTGCTGCTGCCAATATTTCTTTTAAACGGGCCACATCCGTTTCAGCAAGCTGGCGATAGCTCCTAATGCCATATTGGTTTAGCAACATCTGAATTTTCGGGCCGATGCCTTCCACCACCGTTAAGTCATCATCCTGCACGGCACCCAAAACAGCAGCATCGTCGTCTGACTTTGTTTTTCCGGCTTTGCGTTTTTTCACGGGAGCGGGCGTGATTTCGGTTTCCGTTGTTGTTTCGGTGTTTTCTTCCACAATAATCTTTGGCGATGGTGCTATATCTGCTTGGATAACAACATCTTCAGCAGCAGTAGTAGCCTCATTGACATCGGTGTTATTGGCTGCCGTATCATCTTCCAAAACTAATGAATTTTCTGAATCGGAAATTGATACGGGTATTTCTGCTTCAGGAAGGACTATTTCTGCTTGCGTAACGGGCTGCTCATCAGCGATAGCATCCAAACCTGTTTCTTCTTGTGGGAGATCAAGCGTTACAATGGGTAATTCAACTTCTAATGGAATATCCGCAATAGCAGAAGGTGCAGATAGGGAGAGGCCCAATTCCGTTTCCACTTGTCTGTTTCTGGCAAGTGTTTCACCCATATCTTCCTCCAGTTCGCTCAATTTTTCACGCAAATGTGAGTTGTTGCGGCTGAGGCTTGAGAGTTGTGAGGCATAATTGCTCGACTCTTCTTCCAGGGTGCTTAGCTTTAATTTGGTTTCAGCCAACTCTTTGCGAAGGGCGTCGGCTGTTGCCAAAAGGCTGGCATTATCGAGGCGCAATTTTTCTGCTTCTTGTTTGTAGCGGCTCCAAAGAATGTAACCGAGCATTAGGCCGAGCAAAAATGCTCCGAGCAGCATGATCAGTATTTCCCAGGAATGCGAAGTAAAAGTACCTGTTCCGGGGCCGAGGCGTACGTCTTGTTCAAACATATTTTGTCAGGTTGAGTAATTTTTATTGCGGATAGGGGCAATATTGATTTATTTTTTTGAGATTTTGATTTCTGCACGACGGTTCTTGTACCTACCTTGCGGAGTATCATTGGTAGCGACCGGCTTGGTATCACCCAAAGATTTTATGGTGATTTGCCTGGCCTGCACTCCGTTTTTGATCAAAATATTTTTGATGCTGGCTGCTCGTTCCAGTCCGAATTTCAGATTATCAGCGGGTTCACCAACAAAATCAGTATGCCCTGTGATGCTTACTTTTTCACCGCTTGCTTTAATTCGGTTGGCAAGGCGCTCAAGGTACACGGCTATTGCTTTATTATCTTCTCTTCGGGTACTGTTGTAGGGGAAGTAGATAGTCATTTTATCCGCCACTTCTTCTACTTGTACTGCATCATAGGCATTGGCATTGAATGCCGTATTTGATGGCTTTTCAGGCTTTGATGCTGTTGTTTTTGGCTTCTCATTTGCCATGTTTTTTTCTTCAACAACCTGACTATTAGTTGTTTGTGCAGAAGACTCGTCGTCTCCGCTCAAATTAATAGTGGCAACAGTATCTGGCTCGATGGCTGATGTAGGTACGAGATCTTGGGCAGGTGCTGCGGCTTTGGGTGCACAGGCCTCTTTGATGCCGCATACATACCAGCGCCAACAGATAGCACTCCAAAGCACAAATAAGACAATGACAACCGTTTTACTATTCATGTGAATATCAATGGATTCCGTATGTGGTTTTACCGCACAATGATCCGAAATCTTTTGTTATCAAAGGTAAACTTTTTCATGAAAAATGAAATCTTGCTATCTTTGCACTCGCTACAATTGAAATTTAAGTTCATTTGTGATCACTTGTCTTTTCAGCATTACTTACCAAAAAAACTCAACTATGCACTTTTTTCTTACTGTTTCCTTTATTTTGATTTCATTTTCTTCACTATCTGCTCAAAATTATACTGCGATTGATGCGCATGCCCGAAACACAAAAGCCCCGCGCAGCCATAAAGTAGAAGACTTAGCTTTGTCATTGTCCGCTCCATGTAAAACCGAGAAAGAAAGGGTCAGGGCATTTTACGTTTGGATAGCCGACAATATACGCTATGACATCAGTACCTTTCAGCAAAGAAAGGAAATTGACCCTGAGGAGAGGCAAGAACTTCAAATGCCCCAACAAGTTATCAAGCGCAAAAAAGCAATATGTATGGGTTACACTAACTTGTTGAATGATCTCTGCAAATCTGTTGGCATCAAGACCATTTTTGTAAGTGGTATGAGCAAAAATGCGACAGGCAGGGTTTCCCGTACCGCGCATGCCTGGTCCTTGGTACTCGCTGATGGCGAATGGGGCCTGATTGATGCCACTTGGGGCTCCGGCAATGTGGACATAGAAGAAGAAAAATATACGGAAATGTTCAAGGAAGAATATTTCTGGACTTCTCCCAGGGTATTTATTGAAAACCATTTCCCCGATGATCCACTTTTCCAATTGCTGCCCACCCCGTTGACCTTTGAGGCATTTGAAAAGGCGGAAAAACCTAAGGATGTTGCCCTGCCAACTTATGCCCATATTGGCGACTCGCTCAACTTGTTCATTGGCATGGATAGTTTGAACAGGTATTGGAATGCGGGGAACAGGTTGCTAAAGTTTGACCCGCAAGGCAATCCTGGTTTCTATTATTTAGGCCGCTTTCATTATTATAAAAGTCAGCAATACCAGAATAAGCTTTCCACTTATTACGATGAAGTAAGAACAAACCCTCAAGCCTTTAACCAAAATTGGTGCGATAACCAAAATGAAAACTTATCCATGTATGAAACATCCTTAACGGCCGGTTTGGAGATACTAAAAAAAGCGACAAAAAATGATCGGCACGCCAAAAATATTCTGAGCCTGAAAAATTACTTCGTCAGAGCATCGGCTAATATTGATCGCGAAAGAGAAACATTGAAGAAAAATTGTGATCAATTGAAGAGAAAGCAAGGGCGTGGTTAATTCTTACTTCCACAAATTATACCCGTTTTCGGTGTTTAATTTAAAATATCGAACAGGAAGTTGCTCAAACGGATAGTTTTTGAATGTGCCCAAAAACAAGTCCTTTCTGGACATTAGGGTGTCAAACCGGGAGGGATCATCGGTTATGATAAGACAACGAGCCTTGTCGGGGCCATCCAATGCCGAAAGCAGCAAAAACTCATAAGGGGTACTCCAGGCCATTTTTAGGGTATCCCGGTGATTCTGCTTTTCAGGAACGACCCATTTGAAGGATGCATTTTGTGCTGACTGTTGTAGAAAACTTTTTTCCCAAAGCATCCTTTGGGTCCATTCATGGCGTGCCAGCCCAATACGTGCTACGCCTGTAATACAAATTGCCAATATCAAAATGTATTGATAAGTACGTGATGACCAATTTTTTACAGCATCGAGGCAGAGTGGAATACTGATGGCTGTGGCCAAAGGAAGGTATAAGTTTTCCATGTAGAACTGATGCGTGCTTTCGTGGTGCGGCACATTGACTAAAAATAAAAACCCGACTGGGAAAAAGGTAGAAATGGCCAACAAAGGCCATTTTCTTTGGGTGGCGTAATGATGCATGTTAATGATACAACCGATGGGCAGCCAATAGTAATCATGAATACACCAAGCGACAAAATCGTGGTTGCTTTTTAGATCAAACCAGTGTGGCCACAGGCTCGCAAAGGCATTGGCTCGAGCCATGGCCTGCACATCATACCAGTCAGGTTTTAGCACAAAGTATTTACAGATCGCAACCACAACAAAGTATATCGCAGTTACTGCCCATATTGGCCATTTATCACCATCCCTTAGTGCCAGAAATAGGCAAAGGAAACACGCAGGCCATAAAATAAGTGGGTGAAAGTAAAAGGTAGTAATCACGGCTCCTATCCATAAGGGCCATTGCCAAAAGCGAATGGATTTCAGTGCGGCTTGTTTGTCCAACCAGGCAAATAGGGCGATCAGAAAAGGAAGCCCTTGGGGCATTTCGGAGAGCCACCAGAAGGTTTGGGTGGTCATCATCACCTGGCCAAGTAAAAGCGCCATGGCCCAACTAAACTGGCCAATACGGATACAAAAAACAAAAAGTATGGTTGGCCATAACACGTGCCCCAATGAGTAAGCTATCATAACGGCTTTTAGCGGGAGGCCCAAAAATTGGGCAAGCCAAGGCCAAAATTGTGTCACGATGGCTCCAAAACGGCCACTTTGAACTTCTAAGCCACCACTTTTAAGGATCAAAAATGTTTGGAATGCCATATCAATATGCCCGATACGCTCCCGAAAAAACAGGATGGACATAAGGGCCAAAGTTCCAAACACCATAAGCCCTAACCTTATGATCCGAGTTGTGGTCATTTGGGCATTGCTGCTCTTATTCTTTGTGCCTGTTGGGCATTGCCCATGGACTCATAAATTTTTGCCGCCAACTCATAAGCCGGGCTTAGGTTTGGAGAAAGCTGGATAGCTTTGTCAATATAGTTTAACGCACCGGTATTGTTGCCTTCAGCCTGGGCAATGATAGCCAGGTAATAGCAAGCGCCCGGATTGCTGGGTTCACGTTTTAGTGCAAGCGTAAAGGCTTCCTTGGCTTTTTTACCATCGTTTTTATTTAGCCAATATAAACCGATCATATTGTTCGCCTGCATGTCATCCGGACTGATCTCAATACATTTTTCAGCAGCCCATTTGGCCGAATCCAAAGAATTGATGTTCATGTAAGCCTGGCCAAGATTAACCCAAGCCAATTCATTATCAGGCACTTGCTCCAACTCTCTTTTGAAAAAACCTATGGCACCGTTGGCATCGTTTACCTTGAGGCTTGCCATGCCTAATGCGGCATTTTTCTCTTTATTTTGCATGATGGCCAATATAGGAGCGCCGCCCGCATATATGGTATGTATGGTATTATCTGTCGGCCAGAAGCCTTTTTGCAAGGCGCTGCCGTTGATAAATCGGGTGGGGTAGAGGCCGTAATCCCAGGCATCATCATACCTTTTTTCCCATTTTAGGTATTTCAACTTTACTTTGTCGCCATACTTGGATACGTATTGGCGCAAGGGATAAAACATGTTGGTTGCTATGACCACTGTTTCACTCATATCTTCTTTCAGAATACCTTGCTTTTCCATCCACTCAACGCCTTGGCGGATACTTACGCCCCAATAATCTGTTTCATAGTACCCGTAAGCGCCCTTGGTACCACCTTTAATGGGGTTGAAATAAACATAAGGCATTTGAGGGTTAGCCGCAATAAACCAGGCCGCGTCCGCCATAGTCAAACCCAAACCTGCTATAACTGCGTATTGAACCGCTTTTTTACCTTCAAATATTTTACTTAGCTCATTCCAGAACAAGGCAGCACATACCACCAAGGTTGGATAGGCAAAAGTAAGGTGTCGCCAGCCGTCATGAATGGTGGATTTTTTGTAAATCACGTAAAAAACGGGGAAAACACATGCAAATATGGCTAAAAATACCCAAAGTGGCTGGTATTGTCTGAGCAAACGCGGCAATAGGGCAAAAGCACCAACAAATCCCAAAAGTGCTGCCAAGGGAATGGTGTAGCCGATCCATCTCAAGGGGTAGTGCCAGGGAGCCATATCCGATTTTACATTTACACCTTCATAGAGTACACGAATGGCAATTTCCAGATCAGAAAATTTTTGCAAGGCAAAAAGCGGATTGCTCAATGGCCGTTGCAGGGCAAAAGGCCAAAACAAAACGGCCAAAAAATAGGCAAATACGGCGGATCCTCCAATGATTAGGCCATAGCGCTTGATGGTTTCGCCTTTGAAGACACCGGCAAACCCTTGTTGGAGCACGATAAACAAACCTGAAAAGAAGAACAGGTAAGCAAAATTGAGCATACCGCCAGCCCTTACGCTCAGCGATATAGCCAATCCTAAGATCAGACCCACAATGTTCCAACGAGCTGGCCGGGGCATTTTGTTCAACACTGCTGCCATATTGTAAATGGTCATCATGTAGCCCATTGCAAAGGGAATATCTTTGGGATTCATCCCGGAATCGCCCACAAATCGAGGGGAAAACAGCATAATAACCAAGGCAATAATGCCGGCTTGCCAGCCTGCGATCAAGCGAGCAAACAAGCCTACACAAAACAAGGTGACCCAACCACAAATCGCGATGGATACGTGCCTTAGGTGATGATAATTTTCGTTAGAGGGCTGCCAGCCCATCATTTTATTGCCGAAACCGGTTACTATCTCAAAAAAGCCTCCATAAAGGTGCATGTTGCCATCGGGGATGTTCAATGCAGCTGTATCTTTTCCAAAGGTGCCGTAATAGTTGACCAATTTTTGGGAATAATCCACCTGAAATTTATCATCAGCATTAACGCCAGCCCCCAATGAAAGAGCGATAAAAAGCACAAAAGCAAAAGCAGAAATGCCATAAAACCATTTTTGTAAAAAAGGGTCGCGCTCATTCAGCACAGGAGGGCGCTGTAGCCAGTTGGTAGGGGCGGTTTCTGCTTTTGGCGAGATAGCCGCAGGTGCTGTTGCTTTGGGTTTGGGGGTAGGTTTGTTGGACTTAGCCATTATTATCGCAAAAGGAATTTTTCAAAAAACGCTGCAAGGTAGAAAAAACCTCAAACATGCACTAAGTGCAAATTTTTGACCGTGATCCATGTCTCCCACGCAAAAATGACAATTCTGTGAAAATTCACAATTTTTTATGCACATAACTTGCACCCGATTTTAAACATAAACTAAACACACAAACGAATATGGCTTTTGCAAGATTCAACATTGCTACTTTGCTCATTCTGATGGCTTCTTTGTCCACTACATTCTTTTTAAGCTCCTGTGACAAAAGTGAGGATGAGCCTAAAACGACCAAAATATATGGAACAATCACCATCAACAACACAAGTACCTGGAGCACATGGAAAGACAGTGGCGTGGTAGAATTGACGGTTTTCCCCAAGTTCAGCCTAAACCCACTGGCAGGCTGGGGCGAGGTGCCCGATAATTTTTTTGGTCCTAATGTGTTAGGCGGCACCTTTGCTGTAGGCGCCCCTTACAACGCACAAAATCCAGTCATTTTTACGTACCAGACAGGCAAAAACACTTATGCTTATGAAATCGAACTGCAACCGGGTAATTACTCCGCTTTGGCATTGGGCTTCAGACACAATCGGATAACCAATCCCAATCTCAAAACAGCCACATTGGGTGTCCACTACAACAAACCAACAGAGGTTAGCCATGGTGTGGTTATCAAGGTTAAGGCAGGCCCATCGGTGATCAAGGTATTCGATTACCTTCCTCCGGTATCCTTTGACATTGCGGAAGGCGAGCAAAAGGAAATCAATTTTACCGCCGATTTTGATTTTGTGAAAAAATGGTATAAATAGTTGATATTCAAAAAGTAAAGTGATTTTAAACACTACCATAACATTAACTGAGAGCAATGGGCCGGGCCAATCCCGGCTCACTGCTCCCGGTCTATACCTCGACTACACCATGTTGTTTCGCTACACTACTCTTGGCAGTTTAGTTCTTTTGTCTTTTTGCCTTTCCGTAATTTCCCTGAAGGGCCAAATAGCCATGAACACCCAGCCCCTGCATACACCTTTAGCCAAAGGCAGTATTGAAGGAGTAGCGAAGGATGCACAGAGCGGCGAAGCACTGGCATTTTCAACGGTGCAAGTATTGGAGGCACCTTATCACGTCATTTCAGATGATGCCGGCCGTTTTACTATAAAGGATTTGCCCGTAGGCCGATATCATTTGTTGGTCACTTACATGGGTTATCAAGACTTGCGCATTGAAAACATTGAAGTAGTGGCCACCCAGACCCAGTGGGTAGAAGCAAAGTTGCTTGCATCATCCCGTGAGGTAGGGGAAGTGGTTGTAACTGCGAGCCTTCGGTCACAGGCAATAAATTTGGCCCCAGCCAGCATAGGTATCATATCCAACAGTCAGATCAGAGCGCAAAATATCAGTTCATTTGATCAGGCTTTTGATCAAATGCCTGGCGTAGTGGTCACCCGCTCCAGCGGCTCCAATGTTCAAGCATTTTCCATAAGAGGGGCTTCAGAAGTGGCCGGAGGCGGCGTCGGCAATCGTGTATTGTTATTGATTGACGGACGGCCCGCCCTCAGTCCTGAGTCGGGCGGCGCATTGTGGAATTTAGTGCCACTTGGCTCTATTGAACGCATTGAGGTGGTGCGGGGTGCCTACTCCTCTTTGTATGGCTCAAGCGCCATGGGCGGTGTTGTGAATGTCATTACAAAAAAGCCAGGCGACAAGCCCCAGACACGTCTTCAGTTAGACTATGGGGCATATGGCCCGGCACCCCAAAGCACAGGCTACCGTCGCTACAATGATTTCAGGACCATTGCCTTGAACCACAGCAACCGAAAAGGACGATTTTCTTATCTTGTTGACGGCAATTGGAGGGCAGATGACGGCCATCGAGAAAAAAGTGATTTTGATCAGTACAATTTTTATGGAAAAACCATCTGGGAATTGTCCAAAACAAGACAGATCACTTTTTCAGCTAATTTTAATCATATCTACAATTCTACACCGGCAACCTGGCTTAGTTTCCGCCAAGCCTATAGCGTGGCAGATTTCAGGAAAGATGATTTCCAGGATCGTAGTGAGTTTAACGCAGACCTGTTTTATCAGGCCCGGCCAACGGAAAAAGTGAAATATACCACCCGTTTTTACCACTACCGCAACCATTCACTATTTACTTTTGATGATGATCCGGGCAATGATAGTACCAATGTTAATATAGGCAAACAAATCGTTGAACGCTCCAATATCAAAACCTCACGACTGGGTAACGTTACCCAGATTGACCTTTTCGACCGCAAAGGGCACTATATTATTGTAGGGACTGACAGCAAATGGGATGATACAGAAGGCACCCCGGATACGTTTTTGTATGGCAGACACCAAGCCGTCAGCGTGGGTGCATACATACAGGACGAAATAAGCATTGGCGATAAATGCACGGTGACAGCGGGCATCCGCTACGATTATTTTGGTATCGTAAATCAAACCAACGAAAGCAATATAAGCCCCAAATTAGCAGCGATATATCGCTTGAAGCCCAATTTTTCTTTGCGCGCACTGTTGGCCCAGGCTTTCCGTGATCCACCTATTGCTGAGCGATTTATCAAATTTGAACAAGGTGGCGGATTGCGTTTTATGCCCAACCCGGGATTAAGGCCGGAGCGTTTGGTTATTTCCAGTGAATTAGGCGGGAAATTTAATCCGACCCCCAATGCTACCATTGATTTTTGCCTGTTTTACAATCGCTACAACGATCTTATTTCTTTTCAACAGTTGTCCGACCCATTAGAGCCATTGTTGTACAAAGTCGTCAACCTGAGCGAGGCAATCATGCAGGGCTTTGAATTGTCCTATCATTATCAATGGCGCAACTGGCTGAACGCCAATCTTTCCTATACCTTTTTGGATGCCCGCGATGCATCGCCCAACCGGGTTAATGACGCTCTGGCCTACAAACCTCGCCACACTTTTGGCGGGTCTGTGAGCGCACAATGCGGCAAATTTATGTTCAATGTAAATGGCCGTTACAGAAGTAAAATAGAAGAAGTATTCATTTACCCGGGAAGCGAACCCGATGCCGCACTGATTACCAATACCAAGATCAGTTATAACCTTAACAAACGCAGCAGCTGTTATTTTGCCATCAACAACCTAAACAACGAGCAATATGAAGAGCTGGAACGTTACCGTATGCCGGGCAGGCACTTTGCTGCCGGACTGGATTTTCACTTTTGATGGAAACGCAGCCAACCATGTAATAAGCCTGCGCCTATTAAAATTGTTGAGCCAAAGGCGATTGTCAAAGGTATTTTATACGCTTGAGGAGGGATATTTGCCTTCAATCTTGCATTTAAAAGAAAAAAATAAGGCACTAACATCAGTAAGGGTATCCATGTATGTCCATTGTTTTTTGATAACCATCCGAAAAATGGCAGAAATGCCTGTTTGTACCATTCCCAATTCCATTTGAACAAAGCGCTGGCATAGGTTATCGCAGCCATACAAAACCAACCAATTCCGACCAATAACTTACGGAGCTCTCTGTTTTGTAACACCCAATCAAAACCGCCTTTCCGATAGATAGACAGGGTTACTATCCAAGTGGATATAGCGAACCCAATACCCAAAGCTTTTAAAGTCCTTTCATCACTTAATTCATGACCTGTTGGTGACCTATTTTCAGACATTGCGCTTATTACATAGTAAATATAGCAGCTTATCCCAAAGGTAAAATTGACAAACATTTTATTTTTTTTAAAAAATTCAGGAATGATATACCAGTATTTGAGTGATTTTGAAGATTTATAGGATTTATTTACCTGATTTTAAAGATTTACAGACGCGAGTAATTCAAAACCACTTTGCGTTGACCATAAAAAAATAATTTCACGATTGATGCTTGCCCTCCGAGCCATGAAAAGCCCGTTACTCTTCCTCTCCTGCCAAGCGTATATTCTGAAAAACATCCTCGTCCAACAAATAATCCCCTTCTACGTGGCAAAAGGCTCGGGTGTTTTCAGCAACCGTTTCAGCGAACGAGAACTTCAGCCTGGCACCCAGTTTTTCATGTAATGGTGCATCTTCTGAAATCGGCTGTACAAATAATTTTCTTTGAAAACGCTCCTCTGCCCAGCGCTGTGCTATGGGGCGTGCCCGCTCAAGCATTTCCAATAGTTTGTCCGATTCGATGTTAAATTGCCACGCTTTTCCCATTTTCTTAAGGTCAAAAACGTAGCCCGCGTCAAGGTTTAGCGAAACCACCATTTTTTGGCTTTGCCAGCGGTCACGACGTACCCAATGTTTGAGCGGAATGATTTCCATAAATTCGGTTTGAAAAAATTCCGGTTCCATAAAAGCCACCTTCAGTCCATATTTTTTGGCCGCAGTCCAAGATGAAATCGCCTTCTGCAAAATAGGCAAAACCTGTTTTCGATGCTCTGGAGAGGGTTCTTCAAAAATCAAAACAACCGCTATGTTGTGCCTGATTCCTACGCTAATTTTTTGAAAACCAATGGCTTGAAAAGCGGCAAACAGCGAGCGGGCATCGGATAATTCGAGCTTTGCAGATTCAAAACGCGATTCGATTTCTCCCGGCGAAAGGCCCAAGTCGGCATCTCGCTTGTCGTACTTTACCAGGACTTGCAAAAGCGAATCCGAGCGGTCGGCGATAACCGATTCTTTTACTTTGAAACTAAGGTTTCGGATTGCGTCATCCGTCCAGGTATCCACGATTTCATAACGTCCCGGGAAGTGTTTTTCTAACCAGTCAGCCAAATTGGGCGTATCCTTTTTCTTTCGGAAACAACCGAAAGCCAGGATAAAAAACAGTCCGGCGAGGACCAATCTGAAGAGATTTAGGATAGTTTTCATTTGTCGTTAGTACGAGTTGGTGTTAGCCATCGTTGAGATTTTTTTGTGAATCAAATAAGATTTGTCAAGCGCAGCAGCACTCCCGGATAAGTCAAAAGGCATAGCACAATGCCCCATTTCAGCAAGGTTTTTGGCAAGGTGCCCGGCTCTTCGTCAGGCAGTGCTGCTTTTTGACTTGATTTATAAAATAAATACCAAATCTCGACCTTCTGCCCGACGGAATAGGCACAGGGCGAAACGTAGGTGTTCGAATAATGCCGATACGAGCCGTTCGGGTAGTCGAATTCGATGACAGGTGCGCCGCCGCCATTGCCCGATGGGTCTTGCAGGATTTCGGCAACAGTTCCGGTGGTTCTGATACCTTTTGACAGCACGTTTTGGATTTCATGCTGTTTTTGGTACGCCAAAATAAGGCAGTATGTGCCCACGAGTGTCGCTATTCCCAGCACCTGCGGCGGTATGAAATTGTATGGATTCATTAAAAAATAGGATTTAATTTGAGTCCAACCAGTTTTTGACGGCCTTCTTGTATTTGTTGCGGATTGTTAAAAAATCAGGCTTTGGCTCCGCTTCCAATTCCGAGTGCATTTTCTCCATGTTGGGGCGGAAATCGGCTTTGTACGCTTTGAATTGCGTGTCCAAAACGCGGCACAAGCCCTCAATATTTAGCGTCTCCAAAAAGTCGTTTTCTGCGCCAAAACTTTGAAGGCGATATTTGAATTCATCTGAAATTCTATTGATAACCTTATTTAAAGGCTCAACAAACCGTTCTGGATGTTCAACCACATTATCTTCTAAATAAACGATAACCCAACGATAATCTCCATTGATTTCATATTCTGCTAAAATTTTTATCAATTCGGACTCCAAGTCCGGTTTTGTTTTCAATTTGGCCAATGCCGCCTCCCGAATTTGCGTGTCCTGTTTGTCCAAAAGGTAGTACAATAGGCGTGCAGTATTGTCTGTAAAGCCAATTTCGCTCAATATTTCCT
>CAZIKN010000056.1:0-35097 GCA_964539805.1 uncultured Saprospiraceae bacterium | reverse complement strand
CCGTTATATGCCTCAGGTCGCAGCTGAAATGCACGATGAGCGCGCACAACAACAGCAAAGCGCGGGGCGGCAACCAACGCACCACCAAAGGCCATAAAAGATAAAACTGTTCTTCTACTGCCACCGACCATAAATGATTGAGACTGAACACATTGCTGTGTGATAGCCAATCGCCCTTAAAAGCCATGGCTATATTGGGCGTAAAGGTAAAAAACCAGCTAAACGAGTCATAACCATGAAGTCTTTCGGGTGTTTTTTCCACCAAAACGATGGTCAGGTAGGTAATAATAACGCTAAAATAATAAAGGGGCATGATGCGCAATGCCCTACGCTTAACGAAAGCGCTCCAATACCCTTCCTTGCGCTCACGGGAGTCGGAGAGGATGCCAGTGATAAGGAAGCCGGACAAAACAAAAAACAGGTCCACGCCCAACCAACCACTCTGTACAAGGTTGTAGGATACATCATTAGGGAACAGGTTACGGAACAAAAAATGGCTTACCATAACCATAGCGATGGCCAAACCCCGAATGCCGTCAAGTGCCGGTATGTGTCCTTTGAAAGTATATATGGTTTGTTCGTTGCTGCTTAGCATCGGGCAAATGTAGGATTTCATCACAAAATACTTTCTACATTGTACATTTGCCGCTCATATCATTTACCATTCATATTCATCTTTTTTCATAGAATGATTTTACAAGGAAAAAAAGGCATCATTTCGGGTGCATTGGACAATCAGAGCATCGCCTGGAAAATAGCAGAACGCTGCGTGGAAGAAGGCGCACAAATCGTGCTGACCAATGCCCCTGTAGCCATGCGCATGGGCGAAATCAATCAATTGGCGGAAAAATGCAATGCACCGGTAATCGCTGCCGATGCGGCTTCCGTAGAAGATTGGGAAAACCTGTTCAATAAGAGCATGGAGCATTTTGGGGGCAAATTTGATTTTGTGCTTCACTCCATTGGCATGTCCATCAATACCCGCAAAAACAAGCCCTACACTGACCTGAACTACGAATGGATGCAAAAAACAATGGATATCAGTGCCATTTCATTCCACAAAATGATGAACACCATGCTTCGTTTGGATGCCATCAATGACTGGGGGAGTGTAGTGGCCTTGAGTTATATCGCTGCACAGCGCACCTTTCCAGACTATTCCGAAATGGCAGATGCAAAAGCCCTTTTGGAATCTTTTGCCCGCAGCTTTGGCTACCACCTCGGTACGCAAAAAAAGGTAAGGGTGAATACCATATCACAATCGCCAACGATGACCACAGCCGGGAAAGGCGTAAAAGGTTTTATGGAGTTTTTTGATTATGCCGATAAAATGTCGCCCTTGGGCAATGCGCCTGCCGAGGATTGTGCCAATTATTGCCTTACCCTGTTTAGTGACTATACCCGCTATGTGACCATGCAAAACCTGTATCATGATGGCGGATTCTCCTCTATGGGTATGAGTCCGGCAGTGTTGAGCCAATAATTCAGATATTTACGCCCTAAGCCCACCTTTATGATGCAGTACAACCTCAGTTATTGGGAAAAGGTATCCTTTCTAAATGATATTGACCTTGTCGTTATAGGCAGTGGCATTGTTGGCCTTACCGCGGCCATTCGAGCCAAAGAGCAACATCCCACTGCCAATATTGCCATTTTAGAGCGAGGTGCCCTGCCTGTGGGCGCAAGTACCCGCAATGCCGGTTTTGCCTGCTATGGTTCTTTGACCGAACTGTTGGATGATCTCACCCGCATGACGGAGGATGAAGTACTGGCACTTGTGGAGAAACGCTGGCAAGGACTACAGCAACTTCGGGCCTTGGTGGGTGACGAGAATATGGATTTTCAGTGCTTGGGTGGCTACGAAATGTTTACAGATGATGATGACGAAAGCTTTCAGCAATGCCTTGAGCGCATGCCCTGGTTCAATGACAAAATAGCTGCGATAACCGGGCAGCCTAATCCTTACCGGGTTTCCAATGAACGCTTGGCCCGTTTTGGTTTCAGGGGAGTACGCAACCTGATCCTGAATGAGCCCGAAGGACAGGTGCATACTGGTAAAATGATGGTCACCCTCCTTCGTATTGCAGAAAGCAAAGGTATAAGAATATATAATGGGGTTAGTGTCAGGCACTTGGAGGATACTTCTGATGGTGTCACCGTAGAAACAGAGTATGGTTGGAGCATCAGGGTGCCCAAAGTTCTGGTGGCAATAAACGGCTTTGCCAGGCGCCTTTTTGCAGATGCGGATATCACACCAGCCCGCAATCAGGTGTTGATTACCAAGCCAATTCCCCATTTAAACATAGAGGGCTGTTTTCACTATGATCGCGGCTACTATTATTTCCGCAATATTGACGGGCGTATTTTGTTGGGCGGTGGTCGTCACTTGGCATTAAACGAGGAAAGCACCGATATTTTTGGGTCCAATGAATTGATTCGCAGTGCTCTGGTCCAATTGCTCAACACCGTTATCTGCCCAGGGCAAAAAGTGGAAGTGGATGGGTGGTGGACCGGCATTCTGGGGCTTGGTTCGGTGAAACGACCCATTATAGAAAAGGTATCTTCCAATGTTGTGGTATCTGTTCGCTTGAGTGGAATGGGAGTGGCCATCGGCACTTTGGTTGGAAGAGCGGGCGCTGATTTGGTGATGAAATAGTGTTTTGTAATTAAAGAAAAAAACTTCATTTAGTGCATCCAAAAGGAAGCCACCCCAACCAACACCAATACCAAACCAGCAATAAGCCCCGCATTGTGTTCAATACCATGCCAGTTGAGCCGCTGTAGTCCCCTCTGCGCTAAGGCAACCCAGAGGGTAATGCCTGCCACTGATACTGTGGCATAAATCAGGGCAACCATACCCACGGCATAGGGCCCCTCAATACCCGCCTTTAGAAAAACAGCCTCTATTTCCAGGCAAGGGGATAAAAACATCATTAGGGCCAGCAAACCAACCACCCTTCGCCGGCTGGCTTTATTCACATCCTCCTCGTGTGAAAGGTGGAAATGGTGGTGCGTATGGTGTTGGTACATAAAGAATATACCCATCGCAATCAGCCCTATGGGCATGATCCAATGGGTGTAGAGCTCCATTTTTTCAGCGGCCAAATGGCTGATACTGGCCAAAAGCACGCCTAAAAAAACGGTGCTTACCGCGTGTGCCGTGGCAGCCATGGCTGCCACGCGAAGGGTAAGGGCTGAGGACCAATCATACCTTTTTTTTAAGGCGAGCACAGGCAGCCAGTGCCCCGGTATGATGCCGTGCAAAACGCTAATAAGTAGCGTGGCCGCTAGTATGTCGTTGGTCATGGAGTGATGGGTTACTTGGGGGAATATAGGATGGAGCGCTTAAAAAGTCACCCATTTTTTACTGCTTTTGCCGCTTTCAATCACTTTTTCGATAAACTGCATGCCACGCACTCCATCATATACCGTGGGAAAATCCATGTAAAGCGGATCAGGTTCTTTGCCTTCAAGGCGTGCTTTTACGCATTTGGCAAAATTGCGATAAATATTGGCAAATGCTTCCAGATAGCCCTCCGGATGACCTGCCGGGATGCGAGCATGCGCCAAAGCCTCGGGATAAAGAGGGCCTACACCTGTTCGGTAGTGCTGGCTTGCTTTGTCCAACCATTTTACGATAAGGGTATTCGGTTCCATTTGACGCCACTCTAAGCCGCCTTTTTCCCCATATACCTTTATATTTAGGTTATTCTCTTCACCTGCGGCAATTTGGCTGGCATGCAAAATACCGCGTGCGCCATTATCAAAACGGAGCAATACATTGCCATCATCATCCAATTGGCGGCCCTCTACCAGAGTAGAGATATCGGCGCACATTTCCTTGATTTTTAGGCCAGTAATATATTCAGCCAAATTTTCGGCATGGGTACCAATATCACCCATGGCCCCGGCAAGGCCGCTTTTGCTTGGGTCGGTCCTCCAGGCTGCCTGCTTTTGGCCCCCCATTTCCAAGGGTGTGCTCAACCAGCCTTGCGGGTATTCAACCACAACTTTCCTGATTTTGCCTAATTCCCCGTGGCGAATCATCTGTCGGGCCTGTTTGACCATAGGATAGCCAGTGTAATTGTGGGTTAGCGCAAAAAGCAGCCCCGTTTTTTCTACTATTTTCTGGAGTTGGAGGGCCTCTTTGAGGTTAAATGCAAGTGGTTTGTCGCAGATGACATGAAATCCGTTTTCTAGTGCCATCTTTGCCGGAGCAAAATGAACGTGATTGGGCGTCACGATGCTCACAAACTGCATGCGTTTTTCGGGTTTCAACCGTTTTTCTGCCCTGATCATTTCTTCAAAAGAACCG
This sequence comes from uncultured Saprospiraceae bacterium, assembly GCA_964539805.1. GTDB lineage: Bacteria > Bacteroidota > Bacteroidia > Chitinophagales > Saprospiraceae > M3007. The sequence goes on along the minus strand of CAZIKN010000056.1, from coordinate 30,782 downwards.
TAGCAGCGAGCGGCATCAAGGCCCATTTCAACTCCTGATGCTTTTGATTTTTCTGGCGTGCTGCTGAAGGCACCGCACACCAGTTCAATTTCACCATCAATGGCAGCCGCAATGCGATGAACACCACCGATAAAAGCACCGATGCCGCCCCCAACCATACCCATACGTAGTTTTGTCATGCAGAAAGAATATTGGATTTGTAAAATAAAGTGCGAAAGTGAGAATAGTTTTGGAAAAAACAATAAAAAAAACAGGGCACTAACCGTTTCCGGCAGCACCCTGTATAACCCCAAAAAACCAAATGAAAACTTCTTATAAAAAACACCCTAAGGTGAAATTATGCAACTTTGCAGCACATCATGTTCGGCTGATTTGTAATGCAAATATACAGCAGCTTTCAAACTGTGCAACCCTTCCAAATTTTTTTTTGAAAAAAAATTGTCCCAACAATTATCAATACAGTATAAGTGTATGATTTTCAATAGCAAAACTCCTAATTGCTTTTTTGGCTTTGTGCAAAATTTTTTTTTAAAATTACTAAAAACGCCGCTTAAAAGATGGTTTCGTTTGCAGGCCCGTCCTTTGTTCTCCGGAAAGCTTCTTTGGGCTGCGGCCTTGTGCGGTCTTATGGGTTGTGGGCCTGACAAGGAAGAAATTATACAAAAAAAGATTTCGGAGCGGGTAACGGAATTTCGGACCAAAAAGAGCAAAGAATGCATTGATGGCCTATTGGCCGATGCAGAAAAAATAGTGGATTCCCTTTTGTTGGAGGAGGCTAAACAACAGCTTAATGATTCACTGATGCGGATGCGTCCATCAAGACCCCTGCAACCCGTGGATGTTCCAGCCATAGACTCGGCTACCGTAGCACCTATTGTCCGGCCAGCATCCGCTACCAGGCAGCAGTGAAAATTAAAAGGTGCCGTGTTTATTGCATAGACTTGTTGCGGTGGGAGTGGCCGAGCCATGAAATTTGAGATTTCTGGCCGGATGGTTTCCCTCCGCAATAAGTCTATTGTACTTTTGTGCTATTATTGAGATTATACAAGGTTCATTTTTTATGAATAATACCCTGCAAATCAGCCAACACGCACACAAAGCCTTGTTGAGCAAAGAGCAGAAGCGCTACAACAAACTTTTAACGGACATCAAAAAAATCCAAAGAGACATCGAAAAAACGATGAAATTGGATTTGGAACTTCGCAAGGCAGGAGAGGCCAGGGTGTCTCCTGCTGAAAAAAAGGTCTTTACTGCCGTAAAGGAATTTATTGTGCAAATGGACAAAAGCCCATTTACCGGGCTGCTCAAAAAAAAGCAGGCCGAAAGGTATCACGCCATCATTGCACAAGAGGCGGGTAGCCTGTTGAATACGACGTTTTTTCATGAAGACGAAGAAGTCATGGCGCTTTATGACAAGCATAGCGAGGATGAGATGAGCTGGCAGGAGCAAATGGAGGCTGACGAGGCAGAGGAATTGAATTTTACTGCCCATATGGCCAATCAAATGTTTGGAATGGATTTGGATCCTGATGACCTGAAGGATCCGGAAAAAATGATGCACAAAATAAACCAGCGCAAGGAGGAGATGATGGCCGAGCAGGAGGCTTATGAGGCCAAGCGCAAAACGCGTAAAAAGAGCAATAAACAATTGGAGGCAGAAGTCAATAAAAAAGCGGCGGAGACCGCCGTAAACAAGACAACAAAACAGATATACCTTGATTTGGTCAAGCATTTTCACCCTGATAAGGAGGCCGATGAAAAACGCCGTGCCGAAAAAACAGAGGTGATGAAGGAAATCACTGCAGCGTATGAAGCCAATAATCACCTCAAGTTACTGGAGCTTCAAATGAATCTGTTGTCCGGGGAGAATGTTTTTGCCAATTTTGATGAGAAGCAGCTCAAATACTTTAATGATGTGCTGAAAACACAAAAGGAAGAATTGGAAATGGAACTTTATATGAAGCATCCGGACAACAATGGAAATATGTATGCACAATTGTTTGATAATGAACCCTTTATTATGGAGTACAACATCAAAAAACATGTGAAGGGACAAGAAAAGTATGCGCACACTTTTTCCCAATGGACTAATATGATTCGTACAAAAGAGGGATTTAATGCATTAGTTAAAGATTATGAACTGGAAGAAGAAGATGATTTTGATTTTTTTGGCCCCAATTTGCTGGCTGAATTCTTTGGCAGGGCCGGACGTTAATCCTTTAAAAAGGCTTCTTCATATATGATACTATACAACGTCACATTATCCATTGATCGCGAGGTACACCAAGCCTGGGCGCGCTGGATGTGTGAGCAACATATCCCCGATGTCATGAGCACGGGCATGTTTATATCCTACCGATTTAGCCGGCTGATTAGTGATGATCAGGAAGATACCGAAACCTACACCGTTCAATACCTGCTAAAAGATATGGCCCACCTACATCGGTACCAGGCAGAATTTGCCCCGGCGCTCCAGCGTGATCATCGCGAGCGGTATGAGGGCAAATTTGTAGCTTTCCGAACCTTGATGGAAGTGGTGGACCACAATGAAAAAATTTGAACCATCTTATTCCGCAAGAAGGCTTTCTCCCGTCATTTCCACGGGTTTGGCTAATCCCATCAGTTGAAGGATGGTTGGAGCCACGTCAGCCAATTTCCCGGATTTTAACCCTTGGTTTTCGGTGTTGTTCCCTACTAATATGCAAGGCACGGGATTTTTGGTGTGCGCGGTATTGGGTGTGCCATCCTCGTTGATCATGTAGTCTGAATTACCATGATCCGCAATAATCAGGCAAGTATAGTCCTTTTCCAAAACCAGGGGGATAATTTGGCTGAGGCAAAAATCCACCGTTTCTGCAGCCGTCATGGCGGCACTAAATACACCGGTATGGCCAACCATATCGGTATTCGCAAAATTCAGGCAAATAAAGTCCGGAGTGTTTTCCCGTATATCTTTCATAATGGCCTCCGTGATGCCGGGGGCGCTCATTTCCGGCTGCAGGTCATAAGTGGCTACTTTGGGAGAGGGTACCATGAGGCGTCGCTCACCACTAAAAGGTTCTTCGCGGCCGCCAGAGAAAAAGAAGCTCACATGCGGGTATTTTTCAGTTTCAGCAATGCGAACCTGAGTTCTTCCCGCATTGGCAATAACCTCACCAAGCGTCATACGCACATCATCTTTCTCGAACATAACCTTTACCCCTTTGTAGCTGTCATCATAACGGGTCATGGTCACATAGTACAAGGGCAGGGCATGCATACCGTGTTCCGGCAAGTCCTGCTGGCTGAGTACCTGGGTCATTTCACGCAAGCGGTCAGTGCGGAAATTGAAACAAAGCACCACATCATCCTGGGCAATAAACTGATGTGCAGGGGAGGAAGTATGTTTGAGGTACATGGGTTTTAAGAATTCATCCGTAACACCCGTGTCATACATGTGCTGCATGGCTGCTATGACAGGGTATTTGCCGCTTGAATCCTTGCCTGCCTCCACGGGCTCCCCAATACCATTTACGAGCAGGTCATAGGCTAATTTGACGCGTTCCCAGCGTTTATCGCGGTCCATAGCATAGTAACGACCTATGACAGAGGCTAATTTAACTGGTTTGTTTTCGATGTGCTGCAAAAGGTCTTGGATAAAGTTGGCACCACTCCTGGGGTCGCAGTCACGGCCATCCGTGAAGGCGTGAACAAAAACTTTTTGATTACCTTGTTCTGTGGCAATATCACATAAGGATTTAAGGTGTTCTATGTGGGAGTGCACCCCTCCATCACTCACAAGGCCGAGCAAATGCACGGCTTTATCGTGTGTACGGGCATAGTGCAGGGCATCCAGCAGGACTTTGTTTTTATGCAATTCCCTTTCGCGTATGGCTTTGTTAATGCGGGCCAGCTCTTGCCATACAATGCGCCCGGCACCAATATTGAGGTGTCCTACTTCTGAGTTGCCCATTTGTCCATCGGGCAGGCCCACCTCTTCACTATGGGTTATCAGGGTGCTGTGCGGATATTTTTGCCAAAGGGCATCAAAGAAAGGGGTGTTGGCTTGCGCGATGGCATCTGCTTCGGGCTTTGGGCCGAGGCCCCAGCCATCCAATATAAGGAGAAAGGATTTTTTTGACATGATTTTCCTGTACGATACAAGGTGTTAAATAAATTTATTCTAAGTGTTTGATTTTTAGCAAATTATTAAATTTTATTCAAGAAAAATTAAAGCCGCACCTTTAACAATCCTGCCAATCGCATCAAGGCCGTTTTCCATTCCTCGCTGATAAATACCCAAAGACCCTTGCGGTAGCCCTTGGTGTGCAAATAGAATACATTTTGGCTGCGCCAGATTACGGGTTTAAGGCCCATGTCATTTACGATGGTCAGTACGTCATTTAGCCAATTGACCCTCGCCACTGAGGACTCATCCATTTCAATTTTTTCTATTTCGCGGTAAATGCGCTCGCCGATGGCATGCTGCACGGCCTCGGTATCCGCCAATTTAATATTCCAGCGCTGCAGGTCGTCAGCAATACGGCGCAGGGTGCGGGTCTCCGTGCTGTCATCATCTTCAAAAAACTCAAGGAGGTCGGCATTCAGGACATAAGAGGCGATATTGCGCCAGGCATCAGGCAGGGTAAGATTGGCATCGTACAGCGCTGTCATCAGTTGGTAGTTGTCATTGAATACATTTCGGAAATTGGATTCGGCCAAGGAGAGGCTGTAATCGGTAATTTCCTTGATGATTTTTATCTTTTCATCTGAGAACAGGGTGGCGATGGTGAATTTTTCGGGCCCGAAATATTCCTGAAGCACGCCAATGCTTTCTCCCAGATTGGCACTTTTGAAAGCCTTGGCCGATCTTTGGTACATGGCATCAAAAGTAGAGCGGTTCATGGTTGCGCTGATGTTGCCGATGATGTGCTGTTGACCGAGATACAGTACGGCAAAACAGAAGGTTTTTTCAGCATGGCTGAGGCGGCTCCTTATACTCAGGCGCCCGGCGGCATATTGTTGGGTACCAGCCTCAATGCGTTCAAAAAACTCGACACTGGCGGTATAATTGAACAGGTCAAGGCCTTCCGGGTCATCCTCAAACAGAGAGGCTACGGCAAAATGTGTGGCTACCCTTTCAAGGGTTACCCTGGTAGGGATCACATTTTGTTGGAAACTAACGGCCCCGTTAGGCAGCACATTACTGGGTGCAAGGCTCAGGCGTTGAATAAAAGTATTGTGGAGCTCCGTGCCATTTACATCAAGTGCGTAATCCATAGCCCGCAGGGCATATTGGAGGATTTGGTTGGTTTCAATGCCTGAAATTTCATCAAAAAACCAGCCACAACTGGTGTACATCAGCAAGGCATGTCGTTGGATTTCGAGCAGTCGGAGCGTTTTTGTGATTTCTTCTGCGCTGAGTTGGCGGCGGGCATTTTTTTGGATAAATGCCGCTACGTTTTCATCACTGCGGTTGAGTATCACATTGATATAGTCATTGCGGGCTGACCACGGATCACGAAGGTAGCGTGCGCCTTCATGTTCGTAAAGAGGGGCCAACTGGTCACGCAGCCAATCCAAGGCTTCACGTAGTGGCTTTCGCCAGCGTTGATGCCAGCCGGAATTGCCGCCGGTGTTACAGCCGCAGTCGTTGCGCCATCTTTCTACACCATGCGCACAGCTCCAGGAAGAGTTTTCATGGATTTTCACTTCCTGGGTAGGAGGGAAAAGTTCCAAAAATTGCGCATAGTTGGTCAGTTTAACCTGTCCGCTGCCCTCCAGGTAATTTAGGCAGTCAGCAAGGGCCATTTCGCCAAACCTATGATGGTGCCCATAACTTTCCCCATCGGTGGCGATGTGCATGAGCTGTGGTTCATCGTTGGGGCTAAAATGGGCAGATAAGCGCTGGGCAAACAGTTTGCCGCTGTTCAAGAGCCCATTAAAAGCTACTTCCTGTGACACGCCGCCATGATAAAAATAAAGGGCAATACGCCTGCCGCTTGGCAACTGGCACCAGTAAGGGCGTCGCGTGTCAATGGTTTCAGCGGATACGGCTTGCCAATCCGAGGCGGCGTTTCGGGTATCCAATATACGAATGGCTTTGGCCTGACGGGGGGCCAATACCGTAAACTTTATGCCATGTGAAGCCAAAACCTCGAGGGTTTCGGTATCTACGGCAGTTTCTGCAAGCCATATCCCTTCGGGGTAACGGCCAAACCGGTATTCAAAATCGCGAATGCCCCAGGTAACCTGGGTTACTTTATCCCGATAATTGCACAAAGGCATAATAAGGTGGCTGTGCACTTGGGCCATTGCGGAACCGTGCCCCCCGAAACGCTCAGCGCTACGGACATCAGCATTGATGATCAACTGGTATGCATCAGGGTCATTCTCTTCCAACCAGGTAAGCAAAGTAGGCCCGAAATTGAAGGATATTCGATTGTAATTGTTACGAATCTTGGTAATCCAGCCTTTTTCATCCAAAATGCGGGCGGCAGCGTTAGGGGCGTAACATTCAAAGTTGATCCGATCATTCCAATCATGAAAGGGGCGGGCGCTTTCCTGTTGCTCAACGGTTTCGAGCCATGCGTTTTCACGGGGTGGCTGATAAAAATGTCCGTGGATACAGACGTATTTGTTGGCGTTTGACATGTGGCAAAGGTAGCGGTTGGAAAGTTTTTGGCGGGGCTTTTTTGAAAAACGCTTGTTTGGTGATGAGCATCATTTGACAGATAGATGCTAAAGTTGCAAAATTATGTACATACAGATTGAAACATACAATAGGATATATTTGTTTTGCAGCCCGAAATTCAAAGTAGGACGCATCCCTTTTTCCATTACATCCGTAACATAATCACCAGCTTTTGTATTTTACAGAAGTGTATCTGAATTTTTTCCCTATGTCTTTTGTACGTATTATTTTTGCTTTAATGTGTCTGTTCACGCTTGAAAGCCGAATGTTTTCACAAAGTGATGGAACACAACTGTTTTGGAAATCAATTGATAAGGATTTTGTCCAGATCCCGGAAAAGGATCGCTGGATAAAGCCCAGCCGTCATGCTACGCTGCAATTGCAATTTAATGATTTGAAACAATATGTGCAGCAAGCTCCTGCAGAGTCCGCCATAGAATCAGGTGCTGTGCGGGGTCTTACAATTGATCTGCCCACTCCCGAAGGAGGTTTTGCCAAATTCCGTATCTGGCGGGTGCCCGTGATGCACCCAAGTATGGAGGCCGCTTACCCTAATATTCGCACCTATGCCGGAAGAGGGGTGGACAATCCCTTTCTGATCTTGCGGATGGATCATACGATGGCGGGTTTTCATGCTATGGTCATGGGCGGAAAAGGAGGATCGTGGTTTATTGACCCCTATGCCCGCCAGAATACAGCCCTCTATGTTTGCTACTTCAAAAAGCATTTTTCAAAGGAAAAATATCCTTGCTTAGTGGAGACGCCATCGGACAAGACGGAAATAGAGTTGCCCGAAACCGTTCAGGCCCGAACGGCTGGCTGTGGCACTCGCCGTGAATACCGCTTGGCCGTTGCCTGTACCGGAGAGTATGCGTCATTTCACGGTGCCACCGCTGGCAACAAGCAGCCTGCATTGGCTGCTATTGTGAGTACTGTAAACAGGATAACAGGCATTTATGAAAAGGATTTTAGTGTTCGGCTTAACCTTATTCCCAATGATACGCTCATTATTTACACCAATGGAAGCTCTGATCCCTATACCAATGGCAATTCATCAGCCATGCTTACCCAAAATCAAACAACCATTACCAATGTAATCGGCTCGACCAATTATGATGTAGGCCACGTGTTTGGCACAGGCGGTGGCGGTGTGGCCAGCTTGGGCAGTGTATGCAGCAGTTCGGCCAAAGCGCAGGGCGTTAGCCTTCACCCCAACCCTACCGGTGATCCTTTTGATGTGGATTATGTGTCACATGAATTAGGCCACCAATTCAATGGACAGCACACCCAGTACAATGACGACTGCAACCGCTCCAACAGCAGCGCCATGGAGCCGGGCAGTGCCAGCACCATCATGGGCTATGCAGGGGTATGTGCACCGGATGTGCAGCCCAACAGTGATGATTATTTCCATTCCCGCAGCATACAACAGACCTGGCCTTTTGTGGTTAGTGGAGGTGGTGCGGCTTGTGATGTGGCGGTATCTACGGGCAACTCCATCCCTACGATTAACAGCCTTACCAATCGTACCATACCCAAGTCAACTCCTTTTTTCCTGACGGCAGTGGCTTCTGATCCCAATGGAGATGCCCTGACCTATTGTTGGGAGCAGCGAAACGCGTGGAGCAGTTCCACACAGCCCATGCCCCCGGAGTCAACCAATACTTCTGGCCCTATGTTTAGGTCTTTGGATCCCGTAGCATCGCCTACACGCTATTTTCCCAATTTCCCTGACTTGTTGGCAGGGGTTGATCCCACTTGGGAAGAATTGCCTTCTGTAGCGCGTACCCTAAACTTTAGGGTGTCCGTCCGTGACAACAATGCCGCAGGAGGCTGTGTTGCAGAGCAGGATATGACCGTAACGGTCAATGCGGGCAGCGGCCCCTTTGCCGTCACAATGCCCAATACAAATGTGACAGTGCTTGGCGGCACTACGGGTACTATAACCTGGGATGTGGCCAATACCAATAACAGCCCGGTGAGCTGCGCTTCTGTGGACATATTGATTTCTTTTGATGGCGGCGCAAATTTCCAGGACCTCCTCCTCAGCACAAGCAATGACGGCACCCAAACAGTCACCTATCCCAATGTGGCCACTACGGATGCCCGTATCATGATCCGATCCGTCGGGAATATCTTTTTTGATGTAAATGATGAGGCATTTACCATTCAATTCAACCCCTCGGCCCCGGTAGAGCTGCAAGATTTTACGGTAAAGCTTACCGAAAAACAGCATGCCTTTTTACAATGGCAAACAGCCACTGAGCAAAACAACAAGGGTTTTGAGGTGGAGCGCAGCGAGGATGATCCCTTCAATTTTAAGGTGTTGAGCTGGGTAGATGGCGGTGGAAACAGCAAAACTACCCGTCAATATGCCTATGAGGACAAATTTTTGGCTCCCGGCCAAGTTTATTTTTACCGCTTGCGCAATGTTGATTTTGATGGTAAAACGAGTGGCTATTCCCCGATCAGGGCAGTATCAACAGGCAGTGAGCTGCAATTGCTGCGGTTATCACCCAATCCGGCAAGTGATGAACTGGCTATTGCCTTTTATGAACAGCCCGAAGGGGAAAGTTTCCAAACCATAGTTACAGATGCCAATGGTAAATCCGTGTTAAGTACTAATTTTACGCCCGGAAACGCACTTGGGATCAACTCCCTCGCACCCGGATTGTACCACATAAGGATCATTGATGAGGGTAAGTTGTACTTCGGGCGTTTTGTAAAACAATAAGGTCAACACCATCCATGCTATCAAAAGGATAACGATGATAGGTGCATGACCACATTACCCATCACTTTATCTATTTGTAAATGTCACTAGTACAGGAGTTCAACGACTATCGCACGCGCATGAACGAGCGCATACTCGCGCATGATAATTTGGTCATCAAACGCTTTTGGAGCCTTGACCATCAAACCTATCAAGAAGGAGCCTTGGATGTAAAAACCAAGGAGATGCTGGGCCTGATAGCCTCTATGGTGCTCCGTTGCGATGATTGCATCAAATACCACCTCGGAAAATGTTATGAAGAAGGCGTAAGCCGTGACCAGGTGTTCGAGGTGTTTGCCATAGCCAATTTGGTGGGTGGATCCATCTGTATCCCGCACACAAGACGAGCCGTGGAATATTGGGAAGAATTGGAAGGAATGGCTCGTGGCTAATTCTTTTTAAAAAGATTGATGACGGTGCGAAGGGACATACGCCCCTTCGCACCGTTTTTTTATTTGTCGTTTTTTGCTACTTTTGCGCTCAATTTTTACCCCGATTTAAGTGATTTTGAGGATTCAGCAGATTGATTTACTTGATTTTTAAAGATTTGCATCAATGAATCGTTCAAAACCGCTTTGCTTTGACTATATTAGAAATGATAATCGTAACCGGAACAGCAGGATTCATTGGCTCTTGCATGGCCAAACGGCTCAATGATGCAGGATACACGGATTTGATCTTGGTGGATGACTTCACAAGGGCGGATAAAAATGCCAATCTGGTAGGTAAAACCTATGTTAGCCAAATGCACCGTCAAAACTTGGTACGCTGGTTGGAGCGCAACCATACCGATATTGATGCAGTGATCCATCTTGGCGCACGAACAGATACCACAGAGATGAGCACCGCTATTTTTGACGAGCTCAACCTGGAATACTCCAAGGCATTGTGGATACTTTGTTCGGGTTTTGATATTCCTTTCCTTTATGCGAGCAGCGCTGCTACTTATGGCCTGGGCGAATTGGGCTACCAAGATGATCACAGCCTGATCCCCAGCCTAAAACCGCTCAATCCCTATGGCCAAAGCAAGCAGGATTTTGATGTCTGGGCTTTGCAGCAAAGCTCAGCACCTCCAAAATGGGCAGGTTTCAAATTCTTCAATGTATATGGGCCCAATGAATACCACAAAGGCCGCATGGCATCGGTAATCTTTCATACCGTACGCCAAATAAAAGCCACCGGTGCCATGAAACTGTTTCGCTCACATCGGCCCGATTACCAGGATGGAGAACAAAGCCGAGATTTTATTTATGTAAAAGATGTGCTTGACGTGCTGTTGTATTTTTTGGAACATCAAGCCGATAACGGTATTTACAACCTGGGCACGGGTAAAGCGCGAACATTTTATGACCTTGCCAAAAGTACCTTTCAATCTTTAGGGCTTGAACCTTCTATTTCATTTGTAGATACCCCCGCCGACATACGTGATACCTATCAGTATTTTACGCAGGCTGAAATGGGCAAGCTGAGGGCTGCTGGCTACCACGAACCATTCTACGGCCTTGAGGAAGGTATCGAAGATTATGTCCAGCGCTATTTGCGCACCGAAACCCTGATGTAAGGTGTTTAACCCTATCAAATACAAGAAATGCTATTCAAAATCCGTGAAAAAGGTTATTTTGGTTTCATCAATGCTGCTGGGGAAGTGGTGGTGGAACCCCAATACTTAGAAGCGGCAGAATACCACAATGGCTTTTCAAAAGTCAGGCTTAATGGCCAATGGACTCCGATGGATGAATTGGGCCGTTTACTGCTCAAACGGGTTTACCGCCAAATCGGCTTTTTTGAAGAAGGATTGGCCCGTGTACAGGTGGTGCGTTCATGGGGCTATATTGACCAGCGTGGCAATGAAGTGATTGCGCCCAATTTTGACGAGGCTGCCGATTTCAGCGAGGGCCTTGCCGCCGTCAGGATAGAGGATAGGGCCGGTTATGTTGATAGCGCCGGCAATTGGGCGATAAAACCGTTTTTTGATCAAACTGCCTCTTTCCAAAAGGGCAGTGCCCCCGCCGCTGAACCTGACGGGTGGGGTTATATTGATCGGGCCGGCAAGTGGTTAATTAAACCCAAATGGTCCTTTGCCCAAGCCTTTCAGGGCAATGTAGCCTGGGTCAAGCAGGATGGCTTATGGACCCTGATCAACATTTCGGGGCAGGAGCAATTTGATCCACAGTTTCAATTTATAACAGGTATCGCCAACGGCGAGTTTTTTGATGGCATGGCCTTGGTCAGTCGTGAAGGTAAGTATGGCTATGTAAACCAATCAGGCCAAATTGCGGTAGCCCCTATGTTTGATCTTGCGGGTGATTTTAGCGAGGGCTTGGCGTTGGTGGAAATCAATGGTGCTTATGGCTTTATTGATAAAACAGGCCGCCTCAGTATTATGCCCAAATATGAGGATGCCGGAATGTTTTCAGGAGGGCTTGCACAGGTAAAAATAAACGGAAGGTGGGCGTATATTAATGCTGAAGGCCAAGTGGTACTACCTGCTATTTATGAAGCGGCTACGCCATTCCGCGGAGCTTTGGCGTTGGTAATTAAAGATAATAAATGGTTGTATATCAATTGTTTGGGTGAGACCATCTGGAAAGAATCGTAAGCCGTACACCAATGTGCAAAACGGCGGAATCGCCTTTACCCTGCTCTTTTGAATGTATAAGATCCTTTTAGTTGAAGATGAGCTAATGCTGGCTCGCATTGTCACCGAAAGCCTCGGTGACAGGGGCTTTATCATGCTACATGCCGCCAATGCAGAGGAAGCCAAAAAGATATTGGCAGAAAAAAAACCGGATCTTATGGTCTTGGATGTGATGATGCCCGGGCAAGATGGTTTTGGCCTTGCGGCGGAGCTTCGCCAAAGCGGTTCAACGCTGCCCATCATTTTCCTGACCGCTAAAAACCAAACCAAGGACGTAGTGCAAGGCTTTGAAATTGGAGGCAATGATTACCTGCGAAAGCCATTTAGTATGGAAGAGCTCATTGTTCGCATCAAAGAACAGCTGCGCCGACTCCCGGAGGCAACAGTTATGGAAGAGATTTTTAACATCGGATCTTATCTTTTTGATCCCATTAGGCAATCCCTTACCCATCCTGATACCACCATTCAACTATCCCACCGAGAGGCGGAAATCCTGAAACGGTTATGCATCTACAGGAACAAAGTATTGCCTCGACGTGATGTCCTGCTCGAACTTTGGGGAGATGACACTTTTTTTAACGCACGGAGCATGGATGTGTTTATCACCAAGCTGCGGCGGCATCTTGCCTTGGACACTACAATTCAGATCGTGAACATTAGGGGAACAGGCTATAAACTGATCGGGTAAGGAAGTGGTGCAAAACAATTGAGCCTATTTGTAAATCTTACAAACTGTTCAATATCCTGGAGAACAATTTGTGTACACCGCGCTCAATTTGCTGAAAACCCGCATCGGCCTCGTAAATTCGAGTCATATCGGCCAGCACTTTATCTCGGTCCGACTTTGAGTTTAGGTATTTGTTTTGATAGGAAAGTATGGTGGCCAAGGCTTCGTTGTCATCACATTGGTAAAATGTTCGCTTAACCATTTCATAAGATTCCGGACTTATTCCGGGGCTTATCAGGTCTTCTTCTTTGGCTGTGATGCGCCCATCTGCGTTGGCTGCGTACAGCATGACAAAGACGTGAAACTCTTCGTAAGAGAAATTGTGGGTAGGTAATGGCATGGCAAAACGAATGATGTGACGGGCAAATGTAATTCCTTCGTAGCAAAATATAATTACTTTAAACAAATGTCTGGCAAATAGTGTTTTTTTGTGCCTTGTTTACAAGATAAATTCCAAAATTTACATTCAAAATTATACATGATGTATCCGATAGCGCTTACAGCACCCATGTCACAAGACCTTACCGATTTTGGCTTTGAATCCCTGAGTTCGGCCGATCAGGTAGCCCAAGTACTTGAAAACCAGCAAGGCACGGCCCTGTTGGTGGTAAATAGTGTTTGTGGTTGTGCGGCTGCAATGGCAAGGCCAGGAGCCAAGCTTTCTCTCGAAAACGACAAGCATCCCGAAAAACTTTACACGGTTTTTGCGGGAGTTGATACGGAGGCAACCGCCAAAGCACGGGAATATTTGCTCCCATATCCACCTTCATCACCCTCTATTGCACTGTTCAAAGACGGGAAATTGGTACATTTTCTTGAGCGTCGCCATATTGAAGGCCGTCCGGCGGATTCTATAGCCGCAAACCTGAAAATGGCTTATGACACTTTTTGTTAATCCCTCGGTTTTTATCAGCATTGGGCTGGTGTACGGGGTCTTGTGTGCAGTGTTCTACTTTGCACAAGACCTCTTTTTTTTTCGCCCCGAGCGTTTGCCCAAATGGTTTGCCTATAAATATCCTTTCCCATTTTCAGAAGTCAATTTTGAAATGGAGGATGGCGGGGTAGTGAACGCGCTACATTTCAGGGTTCCCAACAGCAAGGGCGTTGTTTTTTACATCAAAGGCAACTCGCGAAGTATCAAAGGCTGGGGAAAGTTTGCCAAAGACTTTGTGGGTAAAGGTTTTGATTTTTTTATCATGGATTATAGAGGCTTTGGCAAAAGCAGGGGAAGGCGCACAGAAAGTATTTTGTACAATGACCTGCAGCAGGTGTACAAGTGGTTGGCCGAAGCGTATCAAGAAGAAAATATTGTGCTTTATGGCCGCTCATTAGGAAGTGGCCTGGCCTCGCGTATTGCTTCCTGGAACAGCCCCAAAATGTTGATCCTTGATTGTCCTTATTATTCCTTTCTCCATCACATTCGGCGCTACGGCTTCATCTTGCCTATTTATTGGCTTTTGCGCTATCACATCCGTACTGATCATTTCATCAAAAAGATCAACTGCCCTGTTTACATCCTGCATGGGGCCCGAGATCGTATGATACCCATGCGGCAGGGCGAAATGTTGCGAGATCTTGCGCCTCAAAAAATCACCCTTTTCCCTATTGAAGGTGCTGGCCATAACAATCTGCCCGATTTCCCGATATACCATGACCTATTGTATGACATTCTGCACGAACAACTCGGATTAAGTAGTCAGCCAGCCCCGACGCCGATGGCACGCCCGGCACTTGATCTGTAAAAAGAATTGATTACCAACGGTTTAAGGCATCCAGGTCATTCGCAAAAGCCTCTTTAACAACGCGAATCAACCAATCGCCACAGAATGTGGTGGTGTAATGGTGCGAAAAGTAGATGAGCCACTCGTAGGAGCTGTCAAACACAGCACCTTCATAAGCGCCTTCAAAAATTTTGTCAGGACTGATTTCAAACAGACCGGATTCACAATCCAGCAGGAAGACGGGTTCCTTTAGCCGCTTCAATATTTCCGTATTAATGGTCTGTTTTTTTTCATCTGTGATACCGTTGAGGAATACGGTTTCCTGAACTGCCGCCGGGATTAACGGATCCCAAAGGTTTGAGGTAAAATTCCATTTATCCTTCAACACCTGGCGTATCTCAATAGCCTTCTCTCCCCTTATTCTGCGCGCTGGTTCTGTAATGGGTATTGGTTGCAGCGGATCGGCACCAACCATACCAGGCAAATCCCTTAGCAAGCGCGCTGTTTTCTCCATGGTCCGAAACAAGGAACGCAGGTAGTCCGGGATATTGGGGTCAAGCGGGATTTTGATGTATTTCTCTTCTCCACCGATATGAAGCGACAATGGGTGCTTGCGTTTTGCCTTGAGGCTGATGGCCGCAATGGCCTCGCGAGCTGCTTTTTCGTTGTAAATGGAGTAGTAATACAGGTGATTACCCGAAAAACGTTCATTGCTTTTAAGCACACCGTTGCAGGTTTGTTCTAATATTTCTGAAATGGGATCCAGGTAATCTTGGGTCCAATCATCATACCAGGGGGCACCAGAGGGGTAGCCACCCCAGCGAGGCAGTTGGAAATGGAGCGTCATAACGGGGAGCTGTTTGGGGCCAGGCTTGTAATAGCCATTTTCGAGCCATATAGCAGCTTGCTCTTGTAAAAATACCAATACGCTGTGCCCGTTTGGAATTTCAACCATCCTGTTTTGTTCAGGTAAATGGCCGCATATACCATGCTCGATACTTATGGCATTGAGGGATACCGTGCTCAGGCGAACGTAATGCCACTGATGATCAATTTGTTTATGTAGGATGATACGATGCATGATATGGTAAGGTAATCCAAAATCCCTGCCAAGTCATGTTGGAAAACAGTCTATTCACTTGAAAATCACACTATTTGGGTAAATATTAAGAAAATAGGTCATGGTAATGAGGCTTTATCGCAAGCCAACAATAGAGCTGTTATTTCACCTTGCTTTTGTCTTTGATACTTATGATATGGCTGCATGCGTGTTTTTTATACCTCAAAAACTTGCCTATCTTTTTTATGTTGAAAACCAGTAAGTGCCATCAATCGGTCAAATAGCCAATAGACCACAGGAACAACAATTAAGGAAAGCAACATGCTGGAATTGAGGCCGCCGATAATGGCCCAGGCAAGGCCGTTCTTCCAGTCAGCGCCGGCACCCTCTGCCAAAGCAATGGGCAACAGCCCTATCACCATGGCAATATTGGTCATTAGAACAGGGCGAAAGCGCATTTTGGTGGCGTGAAACAGGGCTTGTTTGATTTCCATCCCTTCGTCACGCAGTTGATTGGCAAAATCTACAACCAAGATCGCATTCTTCCCAACTAAGCCAATAAGCATGATCAAGCCCATGCCAGTAAAGACGGTAAGGCTTTTGCCTGCCAAAGCAAGTGCCAGAAAGGCACCAATAATGGAAAGCGGGATGGAGAAGAGAACCACAAAAGGATATACCCAGTTGTCATAAAGGGCCACCATGATCAGGTAAACCAAAACGAGAGAGGTCCACAAAGCAAAGCCCATCGTACCGATGCCCTGCTCTTGCCGTTTGAGGTCACCGCCATATTTAATAAAAGTGCCGGGAGGCAAGTGCATTTGGTCCAAGCGCGCCTTGATGTCGCGGCTGACCGCTCCATTGGAACGGCCAATCACTTGTGCGGTGATCATAATAGAGCTGGTACGATCCCTTCGCTCCAAACGGGTGGGGGCTGTGTTTTCTTTGACCTCGGCAAACTGTTTCAGGTACACGGTGCTGCCCAATGGATTGACAAATGACAAATTCCGGATATCATTGGCACTGCGGCGATCAAAGGCATCCAAGCCAATGCGGATAGGGTATTCAAAATCTCCGTCGCGGTAGCGGGCATCCGTATTGCCGCTGAATGCCGTTTGCAGGGTCATGCCCACCTGGGCCATGGCTAAGCCGTAATCCGCCATTCGCTGGCGATTCACTTCTACCCTTACCTCTGGATTTCCGCCCTCCACACTGGGGGTTATTTCCACGCATCCGGGTACGGAGGCCATTTCGGCCTGAACCCTTTTGCTCAAGGTGATCAGGCTATCCAGGTCCGGCCCATTTAACATGATCTCAATGGGCAAAAAGGAAAGGCCAAGAATATCAATGGGTGAGGCGTTGATCTTGGCACCCGGTATGATCTCTTCTAATTTTACCCTTGTTTGGCGGGCATAAATCAAGGTATGTACACTGCGCTTTTCGCCTATAGGCTCCAGAAAGACCTGTATTTCTGCCAAATACGGGGCGTTCAAGCCAAACGATTTATTGTTGGTGCCTACGGTTGCAAAGGTTTTTTTGATGGCGGGTTGTTCTCGAAGCCAGGCTTCTACTTTTTGTGCCGTGGCGTTTGTTTGTGTCAAAGAGGCATCCCGTGGCATTTCCACCCAAATCAAAAACTCACCGCGTTCGCCGGGTTCAAAAAAGGCATTGCCGATATAGCCTTTGGTGACAAAAAGGAAAGAGGCCAGAAACAGCCCCAGTGCCGTGGCAACCGTCATGGCACGGGTAAAGGTGTTTTTCAAGGCCCATTTGAGCACGCTCACAAAGCCATCCGCTATCCAATCCAGAAAGGATTCAAAACGCAGCACAAATTGTCCCATCATGTTTTTCCCCTCAAATCGGTGCAGTTTGGCAAATCGGGAAGTTAGCCAGGGCACCAAAGTAAAGGAGACCAACAAGGACATCAAAGTGCTGGTGAGCACCGTGAGGCTAAACTGTCGCAACAGATTGGGTACCATGCCCGTAGTAAATACTATGGGCAAAAACACCACTACATCCACCAGCGTGATGCTAATGGCGGTAAAGCCTATCTCCTGCCGCCCTTCATAACTGGCCTGCACCCTGTTTTTGCCCATTTCCAGATGGCGGTAAATATTCTCGATGACCACAATGGCGTCATCAACCAAGATTCCGATGGCCAAGGATAATCCCAGCAATGACATGAGGTTGAGGGAATAGCCCATCAGTTTCATCATGACAAAAGTACTGACAATGGAAGTGGGTATGGAAATCAGCACAATGGCAGCATTTCGGATGCTGTGCAGAAAAAGGAGCATGACCAATGCTACCAATAATATAGCCAGGATTAAATCCTCAATAACGGCATCCGTGGCTTTTTGGGTAAACTGGCTGCTATCGGCTACAATATCAAAATGTAAGCCTATTGTTTGGTTGGCTTCCGCAAGGGAAGCGAGTTTTTCGCGCACCAGGCGGCTCATTTCCACGGCATTGGCATCGCCTTGTTTTCTGATGATAATGCCTACCGCGGGCTGGCCATTGGTGCGGCATATTACCTCTGGCTCTCGTGAGCCATCTTGTATTTCGGCAATGTCTTTCAGGTAAATAGAAGAACCCAAACGGCTTTTCCCCACAACTAAGTTGCGGATATCATCTAAGGCCAAAAACTTACCTGCAAGCCTGATCCGAACGGATCCGGCCTCATCCGTAACCTTGCCTGTTGGAAAATCAAGGTTGGCTGCCTGTACGGCTTGTGTTACCTGTATAAGGGACAGGCCATATTGTTCCAGGCGGTCGGAGGAAATATTTACCTTGATTTCGCGTTCCTCGCCGCCCAGAACGCTCACCTGGCCTACGCCCTTTACTTGTGAAATGGCAGGGACTATACGATTTTTTATTTGGTCAAAAAAGGAAGTACCTGTTTGGTTGGCCGAAACAGCCAGACGCAGAATAGGTAATTCATCCAAAGCAAATTTGTTGATGACCGGTGATCGGACTTCCTTGGGGAAGGAGGCGGCGACAGGCCCAATTTTGCGCTGCATTTCTTGCACCGCCCGGTCAATATCCGCTGTTTGATCCAGTTCTACAGCAATAAAACAGGAATTTTCCTGTGAACTGACCTGTATTTGGTCAATACCTTCCAAGGAAGAAATGGCATCTTCTATGGGTTTCCCTACGGCATTTTCTACTTCTGATGGTGATGCGCCCGGGTAAATCGTGATAATGGTGACCACTGGTGCGCTAAATTTGGGCACCATCTCAATGGGAAGGCTAAAATAACTCGCCACGCCCATAAACGTCAGGACGGCAAATACAACGATAATCAGTGAGGGGCGACGTATGGATAATTCGGTAAGATTCACTGTGTGGCGGATTGCATAGCGGCCCTAACCTTTTTGACAAAAGCCAAAGGAATATCAAAAGATGCAGCTATCTGACTGTCCGTCAGGCTTGGGTTTTTTTTCAAAAAAGAGATGAGCATTTTTTCCATACCCTTTTCCATACCCTTTTCCATACCCTTTTCCATGCCTTCTTCTAAAACCTCCTCAAATACAGACTTTACCCGCTTTTCATATTGGGTGGGCAATGCTTGTGCAATTTCCATGATGTCCTTTTTTGTTATGGTTGAAACTGTTTGAATATAGAATAGTGTAATCAAAAATAAATGCATGAGGATTTCCTCCGGCACATTTTCCTCTGCAAAAATAAGCATATCGCGGTAATGTTCCTTAAAAAAATCACTTTGGCGAGCATGTTTAAATACCAATAGAATATTTCGCAGAAGCATAGCGTCCTGCATGTTTTCGATAACTTGATCAGATATTTCGTGAACGTCAATAAAAATGAGGTCAAAATGAGGTACATATCCTACAAATTCGGGCGATACAGGACCATATTGTTCTCTCAAGGGCTTGATAGCCCATGTTTTTTCATCATGGTAAAACAAAATAGGAATTGTCAGCGTGAAATAATCTCGTTTTTGCTTGATATCCTCCTCTTGAATTCCTGCCATGTAACGACTTAGTTGTACGTAAACCATTCTCCCTGTTGATATGCTTTTGTGTTCCAATAACAAGCAAATTCGAAGATTCTCATCATTACTTGCCTCACAAGTGTACACCAAATCAGAAAACTGGCCGCGCAAATCTTCTCCAACAAAGCTTTCCGTGGACAATTGTAGTGTGTCAAGATTTAAGCGGGAAAACTGTTCTCCAGGAAGAAATTTTTTGATCAACTGCATAGCCACGGGACGTATTTTGAACACCTGTTCGAAGTACATGTCATGGGGTTGCTTGTTAAAAAGGTAAGTGAAGTTTTGCATGTTATGCTAATGTTTGAACAAGTAATGGATATTAATGCCACTTTTGACCCAATACAGTCCTTTTGCCCAATGTGCCACGTCAACAGCCGTTTGGGCTTGAGGAGCTATGTCTACAAGCACTACTTCCTGCCCCTGAAAGTTGAAAAAAGTAGCCTGAATAGGGTGTGATGACGGATTGGACAAATAAACAACATCCTTGGCAGGGTTGGGGAACACACTGATGCCTTCATTTTTTTCAGGAGAGGAAAGAGATAGGGTGCCCGGCGTGTACACACTGAAATAGACATCCTGAAAATTGCCGCTGTTTCCCAACTCATATACTCTGAACCATACCCATCCGGCTCCAGCGTTGGAGCCGGGCTGCACAATGAGTTTAAGGTAGGGCATAATGGTATCATAAATGGGATTCATGGTGCCATTGGGCGGTATCCCTTCGTAGCACAAGCCATAATCACACAGATCGGCATCCCAGCCGTCCGGCAGGCTTCGCTCCAACAATCGCCAGCGCAGCCGCAAACTGTCGCCAGACGGATTATTAAAGTGAATATAACACTCATTGGCTTGCTCAAAAGCTACAGCCTGACTCAACAGCGCTCCCGGAATCGGGAAAAATGTTTGTGCAGACAAAGTACCGGCGAGTAGCCCAATCCAACAGGTAGCAAAAAAGTATTTCATCGTAAAGGTGTTTAAAAACGGTTTAATAGGGCAATTGCCAAACGTGACACCAAGTTCAACAGACTATTGCCGTGGGAGCGGCTGAGCCATGAAATTAGCGTTTTTTGGGCTGATTGAGGCTTGTTTTTCCCGTCCGGGCGGGAAAAATAGCCGAAAAGCAGTATAAAAAGATCAATTTCTGGCCGGATGGTCTCCCACCGCAACAAGTCAATGCCATTTGTCCAAAGCACGCACCTCAAATTTTTCCATCTTGTCCAATAGGGTAGGGATGTCGGTAGCGCTAATGCATAAATGACGGTTGTTTTCCTTCAAAAAGCCATGCATGACCATTTGATCCAACATGGCGAGCAAGGGATCATAATAGCCATTGACATTGAGCAAGCCTATGGGCTTTGGATACAAGGTCAGCTGGGCCAAGGTAAGGGCCTCAAAAAGCTCGTCCATGGAACCATATCCGCCCGGCAAGGTAATGACCCCATCCGTGCCGTGCAGCAATATAGTGCGACGTTCCGACATGGATTCAACCACAATCATATCTTTGATGCCCGGATGCCCAAGTTCAAGTGCGTTCAACTGATGCGTAATGACTCCGGTTATCGGTCCGCCATGCCGAAGGGCTGAATCGGCCAAAACGCCCATGAGGCCAACACTGCCACCGCCAAACAGTATTCGGATATTCCGCTCGGCCAAAATTTTCCCCAACAGCTCGGTTTGCTCGGCAAATACCGCTGGGGTGCCGCGGTTGGCACCACAAAAAACAGCAATAGATTTCATTTAAATAAATGTGCTAATTTTATAATATGCTAATTATTAAATAGTTAGATCGAAAAAAGATACCATTAGTTTAGATAAAATATCTGAAACAGGCAACTGCCAAAAGAAAGGGGTAAGTGCGGGGCGTAAGACCTGCGCACGGCAAATGAGTGTTACTAAGCAGTCAAAATTGTCTTTCCACAGGCTTCCGCATGCGGAAGCTCATAGCGGAAGTAAAATTTCAAACCCTCCACAATATCATCATAGAAAGCTTGGTCAAAACGACGAGCGGAGCCGGCTGATTGAACCGCCACTTGGGCCATGTATAACCATTGCCAGGCAATGACGATATTGGCAGCCATCTCCATATATACCGTGGCATCAGCCGTAAACCGCTCCAGTTCTCCCTTTTGGGCAAAAGTAAGCAGCTGTTGGGTGACCTGAATCCAAGCCTCCATCGCTATGCCCAAAGATTGAGCATAAGTTTGCAAAACAGGGTCGTTTTCAACAGATTGTATCGTTTTATTGATTTCTGCGAGCAGTGCCTGAAATGCCTTGCCATTTTCCAATAACACCTTTCTGCCCAACAGATCAAGGCTTTGTATGCCAGTGGTACCTTCATAGATGGACATAATGCGGATATCCCGATAGTATTGCTGGAGTGGGAAATCCATGGTGTAGCCATAGCCGCCCAGCACCTGTAGGCCAAGGCTTACGGAACGTATGCCCTGCTCCGTGGCGTATGTTTTTACAATAGGGGTAAGAAATTCCAAGAGCAGCCAGGCATGATGTCGAGCCTCCTCATCAGCTGCGGTATGCGCCAGATCTGCCAAGCGGCTACAATAGAGCACCAGGCTGGTAGAAGCATCCACGATAACCCTTTGCGTTTTCAGCATACGCTGCACATCAGCGTGGCGTATGATGGGCACTGGCGGATCCAAGGGATTGCGGTTGCCTGGCAAACGCCCCTGCGTGCGCTCCTTGGCATACTGCAAAGCAGCCAAATAGGCCGCCATGGCCGTGGCCGCTGCCGTACTGCCGACGCCTATGCGCGCCTCGTTCATCATTTGAAACATGTAAGCCAGGCCCTGATGTGGGGCACCGACGAGCCAACCCCTGCAGTCGCCCTCTTCCCCAAAGGCCAAATGCGTAGTGCTGTATCCCCTTTGTCCCAGTTTTTGGAAATCACCCACTGTTTGTACATCATTGTACTCCAAGCTATTGTTATCCGCAGGCCGCAAACGCGGAATAACGAACAGCGAAATGCCCTTTACACCCGCAGGAGCGCCCTCAATGCGTGCCAGCGTGAGGTGTACAAAGTTGTCGGCCCCCTCATGGTCACCTCCGGAGATAAATATTTTTTGACCCTTTATCAAATAATAGCCCTGCTCGGTAGCCTGGGCTGAGCAAGTAACATCGGTAAGCGAGCTGCCGGCCTGCGGCTCGGTAAGGGCCATGGTGCCCTGCCAAATACCGGCGTACATGTTGGGTACATAGGTATCGGCCAATTCGCGGCTCCCGAATGAGCTGATCAAGCGCGCTGACCCTGCCGTGAGGCCCAGATAGCCTTGTGCGCTGTTGTTGGCTGCCTGGAAAATGAAATGCACGGCTGAATGCAGCATAACGGGCAGTTGCAGTCCGCCGAAATCAAAGTCGTCCTGCGAGCCTATCCAACCGTTTTCACCCGCTTGTCGCATGACATTACGGATTTGGGCATGGCTTTTCACCCGCCCGGCTTCCCATCGGGCAGGCGTTTCATCCATTTCCTTAAAAAATGGAAACAACTGGCTGTCAGACCAATCCTTGGCGGATTGCAGTGTGATCTCGCAAGTGGATTCATCCAAGTGCGCATAGCGTTCGGCTGCCAAGAGATCCTGAATGCGATGGGCTTCGAAAAGCAAAAAGCGCAGGGTGTCAGTAGAAATATATACCATGATTCACATGATTTTTACGATGACCATGATTGGGTTATCAGGATTAAGATTTAGCTCAAAAGCTATGTACAAAGCCTGCCGTCATGCAGAAAACACAGCTGGCTGCAATGATAAGGGAATCCTCGGCAATGGGCCGCCTGAGCTGGAATTTTTTTTCCTGGGATGCGGAATTGGCTATTGCGCTTTTGTCAGCTCCTGTATTTCAAGCTGTCATCGGCCCGGCTGACCTAATCCCTTAACCCCCAAAACAGCAATAGCCAGCCAGCCATAAAGCTCAGGCCACCAATGGGGGTGACGGGGCCGGCCCAAATCACGGAAAAAGGAAGCAGATCACGACAGGCCAACAGGTAAAGAGAGCCTGAAAAACAGGCTATACCGAATAGGAAAGCCCAGCCTGCGCGCGCAAAATGCGTATGATCAGGCTGTTGCTGCCACAGCATGCCAGCCAAGGCTAAGGCCAGCGTATGTACAAACTGGTATTGTATGCCCTTTTCAAAGATCATGAGCTGATACTCGTTCAAAAGGGGCTTCAGCCCGTGTGCCCCAAATGCGCCCAGGCCAACCGTAAACAGGCCAGAAAGTGCTGCAATACGCAAAAGTTGTTTGGTTTTGTGTGCCATATCATGTTGTGTTTAAAAAAGCGGCACAAGATAATGCGCCCTTCGTCGCCAAATGTGACCTTTGTGCAAAAAATGACAGCCAACCATACTATTTCTCCCGTCAGCCAACCCGGGCCTATTGGGGTGTTTGACTCCGGTTATGGTGGCCTCACGGTTTTTCGCGAGATCATCAGGATGCTGCCGGAGTATGATTACATCTACCTCGGCGACAATGCCCGTGCGCCTTATGGCCCGCGCTCGTTTGAGACCATATATGAATACACTTTGGAATGCGTGGAGCATCTGTTTGCCATGGGTTGCCCTTTGGTTATTTTGGCCTGCAATACCGCTTCTGCCAAGGCTCTGCGCAGCATACAACAAAATGATCTCCCGCGCATGGCCGCGCACAGGCGCGTGCTCGGAGTGGTGCGGCCTACATCCGAAATTGCAGGCTCATTTACCCAAAGTGGCCATATCGGCATTCTGGCCACCCGCGGAACGGTTGTGTCCGAGTCATATATCCTTGAAATTCAGAAGTTTTTCCCGCAATTGCAGGTTTTTCAGGAGGCATGCCCCATGTGGGTGCCTTTAGTGGAAAACAATGAACACCTGTCGCCAGGGGCCAATTATTTTGTGGAGAAACATATTTCCCGCCTACTGGCACAATCCGACCAGGTTGACGCCATCATTTTGGGCTGTACGCATTATCCTTTGCTCATCCCCAAGATACGCCAGTTTTTGCCTGACCACATCCGCCTTGTAGCGCAGGGCGAAATAGTGGCCGAGCGCTTGGCTGATTATTTGGTGCGCCACCCCGAAATGGACTTGCAACTGGCCCGAAATGGGGGGCGCCGATTTTTCACGACGGAAACACCGGGAGATTTTAATGCCAAGGCGGGCATTTTTTTGGATGATGTTGTCAATGCCGAACACCTTGATCTCAGGGTTGCCTGAGCCACAAACTTGCGCCATGTATGCGACTGTCAGTTTGTCATTTGCAGAGGCAAGGCATAGTAATTGTTAAGAAAACAGACAAAAAATGCAAAACCCATTTAAAAAAATAAAAACGATGCTGGAGAAAGATACCGCCAACACCGAACCTGAAGTATTGGAGAATGCTCCCGAAACCGTTGAAATACCCGAAAGTGAGCCTGAAAAAAAGCCTGAAGGCAGTGCCGAGCAGGAAAAAATAAAGGCCCTGGAAGCACAATTGGAGGAAAGCCGGAGCAAGTATATGTACCTGTATTCTGATTTCGACAATTTCCGCAGGAATGCCGCACGCGAACGAATGGACCTTATCAGCACCGCCGGGCGTGACATCATGGCAGCACTTTTGCCCGTTTTGGACGATTTTGACCGTGCGGACAAGAATGGTGCCCTGAGTGAAGGCGTGGCACTTATACATCATAAATTGGTCAATACCCTCAAAAATAGGGGTCTTAATGTGATGGAAACCCAGATCGGTGATGATTTTGATGCCGATAGGCACGAGGCGGTAGTGGAAATACCTGCCCCAACAGAAGAATTGAAAAGCAAGGTAGTGGATATCATAGAACGGGGCTATTTGCTCGGCGAAAAACAAATTCGCTTTGCCAAAGTCGTTGTCGGAAAATAAACTGCCAACATCAATTATCCATTTTACAATTTTCCCCTATTGAGGGATCAGAAATTAACAAGGTATGAAACGCGATTATTATGAGGTGCTGGGCGTGGCCAAAAACGTCAATGCCGATGACTTGAAAAAAGCCTATCGGAAAAAGGCTATCGAGTATCACCCCGATAAAAACCCCGGCGACAAAAGCGCAGAGGAAAAATTTAAGGAGGCCGCAGAGGCTTACGAGGTGCTTAGTGACCCCGATAAGCGCGCCCGTTATGACCGCTTTGGCCATGCAGGGCTGGAAGGTATGGGCGGCAGTGGCGGCGGCAACTTCCAGGGCATGGATATGGATGAAATCTTGCGGCGCTTCGGATTTGACACGGATGACCTCTTCGGAGGCTTTTTTGGCGGTGGCGCTGCCAGGGGAGGGCGCTCCCGAGGCGAACGTGGCAGTAACCTGCGCATTAAGGTAAAACTGACCTTGGAGGAGATCAATTCCGGGGTCAACAAAAAAATAAAAGTACGCAAGCAGGTCAGCTGTAATACCTGCAAAGGCTCAGGTGCCAGAGAGGGCAGCTCCGCTGAAACCTGTAGCACCTGCCGCGGTTCCGGTATGGTCAATCGTGTGGCACAAACGCCATTCGGCATGATGCAAACCGCCGTGCAATGCCCCACTTGCAACGGGGCTGGCCAGGTGGTAAAATCGCCCTGCAATGTGTGCCGGGGCGACGGGCGCGTTTTTGGCGAGGAAACCATAGATGTGGATATCCCCGCTGGCGTACATGATGGCATACAACTCAACATGTCAGGCAAAGGCAACGCAGGTGCCAAGGGTGGCCCTTCCGGTGATTTGGTCATAGGCATTGAGGAGGCCCCACATGATGAATTTACCAGAGAGGGCAATAACCTGATTCATGAACTGTTCATCAGCTTGCCTGATGCAGCTTTGGGCGAAAAATTGGAAGTGCCAACCCTGGAAGGGCGTGTGCGCGTCACCATACCGCCTGGTACCCAAAGCGGCAAAATTTTCCGCCTTAAGGACAAGGGCCTGCCCGTATTGCAGAGCTATCAGCGCGGCGACCTGCTGGTGCACGTCAATGTGTGGACGCCCAAAAAACTCAATGATGAGGAAAGAAAGATGCTGGAAAAAATGCGTAACATGCCCAATTTTAAACCCACGCCGGACAAAGATGACAAAAGTTTCTTTGATCGGGTAAAGGATATGTTTGGCGGAGGGGGGTAATTGCCGGATTTTCAAACCCAAAGCACAACAGACATTCTATGCGTTTCTGCCTCCTCTTTGTATTTACTTTTTTTTCTTGGTTCGCTAATGGGCAAAGCCCGGAGCCTGCCCGCGAAGCCGCATCAACCAAAACCATGACAGTAGAAATTTGGTCGGACGTTATGTGTCCATTTTGTTATATCGGAAAACGAAAATTTGAGGCGGCGTTGGCCCGGTTTTCAGGGAAGGACAGCGTAAAGGTCATCTGGCGCAGTTTCCAGTTGGACCCCGATCTGCAAACAGATACCACCAAGAGCGTTGCCCAATCACTTTCCGAAAAAAAAGGATGGTCGGCACAACAGACATCAGAAATGATTGATTATGTACGAGATATGGCCAAAACGGTACAATTGGACTACCATTTTGATAAGGCCGTAGTGGCCAATTCCTTTGATGCCCACCGCTTCAGCCATTATGCCCTGAAACAAGGAAAACAAATAGAGGCCGAGGAAAGGCTCTTTGCAGCCTATTTCACCGAAGGTAAAAATATAGCGGATCACCAAACACTGGCTGAAATTGGCGCGGCCATTGGTTTAGATGCAAAAGAGGTGCTAAAGAGTTTGTCCACGGATGCCAACAGGGAAGAGGTTAAGCAAGACTTGGCCCTGGCCCGTCAGTTTGGTATTACGGGTGTTCCATTCTTTGTCTTTGACCGGAAAACGGCTGTTTCAGGTGCGCAGGACGTCCAGGTTTTCTTGCAGGCCCTCCAAAAGGCCGCTGACACGCACTAATTATCCGTAATTACATCTCTTGCAAACAGTATTCGGGGTTTCCAGTACGTTGAAGTAGATACGTTTTCCATGATAACACCCCGGCTGGTAGTGCTGTGCACGCAGATGATGCCTTCTTTGCCATTCTTGATGACCATGGCTACGTGCTGTATGCGTGAGCCATCACCAAAAAAAATCAAGTCGCCCGGGTTAGCTTTTTCAAGGGGAATAAAACGCCCTTCGGTAGCCTGCGCGGAAGAGGCAGGAGAAACGGGCACGCCAAATTTTTTCAACACAAATGAAGTAAAGCCCGAGCAGTCAAAACCGGTTTCCGGATTAGTGCCGGCATATTTGTACGGGCTTCCTATTTGCTTTTGGGCATAGGTGGTTACGCGGTCGCGAAAGGCGAGGTCGCCACCACCCGTTTTGTTGCTTTTCCCTGTTTTTTGTGATGAAAAACAAGCACTAAATAGCAGCATCATAATAAAGGCGCTGCCCAGTAAAACGCTCTTTTCCCTAACTTGAATCATTTTTTGTACGATGTAGGAATGTCCAAAAACAAGCATTCCTTACTCAAACATCTGATCGTAAGGATTTGACTTTTTATTGTCCTTGGGTTCCTGTTCTTTTTCGGTCAGCAAGGGAGGAGGCAAGGGTTTTTCTTTTGCTTCGTCCTGGTTTTTGGGCTTGCTTTCCAATTCTTCATATTCGGCGTATTCTTCCCTGGGGCGATGCTCCGGTCTGAAAGGATCAAAGTTTTGCCCGAAAGGGTTGTTCAGTTGTTCGCCAAATTGGGTCTTCATTTCTTTTATTTTGTTGTATCCCAAAGCTTTAAACACCAAATAAAGTGAAAAAAACGGGAATAGTACAACCGCCAAAGCGGCCATAAAAAGCCCGCTTATCGGGTTTTTTTCCAAATTTGACAAGAGGCTCTTGCCCGTATCGGCTACGGCGCGCCAATTGATAATAAGGGCCAGGGCAACCAAAAATGGCGAAGCGACCCACAGCATATCGAACAGCCATTTTAGAAAATAAAACAATCCGACCAGCATGATGACGCCTACAATAAGGCAGCCCCATCCGCCGCCGCCCGAAAAAGCAGACCGTTGGTTAAATTGGTTGGTGCTGAAAAATAACATATTTAGTTAATGTGCTAATGTGTGATCATGTGCTGACTGCCAGGACGCCGTGAAAACGGAGCAGGTGATTTTCGGCTTTTTCATTGTACAGGCAAACGATAAGGGTGTTTCGTTGTTTTGGATCATTAGAAAAAAGGATCTTGATCGGGTTGTGGGAGTAGCCCCGTTCGCCAAACAGCAGCAGTTGGGCCTGCCGGGGTTTCCGAAACAATTTTAGTTCGTCAGCAGTAGCGGGCAGGGGAATGTCGCCATAGCCTTCATCCGCCAGAAACTGACGCACCATATTGTAGGTATTGGCTAATTTTGAGCCCCCAAAAACGGTGCGGTATTCCCAACCATCGGATGTGCCGCCCAGATGTGATGATCCGGCCTCCGGGAATTGCTCCCGAATAGGCACATGCGGCTCTTGTTCAAGAATTTCCTGAGGCGCGGCAGGCTCTTCTGCAAAGCCAAATTCGTCGTAGTGAAAATCAGAAAGCACGAGTTGAAAAAATGTCTGCAAAAGTAACCCAATTCAACCATAACGGAACAGGTAAATCACAACTTGTTCCGTTCATGAACCTAAAAAAAATATGAACACACATTTGCTCACCATCGGTGATGAAATATTGATCGGCCAAATTACGGACACCAATTCTGCCTGGATGAGCCGTCAGCTCAACCTCAACGGCTTTGCCGTAACGGGCAAAAGTAGTGTTGGCGATACCCGAGAAGCCATCGTTAAAGGTATAGAACATGCTGGAAATGAGGCTAATATCGTCATTATGACCGGTGGCCTTGGCCCTACCAAGGATGATATCACCAAAAAAACATTAGCGGACCTGTTTGGGGCCCAAATGCTGTTTCATCCTGAAACATACGCCCGGATTGAGGGCTATTTCAAGAAAGTCAACCGCCCTTTGCCGCCCACCATGTATGACCAAAGCGTGTTGCCGGACAAGGCCATCATACTGACCAACAAAGTGGGCACCGCTCCCGGTATGTGGTTTGAGCAGGGCGAAAAGGTCTATATTTCTTTGCCCGGCGTGCCTTTTGAAATGGAATACCTGATGACCCATGAGGTCATCCCGCGCCTGAAAGCGCGTTTTGGCAGCCGTCCCATTGCCCACCGCACCTTGCTGACGGCCTGCGAAGGGGAGAGCATGATAGCCCAGCGTATTGCCGATTTTGAGGAACAACTTCCAGGCCATTTAAAATTGGCCTACTTGCCTGCTTTGGGGCAGGTTCGCCTGCGCATAACAGGCCAGTGGACGGGGGCGCTAAAACCCGAAGCAGAAGCGGAATTGAATGCCCTGTTGGATCAGAAAAAGACCGAGCTGCATGCCATTATCCCTGATTTGGTCTATGGATTTGAAGAGGACAGCTTAGAAAAAGTGATCGGCAGGATTTTATTGGAAAAAGGCAAACAATTTGGAACCGCCGAAAGCTGTACCGGAGGTTATATCGCTCACCTGATCACCTCTGTGCCGGGCGCATCGGCTTATTTCCCTGGCACAGTGGTGACCTATTCCTATGGTATGAAAGAGCAATTGTTGGGGGTAAAACACGATACCTTGCTCCAGTTTGGGGCCGTAAGCGAGCAGACCGTGCAGGAAATGGCCCTTGGCGCCTTGAATACCCTTGGGGTGGATGTGGCCTTGGCTGTTTCGGGCATTGCAGGGCCGGATGGCGGCACACCGGATAAGCCCGTAGGCACGGTATGGATGGCTGTGGCAGACCGGGAAAGGGTAATCTGTCAGAAGCATATTTTTGGCCGGGATCGCCTCAAAAACATACAGCTCACGGGTACCTATGGCCTTAATTTGGTGCGTAAGTTCCTGATAGGTGCCGTCTGATCTTGGCTGTTACTCAATTCATTTCCTTTGGCATCACATCCATTTTTTTCAAAGTGCCGTTGCGCAATACCCAGGCACTGCACAAGCGGCCAATGCTCTGCTCGTCCAGTGTTTTATGCAGGTCGTCAATAGACTCAACGGGTTTGCCTTCAAACTGGACCATGACATCGCCACTGAGTATGCCCGCTTGTTGGGCAGGGCCGCCGGGTTCCACTTGTTGAATGAGTATGCCACCTTTGGTTGGCAACTGGAGGGTATCTGTAATTTTGACAGGCAAAGGCACGGTTTGTGCGCTGATACCAAGGAAACCACGGCGGACGCGCCCTCCCAGAATCAATTTACCCACGACAAACTGGGCCAGATTGGACG
>CAZIKN010000055.1:0-35781 GCA_964539805.1 uncultured Saprospiraceae bacterium | reverse complement strand
GAAAAAAGAGCCGTTTTGGGCCAAGCGGGAAAATCCCAGACATGCTCTAAACAACAAGTATTCAAAAAAATAAAATTTTATATGAAAAAGCATTTTGTCGTCGCTATAAAACTTACTGTTTTCAGTATTATCTTATTTGCCGTCGTATATCCTTTGCTGATGTGGGGCATTGCCCAATTAGCGCCAGGCAAGGGCAATGTTGAGTTTTTGGAGCAGAATGGCCAGAAGATAGGCGCCCTGCGAATAGGCCAGGCCTTTGACGACCCACAATACTTTTGGTCCAGGCCCTCGGCTGTGTCCTACAATGCAGCCGGTTCGGGCGGTTCCAACAAAGGCCCAACCAATCCGGATTACCTGAATACGGTACAAGAGCGAATTGTTGCCTTTCAGGCAGCGCACCCTTACCTGAAAAAAGAGGAAATCCCATCTGAAATGGTTACGGCTTCCGGGAGCGGATTGGATCCCGATATTTCACCAAATGCAGCAAAGATTCAGGTAAAAAGGATTGCACTTGCTCGCAATATGGACGAAAAAACATTGAATGATTTGGTTGAAAATAAAACAAATAGACCAATTTTAGGCTTCTTTGGCATGCCTACGGTAAATGTGCTTCAATTGAACCTCGCGCTTGACAAGGTCAATGGAAAGAAATAATGCACATACTTTTCCTAACACTTTTAAAAATGAACAAAATCATGAAAAAAATAGCTATCGCAGCAGTTTGCATAATTTATACGGGTATTCTTTTGAGCCAGGATTCAACGTCAGCGCTCACTTTTTCTGGATATGTGGAGTCATTTTACAGTCTGGATGCAAATCGCCCGGCCAACAATCGTCGCCCAGCATTTTTGTACAGCCATAACCGCAACAATGAGTTCAACCTCAATTTGGGCTTTATTAAAGGGGCTTACACCGCCTCGCGGGTGCGTGCTAATATGGCCTTGGCCACAGGCACCTATATGGCGGACAACTACGCGGCGGAACCCGCTGGCTTGCGCAATATCCTGGAAGCCAATGCTGGCCTGAAACTGGGCAAACAAACCTGGCTTGATATAGGTATTATGCCCTCACACATTGGTTTTGAAAGTGCCATCTCAAAAGACTGTTGGACCTTGACTCGTGGCATACTCGCTGAAAATTCGCCTTACTACGAAGCGGGTGCCAAAATTACGCATACGCCAAATGAACAGTGGGCCTTTTCTGTATTGGTGCTCAATGGATGGCAACGCATTGCCAGAGTCAATAATACACCCGCTTTTGGCACACAGCTTGTCTGGAAACCCAATGAAAGAACTACGCTCAATTGGTCTTCTTATGTTGGAAATGAACGGCCAGAAAGCGAGCAGGAACAGTGGCGGGTATTTAATAACCTGTATGGCATTTTTCAATTGTCCGATAAAATCGGCATAATAGTGGGGCTGGATGTCGGCACTCAAAAATCACTGGCGAATGGGCAAGATGTTTGGTTTACCCCAAATGCTATTTTGCGAGCTCAGTTGAACAACAAATGGGCCTTGGCTGCACGCATTGAAAACTACACGGATAAAGACGGCGTGATAATCGCTCCCGACTTTTCGGTCACCGGGGCCTCCGTCAATTTGGATTTTTTGGCAACAAAAAATGCTGTTTTGCGCTTTGAAGCCCGCTACTTGCACAGCGAAAATGACCTTTTTGTCACGCGCAATAGTGCTAAAACCAACATGTTGTACGGTACCGCTTCACTGGCGATTGGCTTCTAAGATATGGAAAATCAATCTCCTGAATATTTTTTGGACCTAATACGGCGCAGCAAACGAGGCCGATTCAAAGTGTACATTGGCATGAGCGCTGGTGTGGGTAAAACCTACAGGATGCTCCAGGAAGCGCATAACCTGCTTTCCAATGGAATAAAAGTCTGCATCGGGTATGTCGAAACACACGGGCGTGTTGAAACGGAGGCCTTGTTGGAGGGCTTGCCAGTGGTAGCGCGCCGCTATGTTTTTTACAAAGGCAAAAAAGTAGAGGAGATGGATATGGAGGCCATCCTTAGCCGTATGCCGGAAGTCGTTATCGTGGATGAACTTGCTCACAGCAATGCACCGGGTAGCAAAAACGAAAAGCGCTGGCAAGATGTTCAGGATCTGCTTGATGCGGGCATATCGGTTATTTCAGCGGTCAATATTCAGCATTTGGAAAGCCTCAACCGCGAAGTTCAACAAATCTCCGGTATTGAAGTGACAGAGCGCATACCGGATTCCGTATTGAAAATGGCCGATGAAGTGATAAACATTGATCTAAGTGCTGATGAAATCATTACAAGGCTTAAACAGGGAAAAATATATTCTCCGGAAAAAGTAGAAATAGCCCTTCGTAATTTCTTTCAGGCGGAAAAGATACTTCAACTTCGAGAATTGGCACTCCGGGAGGTGATGAGTCAGGTTGAGCGGAAAATTGATGCTGAACTGCCAGCCACATCGCTACAGTTTCGCCCTGAACGTTTTTTGGCCTGCATCTCATCCAACCGTAAAACAGCTGAAAATATTATTCGTAAAACAGCCAGATTAGCGGGTTACTACAATTCAAAATGGTATGTATTGTTTGTGGAAACGCCCGCCGAACAAGCGGATCGCATCCCCCTTGACCTGCAAAGGCATTTGATCAACAACTTTAAAATGGCGACAGAGCTAGGGGCGGAAGTGTTGCAGCGCAAGCACTCCAATATTGCATCGGCTATTATAGAGGTGGCAGAGTCCTACCAGATTACAACCGTTTGCTTAGGGAAACCACACCTTAATCTTTTGCAAATTATCCTAAAAACAGGTGTGTTTAATCAACTTTTGAAAAAGCACTCCAATTCCAAGATTGACTTGATCATCTTATCATGAAATTATCCCTCAAAGTTAAACTGCGGTTCGCATTGTTCTTTTTGTTCGGCATGCTGGTTTTGGTTGTTGCTATCAGCCACTTTGCCTTGTTCAAATTGACAGAAAAAAACAAAAACCTGTACATCTCGAATTACAGAAGTCTGGAATACGTAGAGCAAATGAGAGAGGCCTTGGATGATGCTGATTTTCAGATGTTTGGAAATGTTCTGGGGCAGCAGCAGGCCAATGTTACTGAGCTTGGGGAATGGGAGGCTACCAATGAACTCTACCAATTGTTCAGGCAATACAGCGCGGGGCGGAATGATTCGCTTATCCACCGAGGCTTACAGCGCCAACTGAGCCTCATACACGCACTCAACCGCGAGGCCATTATCAAGGCCAATGACCAAATTTATAACATGACAGAGGACTATAATACCCTGTTGGCCATTATAGGCACCTTGTCGGCCCTTATCGGCTTTAGTTTTGTCCTGAATTTTCCGAGTTATATCTCAAGGCCATTGGAGCGGCTCAAAGAAGGAATTCAGGATATAGCAGCGCAAAACTATAACACACGAATACAAGAGCATTCACATGACGAGTTTGGCGAACTAACTCACGCCTTCAACAATATGGCGGAACGCTTGGCACATTGGGAACAAAGCAATCTTGCTTCCATCTTGCGCTCAAAAAAGAAGTTGGAAGGAATAATTTCGCTACTTCCCGAGGGCGTGATCGGCTTGGACGAGGGCCGCAATATTTTGTTTATCAATCCCGTAGCTGCCGAGTTGCTTGCCTTGGAGCCAAAGATGATAATTGGAAAGATGGCCTCGGAGGTAGCGCTTCACAATGAGCTCCTGCGCGAGTTGTTGAAAAACAATGATGGAAAGTTGAAATTGAAAATCTTTTTCAAGGGTCAAGAGTCCTCTTTTGAGGCGACAACACAGTATATCTTGAATGACGAAGGAGACCAAACAGGGCAGTTAATCCTGATCCAGCACGAACCCCCCAAGGTTGGCCAATGAATAACCCGGAAGAAAAGATAACACGAAAAGAATGGGTCTTGATTGTTTGGGTCTGGCTTATTGCTTTGTTGGCTGTAGCCAGGGTGATCTTTAAGGTATGGATTTGGATTTCTGGTTAGCCCTACAATAGATTTTGCAATCTTTATAAAATCTTTACAACCCATAGCTGACCTTTGCGTTCTTTTTCTGCAAATTCTATTCCATGAAATCCAACGGAACTAACGCAAAGGTCACCCTCGGCTCCCTTCTTATTGCATTAGGTATTATATACGGCGACATTGGCACTTCACCGCTTTATGTGATGAAATCCATAGTCGGTAACCGCGAAATCACTGAGTTATTGGTATTCGGCGGCGTATCCTGTGTTTTTTGGACCCTTGTGTTCCAGACAACCTTTAAATACGTCACACTGACCCTGACTGCGGACAACCACGGTGAAGGTGGTATTTTTTCCCTCTATGCCTTAGTGCGCCGTTATGGCAAAGGTCTGGTGTTTTCGGCCATGGTGGGTGCTGCCGCACTGTTGGCCGATGGTATGATCACACCGCCCATTTCGGTGGCTTCTGCTGTGGAAGGATTGGAGAAGGTGGTGCCTCACTTGCCTACCGTACCCATCGTGATCGCCATATTATCACTGATTTTTTTCTTCCAAAGATTTGGTACCCAGACCGTTGGCTTTGCCTTTGGGCCTGTCATGGCTGTCTGGTTTACCATGCTCTTAGTGTTGGGCCTTTCCCAGATTGTCCAATACCCTGATATTATCCGTGCCCTTAGCCCACATTACGCCATTCAATTGCTTACCCTATACCCACAAGGATTTTGGCTTTTGGGTGCCGTGTTTTTGTGTACCACAGGGGCCGAGGCGCTGTATTCGGATCTGGGTCATTGTGGCAAATGGAATATCCGCTACTCTTGGGTTTTTGTGAAAACAAGCCTGATTATCAATTATTTAGGTCAGGCAGCATGGTTGTTGCACCAAGACAAAACTTTGTTGGAAGGCCGTAATCCTTTTTATGAGATTATGCCGTCTTGGTTTCTTATACCGGGTATCTTGATCGCTACAGCGGCAGCCATTATCGCATCACAGGCCCTGATTTCGGGTTCGTACACCCTTATATCCGAGGCAATGTCCCTTAATTTTTGGCCTCGCGTGGGGGTACGCCAACCCACAGAGATGAAAGGCCAGATTTACATACCCAGCGTCAATATCATTTTATGGGTAGGTTGTGTGTGTGTGATGTTGTATTTCCAAAATTCAGAACACATGGAGGCTGCCTATGGCTTGGCTATAACGCTGACCATGATGATGACCACCATACTGTTGTCTTACTTTCTATACAGGGTACGCAAATGGCCATTTTGGATTGTCGGTGGGGTTACTACTTTATTTGCGGTCATTGAAGGTGCTTTTTTTGTGGCCAATTTGAAAAAATTCCCTGAAGGAGGTTTTGTTGCCATTATTATTGGGGGCGCTTTCTTTTTGATAATGTACACCTGGTATTTTGCGCGCAAGATCAACAACCGTTTTGTCAATTTTGTAGAACTGAAAAACTATGCTACCATGCTCAATGACCTGAGCAATGATGATGAGATACCCAAGTTTTCTACCCACCTGATATACCTGACCAAGGCCGACAACCCCATGCATATCGAAGAAAAGATCATCAAATCCATTTTTTCCAAAAAACCTAAACGCGCCGATGTGTATTGGTTTTTGCACCTTAACCGGACGGACGACCCTTATACCTTAGAGTATTCCGTAAATGAGCTGCTGGATGACAAAGTGATTCGGGTAGATATAAACTTAGGCTTTCGCATGCAGCCCCGAACGGAACTGTTTTTCAAAAAAATCGTACAGGAATTGGTGGCCAGAGAGGAATTAGACCTGCATATTCGTCCGGATGGCTCCACGCGCTATAATCCGGAGCCCGATTTTAAATTTGTAGTGCTGGAAAAATTCCTGTCTGCCGAAAATGAATTCACGCTCAGCGATGGCTTGCTGCTCAACGGGTATTTTTTGCTCAAAAAACTGGGTACCTCTGACGAAAAAGCCTTTGGACTTGACCGCAGTGATGTGGTCATAGAGGATATTCCATTGGTGGTACAAACGGCGGAACGCGTGGAACTTAAACGGCGCAACAGCAGATGAGTTAAGAGCATGTCTGGGATTTTCCCGCTTGGCCCAAAACGGCTCTTTTTTCAGTATTTTCACCCTTTTTTCAGTCGTGTAGCCCCGCTACACTCCTTCAAAAACGATAAAAATGCTGAAAAAATCTCTCGTTTTTGACTCAAGCAGAAAATCCCAGACATGCTCTCTAAGGGTTATGCGCGTTATTTTTGCTCCTCTTTCCGCATGCGGAAAGCAATATAGTCCAATTGTGATTTGATGGAGTCTAATTGCGCGTGCATCTCCGCAATCTCATCGTTCAGGTGTTGCATGCCGGACTGCTTTCGTGCGTGTCGGTCCTCAAGAGCCTGCTCCAGCCGTACTTCGTCCATGGCATTCATGATGACCCCTATAAACAGGTTTAACACGATCATGGTGCCCACCAAAACAAAGGATACAAAATATATGACTGCAGCGGAGCCATGCCCCTCGGGCATGTTGCAGCCCGATTCCGGCCCATAGCCCCATTTTACGTTGTCACAGCCAAACATGTTGATGTACATGATTTCTGTCCAGCCTTCCAAGGTGCTGATCCTGAACAGAGAAAGCATGGAAGTGTGTAGGTTGCCAAAGTGAAGTGGATCGTTTTTACCAAACAAAAACACCCCCATGGCCCCATAAATATAATAAAGCAAGAGCAGTAAAATACCCACATAACCCATTGAGGGGATACTCTTGAGCATGGCATCTACCAGCATTTTGAGCTGGGGGAGGGCCTGTACCAAACGCAACACCCGCAATACACGCGCCAAACGGATAACGGCTACAAAGCCAGCATTGATCTCCGGCAGCACATGGGCCAGCCAGCAAACGGCCACAATCAGGAAGTCAAAAACATTCCAGGGGTCACGAAAATAGCGCCAGGGACGATTACCCTCGGCGATCATTTTGATCAGGAACTCAAGGGTGAAAATAAACAGGATAATGAGGTCAATCGTCTCTAAGGCATCATGCCAGGGACGCACCTGTTCACTGTAGGTTTGGATGCCGACCAATATTCCGGCAGCCACAATGACCCATAAGATAAAATGGTTGAACCAGCGGCTATCCGCCAACTGACGAAACAGTAAAACACTCATTGTCTGTGCAAAATTTGATTTGGTAATGCAGCCGGTTTTGGAGGCCGCAAAAGTAGCAGGCAAAAATGGCACAACAAAAAGTAGCCCCGTTTATTACTGCTGAAAACGCTTGTCCCGAAGAAAGGAATCATCGGTTAAAGTCTTCAGGAAGGCAATGATCTGGGTTTTTTCGGTACTGTTTAGGGCTATGCCCAATATGCCATTTTGTTTGAGCAGGGGGTCAAGTGTTGGCGAGTCCTTGACACCGCCAGCATAGTGATCGAGCACCTCTTCCAGTGTGCGGAATCGTCCGTCATGCATGTAAGGGCTTGTTTTTTCGATGTTTCTGAGCGATGGCACGGCAAATTTTCCGATATCTTCTGAAAAGGTACTGACCTCGGCACGACCTTGAT
This sequence comes from uncultured Saprospiraceae bacterium, assembly GCA_964539805.1. Taxonomy (GTDB): domain Bacteria; phylum Bacteroidota; class Bacteroidia; order Chitinophagales; family Saprospiraceae; genus M3007. The sequence goes on along the minus strand of CAZIKN010000055.1, from coordinate 28,275 downwards.
CTAAAGAGAAATCATTCATAATGCCGTTGTTGCGAAAGCTTTGGTCCGTAAAAAACTCGGTAGCATGACAAGAGGCGCACTTTTGTTTGAACAGATCCAAGCCTGCTTTCTCCGTGGTATTGAGGGTGCCCCCCTCTTCATTACGCACATGTTTGTCATATTTGCTGTTGGCACTTACCAATACGAGCATAAATTGGGAAAGCGCTTTAAGCATGGTAGCACTGGTGATGGTATCATTGGTCTGAAATGCTTTTTTGAACAGTTCGGGGTATTGGGCATGACGATTGAGTTTGTACAGCACCCGTCCTGGCTTTTCGTCCATTTCAACCGGATTTTGTATGGCATTCAGCGGTACCAGATCCAAATTTGGCACGCCGCCATCCCAGAAAAAAGAGCTGCGCCAGGCCATGTTTTGTATAGCAGGGGCATTCCGGCGCCCAAAAAGGCCGTCAATGCCATGACTGGTGGGGTGGTCGGGGTGGCTAAAAGCAGAAAAACTGATATGGCAATCCGCACAGGAAATAGTATTGTCCCGACTTAATATGGGATCATAAAACAAGCGTTTGCCTAATTCAAAGCCCTCTTGGGTGATCGGATTCCGGGAGAGGTCATAAACTGGTTCTGGGAAGTTGGCTGGTTTTTCAAATTTGATCGCAGTATTAGAGGTATCATCATCTTTTTTACAGGAGACAATGAATAGGGCACAAGTTATTGAAAAGACGCCAATAGTGCGGTATGACATGGGGATATAATTGATGTGATGTTGATTGGATTGGATGTTGATTTGATTTACTGTTGATTTGTTGATTTGATGTGTTGCATACGCTACGGTTCAAATCAACAAATCAACAGTAAGTCAAATCAACCCTTATTCATGGTTGTGTACGTGGTCCAATTTGAACATATCAGCGTAGTTGTCTGCTACATTTTTGGAAAATGCCCCAGCATGAGAGGTTGGGTTGGTGGCAACACTGATATTGGTCGGATTCGTAAACATTTCCAAAATATCCACATAGATATGGAAACTTGGCGCTTCCTTGTCTTTGCGAACTTTGGCACTGCTGCTACTGCTGATGTTTACGGTTTTGAGGTTATTCAATGTTTTGGATGTGAATCCTCCGTACAATCCCGTATGGTACTGGAAAATGCGCTCGCCAGTAGCCGCATTTACCGGTGCCTGTGGTGATGTGCCTTCCACTTTTACAAAAATGTAACCTGAGTTCCAAACCCAATACATTCCAGCGGCGCCTGCAGCAGGGTCAAGCACGCCAGTGCGTTGTGTGATGTCGGAAACGCTTTTTAGGCTGTCCACACCGATGATAAACTTAACGGATTTGTAGTTGCCTGCAGGTACATTTTTGAACGTGATCTCGCGGCTGGCAGCATTGTCATGTTTGCACAAGAAGTAGGAATCATCTTTTGGCACTACGTACTCTGTACCATCTTCTTTTACCAATACGAAGTTGGAGACGAAGTAGTTGAAAGTGCTGAATTTTAGCGTTTCACCGGCAGCATTTTTGTAGTCTTTGCCCAATGTCAGTGACTCACTCCCTGCACGGTTGTCAAACTCGAACGTGATTTCACCTGTGCCAGAGAGGTCCTCCACAACGGGGTCATCTTTTTTACAGTTGGTAAGCGTAAAAACAGAAAGGGCAAACAGCCCGAAAATAAGTTTTTTCATGTTTAAAATTATTGAAAAATGTGAAAAAATGATAATTTTTGAAGATGTTTGTTGGCTTGTTCCGTTGAAGAGGTTCCCCGATTACTTATATTTCATCGGAGAACCAGAACTAATACGACTACTATTTTTTAGTATCTTCTTTTGCAGGCAACATCAACTTCATGACACTGTTTTTACCGCCAAATAACCACACCACTGAGGCGTTGAAACGGGGCTTGGGGCTGACGTGGCCATTGGACATATTACTGTTCATAGGTGCCTGCCAGCCAAGGCTAATGGCAAGATCTCCTAGGAGAATATCGGCCCCCACCATGCCAAAAGCAGCCCAGCCACCTGTATCATCTACTGATTTGCCCAGCTCGCGATCCTCCAGCCGTGCGTCATATGATGCACCTGCAAATGGTAAAAAAGTCGTTTTACCTATGGTTTGTGTGCTGAAAAAACGCAGGCTTCCATTCAAGCGGTGGCCAAAATGATATGAGTTGTTGGCGTTTTTGCCCATTAATCGCACCGTTGCATCTGTACTTGCACCCCATACTCCTTGCCGAATAGCATAAAAGCCCGAAATAAGGCCATCAGTGCCTCCTGTGCCAGGTTGTAAAGCGGGTAAAATGGGCTCATTTTCACTCGCTGTAATGTTCGTAAGGCCAGTAGGGAGCTTGAGTCCTGCTCCGATCTGGAGGCTGTGCCTCCAACGTCGAAAATACTGCTTTGCAGGGTCAATAACAGCCCATTGAGCGGTGAGGGAAAGGTCGCCTAAGCCATTGATTGCTAGCTGCTTGCCGTCATCAAAGCGGCGCGTGGTAAATTGGTAAGGCATGGCAGTGATCAGCTGCAACCGACGATGCGGCTGCCAGCGACCCCAGAGATCGGCTGTGCGGAAATATTCCATAGCGTCAGGCTCGCTCCCGTGCGCATCTGTATGAAAATGCTGTGACTGAAAGCGAAACCCAACAAAATGCCGTTGAACCAAGGGCAATAAGCCCAAAGAATTAGCTCCACCCGAACATCCGCAGATGTCACAGGAAAAGGCCAATGTTGGCATGCACAGGACCCCTACCGCCGCCAGAAAGCGATACAGAGGGTTCATCTTGTGTCAATAGATATGTTGGAAAAAAAAGTGCCGCGCTATACGCAGCTTAGCTTACGGTGTCCAAAAATCTGGACAATTAACAAGGAGGGTGGAAGACGCCGGCAATATGTTTGCTGCCAGTGTATTTATTTTCTAATAGAACATTATCCTGTTCAAAAGAGCCTGTTGGGCTGGTTAAAAGTAACGGGATATTTTCAGGTAAGGGTTCAGCAAGTTCAATCCCTTTTTTAAGATCGAGAGCCTTGCTACTGCTGTTGGCGTTTTGATTGTCGGGCGCTTGTGCCAATTTTTTCTTTAAATAACACTTCCCGTTGCATTTGGACTGTGGTTTGTCACGATTTTCACAAAGCGCACTCGCGATGTATGCGCGATTGGCCAACCAATAAGCGGTTACTCCTGCATTGTAAAATGCCTGAGCAACAATAATGATGGACAAACCAAATGCAAATACTTTGCGCATATCGCGGCAAAGGTAGTGAACCCTTTTGTAAACAAAGTGATGAAAATCATTCTTAATGGTGATTTTGATAAAACAAGACAAAATGGCCATGTCGCAAAAGTAGATCGGCATACCCTACTTTTCATCAGTTCTATTCCTCCTCAAGCCCCAATTCTTTCAAATTCCTGTCTTTTCTGCGAAAATGGAACGATAACCAAGGTAAAACGCCCCAAACCCGGGTACCCGTGCCCAAAAAATCGGATGGAATGGGCGCAACCAGCACGCCCAAATCAAAGGCCAAGCGCCGACCCCAAAAGCGAAACCCACTCATGGACAATGTCGCTACTTTCTTTTGCGACATCACGATATAATTTTCGCTGAGCAAACAGGATTTTTTGCCTGACCGGGCCATACCATGAAATGTCACCATCACAGGTAGCTGCCTTAAACGCGTAAAACCTTCTCCCACATTATTACCGTTTCCAAAATAGGCCCCTACGCCACCACCTACACTAATAGATCGGTTCTGGCTTCCAAAAGTCATGTTGGTATATGGCATGGCAAAGGCATCTGCAGCGTTTTCTCCACTGCGGATGGCCAGGGCCATACAGCCCCAGTTTAGAATGGGACCTTTTTGGGCATATTTTGGGTAGCGATTTTGCAACATCCACCAAATAGGAGAACTGCCATCCCGAACCAAATGAGGAATCGCGCCCCAAACTACGGTACGTCCGTTGGGCTGTACATGCTGATGCTGTGCCAAAATACCCTGAAACACCTGAAAATGCCTTTTTTGTGGAGCTTGCGCAAAACCCGTCGGCCCAATAAAATATTGGTGCCCAAATGGATTTTTAGGATATGCCCTGAATTGCGCCAGGAGTGTTTGAGGGAGCGATAGCAGAATGATAAAAATGGACACCTTATTCAAACCAATCAATTTTCCACCATGACACATTAATGCTCGGTTCGGTTGCTTGTGCCCGAAAGAAGTAGAATTATTCTTTTGAATTGATTTTCAGTTCTTTATAGCCTGTTTTGGGATCGTTTTCCCGCGTAAAAATCAAATTTTGGGCATTGCCCAAAACAATTTCAGCCGTAGTATAAATCAGGTTGCCCTCTAACAAATGCCCACCAATGGTGGCCCCTGTGCTATCGGAAAGAGAAATGTGTATATGTGACCCCGAAGGTGATAATGTGCCCACAAGCGATACAATTTCCAATTTGTCTTCTCTTATGAGAGGGGTTTTCTGGTTAGCGGGGCGTAAAACGGCTTTGCGCAGGCTGCCCACACAGGTGATGATGTATGCGGCCTCCAATTGATTGTTTTTTACATACTGATCTAATTCTTTTTTTAGGTCTTGTCCGGGCGTAAGGCGTAAGGCATGTATTTGCATGGCAGATTTTTTGGGTGCCAAGGCACAGGAACTTAAGGTAAAAAGGGCTGCGATGGCCAATGATTTCATACTGTTGTAAATGTCGCCCTGATAGGCGCAATAATGTGCAAAATTATATAAGTACACAAACTCCAAAGAACACAATCAGGTTTTTCAAAAATATACATCATTTGAAGAGCGGAAGAAGGTGAAATCCATGACCTTTGCCCTTCTTAGAAAGAGCATTTATTGTTCTATATGCAATTTGATATGAAAAACTACCTCCATCAAACCCTCCATCTTGTGCTGTTGATATTGTTGGGCCTCATGGGCCTCTCTTTCGTGCATACGGACCTGCCTTTATTTGGATTACCGTTTCGGAAAATGGATATTTTTGCGGACATACGAAAGGTGGGTACAAGCGAAATTCCACCCGCCACTTCAGAAATATTACCCAAGGATAGTCTGACTTGGCAGCCAACCGATACGCTGGCGTCATATCAGCCGGACTCAGGGCTACTGATACAGCCTCCTCGAGTGCTTGTTCAGCCTGTAAAGGATTCCGCTTTTTTTGGAAAAAAATTGGAGGACTACACCGAAAACCAAATGGGCATGCAACGCTTTTATCAAGCGATAGATTCTATCCCGCGGGGCCGTAAAGTACGAGTCGCCTGGTATGGGGATTCCTTTGTGGAAGGAGATATTCTGATTGCTGACCTGCGCGATTCCCTCCAAACCTTGTGGGGTGGGGAAGGGGTAGGTTTTGTGCCGGCAACCTCAGAGGTTGCGCAGTTTAAACGCAGTTTCAAGCATTCTTTTCAAGGTTTCACCACTTTTTCCATTGTAAAAAAGACTGAATATCGCCCACTACTTGGCATAAACGGCTATGCATATCAGCCCTCTTCTGCCGCCAGATTATACTATGAAGGCGCAAATTATTTCCGGCACACTCACTTTTTTGGGCAATGCCGCCTGTTTTACACAGCCTCACAAGCGGGCTTTTTTACCTGTAAGAGAACGGACGCAGCGGCACAGTCCATATCCTATAAGGCAGCACCTGGCCAGGTACAAACCTGGCAGTCATCCGCCGGAACAGGCTTCAAATCCATCTCCTTGCAATTCCCCGATGCTTCTGGCTTGATGCTTTATGGCGCTTCACTTGAAGGAGGGGCGGGCCTGTATATTGATAATTTTTCCATACGGGGCAACACGGGCGGGCCACTACGCCTGCTTAAACCGTCCTTTGTCCAACAATTTGATCGAGAACAAAAGTATGACCTGATCGTGCTTCAGGTAGGCCTGAACGCGGTCACCAACTCCCTAAACAATATCCGTTGGTATGAGGCAGAACTGAACCGCACTTTTGAGCATTTGCGCCTTTGCTTCCCCAACAAACCCATATTGATTGTTAGCGTAGGCGACAGGGCAACTAAAATAGATGGCGAATTGGCTACCATGCGCAGTGTGCCCGCCATTGTTTCCATGCAGCGCGAGTTGGCCCGTAAGCACGGCTTCCTCTTTTTTGATTTGTTCAAAGGCATGGGTGGGCACGGCAGTATCATTGATCTGGCACAACACAAACCGCGTTATGCCAATTTGGACTACACGCACCTCACCCATGAAGGTGGCAGGTATATGAGTCGCTTGTTTGTGCAATTGTTTGTCAATGAAAAGAAACGATATGAGCAAAAGGCCTTGCAATAGACCATATTTACCGCATCAGGCAATTGATATTGACCAATGGTTGCATGAGTAAGGTGCCATTTTCCACATCACGTGTTTGGCGGATGCCAAAACTCAGCATGACATTGCGGCTAATGCGCCAATCACCACCAAGGGTGAACATCAGAAATTTTTGCCTGAAAACCTGGGTGCTTTCTTCACTAATTGGGTAACTTTCATGGTCATAAAAACCTTCTACAAAAAAATTGTAACGGCGTGTGCCGTACCGAAAATTCAATCCCAAAGACAATTGTGTGCCGATGGTGTCGGTGAGTAGGGAGGGCTTGCGGCCAAAGCGCACCATGCCTGCTATCATGCCCCAATCACGGATGCCCAGTCCGCCGCTGAGCCAAACCCCGAAACCCTCGTTGCGTGTTTTGAGCGAATGGCTTGCCACAAAGGAAACGGTATCTGTTTGGCCGGGTTTGTCTTTGCTTTCCAGCACCCTGCTCACTACCTTTTGGCTTTGAATATAAGTGTATAATCGGCCTATTGCCAAATCTAAATAGGCTGAATTCCAATGCTTTGCGATGTATTTTTCACGGGCTTGCAGGAGCTGATCGCTCTGTTTGTGTCCTATGGCTTGTATAGCCTCCAAGGTGATGTCAATACTATCATTAATAGCGGCTAATTTGGCCTTGTAGTCGCTAAGCCTTTTGTCAAGGCTGTACTTCTGGTTGTGCAATTGGCTGGCTATGTGGCGCAGGGAATCCTTCTGGGCTTTGCCCATTCGCTCCAGACTGCGCAAAAACGTTTCATCGTTGAGCGGGTCATGTTGGCGATAGAGGTTGATTTTGGCAGCCCAGGCCAACCAGTTTTTACTGTTGGAGGCATTGGTGCCGGCACTGACGCTGAGCGTGCTGAGGGTGCGCGTTAGCGGTGATGCATTGCGATACCTGCTGGCAGCTGATCGGTCAAAAAACATCATCCAAACCGGCATTACCTCAATGGCAAGGCCCGGACTTAGGTTGTAGCCCGATTGGCCATTGGTTAGGCTCCAATCCACTTTAAAATCGCGCAGTCCGGCATAGCGCTCGATTCGACTGGGCGTGTTGGCATTGAGCATATTAAAGGCCGGAGAGGAAGGGATGGCAAACTCCGTGGCTTTTACCACCCGATCCTCCTGATTTACGTTGCCTGACTCGTTCAGGTCCTGTGCGCCTAATTGACAACAAAACAATACCGATAGACTGGTCAAAAAAACGTAGCGCATGGTTAATCCTCGCAAGTTGGTTTAATATAAGCCATATTGTTCCCTTCGTTTGATTCTTTGAGCGTATTGTTGGGGTCACAATCTACCTGGAAGTAAGTGTTGCATATTTTTCCACCAAACTTGAACGCTATGTTCACTGTAGCCCCGGGATTGATGGCAGGGATGGTCACGAACTGGGTGCTGCTGGGTTTGCCCGGCTCATTGACAAGAACGCGGGCACCAGAGGCAGGCGTTTTGCGCGTGCCGTCGTTTTTTACCTTAAAACTGTATATGCCGGGTTTGTTTTTTCCATCCCAGGACATTTCCAAATTAGGGCCGTTTTTTACCACAACAAGGTCACATTCGTTGAATATTTTGGTGAATAGGTTGTTGTTTTCACTGATCTCGTTGATGGCGTTGGGGGCATCAACTTTCAAGGTGGCCGTAAAAGATTGGTTGAGTAAATTAGTTGGGATAGGAACTGTTTTTTCAAACACAGCTTCCCTGGCAAGTTCGGGCACCTGAATCGTCTGGGTTTGGGTGCCCATCTTCAATTCGGCCTTTGATTTTGGGGCATTGCCGCTGCCGTTGTTTGTCTGGGGTATATCGGTGTTTTCTACCCGTATGATCAAATTGGTCCCGTTTTGTCTGATGCTGCCCGACAAATCCGGCCTTGTGATGACAGCTGGGTCTTGAGGCTGTTGGGCCTTTAATGAAATTGCCATAATGAGGCAAAGCATACCAAATACAATATAGTTTTTCATAGAAAAAAATGAAAATTGTGAAATGTTTGGATATTGGTTCAGGGATGGGCAATTTGGTACCCTGAAAGTTAAAATTGTTATTTTGGGGCACTAAAAAACGCCGCAGAGAGTATACCCCACGGCGTTTTTTCCTGATCCAAGAAGAGCGTATTTCGAATTATGGCACTTCCACCAATATCGGCGCAAAAGAAGTTTTGCTGCTGAAAATCAGATTGATACCTTCATCACGAACACCGTAGCGAATATATGCAGGTTTGTTGTCGCTGGCCAAGGTGCGGTTTCTGAGGAATACCGCCGACCGGGAGTTGGCCAAGTTTTCAGACTCAAAGGTCCAGTCAAATGCATCCTTTTTGCTTGAATCTTTTAGCCAGCGCAAGTGAATGCCATTGTCGCGTACTGCAAAAACTAAATAGTCTTTTTCAACGTGATTATACAGGCGGAATAGTTTACCTGTTTGCACCTTGCCTGACGGGTTGCCATCACCTTGTATTTCCCATTCAAAAACCGGGGTTTCGCTCCATCCTAGGTTGATGCCTTTGTCGCGCACTTGATACTTTAAATAACCATGGCCCGGCATCCAAAAGGCGACTTTTTTCTTGTATTCAAATTTTAAAGTAGTAGGATTTGGTGGTACGATTTTTTTGCGAACCATCACCGATGATACCTTGTCGTTCCAAAGCCCTCCAAAAGACTGGTCAGATTTATCTAAGCGAAAATCGAGGCCTGCATAATCCTTGTCCTGAAAAATAATCATCTCGTAAGCAGGGTCGAGCCACACGGAGGATAAGGCATCATTGCCAACACCATTTGTCAGTTCGCTTTGGTTAAGGGTGAGGTTGTCCGTTTTGACCACCGTAAACATGCCTTTGTGGTTGGGATTGCGGAACAGTTTGGCCACGATATTAGCCGTTTTGGCCCGCACGATCATAGAGGATAATTTGTCGTTAAAGTCAAAATCAGCAAGGTTTTTTACGTCACCGTCAAAGACCAACCTGCCCCCTCCGTAGTTGTCATTGTCAAAAATCTCCACTTCATAGCCTGCACTTACTTTGATGGATGATGCCGCGTTGTTGTCGAGGCCGGGCAGGTCGGCAGTGCGGTATTTGCCTACTCGGCACTCGCGTTTGCTACCACCCAAATTGGCCTCTTGGTACACGGTCACTACGGTGGTTGAGTTGGCTGTCAAGGATGCCGGCTCTTGTGCTTTGAGGTTTTGTGATCCGAAAAATGCAGCCAATAAAAGGCTGAGGACTTGAATTTTTTGCTGAAAAAATGTTGTGTTTTTCATGTTTAAAATAAATGAATGGTGAATGTTAAATGCTTGTATTGTGGCTGTTTGATGGTACAAAGATTGGGGAGGAGGAAGCTGGATTGATATTTCATTTTTGTTTCTTTTTTATAGTATTTCCTTCGGGTAAAATTTCTTTTTTTTATGTCAGTTATATTTTTAAAATATTGATAATCAGTATTTTATTTCGATTTCATTTTTTTGTCTTTTTTATTTTCCTGCCTACTTTTGTTAAGTAAAAATTTGAGAAAAATAATCCTTTCGCTGTTATTTTTCTGCTCCGCAGGGATTAATCCGAACGGTCAGGGGCAGTTTTTCGTCATAGTTTTCAAGGGTGAAAAATTTGGTGTTGCCTGGGCGAAGGCGAAACTTCAGGCCAGTGTGATCCAGGTAATTGCCCTTGGGCGCTTTCCAAGGGAATGCCTCCCATGTGCCGGCACAGCCAAAGCCCTTCATGCACTGTAATGTTTTCATGGCTTCTTTTGGGCGCATAACGAGGGTAAACCGGGAGATGACCTCGCCAGCCCTTTGTATTTCTACCAGCATGACGCGCAGCGAATCGCCGTTCAGGGATTTGGCCAATCCCCAATCTATTCGAGCATTTTTGCCTGCTTCTATTTGGTACACCTTGCTTTTGGCAAAGGGGCAACAAGCCAAAGGTTCAACACCTGCGGCTGCGCTGCCGAGCATCATCACATCGTCCGTGATGATGGAGCCTGCTGCTTTTTGGGGTGGGGTGGTACCTTGGCCATAGGTGGCGAGCGAAAAACTTATATTGAGCCATGTCAAGGTAATAGAATAAAGAGCGTGGTACTTCATGCTATGATAACTTTTAGTGAAATACCCTGTTGGTTCTTTAAGTTGACAAAAAGTACCCTACAAGTATTTTCATTGCCACGCACAACTAATTGACGGAGTTATCGGTATGCGTTAACTTTGCAAGATGAACAATACTGCCTTGCTCGAAACGCTTGCGGCATTCACAGCAGCGGAGTTGAATGACTTTCATCGTGTTGTGCGTTCACCGTATTTTAATGATGGCCCATATGCCGCTGATTGCATCGCGCTTTGGGAACACCTGCGCCAATATGCGCCACGCTTTGAACATCCCGATCTCGAACTGAAGCGGGTATATGTCAGGGTTTTTCCAGGGAAATCCTACATAAAGGGTAAAATGGAAGTCGTAATGAGCAAACTGCACCAAATTGCCAAATCTTACGCAGCACAGCTCATGGCAGGCCATACACTTCCGCCTGAAAATATTCGATTGGCCTCTTTTTTCCGCCAACGCGGCCTGCACAAACGAGCATCAGCAATTTTGGAAAAACAACGCGGTATCTTGGAAACAGCAACAATACACGATGAACAGTATTGGCAAAATGCCTACTGGGCTGATTACGAAACCCATCTTTTGCTTACCGACCTCCAGAACCACTATGATCACCTCGCATTGGCTTCTGCAATGGGAAAAATGCACCATGCACATTTGACACGCTTGTTGACTTTACTCAATACACTGTTTTATACCCGCCGCAAAAGCCCAGTGCCCTATAATTTTGCCGAGATCTTAGCTGAGTCCGTACCGATTGCCATGCACGGTGTTGATCTGGAAAAAGAACATCTTTTGCGCTTGTTGTATAGGGCATTCCAATTTGTCAGGGCACCAGAGGAATATGGGGTGCAAGCGCTACAGACTTTTTGGCAAGATCTCGAAAATCATATTGATGTATTGCCGCGGGAAGCCACTCAAAATTTGTACACTTGCGCAAGAAGCCATTGCGCCTGGCACTTCAACAGAGGTCAAAGTGAGTTTGCCATGATGAACCTTTTACTGTTTAAATCATGCTTTAACCGAGACCTACTGTTCACCAATGGCAAAATACAGGCTGCTACCTACCTCAATATGGTGCAGGCCGCGCTGTACACCAAGGATTTTGATTGGCTGAAACATACCATGAGCCTGTGCCACAATAAAATTATGGGTGTTCCGGATCCAGAAGGTTTATATCAATATACGGTAGCAAACTTGTACTATCACCTGCAAGATTATGACAAGGCCCTCGAGCACCTCAATCTTGGCTCTGATGACCTATATAACAACCTGATGGCCAAAAAATTAGAACTAAAAATATACTATGAGACGGATAGCCCTCTGCTCGATGCCAAGATAGAAAATTTCAAAATTTTTGTGTTCCGCCAGGGCAAAAAGAATATAGCTGATGATGTGTTTCAAATGAATAACCACTTCATTGATTTCCTACGCGGCATGATGAATGCCTATCGCAACAAGGCAAAAGCCCAAAAATTGTTGCAAAAATTGGATACTAGCGCATTAGTAGCCGAAAGGGCTTGGCTGAAAGAAAAAATTGAACAGATGATGTAAAAAAGCGAAACAAAGGTGGGTTAATGAGGCCACAGATGACACGGATTTCCAAACACAGATGAACAGGATTTTTCCTGTGTCCATCTGTGTTGCGTAGCATCCGTGTCATCTGTGGCCCCTATTCCCTGAAACTCACTTCTTGCCATTTTCGAATATCTTGCGTTTAGAAAGTGCCAATGATCTTTTCTGTTAATTCTTTGTGTAGTACTTCCATGGTTAAGTGCTTTTAAAGGTTATAAGTGTATAGTTTTTTTAGGCCACAGATGACACGGATTTCCAAACACAGATGAACAGGATTTTTTCTGTGTCCATCTGTGTTGCGTAGCATCCGTGTCATCTGTGGCCCCTATTCCCTGAAACTCACTTCTTGCCATTTTCGAATATCTTGCGTTTCACTTGCGGTTTTTTACCAAAATTAAGAAGCAAACCAATTTCAAAGTCACCTGCACGAAGATAATTAAGCAGTTGATATTCAAATTCTTCGACAATAGACTCCGCTGCTTTTAGCTCAAGGATAATGACATCATTGACAATTATATCAGCCGTGTAATCCCCAACCTCAATGCCTTTGTAATATACTTTCATTTTTTTCTGTGCCTCGACTTTGAAGCCTCGTGTTTTTAATTCTATGAACAAGGAGTTTTGATAGACTTTTTCGAGAAATCCGTATCCGAGTTCATTGTAAACATCGTAGAAAGTGCCAATGATCTTTTCTGTTAATTCTTTGTGTAGTACTTCCATGGTTAAGTGCTTTTAAAGGTTATAAGTGTATAGTTTTTTTAGGCCACAGATGACACGGATTTCCAAACACAGATGAACAGGATTTTTTCTGTGTCCATCTGTGTTGCGTAGCATCCGTGTCATCTGTGGCCTAAAATCTCTTAATCATTCCACCAATACAAACCCTGCCCAATAAAACGGATCATAACCCCTATCTTTCAGTTGTTTTTTGGTGGTTTGCAGGGCATCAGCGATACTCATATTGTCATTCAGCCATTTTTTATAAAAAATCCCCATAAAACGGGCCGTTTGTTGATCGGGTACCTGCCAGAGACTCATCAGGATATTTTTGGCTCCCGCGATTTTAAAGGCCCTTTGCAGGCCATATACGCCCTCGTTGCCCCGGATGTCGCCGAGACCCGTTTCGCAGGCAGAGAGGACGACCAATTCCGTTTTGGACAGGTCGAGATGAGCGATTTCGTAGGCCGTAAGGATGCCGTCCTCCATATTTGGCTTGAGGGGGTGGCCTTTGGTCCAGGCGTGGTTGCCGCCTGCCAGGATAAGGCCAGCGCGCAAAAGCGGGTTATCGTTATACTTAAAAACCGGTTCGTTGTCTAACCCTGTACCGGATTTGTTTTGTGCATCGGGAAAGAAAAAGCCGTGCGTGGCTAAGTGCAGGATTTGAGGCGATTGTCCGTCCAATGCCTTGAAACGCTCCTCCGAGGCCGTAAAACCGAGCAATACCTGGCTCTCAAATCCCTTGGACTTGGCGGTTTGGCTCAATTCTATAGCTTCCTTTTCCGTTCCGGGCAGGTATTTCCAGGAGCCACCGCGCAGGGTGGAGTCGGCGTAGAAACCAGCGGGCGCGCCGCGCATACCATTGCCGCTACGGGTGTCAGAGGCATTGAAATAAGCCGTCGAATCCATGTCGTATTGGATGCCTCCGAAAAACAAGGCCGTTTTCGTTGAGTTTTCACCTGACTGATTGACAACAAGTTGTCTCGTACTGCCAATGATTGAAATCTCATAATTGTCGCCAACATTCGCTTTGCTTCCGGCAGGTAAATCTGCGAGACTAAGGCGGTGCAGAAGGCCCGAAGGAGAACAAAATACTTTTTTCGCGCCCTGCAAATGCGCTTCCAACGGCCCCCAGACCACTTGATACAAGCTTTTGCCGCCATCCTCATACGTATAACGGCTTTTGTAGAATACATCAGGCGTTTTACCTTTTGGGTCAAGTAAGGCAGTCAATTGTTTTTCCTCAAAAAGCGGCACAAAAAGCGGCTGCGCCATGCCCGGGCGCAGCACCAGCGCAGCGTACATCACACTGTCGGTCTCGCGTTTGTTCCAGTAATTGTAATGTACAAACTCAATGGCAGCCTCATTGGGTTTTAGTGCGCCCTGTACCTCCTGCCAATTCACCTGCCGCAGGGCCTCGCCGTAGCCCGCTATTTTGCGGGTCAGTTCTTTTTCCAATTCGTTGGCGCGGTTTTCCAGCGTATCCACGTTTTTGCGCTCGGCGATAGGCTTGGCGTACTCGGCAGCGAGGCGGCGGTGGAGGGATTTGAAGAGATAGTATTGTTCTGTCGTGGCGGAATCTGGCAGTATAGGCCGGTTTACACGGGCGGCAGCGTTTTGGAGGAAGCCTTTGTAGAATAGGGTGTTGTCGTAGCAAGTGGGGGAAATGCCGGATTTGGTGTGGGCAAAGGAGTAGATTTGACTCAGCCCAGCAGTAAATTTTTGGGTGTAGGAGGACAACTCGCGCTCTGAAAGGTGGCGAGTGGTTTTGAGGAGGAGGGATTTTTGGATGGAAGAAGTTTCGAGGAAGTAAGGTTCTGCATTTGTATTGTTACCTGTAGCGCAATATAATTTTGCTAAATTATTTATAATTTCCACATATTCAAGGTTGCCTTTTCCCAATATGTTTTCTCTGATACGCTTAGACTCAAGATATAGGGATGCTGCTTTATTGTAGTCCCGAAGTTTATCATATAATTTGGCCAAATTGAATAAGGCACCGGCATATTCAAAATGGTTTTTGCTAAGTTTTTTTTCTTTTATCGCTAACGATTCAAGCAATAGTGGTTCCGCTTTTGCGGGGTCGCTACCACTAAAATATACAATAGCAAGGTTGTTTAGGCTTTCAGCGTAATCTGTATGCTCTTTGCCCTGAATTTTCTCACGAATGGTTTTGGCTTCTACATGAAACGACTCTGCTTTTTCTCTGTGGCTCATTTTTAAGTACAAAACACCAAGGTTATTTAATATCTGCGCATACAATAAGTGCTCAGTGCCTAATTCTTTTTCACGAATAGATTTGCATTCCAAATAGTACAATTCTGCTTTTTTATAGTCTAGTATATTGGAATATAAGATACCTAAGTTATTTAAAAGAGCGGCATAAGTCGGGTCTCGTTTATCTTTTTCAATTATGGATTTAGCTTCTAAATAAATAGATTCCGCTTTTTCAAAGTTACTTACTGTTAGATACAAACTCCCTAAACTATTCATTGTATTGGCATAATTTTGAGTGTTTTTTCCTGAATTGCGCTCTTGTAGTATTTTTGATTCCAAATAAATGCGTTCGGCTTTTTCAAAAAGGCACATAGAACTATATATATTGGCTAAATTACTTAAATTTGTGTTGTACAGTGGATGATTTTCGTTCCCGATAGTCATAATAACCTTTTGCGCCTCAAAGCAAATAGACTCTGCTTCAATCAATTTGCCCGTTTTCCAATAAAGTAGTGCAAAGTCATTCAAAGTCATAGCAAGCTCTAAATTGTTTTTTGTCCCTATTTTTTCTCGAATACTTCTAGCTTCTATAAAAAACAATTCCGCTTTATTATATTGGTACGTTATGTAGTACAATTTTGCCAAGTTGTTGAGCATAGAAGCATATTGAGTGTGTACTTTGCCAAATACCATTTCATAAACGGAACGAGCTTCAAGCCACCATTTTTCAGCTTCTACATAATCATTTTTTATAGCAAATATTCTTCCTCGATTGGCGCAACAACCCCCATATACTGACGACTCGCGCCCAAAGTGCTTTAATGCCAAATTTTCTGCCGCCGAACTTATATCTATTGCCTTGTCAAAAGCTCGGTTACCCGTTAGGCTCCGCGACACTTTTATCAAACTATCTACCTCCCTCGCCACCCTTAAAGAGTCCGCGTTTTGAGCAAAAATCACTTGTGAAAAACTTAAAAAGATCGTGAGTAAGAAAAAATGTTTCATGTTTTTGTACAATAACTAAGGTTAAGAATCGGATGGATTGGTTCGGGGAATCGCCCAAAAGTACCCCATTATTTGAAAAAACAAAAAAAGTCGTACCATTGCAGGGTACTTAAGGTATTTGACTGAACAAACACCAAAGCACTTGAAAAATCCGGCCGGATACAGCGATGAGCAAATCAAAACAGCCCTCTTGGGCACAGTGCAGCAGCGGGAGCAGCTGTTCACCTGGCTATATCGTGCATCGGGCTGGCGGGAGTGGGTGCTGGCGCATGTGCGCATGGAGGGTGGCGATGAGGCGGCCGGCCAGGATGTGTTTCAGGAAACCCTCATTTTATTTGACCGTAATATCAGGGAAGGGCGTTTTCAGGGCAACAGTAGCCTGAAAACCTATTTTATAGGCATTGCTAAACAATATTGGTTCAACAGAAGGCGTGGCATACGCCCCGGAGCCTTGCCCGAGCACTATGAGGTAGCCTCCTTGGAAACGCCTGAACAAATAGCCCTGTCAGAAGAGCGGCAAAACATGGTAAACAAGATACTGATGGTCATCGGGGAGCATTGCCGCAAAGTACTTTCCCTTTATAAACTCTCCTTGTCCAATGAAGAAATAGCCCGTGAACTTGGCCTAAGCAGCCCCGAAATGGCCAAAAAATACACGTATCGTTGCCGCGAAAAATTCAAGGCTTACGTATTGTCCCAAAAAGACATGATCGAACAATTTGACATCAGGCCCCATGAACAATAACGCGGAACTCTACCAACACATTGATGCCTATGTTTTGGGTACCTTGCCTCAGCCGGCAAAAAGCGCGTTTGAAACCGCCATGCGGCGTGATGCCGCCCTTGCTGAGGCTGTGGAACTTCGCCGCCTTGAGTTTGAAGTGGCTGAGGCCCTGATAGCCAATGATATACGCGCTCAAATGTCGCGCCTCCGCGATGGGCACCCGCCCAACGAAAGTGCCAAAAATCCTAAAAATCTTAAGTTGTCTGTGCGTTATTGGCTGCTGCTTGCCGCGTTGCTCTGTTGCGCGGCTTTTGCCGTTTGGCACTGGCGCAAAAGCCGCCAAACATTGCCGGACACCGCTTCCACTACTGCTCCTGAGCCAACAGTGGATACCTTGGCAACCGAGAAAATACCTTTACCAAGCCCAACCGACACCAATACACATAAGGTAAAACCCAATAATACGGATCGTTTGCAGGCCCTGCGTTTGTATGAAAAGCCCGACCTGAGTGGCCTTCGTGGCAGCGAGACCCAATCGGATCCGCTTTCAGAAGCACTAAATGCTTGGCAGAAAGGGGATTATGCGAAAGCCACTAAATTGGCTTCTTCGGCGTCTCCACAAGATCAGCATTATTGGAAGGCACAATACCTGAGCGCGCACGCCGCTTTTCTACGCCAACAATATACCGCTGCGAGTCGCCTTTTTACCCAAATTTCAGCCTCAAAAGTGATGCCCTGGGCCGAAGAATCGGATTGGTATCTATTGCTGGCCCTATTGGCCGACGGGCAAAAAAGTTCAAAAGCCTTTGATAAACAGTATATAAAAATTAAAAAAGACAGTGAACATCTTTATCATGAATCCTTGAAAAAAATCAAGTATCCTGAATGAACACCACTAACCATGCAGACCTCATACGTGCTGAAGCCTATCGCTTGGGCTTTGACTTTGTCGGTTTCGCCCGTGCGGAACGCCTTGACGATGAGGCCCGGCGCTTAGAGGCTTGGCTGCGTCAGGGAGCGCATGGTAAAATGGCCTACATGGAAAATTACTTTGAGCAACGTATTGATCCCACCATATTGGTGCCGGGAGCTAAGTCGGTAATTTGCCTTGCCTTTAACTACCATAATCCTGAAAAACAACAAAATACCCAAGCCCCCAAAATCAGTCAGTATGCCTACGGGGCTGATTATCATTATGTTGTCAAAGAAAAATTAAAACATTTGCTTGACTACATGCAAAGTCAAATTGGCGAAGTCAACGGGCGTTGTTTTGTGGATAGCGCACCCGTGCTGGAGCGCGAGTGGGCGCGGCGTGCGGGTATAGGTTGGAATGGGCGCCATACCCTGACCATACATCCGCGTCGCGGGTCCTATTTTTTTCTGGCAGAGATCATCTGCGACCTTCCCCTGAGTTATGACGATCCCATCCGCGACCATTGCGGCACCTGCCGCCGCTGTATAGAAGCATGCCCAACGGAGGCTATATCACCGGAAGGCTATTTTTTGGATGCTTCGCGCTGTATTTCCTACCTCACCATAGAGTTGCGCGAGGAGATCCCCAATGATTTCAAAAGTAAAATGGATGGATGGATGTTTGGCTGTGATGTTTGTCAGGAGGTTTGTCCCTGGAATCGTTTTGCCGAGCGCCATAAAGAACCGGCGTTTGAGCCACATCCAGACCTGCTGACAATGACCAAGCGCGACTGGCTGGAACTAACGGAGGAAGTATTTAGCAAAGTTTTTAAAAAATCAGCAGTAAAGCGGGCAAAGTACTCGGGGTTGAAGCGGAACATTGCTTTTCTCCAAAACAACATGAGCCATCCCGAAACATCGGAATGACTCATGTTAATTCACCTTTTTAGGGATTGAAATCAGGGGGATCTTACTTCAGGTTGAACGCGCCGGTGCCAACGAGGTAACCTTTGTTGTAGATTTCAACAGCGTATTTTCCTTTTACAAAATTTTGGCCTGGTTGCCAAGCACCACAAACCTGTGTTTCGCCATTTTGGTAGTTGCAGGTAGCCGTAGTGGTATAACGAAATTCGGCTTCGCTGCGTTTGTCGTTGGCAACACCAGAACCCAGGCTTTCTATGGCCAAAGGAGCACCGGTTGGGTCAACAATACGCAGGTAAAAAGTTTCTTCGCCTGCAGGTACTACTTCGTTGGGTTCGGTCAGGAAGCAAACATTCAGTTTGTCCACTTTTTTGGCGCGGCTCTTGGAGCGCTCTTTGCCACTGCTGCGTACATCTACTGCTTTTACTTCTATGTTTTTGACACGGATAGCAGAAGCGATGTCCACTTTTTTGCTCAACTGTGCACGCTCCGTTTCGAGGGCAGTTTTTTCAGAGATCAAAGCGGCTTTGGCCGTGCTTTCCTCTTGCAGCTTGCCTTGTGTCTCGGTGAGCGACGAAGTCAGTTGTTGTTTTTCTTGTGTCAGGCTCTGGTTGGAGGTGGTCAGCTCGCCTACCTGACGCTTAAGGTCTTCAATTTGTACCAAGTATTCCTGCTTTTGCTTTTCAAAGCGGGCCATGGCCGATTTGTAGTCGCGTTTTTCGCGGATCAGGGTCTCGATCTGACCTTTTTGAGCGTCCAATTGCTTGATCTGCTCATCAATTTTGGCATTCAACTCGGCGTTGGAACCTTTTTGTTGCTCCAATTGGGTTACGGCTTCGTTGTACTTGAGATCCAATTCGCTAAAGGCTGTTTTTTGCTCCTGCAATTCTGTAGCAGTGGCGTCAAGCGTGGACTGGGTTTTATTTTTGGAAACCAAGAGGAACAAGCACAAACCAAGCAGTGCTGCTATGGCAACACCCATAATCGTAGTCAGATTTTTGGAGTTGTTGCTTTTGTTGTCGTTGCCAAAATTTGGGGTATTGGGCTGGTTGAAACTGGTTGGAGAATTCATACTAATTTAGAAAAGAGAAAGGTTAAACGAAAAATTTGTGAAAAAAAATGTCAAATTTTCTACATAAGCAATAATACCTTTCTGGCTAAATGCGGGTTCGTTTTGTATTCGCCGTTTTGTTACGGCTTTGTGAATGAAAAGTCACAAATTAAACCCCCAATGCTTGTTCTTTATTGCCCACCAGTGATATTTTTTTTGTGAAATTTATTTTAATAATAAATTTAATATTCTGTAAATCAGTTTTTTATGATAAAAAAATAATTTAAGAAAATATATTGACTTACCCCAAAACACCCTGATAATGACATCAAACATGCGCTCAAAATGAGCAAGGGCGGCTAAAATTACTTGGTGCGATCAAACAAGGGCTTACTACCTTTGTGCCTTCAATATTTTCATCCCAGATCAATTTTTAACTTATGTCACATTTTGATGCATACGATTTGTACAACATATTGTTTTTGGATATCGAGACGGTACCGGGGCAGGCCTCATTTGATGATTTAAGTGAGGAGATGCAGGAGCTTTGGGCCGTTAAATGTCGCAGTTTGCTCAAAAAAACGGCTGATGAAATCGAGTATGATGAAATGGCTGAATTGTACAGTACTCGTGCAGGCATTTACTCCGAATTTGCCAAAATTGTATGTATTTCAGTAGGTTTTATTACCAGGCAACCCGGTCAGGATGCCATATTGCGCCTAAAGTCATTTACCAATCACATGGAAGCAGGGTTGTTGGATGATTTCAGTGAATTGCTCAATAAGCATTTCAATAACCCCGATAAGTATGCGCTTTGTGGCCACAATATAAAGGAGTTTGACATTCCCTATATCTGTCGGCGCATCCTGATCAATCAACTTCCACTGCCCAATATGCTTGATATTTCGGGTAAAAAACCTTGGGAAACCAAATATATGTTGGATACCCTTGAGCTATGGAAATTTGGTGACATCAAAAATTACACTTCTTTGAGGCTGCTTTGCGCTGTTTTTGATATTCCTTCGCCGAAGGACGATATGGATGGCTCTGACGTGGCTAATGTTTATTGGGAGGACCGTGATCTTGACCGCATTGCCGCTTATTGTGAAAAAGACGTGTTGGCCACCGTTCAGTTGTTTCTTCGCATGAAGCGACTGCCTTTGCTGCGCAATGACCAGATTGTGATTGTTCGTTAAAAGGCACATAAAAAACCAAAAAACACAAGCATTTTATGTCCTATCTCTCGCCCCGCACTATTTTAGCGCAGGCAAAATTGCCCATTGCCGATCATTTCGATCAGCAACAGATGATATTGGCCAAAAGGGTTATGTTAGCCGAGATTGATTTGAGCGAAACCAAATCTGTAGTGCTCAATGGGGTGGAATTTACCAAGGACGCCGCATTGCGATATTTTGATGAGTTACAAAGCCAGGGCAAGCTGGAATACCATCTGGCTATCGCCCGGGATGAGGCACTTTGCAGTTTTTTGGAATGGGGCATGCTTCCCAAACATGATTTTTTACCCAATCCAATATACCAACAAGATGATTTTAAGGCCTTTGTAGGAAAATGGTACATTGAGTCATATTCGGAACTTGTCATTGAGGTATTTAAAAGCGGCGATGAAAAAAAAGCGGAAAAGGTATTTGCACTCCCTAAAATATGGGCTTTAGGAGAAATGGATTACCAATTTGTACGTATGATGAACCGGACATTGGACGAGTTTTCGGGCCGGATCAGGTTGGAAGCGGAAAATATTGAAAATGGCAACTATTATCGTTTTGCCAATTTGGAACATGAATTTTTCAGGGTAAGCCAAATCTACATACTAAATCGCTGGCCAGATGGAACACTTGTCGCCCGTTCGCGTTATGCTTACGCGCTGATCGCCCTCGCCGATGTTTTTTACAATATGGGAGAAAACAAAAAGGCCCTGCGCATTATGGAAAACCTGTTTGAAGGTTGGTTTGAGCCTCATGTGGCTGATCAGATCTCTGAACGGGAAAACTTGTACAAACACTACGTATCACCTGATTCTCCCAAAGGGAAGCGAATTACCTCGCGGCAGAGCTCAGGCGGAAGTAGTGATGAGGGGGTAAACTGGTGGTGGATAGTGTGGTTAGTATTCATATTCGTTCGTATCATAGCAGCGTGCTAAAGTTCAAGAGCATGTCTGGGATTTTCCCGCTTGGCCCAAAACGGCTCTTTTTTCAGCATTTTCACCCTTTTTTCAGTCGTGTAGCCCCGCTACACTCCTTCAAAAACGATAAAAATGCTGAAAAAATTTCTCGTTTTTGACTCAAGCAGAAAATCCCAGACATGCTCTAATGGAAATCTATAATTGACACAAAAAAATATTCGATGTTTGATAAAGATCTTATTGTCAAAGCCTTACAAACGGTGCTTGACCCTCAAACGGGGCAGGACATCGTAGCCGTAGGTATGGTTCATGATCTCCAGATTACAGGAGATAGTATTAATTTTAAACTCCTGTTACCCTCTTTGAGCATGCAGGGCAAAGCAGAATTGAACTTTGCCTGTATGGGTGCAATCATGGCCTACTACCCACAGGCCAAGGTGAACGTACACTTTGAAGCACGTACACCGGGCAGCCAGGAAACACAGAGCGTGGTGCCGCACATCAAAAACATCATCGCTGTAGCTTCCGGCAAGGGCGGCGTTGGTAAAAGCACCGTATCAGTAAACTTGGCCCTCGGACTACAAAAATTGGGAGCCAAAGTGGGCCTCATGGATGCTGACGTGTACGGCCCCAGCATACCCACCATGCTCGGACTTGTCGGTCAGCGGCACAAGATACAGGAAGTAACAGGTAAAATGAAGATCGTACCCTTGGATGCATTCGGGCTGCCTGTTGTGAGCATTGGCACTATCATAGAGCCGGAGCAGGCGGTGGTGTTGCGCGGGCCTCGTTTGGCAGCCATTATCAAGCAGTTTTTCAACGATGTATTGTGGGAGGCGCTTGATTTTCTGATCATTGACCTGCCCCCCGGCACCGGCGATGTGCAGTTAACCTTAGTACAGACAGCCCCAATAACAGGCGTGGTATTGGTGACCACTCCGCAAGAAGTAGCCTTAGCCGATGCCGTTAAGGCAATGAATATGTTCACCCTGCCCCAGATCGGGGTGCCCATTTTGGGCGTGGTGGAAAACATGTCGTGGTTTACTCCTGCGGAATTACCCCAGAACAAATACTATCTTTTTGGCAGCGGTGGCGGCAAAAAATTGGCCCTTGAAAGCAAATCCGTGCTGTTGGGCCAGATACCAATCATACAAAGCATCCGCGAGGGCGGCGACACGGGTTATCCGGCAGTGCTTCAACCCGAAAGTTTGGTATCCGATCCGTTTATGGAAGTGGCCAAAAACACCTTGCGGCAGGTAGCGCTGCGCAATGAGATGCTGGAACCTACCAAGGTGGTGCAAATGGCTGGTTGAGGAATTGAGGGTCAAATACGGAACAGATCGTCAAGGGTGAGGAAATGATCTGCCATGCCAAGGGAATGTTGGTTGTGGTCAAGTCCAGATGTTGTGACCATCACCCTTTGGTGAGCTTGTATCTATTTATCCATAGAAAGCAGTTGCAAATAAAGTAATGTTAAAATGGGTTTTGATCCTAACCACGGTTCATGTTTTTCTGCCTTTTTTGCATCGGATATTCTGTCCAAACCACAAAAATTTGGTTGGACAGGAATCATCTTTAACCCAATTTTTGCTTACTATCACACCTTCAAATTCAGAAGATGAAACCCTTTTGCGTTATTGCTGCGTTCCTGCTGCTTTTCTTCACATATTCTTTTGCACAAACCGAACATCCTTGGCAGGTAAATTTGCAAGGCCGGATAGGTCCCAAAATTACGCCATACAAAAAAGGCGATGGCAAAATAGAAAAACAATTCCTGTTTGATGTGGGCATTGACCGAAACATAAACGCGCTTTTAGGCTTGGGCATAACCATGAGTTATGTTGATTTGCAAGACGAGAATGGTTTGATTAGGTACACGGGGCATAATATTACCACAATGTCATTTAATTATTTCTACGTTGATAGCAAATTGAATACGGAAGCGTACAGCATAAAGTTTAGCCCATATATCAAGTCGCCCCTTACCCCAAAAAGTACCATTTATTTACGCCTCGGTGCTGGCATTGCTCGGCTCAAGAGCGAACAACAAATCATCTACGACATAAATGACCAAGGTGCAAACCAAAAGATCATTGATTTATACGACTATGATGCGGAATGGATGACCACCTTGGGTCTTTCGGGGGAATATGCCCTAAGATTCTATTCAAGATGGGAAGCTTTTGCGTCTTTAGGCTATGAAAAATTCACACCAGCAAATAATTCAACACGCTACACTTTTGATAATACAGAAGCGCCGTTGAGTAGTTTTCCCAAAAATTGGCAAGCAGATGTGACCAGAACAAGAGGTAATCAAAATGAATCGGACAATGACCCGCATAATTTTGGCGAGTTTCAATTTATCCAATTGGGAATCGGGTTACGCATACGCTTTGGGCGATGAGTATGTTCTCAGGTGTAAAAGCTCACTGTTTCACCACCTTTATACTCCTCTGCCCACCATTTTTTGATCTGATGTGAAGCAGGTACATGCCATTCGGGAGTTGTTCAATATTTAGGCTCATCGTGGCGGCATCTACGGGCTTTTGCAGGATGTGCTGACCCAACAAACTAGACAATTCCAATGTTGAAACGGCATCTAAGTTGCTGATATACAGTATATTGTTGGATGGATTGGGAAAGACCTGCACGGCCTGTAGGTTCCATTCATTCACGCCGGATACCTGTGCCGTTTTGCCCTGTGCCACTACCAAAGGGCCAGTATTTCCCGCTTCGTCCTTAGCCTTTATGCCAAGAAAGTAAGTGGTTGCGGGGCTAAGATATTTCAAGGTGTACGTTTGCTGCTCCCCCGCTTGAAGTGGGTACAAGTTAAATTCAGCCTTTGGGGCATCTTCAAAATTGCTTTCATCCAAAGGCTGGGTGCTGTAGCGTATATCGTATGCGTATGCGGCACCGCTATCAAGATCGTCACCAGTAGCCACAAAGGCAAAAGTCAGTCGGTTTTTTTCGCTGACGGTGTTTTTCAGGTCTTTTACGGCATCAGGCTTTATGGTGTCCGGAGCAGGCACCTGTGGGCAGCCGTCCCAGTATTTGGAGAATGGGATGTCTTCAGCTTGCCAGAAAGCCGCACGGTCACCCCAGAAGCTGGCCGGGGTCATGTGGCCGGTGTTGATACTGTGGTACATGCTTTTTTTGCCCATTAAGTGGTTGTACACTGCAAAAACAGATTCAGGAGGGCAAACATCGTCATTGTAACCTACGAAGTTTAAGGATGGGCCTTTATAGCGGCAAGCAAAATGCACGGCATCATAATAGCCCGTCTCTATCATAATCTGGGCCATGTCGCCACCTTTTTGAGTGCCAGTGTATATCCAGTATGGAAAGCCGCTGGCGCGGTCAGAAACAAATGCCGCATGGTTACAGAGTGCTGTTACACCTTGGGCAATGAATTTGACACGTTCATCCAAGCCTGCTGTGATCATGGTCAACCCTCCACCCTGACTGACACCAGTGACCGCCATGTGTACACCATTGAATTCAGGTCGGGTGAAAATATAGTCAATGGCTCGAAGACAACCCAATATACCCCATTTATAATAATTGGTATGCCGACTGAAGTAGTAATCGGGTGGTTGATAGGCTATGGAATCAGGCGCCCATTCCTCACAATCATGGTTGTGTATGCTGATGGACACCCCTATGATGCCATCTGTAGCCTCATAACTCACAGGTCCTACGGGGCCTTGGCCAAAGGAGGGTAGGTGTAGCACGGCTGCAAACGGCCCCGGACAATTGGGTATGCTGATCCAGCCGTACACTTTTTTGCCATCAATGTTGTCCAAGATCATTTTATAGGTGGTTTGCGAAATGTCGCTGTGTGCATCACTTTTGGTCACCTTGGGGTTGATAGGTACGGAAGCCAATTCGGTTTTCAAAGAATCCCAAAATTGGTCAAAATCAGGGGGAAGGTATGCCAAGGGAAGTATGTCACAAGCGTCTATGGCAACACCGGCAGTTGTGGTAGCGGCATTTTGGTTTACCGTAAACAACAAAAAACAAGGATAATCTATGCTAAAACTCACAGTATCTTCCTGGCCGGCCACTAAGTCCACCGAGCCTTCAAGCAGGGCGGGCAAAAAGCGGTCATGGCGAATGCTGTAGGCACAAGGGCCACTGACATTGGAGCTGATGCGGAACCTAATGGTCTCTTTTACACTATATAAAGTCTTGTCGGCACCGGCCCACAATTGGTTGATCTCTACGGCGGGTGGCGGCACGCTAGGGTCTTGGCAAGGAACTTGCGCCAGACCTGTATGCGCTGTGCCGAGAAACAACAACATATACAGGGCAATCAAAGTATAGGTATTTCGCATCTGAAATTAGGATAGATTGGGTGACGTCTGCAAAGATAAGACTCCCCTTTAACCCAATTGTGCTTAATTTGTTTTTTGGCACAAATGCGACGGATAATTTTTGATAGCCGCTATATTTCGAGATTGAAAACCACCTTCCCCACCAAACCGCCCTGCCGCGCAAACTGGTAAGCCTCCCGAAATTCCTCCATCGGAAAGGTCTTGGCAATCGTGATTTCCAAGCCCTTGTCAACCCAATCGCACAAATCCCGGAGGTTTTCCTGCGTCGGCGTGGCCATGATAATTTCAAATTTTTTGGACGACCACAGGTTGTTGACAAAAGCCAGGGCCATGTCCACCGGGTTGGGCAGGGTGCTGACAAAGGCCGATTGGGGCTTAATCAGGGGCTTGGCTTTGCCAAATGGCAATGTGCCCGACAGTTCAAAAACGGCATCGAAAGCGGCTTTTTGATTCGGAATTTGTCCGGT
Organism: uncultured Saprospiraceae bacterium; assembly: GCA_964539805.1. Taxonomy (GTDB): domain Bacteria; phylum Bacteroidota; class Bacteroidia; order Chitinophagales; family Saprospiraceae; genus M3007. The sequence continues at coordinate 1,831 of CAZIKN010000055.1, read as the reverse complement.
TTTATAGTCAATCAGTACATCGGGATTCCATTTTTCCAAAAATGACAAGCCCTTGCCGCTTGCCACCGCCGTTACCTTCATGCCTTGTTTTTTGGCCATTTGGACGGCGAGCAAACCGACGCCGCCACTTGCGCCATTTATCAGGATGTTGCCGCCCGGCTTCACTTTTGATTTTTGAAAAACGTGCAGCGCTGCAGCCCCAATGCTGGTCATGGCGGCTGCGGTTTCAAAGGAAATGCTGTCCGGTTTTTTGTACGCGGATTGCTCGGCAATGACCAAATATTCCGCCAAAGCCTCGCCTTTCATCGCGGGCATGGCCCCGAAAACGGCATCGCCCACTTTGAATGCACTCTGGCTGCCTGTCTTTTCGACCATTCCGGCGAAGTCAAACGCTACGCCTTTCGGAAATTTTGATCCGGTAACCATCTTCATTTGGCCTTCGATGATTTTCCAGTCCAAGGGGTTGATAGCAGCGGCTTTTACTTTGACTAACAACTCGTTTTCCTTGATGGCCGGAATGGCTGTTTCGACCATTTGCAGGTCATCGAAATTGCCGTATTGATTAAAAATTACTTTTTTCATGGTATGCGTGATGTTGGCTGTTAGAAAAATAATTGAGCATATTCTCGTGTTTAAAATTTTTTTGCAAAGGTGCAAGGTTAAGTATATTTTTGCTACTTAGTAGTATAAATATACAGGTAGTTTTTAGGATACCTGCCTGCTTGAATAAGCATAATTGTTTTATAATCAATTAATTATAAAAAATGGAAAGAGACAAGGAGTTTGACCTAAAAGTCGTTGCTGATGTTTTGGATATCATCGGGGGCAAATGGCGCGGGAAAATTTTGGCCCGACTGTGCGACAATCCCATGCGCTTCAATGAATTGAAGGCTAATTTGAAGAGCATTACATCCTCCACTTTGACGAAGGAACTGCGCTACCTGGAAGACATCAAGATCGTGGAAAGGCGCGTCCTCAATACTTCGCCCGTGACGGTGGAGTACGCCCTGTCCGGTCATGGCTGTTCCATCAAGGAAATCATCATTTGCATTGTGGATTGGGGCATGAAACACCGGGAAACGGTGTTTGGACGGCAGTTGTGAGGTGTTTTTATACCAGGATTTGAGTGATTTTGAAAATTTCCAGGATTGATTTACCTGATTTTTAAAGATTTACAGACGCGAGTGATTCAAAACCACTTTGCGTTGCCTATATGTGCAATACCCACAGTTAGTCATTGGTTCGCCGGGCGTAATAGTCATTGAACTTGTACCTAAATCTTTTTCATAAAACTGTAAATCCAACGTACTACCGACGCCTTCTTTGAATAAAATTTGCGCATGAAATTGTTGTCCACTTTTTCCTTTATTGTATTTTTTACCTTGCATGCCATTGGGCAGGATACAGCCTATGTCAAAGTCCTTTTCATCTATGGTTCCAAGCCGCGCAAAGCGTTTCGGCAGGAAGAGAAAAAATGGCTCGGCGGCATTCACGGTGGGCACGTTGGCATGGAATACGCTGCGGAACGGGTGATTGATTTTGTCCCGAGCGGTAAATTTCATTGGCTGGCGCATCGCCGACACCGGCACAGCCGCTTCAATCAGTGTTCGACGGCGGATTTTTGGCGCCATTTCGGCAGCGATGTCCAAACGCTTAAACGAGCGGTGGTTTGGGTGCCGGTGACGACTGCACAACAGGCGCAGCTTCAAGCCCTGGCCAAGACATACACTACCTCCACCCCTTACGATTATGCGTTTATCGGAATGCGTTGCGCCGCCGCAGCTTGCGACTTATTGGGCAAAATAGGAGTGATGGAGACCTGGCCACGGCA
>CAZIKN010000054.1:27066-36760 GCA_964539805.1 uncultured Saprospiraceae bacterium | reverse complement strand
AAGATCTTGAATCTTTGGCTACCAAGGAATTGCTGGAATATGGCAGGGCATTGAATGAAATGCAGATAAAACTCGGTGAAGCAAGGCAAAAAGTCGGCGAACTGGAATCCCAATATCAACAATACATCAATTATTATCGAAATGCAGACCCCAAAAACGGGCGATACTTATTTATAGGAACCAAAGAAAAATTGGAACAGTTGAGCAAGGAAGAGTTGCTGCGTTTTGTGAAGGTGTTTGGAACAACGGAGCAACTGGACGTTACAGAATGGGGGCAAGGCAATCTTTATCCTGCGTCCTATGACGTTATTGTTTACCGGGCAAACGTCAATACAGATGGTATAGATCATACCCTTGAACGTTTGGTCGAAGACCTGAAACCCTACCCACACATCCCGCTGGTTGTGTATGCCACCAGAGGAGAATGGCTTAAAGGGGGGACCGAAAAGAAATTTTACGAATTGGAATTGGCTCATTTGGCCAATAATCCCATTACCTTGATTGATAACGTCGCTTCGGCCTATCGTGTAGCCAAAATGCTGCCAAAAACAAATAAAACAGTATGAATGCAATAACTGAAAGAATCTTTAAAGCATGCGCGTCAAAAACGCAATTGTACTCTATTTTTGACCGGGTTGAAGTGGAAAAGCACAGTTTCAACCCGCACAAACGCTCCGAATTGCCTGTTTCGGTGCTGCGCGGCAACACGCTGATTAAGTCCAACGACGATAATGATATAAAAGGTATTGAAGTAGAGTGGGCTAAAATGGAAGCGATGTTGAAGCCAGCGGCTATAGAAGCCACTATTCCTTTTTTGGTACAAAAATACGGTTGGCGCATCAGTGATAACACGAAACAGGAAAAATATCAAGATTCAGCATTTTGCGATCAATTCAGGGTGGAACAAGCCTTGGGAACAGGTACTAATTTTATTTTGGTAAAAGGCGACCTTACGGGTATTCAAGAGTATATTTACCATGATATTCAACCCAAAAAAGCAGGTGGATTAGGTAACTTAGCTAAGCGCCTCCGTGCTCGTTCCATAATGGTCTCATTGTTGGCTGATTTCGTTGCCAATGTTCTGCTCCGAGAGCTTGGGCTTTCATCCTGGCATCTTCTTTTTGCCGGAGCTGGTCACTTTAACCTCTTACTACCTGCTGACAAAGATGTGGATTTGCCTCCGCTTGTACAAGGTATTAGTGCCAGTCTTCGCAGACAATTTGGCGAGCAGTTGGAACTAATCATTGCCACAGAGTTCTGCACTCGAGAGGATTTAGAAACTCGGGCAAGAGATTGTTTTTCAAAGATTAATGAAAAAATTGAAGTTGCAAAAAAGCAACAAAGTGTAGGTAGTTTAAGCAGGTTTTTTGAAGAAAAAACGACGACTCAAGAGGAAAAAAAGAAAAGAATGGAACATGAAATTGTCATTGGTGGGGCCATGCCGAAACAACACTATATCGTAGAAATATATTCGGACCAACCTTTGGAGTGGAAAACGGGTAACGGTGATGTTGTTTTGGCCCAAATGGCCCTTGAGCGGGGCGGAGCACATACGCTTATGGCGGTCACCAATTTGCAACCCAACGATAAAAATTCGGCGCATCAATTTTTGACAAAAAATAAAGACGCTGGCATTCGATTGGTTATGATATATGCCTTGAAGGATACTGGTTTCTTATCGAACACAGACTTGGCTGCTGATTTTGATTTTCCTATCGGTTTTGGTTTTCGCTTTTTGGGCAAAAATGCGCCGCTAAAAGAGAATGGTGACATCAAAGACTTTGCGGAATTGGCCGGAAAGGACAAAAACAACCCCAAATCGGATGGTTTCGTACGCTTGGGCTCGCTTATGTTGGATGTGGATGATCTTGGTTTTATTTTTGGCCACGGAATGCACGATGCCAATCTGGCGCGCATTGTTACACTTAGCAGAGAATTGAATTACTTCTTTACCATACATTTTGACCTTCGTGCTCGCGAGCATGAGGTGTATGTGGTGTATTCGGGTGGTGATGATGCTTTTGCCGTGGGAAAATGGGATAATTTGATGAAGTTCGCCAAAGTTTTACAAGATGATTTTATGCAATTTATTTGTTTTGACACAAATAAAAACGCTGATGTACATTTCAGTGCAGGAATAGTGATGAGCAACCCGCATTATCCCATTGGGCGTTTTTATCAGGACACCAAAGATGCTCAGAAAAAATCAAAACTTGTTCACGGAAAAAACAGGATTACGGTGTTTGATTATACCATGAACTGGGTTAGTTATGCAGACAAGTATGACTTGGGCAATCAATTCAAGGTAGTCCTCAAAGAAGGTGAAACAAAAAGTGGACGTAAATTTAGCAGTTCTTTCGCTTACCGCATCATGCAATTGGTGAAAGGAAGTTACTATGAACGCGATGAACTGGTAAACGGAGAGTTTCATCGCACTGGCAAACTGCGTATGGACGTTTTTTCCCGAAATATGATGCGCATGCACTATCTTTTTGCCCGAAATGGTTTTGCCGAGGAGGACAGCAAAAAAATAACTGACGAGCTGGAAAAAAGACTGATGCACTCTTTTCTTAAAAATGCCACGAACACTGACGAGGTAAAAGCTTATGAGGCAAGAGACTATCTCGTGGCCCTTAATTTTGCTATGTTACAGGCGCGTTCACCAAAAAAATAAAATCCTACATTATGAATATCAATTTATCTGACGATGATGTCACAAAAATCGTCAAAAAAGCGGAAGAAATGGCCATACAATTCACCCGCGACAAACTAAAAACCAATCAAATACGCAATTTTTATTCGGCTATTACCCGAATGCGTGTTGATTTTGAACAGGCAGAAAATGGTTATGATGAAGTAAAAAGCCGACTTGTCATGCTGAAACCCAAATTGGCCTATGCTGCTGGTCGCCAGACTGCTGTACGAGCCAATTTTTATCCGTTTATGACAACGGCTATTGAAAGTATAGAAAAAGCAACCAACAAAACAAAGGCCATGGAGAATTTTTTCATCCTTGTTGAAAGCATAGTTGCTTATCATAAATTTCACGGCGGCGAATAAGGTACCGCTAAACCCGAGTAGCGCCGCTATACGTAATAGGCTAAAGTATGGGTTCACTAAACTTACTTTTACTTAAAAAATTCAACTACAACCATGTTAGATCATAAAACAGATAACAACGCCAAATTCATTGGCAATCTCATTATTCGCGGTAAATTCAAATGCCTTACTGGCTTACACATCGGAGGCAGCAAGGAAAAATTAGAAATCGGAGGTGTAGATTCTCCTGTCGTGCGTGATCCGCGCACCCGTTACCCGTATGTGCCGGGCAGTTCTTTAAAAGGCAAATTGCGCTCCTTGTTGGAGTATGCCCTGGGGGCGGTACCGGCATCAGGCGAGCCTTCTAATGAACTGGACATTGTACGGCTTTTTGGCATCGGTGTAGATGAAAAAGAAGAGGCGAGTAAAAAACCGGATCATGATTTATACAAAGTTGGTCCTTCCCGTTTGGTGGTTCGCGACTGCCACCCGACCGAAGATACCACAAAATGGTGGAAAAAACTTGACTCTGAATTGTTATACACTGAGTATAAGTCTGAAAATGGTATCAATCGAATTACTTCTGCTGCCAACCCGCGCTTTATTGAGCGAGTAGTAAAAGACTCCGAATTTGATGTCCAATTGGTTTACACTGTTTATGATGTAGATGGCACGGGCAATTATGCTCCCGGAGTGCAAGCAGACCTTGAAAACCTCCGTATGGGCCTGTTGTTATTGGAACACAACTTTTTGGGCAAAAGCGGCTCGCGTGGTTACGGGCGCATTATCTTTCGTTTTGAAGATCCTCTATGGATTGCACAAAATGACTATATCGCCGCATTTGCCAAAGAAACTGACGCAGAAAAAGCCAAGGTACTGCGTAAAAAACTGAGCGATGCTATTGTGCCTGCCGGAGATTTCGACAAACTGAAGTCCACTGGAGATATTAATTGGGTCATCGAGGGCCTGTCAAAACAAGCCTGAACATGAAAATTATTTATCTCAAACCACGGAGTGGCTATGCCACACCCCTCCGTTCGGATACGCTTTGGGGGCTGCTCTGTTGGGGCATTCGCTACCTTTGGGGACAAGATGAACTGAAGGCAATGCTGAACGACTGCGCCGCTGGTAAGCCGCCGTTCGTCATCAGCAGTACGTTCCCCTGCAAAAAATACGGCAAGGACTGGCTTCCATTCTTTCCCAACCCCTTGCCCTATAGCCCGCCCCAACCCTCCAATAAAAAGGAAGCCAAAAAAGTAGTAGATCTCCGAAAAAAGTACAAAGATGTTTTCTCTTTTTTGTGCTTAGATGATTTTAACGCCGTGCTGGCTGGCAGCCCTGTGGTTGATGAGCTTTATGCAAGGCTTAGCAAAATATATGATGAAGAGGAGGAGGCGAGAGAAGAAGCCAAACGTACAGGGCGTCAAAAAAAAGAGCGTACTATTTTACCAAAAGAAATACTGCAAACAGCGCCAAAATTAGAGGACTTCAGCATGACCCACAACACCATTGATCGTTTGCGCGGCGGCACCTTGAGCATTGGAGATGGTGATGACGCAGCAGGGCAGTTGTTTCACAGCGGTGAATTTTATTGGGCTGATCCTCTCGCTGATCCTAATCAAGGCCCAAATACAGGTATTTTTTTCTTAGCTGATGGCCCGGATACTAGCAAATTGGAAGCCGTGTTACATCTGTTTAGTCATTTGGGTATAGGGGCAGATCGCAGTGCCGGAAAAGGCTTCTTTGAGGTGGAAATACAAGGTGATTTTAACTTTAACCTGCCGCAGCAGCCCAATGCCCTTTTGAATTTGTCGCTTTACAGACCGACACCCGACGAGTTAAAGCAATTTGACGAATTGAACAATACAGGCGGAAAAAGTAATTTTTTCCATTATCTAACGGAGATACGCGCTGGCTATGTGAGCACGGATACCGCTTTTTTGCGCAAAAATGCCACACGCTATTTTCAAGAAGCTTCGGTATTCCCATTGCTCAATGCCCAAACAGATAAAATATGCCATTTAGGACGTATTTTCAAGCAAGAATTTGAAAAAGAAAAGGCACCGCCACATGATGTTTATGTAAACGGCTTCGGCCTTATGGTTCCACTAATCTGGAAAAATTGAATCATGGAATTACAACTTCGCACCCTCACGCCGCTCCACGTCAGCGATGGCTCACAATTGCATTCATTTGACTACGTGCTGCACAGTGGCCGCTTTTATCGTATTTCGCAACAGCAATTATATCAATTTATAGAATCAGCTGATGCCAATAAGCCTGAGCAGCCCACAGCACTTGCTTTTGCCAAATGGGCCAACGATATGGCTACCCAGATCGAAAATGTGGAGCGTGACCGCCGCAATGCCGGACGACAAGGCGGTCGAGATTACAATCAGGAACTTTCACGGCTTCGCAGCCAATACAACTTGCTTTCATTTGCCAAAATCGTCGGTCAGGAACGCGAATTTCTGGATTTTTTAAACCAAAAATCAAATATGGTACGCGCCTTACCCCTCTTGATGGAAGGTGGGCGACCCAGACAAGAAATTAGGGGCTTTCAGCGCGACGGACTTGGCAGGGCCTATTTGCCGGGCAGCAGCATAAAAGGCTGTATCCGCACAGCCTTGCTCTATCATTACCTGACGGAACATGCAGACACCAAAGAGATAGGTGACCTATTGAAAAAACAGGTGGAAAAAATAAAAAGTGACCGTGATGAAGCCGAGAAACGCAAAATGCGCTTCTCCATTGACAAATACAAAAAGGCATTTGGTGAAAGTGTTGAACATTTGGCCTTTAACGCGGAAATGGTCACCGAACGCAAGCAAAGACGATTTTCAGAAGCACAAAATGATCTTATGCGCTGCCTTTTGGTGTCTGATGTAACCCTTCCTGATGAGGGCATTGGCGTGGATAATATAGACCTTTATTTGGTCAAAAAACTGCCCAAGGGTCAAGGGACTCAAGCCCAACGCCAAACCCAAAGTCCTGCGATAGAGGCACTTATGCCCAACCAGCGCCTGAGCTTCCATTTGGAGTTCAATCTTGATCTTTTACTGCAACTGCATCATGCTGACAAGACTGTTGAGGAAGATGGTATAAAGGTAGGCCAAGAAATACATTTTATCGGTTGGCGCAAACGGGCAGCTTGGCTCTTTGGCCTTCAAACTAATGATTTTGACAGCATACCCAAAGGTACAAAACCCAATGACCCACGCTACAAATCATTGGTTGACAAAGCCTTGGCACATATCTTGGCCTGTGTGCAACGTTTCAGTGACGCACAGGCGATGGCTTATGTGAATTGGCAAGAAAACTATAGAAAAAAAGAAAATCAAAACGATGCCGATGCCAAAAACAACGCTGCCAATGTGGGCGCAGGTGCAGGAAGCATACATGTGGAAGGATTACGCTTTCACTTGGGCTTTGCCACGGGTTTCGAGGGCATGACTGAGGTTTTGTATTTGTTGGCCAATCATAAACGCCTCTTTTCCGATATTATGGAGCTCTTTGGCATAGGCGATAGCCCCAGTGCCTGGAAAACCCGCCGTCCCGGCGAAACCTATCGCGCCAATCCGGACCAGTTTCCCAAGTCTCGCCGCTTGGTTACCCGTACGGGAATTGCCCTGCCCCTGGGATGGCTGGCACTTGCCGATGCCAAAGCCCAACCACCTGTTGGCGGTTTTAGCACTACTGCTGACCTTTCTCCTGCTCCGGTTGCACCTACCTACCTCCGCGGCACCCTCAAAATAGGTGCAGAAGTAAATGCAGAACTGCTCAATGAGGGCAATCCTGGCAAGTTTAAACTCTTTATTCGTCAAGACTACGAGCCGACTATAGAACTTAAATACGCCGCTGGCTTTAAGCCTGAGGATATTGGTCGCATCGCACTTTTGCGCATCAAGAATATTCGCGGGAAAGAGGAGGTGCTGGCAGTGGAATTTTTGAGATTTAAGTAAATTTTTTATTCTAAATTACTTTATTTCAATATTTTATGTTATCTATTGAAACAGCTAGGATTTTGGTTATTTCCAAAAATAAAGAAGAAGAACATGCTATAAAGACATTTCTGTCTCGTATGCCTTTTAATTTAAGCGAACGCGATTTTGCAGTTGGAAAATTAATGCCGACTGATGATTTTGATTTTGCAATATTTAACGCCATGTCATTACCCCGTGTCCAACCAAATACTGAGTTGAACGCTGAGGATGAGGAATACATCCAACTTTTCAGGCAGTATCTTAATAAGCCGATTCGCTATGTCGTTTATTATGGCGAATTTTTATATGATTTGGATAAAGAACGGTGTCCGTCCGCGAATTCCAAATTTACACTTTTTGCTCGTATCAAAGAGTTGATTGATTTTATTAATCATTATAAGATAAATAGCAATTAGTAGCAATCGCGTATGCAAAATAAATTCCAAGAACATCTTGATGCTTGGGAAGACTTGATTTTCAAAGCAAATTCATCTAATGAAAAAGATAAAGACTTGATTGTTAGTTTTTTACAATTAGTTAAAAAAACGCCTAAAAAAGAACGACAAAAATATTCTGTATCAGATTATGCTAAAGCTTTAGGTCTCCGTGATGATAGCCGCCGTCTCCGAAAAGCCTGCCAAAAAATACTTCATGAGCCTCCAATAAATTGTATTAAGATTGGCATTATCAAAGAAGCGTTGACTTTACTAAAAGATAGCAATCTATCCATTGCTGATATAGGCCACCAATTAGGAATGGAAGAATCCTGTTATTTTATCAGATATTTTTCAAAAGCTGTTGGGTTGCCCCCTAACAAAGCAAGGAGGCACCTACGGGAAGCAATATAATTTGTTTATTTTGTTTTTTGTGTCAAAAAGTGCTACTTTTTTTTGTAAATATATATGCAATATTGCAGTATCAATTTTGACTAAAATTCTTTTTAAGATGAAAAATATAACAAGTTTAACGTTCAAAAACCTCTCAAGGCGGGATAAGGCCTTGGCAATTTACTATGATACGTCAATTTTTTTCGCCACTGAAGAAGTGGTCGCAGAACATCAATCGCACACTGATTTCGTGTAAGTTATGCAAGATCGCCATTCTTATCATTATCTGGGTTATACTTAACTCAAATAAATATGAGGATGAAGGAATTTGGGAGGGCTTTAGAAAAATGCTGGAGGATTTGGTCTTTGAGGCACTAAAGGCACTTCTAATATAAAAAAGAGGCAACCGCAGTCAATGCGGTTGCCCTTTTTTTTGCCTTCTTTTCGTGGACACGGTCGAAACCGGATTCTGAATTCGCAGAACAAACGCAGCTAACTGCTTTTCCTGTAAGTTATAATCCTTCTTTTGAAAAGAATTGGCAAAGGTACTTTGGATTTCGCATCAAATCAAAATTAGCCTTAAAAAGATACGACCCTCGCCTCCACTATATTCTCGAATACCACAAATCTTATCCATTTGACTTAAGATAATATAGCTTTTGGGTTCCTTTCAGCCCGCCCAAAAGGAACCCAAAAACCAAAGCCCCCCACTAAAACACCGTCAAATCCCCTTCTACCATCTCTTCTTTTCCATTTTCCAGCAGTACTTTGGCACTAAAGATAAACACACCGCTTTGTGCCCTTTTGCCTTTGTAATCGCCCTGCCAGCCTAAGGAAGGCTCGTTGGCCGGGAAATCAAGGCGTTCAAAGATCAATTCGCCCCAGCGGTCATAAATCCGCAGCCAACGGATACGGTCGCCGGGCTGGTCGGTGTACAGGGTAAATCCGCTGTTTTCCCTGCTGTTTGGCGTGATGACATTGGGGTGATAGATGCCGCCGTCCTTGACTTTTACCCGTAGGGAATCCTCTGCAGTACAGCCATTTTCATCCGTTATGAGGATGCGGAACAAGCTGTTTGACTGCACGTTTGTCGTGGCCTCAAGATTGTTCGACAGGATAGATTGGGGTAGCCAGCTGATGTCGGCCAACAAACGATTTGCGGGGCTGACAGTGGCCACCAATTGAACGGTATTGCCTTTATTGACCAAACTATCCGAGGCACTTAGTACCACGGATAAAACCGGCGGCTGATGCACTTGTACACTTTGGGCAAAAGTACAACCCGCTGCGTCTTTAACGGTCAGGGTGTAGCTGCCTGCTGATAATTGTGCAATTACTTTGTTTGTTGTAAAGGATTGATTATCAATAGAAAATAGGTAAGGTGAAGTCCCGCCTATAACTTCAAGGATAGCGATGGCCCCATCTTTATACCCAAAACAGGACACGGAATCTATATTGGTTTCAAGCCCTGTTATGTCTTCAGATTCTTTTACTTCGACTGTGGCTGTTGTGCTGCACCCGCGTGCAGGATCGCTTACGGTAACAACATATATTCCGGCTTCCGACACCAATTGCTGCGGCCCGCTCAACAAAGTACCCGAGGGGCTTTTCCATTGGTAGATATGGTTGCCCAAAACGGGGCTTGCAACGAGCAGGGCGCTTTGCTGTTGGCAGTTGAGCAGCCCTCCTGTTAGAGCCAACTCTGGCGAGCCTCCCGGCAGGACGGTGTAAGAATTGCTTGATATACAGTTGTTTGCATCCGTTATGGTGACGCTGTAGGTACCGGGGGCCAAGTTTTTTTGCTCCGGTGTTTTGTTTCCGTTGTCCCATTCAAAACGGAGCGTT
>CAZIKN010000054.1:0-26966 GCA_964539805.1 uncultured Saprospiraceae bacterium | reverse complement strand
ATCCGCCCGTTGGGCTTACGGAAATGCCGCCATTATTGGCTGAAAAACAAGTGATGGCCGTGTATGCGGTATCCATCAATGCGGGCGAGCCTCCCGGCAGGACGGTGTAAGAATTGCTTGATATACAGTTGTTTGCGTCCGTTATGGTAACGCTGTAGGTGCCGGGGGGCAAGTTTTTTTGCTCCGGTGTTTTGTTTCCGTTGTCCCATTCAAAACGGAGCGTTCCCGTGCCGCCATTAGCAGACACCGTTATATTGGCCGTGGTGCGCTGGCAATTGGTGCTGTCCATGACGGCGCTCAACTGTAGGGCTGGCGGCTGCTGGAGTTCAAATACCGCCGTGCTGCTGCACCCTTTGGCATCGCTGAGCGTGAGGGTGTAAGTGCCCGCGCTGAGGCCCGTTTGGCTGTTGTTTTTGGCCGTTGGGTCATTGGACCAAGCGTAGGTATAGGCACCAGATCCGCCCGTTGGGCTTACGGAAATGCCGCCATTATTGGCTGAAAAACAAGTGATAGTCGTGTATGCTGTGTCGCTTAACGATGGCGCATCCGAGGCTTGGACAACAAAAGAGCGGACTTTGGTGCAGCCGTTGCCGTCCATGACAACTAATTCGTAAGTGCCTGGTTTTAAGTTGACTATATCAGGTGTTTTTTCTCCATTGCTCCAAATATAAGTGTAAGGCTTGGCGCCGCCCGCTACTGTTGTGCTGATGGACGCGGTGGCGGAGCTGCAATCCGTGCTGTCCATAACGGCATCCAACACAAGGGCAGGAGGCTCAGTCAGTTCAAAACTTGCCGTGCTGCTGCATCCTTTGGCATCGCTTAGCGTGAGGGTGTACGTGCCAGCGGCAAGGCCCGTTTGGCTATTGCTATTGGCCGTCGGGTCATGTGACCAGGCATAGGTGTACGAGCCGGCTCCGCCGCCTGGCGTCACGGCAATACTTCCATTTTTTACGGAAAAACAGCTGATGGGCGATATTATAGTATCGCTTAAAACAGGCAAAGTAGTGGGCAGGATTTCATAAGATTTTACCAAGGAGCAAGCTGTGGCGTTGCTCACGGTAACGCGATAAATGCCGGGCGCTAAATTTGTCAGTGACGACGTGCTTTCTCCGTTTTCCCATTTGAAACTGAGCCCTGCGTTACCGCCCGTGGCATTCAGGCTGATGGCGCCATCTTTTTGCTTGCAGGATTCTGGCAATATGGTTGCACTCAAGTCCGGGAATTTCTTAACTTCAATACGTACAGAATCGGATGTGATACAGGTTCCCGTTTGGCCGCTTACCCGAAGAACGACGGTGGTGTCTGGCGCAAAACCAATATTGGGACAATTGGGGCAAAGCGTAGTGCCTATCGGCGACCATTGCACTTTGTCAAAGCCCGGGGCCGATAATTTGACGGTATCGCCCGTGCAAATTTGAAGATTTGGCCCCAGTTCCAAGGGAAGTGTATTTTGTACGGTAATCAAAAGGGTGTCCGTGGCTTTTTCCCCACAGATATTCCAGACATCTACCCAATATTTTCCGGGGCCTGCGGCGGTAAAAGTACTGTCCGTGCTTCCATCTTGCCAGCGATAACGCGCCATACCTGAAGCGGTGAGCGTGCTTACACTGCTGCTGCACAATACCCTGTCGGGGCCAAGATCAACGCTAGGTTTTGAAAACGAGGCATTTAGGACTATGGCATTGTTGACGTAGTCACATTCCAGTTGGGCAGTGGATGGGAAATTTTTGTCTAATTTAAACGGAGGGGTCAAACTGCCGTTGTCGTTGACAATGCCCCATAAAGTGCCGTTTGGCGGTAAGGGCATGCTGAATTTCAGCGTGCGGCAGGAGTCTTTTTCCAATTTTCCGGGCAATAAAACCGGTGCACCATAAACTGTGGCGGCCGTACTGGTTGGATTTCCAAGGTAAAACTGTATAGGTGTTTTATCCGGCAAGGTGGTGCTGCCTTGGTTGCATACCTTAAAGTTGATGTTTAGTTGCCCGTTTTCACAATAAAAACTATCCAATACGGCCTTGGCATCCGGTACGGGGAAGCCGGGAACAAAGCGGTCTGTGAGCCGTGAAATTTGGGACAAGGCAGTATTGAAAGGCCATTTTTTGCCGCCCGGCCCGGGGAATTCGAGCCAGTGTTTTTGTTGGAATTGAGGCACTTTCAGGTCGTCCAAAATATTGACATGATTGTAATTCAGTTGATTCCAAATGGTTCGGCAGGGCATCCAGGGTATTTTTGCACTGTTGTACACCACAATTCTGCCATCGTAGGTAGTAAAGGGTTGACCTGTCACAAATGGCTTGTCGAATCCCGTGACCACAATATCGGCCTGTTTGTCGTTGTTGACGTCTGCCACCACGGGGAATTCATCCAGGGTAATACTGCCCAGCGGTGATTTCCACCAATTGCGCTCGGCATCCACGCCAGGCGGGAAGGGCGCTGCGCCGCCATACATGATTCGGATATCACTTTGGTCGCGGTAAACAATTTCCTGCAAACCATCACCATTGAAGTCAAAAACCGAACACCCCGTATAACCTGAATCATCGGAATTGGTTTGAAGCCACCAGTAAGGCTGAAAAGGTGGTTTTGTGGCAGCATTAAGGTTAAGGCAGGCCATAGTCTTGACGCCTATCAATACAATTTCAGGAAAATCTTTGGCTGCTCCTGATTGTGTATCATCGTAAACATTGGCAATGGCGGTGACACCAACGTAATTCAATCCTGGTTGCGTTGGAAAACTCATAAATCGGATAAGGCCGTTTTTGTTCCAGACATACACGCCTCCTGTATTGTTTCTTCCGCTATTGACGATCACATCCGGAGTGCCATCAAGATCCATATCGGCCACAGTGGTGTATCCATCTTTGTAAGTAAAGATACTTTGTAGCGTATTTAAGTTTTTGGCAGCCTTGATCTCATAGCCATCGCCGTCAAAGAGGTCCAGGTCTATGGAATAGATGACCGAGCCGGCAGCAATTTCAAGGCCATTGCAGTCCGGGTCCCCGTTGCAATCGGCAGGGCCGAGCAGGTCGGCGGCCATGGCAAGGTTAGGGCCGAGGGTAGATGCAAGCCCGAAATCCGCCAATCCGTTCAGGACTCGGGTCAGTTTTGGGGCTGTGGGATTGCTAAAGTCAAATTTGAATACATCATTTCCCGCATAAACCTCGGGCTGGCCGTCCTGGTCAAAATCGGCGAGCATAGCACGGGTTTTCAGGCTGGATGTTGGCAGGTCAGAGGAGCACCAAAGGGTCATCGGCGGGTTGGCATTGGGGACATAATTGCGAAAGACCCTTACGGTGGAGTTGTTATCAACAATAATAAGCTCCGGTATGCCATCCTTGTTGATGTCGCCCACTACGGGATATTGGCCATTCCAGGCAAAACCGCCTGGCACCGTCAAATCATCGGGATTGTTTGCATTGCTGCCGTCCCCCTTAAAAATATTCAGTACAGAAGAGGGTGCTCCTTTGGAGCGCACAATGATAATCTCGGGAATGGTATCGGTTTGCGGGTTTAGGTTGGCCACGATAGGGGTGGAGTTGACGCAACCTCCGCCATCGTATGAGCGCCAAAGCACTTTTCCTTCGATAGTGGCATTGGGATCAAGGTTTTGTGCAATGCAGTCGCCGTCGCTAAAGCATTGGCAATCTGTATCATAACAATCAATATAGCCATCCTTGTCATCGTCCTTCCCATTGTCGCATATTTCAGGGCAGGGTGGGGGAGCGGCACAGAACGTTGTTTTGTTCATACTAAAATCCGTGAGCAATTGGGTGCCCAATTCAACGGCGAGGGGCAATGCGGGCATTTGGGTTGCACTGGCAGTAGCAATGGTGTAGGCCTGCTGGCTGAGCACCTGAGTCTCCGCCGCTTGAGTCATGCAATCCAATACGCCATGGGCATCCGACACCTGGCCCAACATCACCATATTTCCCCCTATCTCATTGTTAACAAATCTAAGGGTGCCTCCTTGTTCCATGATTCGACTGAACCACATGCCCGGGGCAGGAACGGCATCTTTAAAGTGTTTTTGCCACAACAAGCTGCCCGTTTCGCTGATGCGAAGCAGGGTGTTTTTGGAAATGGGAGGGCCTACTGATGCTGTGCCACGTTCCAGCAGGCACCAGCCTTTATTCTGGAAATATTGTATGCTGCGGTTGAGGGGATTGGCACCGGAGGTCAGGTAGTGATTGGCCCACAGGATATTCCCATTGGGCGCACAACGCATAAAATGGGTTTTAAACGGCGTGGTATTGCTCAGGCTAACAATGGCATAACCGCCATCGGGGTGGGGTAGTAACTGTGGGCTATTGTTGGCCATCCAATTGGTGTAAACGCTTGGCCTGTAAGCCCTTGAAGATACTATATCGCCATTAGTATTTAAGGTAAAAACTTCAAAAACAGCACCTATGGCACTATTAGGTGTTATGCTTCGCGACAATAGATAACCAATGCCTAAACCGCCGGGTTTTTGTATATCGCCTTGATAAAAATCAATACCCGTTTTGCTCCAAAGCACCGTGCCATCATTGCGCAATTTCGCCAAGACCAAACTGCGATCCACCTGTGGTATGGACAACACCATACTGCCATCGGGGTCAGCAACCAGGTGCGACCTAAGGCTAAATGGATCATAGCTGCTGCCGGTATTGAATTTCAACTTCCAAAATTGCAATACTTTTCCCGTAACATCTATAATGGTAATGGAATACAGGTCTGCATTGCCTGTTTTCCCATTGCCCAGCAAGGCAATAGTGCCATCAGGAAGCAAACAAAGATCTGACCAGGCTTCCACCTGTTGGTCTGATTTATAGGTCCACAGCACTTCGTTTTTTCTGTCGTACAAAACCACGATGCCCGTATTGAAACCCGTGGTACCACAGGCGATCATGTTTCCGTTGGGCAATATTTCAGTGTCAAAGATCGCCATGCTGTTGTTGGACGCGGTGTACACCATTTGTGGGGCCAACTCGGGGCAATCCCCTTCAACGCTTATTACAACAGTGGATTCGTCCTGACAGCTGTTGCCCGTGATGCGCAGGACAATGGTGTAGGTACCTTCCGCAGAAAAATTGTGCTTCAACGTTGGGCCTGTCCCTACCGATACACCATTAATAAACCATTCCAAGCTGCCACTGCCGGTAGCCGTGCTGGCAAAATCAATGCTTTCGCCTACTTTAATGGCTGTTTTGCTGGCGGTGAAAGATGATTTTAGCGGACAGGTAACGACATAAGTGCTTGACAATGAGTCTTTACAATTGGGGTCGCCGTTGGTCACTACCAATTTGATGGAATAGACTCCCGGGAAATTAAAGGTATAGGAAGTATTGGCGGTCATGGCTATTTTAGTGCCATCAATCCACCATTCATAAGTGGTAGCGCCCGTACTTTTGTTCTGAAAATTGGCGATCACTCCGGCAATGCCGCCCCCCGCAGGCGTAAGATCAAAATCAGCTTTTGCCAAAGGATTGCAGGCCTCCAGACAGCCATCAGAACTGAGCAGGCTGGCGCGTGTTGTCTTGACGGCTTGTTGCATGCGGTCTGCCTGCCCTTGGGTAAAACGATAGACACATTCAAAGGGAGAATAATCCATGAAGTTTTCAGTCATATCATTGACATCCGAGGCAAAAGGATTGGGCGAGGGCGCATTGGCATCCGTGCCGCAGGAATTGTGCGGGCAGGCGGTGTGCCTTGCCTGGTCGGGTGGGGTGTCGCACACGCGGTCGCCGTCGAGGAGGCAGTTGTCGTTTTTGCATCCGCCCTCAAAAGTGTGGTACAAATTGAGGTAATGCCCCATTTCATGCACAAAAACCATGTCCTGTTGCGGGCCAACCCCAAAAAACTGGGCTTCGCAGACCATGCCATCTTCCGGTCGGCCATGAGATGACGGGAAATAGGCATAACCCGCTACCCCGGGTCCAGACGATAGGCTGTTGATGCTTTGCACCACCCATACATTTACATATCGGGTTGGATCCCAACGACTTAGGTCTTTTAATTTAATATCGTCATTTTCTAAATCTATTTGGGTCAATGGCGATACGATGCGATTAATCCCCGTTGTGGCCTTGCCATCGGGATCGCGCTTGGCTAAACAAAAAGAGATACCAGCGTCCACGCCATCACCCGCTTTGGCGTAGTAGCCAGAATGAGCAAAAGCGGCATTAAGGTTGTTGATGGCCTGCTGCACTTGTGCGTCACTGATGTTTTCCGCACCGCCGTTGTGCACGATATGCACGACTACGGGCAAGGTCAGATTAGCGCCACGCAAGGCAAAGGGAGCGTTTGCCCTTTCGTGAAAAGTGTGCGCAACGGCTTCATCCTGTTGTTGTTGTAAAATTTTCAGTTCGGGAAATTGTTTCCATAAAATTTCCTGCGCGATGTTGCCGCCGCAAGAAAAAGGAATTTCAGTGTTGGTGTTTTGGGCCAAAAGGGGGGGCAGGCAAATGGCAAAAAGAAGAACAAAGATTAAAAGGCGCATAAGCACATAGGTTTAGGATCCCGCAAAGTAATCGGGCTTGTTTTAGGTAATTAAAATCATTTTTGGGGGCGTATAGAGTATTTTTTGGGGTAAAAACGGTTTAAACTGTTGATCTTCACAATTTTGAAAAGGTTGATAAAGGTTGATGGGGGGCTCCATTGATCAAACCCATTTTGTTTTGATGATACAACAGATACATCTGTCAGTGTTTTCGCTGTTGGAGTGTGCAAATAGTGTTTTTACGATCTTTTGGGCGGATGTTCTCCGATCAAAAATAGAAGAGCTCTTAAGGCTTGATGTGCTCTATGGAAAAACTACTTGTTGAGAACGAGGCTGGTATTTGACAATATTCACAAACATGATTTGCCCTGTGGGCGATAAAATCTCGCATCAGGGCAAATTTATTTTTCTGAAAGAGGGAGAATATCCAAGGACCTCATGAGTTCTGGAACACTGACTTTTCTGATCAGTGCAAGGTCAATAATCGCTTTCATTCTTTCAACATTGTACTGCTCTGAAGATTTGACTAATTCCAGTAATTCATCATATTCTGATTCAGTAATTGCTCCAGACTTTCTTTTTGTTGTCAA
This sequence comes from uncultured Saprospiraceae bacterium, assembly GCA_964539805.1. Taxonomy (GTDB): domain Bacteria; phylum Bacteroidota; class Bacteroidia; order Chitinophagales; family Saprospiraceae; genus M3007. The sequence goes on along the minus strand of CAZIKN010000054.1, from coordinate 19,898 downwards.
TATGTCATACCGTTGAGAAATTGAGGGAGGCCATTTTTGATATACTTTTTTCAATAATTCCGACTCAATGGGCATCAATACGGGCGCAACCCTTTTGGCGCGGAGCGACAAAACATCACGGAGGAATTTTTCAAAATCACTACCACTTAATTTGTCAACATTTTCCAATAAATCTGGAACGCTTAGTTGTGCTTGCATGAATTATTTTTTTGCAAAAATAATATCTTGTTCTCACAATACAAATTTTTCTACCGCCGCGCAAAAACCTGGTCTGCAATTCGTTGCAGGAAAGTTTTTCGATCTGTAATGATCTCGGCGGTGCCGTACAATTGCTCTCCTGTAAATTCTATGCGCTGCTCCCTGAAATTGGTTTTCAGGCCGTCGGGCAGGGTCACAATGATCGCATATTTGCCATCTTTGGCCACTAATGACTTGGATACGACCACACCGCTCACCGTACCGTAATCCGTGTAGGGGTAATTGTCTAATTTAATGACCACTCGTTGTTTTTCCTTTACTTTTCCGCTGCCGTTTATGGGTAAATCAAGACGGCCAACCACTATATCCCTGCTACCAGTTTGTTGTGGCACGATGGTCAGTACCTGATCACCGGCTTTCACAAACTGTTGTTCGCTATAAAACTTATTCTGGGTTACGGTTCCGTTGATAGGGGCAAGCAACAAATAGGATTGTTTCCAGCGGTCAATATTGCCGCGAAGGGCATTCAGGCTGTTGAGCAGGGTAGTGGTGGTGGTAGTGGTGCTTTCCTGTTGGCTGGAGGTGATTTGGGTTTGGTTTTTTTTGCAAGTCAATGATTTCCCGTTCTTTGCGCAAAATCCCTTCATCCAAAAGATCGCGCTGGTTTTCCAATTCGGCTACTTTGGTTCGCTCTTTGGCGTAGTCAGTTTTGGTAATGATACCTTCTTTGTACAGTCCTTCCTGTGCCCTGAGGAGTTCTTCGGCCGTAACCAATTGGTCCTTGATGCGCGTGAGTACTTTTTTATCAAAAGTTATGCTTTGGCGCAGGGAATAAATCTGCTGGTTGATGGCGCTCAAGTTACTTTGTACCGTGACGCTTCGGTTGTCTTTTCCAAACTGAAAGCTTTCTAAACTTTGTATAAAGGCTAAGTAATCAGGCTGAATGTCGCCGATATCAAGGCTTCTCAGGGGGCGAAGTATCCGAAAAGAATCCAGCGGGAACCCTTGCCAATGGGCCACCACAGAATCCAAACGCAGCACATCACGGTATTTGGCGGTACTTTTTAACACGCCCAACAACTGGCCCTGGCTCACTTTTTCCTTTTCCACCACGAATAAGCGATCCAAATAACCATCAGCCCGCGCCACCACATCTACGGGCGGTACGGCTGTAGTGATCTCAATTTTTGCTTTGGTAATATCAGGGTACTCCATCAGGCCTGCTACGCTAAGGAGCATGGTAAATGCGAAAACCGCTACGGAAGTGCCCCAGCGCACCAACCAGCCGGGTGGTGCGCCGAGTATTTCCTGTACATCTTCCGAACGCAGTTCGACGTATTCTTTTTGTTCCATAACAAAAGTCTGAAAAAGTCAATCAAGGTTTGCCGGAATGCCCGTTTTCTACCCTGTAGCCTTCTTTACGCAATAGGGCAATCACTCCTTCAGGCCCACCAAGGTGGCCCGCTCCAACGGCAAAGAACGTACTTTTTTCGCGCATCAGGCGTCCCATAACAGGTATCCAGTTTCTATTGCGGCGTCCCAGCAAGAGGTCTTCATACTTGCCCAAACCATCGCTTTCATTGCCGATCATGCTTTGCATGGCGCTGATATCCTGATCTTTATACATTTTGATCATCTTTGCCATTTCGCTTTCTCCCTCAGGGTTTTCGCCTTCTGCCCTAAGGCTTTGTACCAGCATATTGGCCTGCACCTCATAGGGTATGCTGTCAAAAACAGCCATTTGATATTCGGCAGTCTCGAGGCCGGTGGATTCCATTTTGCGGCGTTTAGCCATTTTGTGCAGTTCCAGCTCCACCGAGGTCATGTCGCCGTTGCCCGAAAGGTCGGGGGCCTCCTCGCCTCCTCCGATCATGGTGCTGATAAACATGGGCTTCATGCGTTCCAGCATGGTGGGCGGCAGGCCCTTTTTTTCCAATTTGCTGTGCACAAAGGCATAGTCCTCTGGAGAAAGCAGGTTTTTTAGGGTTTTGCCTCCTGCCATGAACGATTTGCTCATCAGGCTGAACTGTGATTTAAGGTTCATCATCACCTTTAAATCAATTTCATAGGCGATGCGCTTGCTGTCTTCGAAGGCGCGCAGGGTGGCATCGCTCAGTTTGAAATCTTCGCGAGGGATGATGTGAATCGTGCCATAAAGATAGGAAGGCTTTTTCAAGCCGTTCCCACTAATTTTCCAAAGGACGGAATGGTCTTTTGGAACCAACTCTTCAGGCGCGTAGCTTACTTTTTGTGATGATTTGCAGCCTTGCCACACCACTAAGGGCAAGAGCCAATACCAAAGATATTTCATGTTATGCATATTTTTGTTTTTATATCCATTAAAGCCGTTCCAACTCAATAGAACTATTTCTTCAAGCAATTCGTCTATCTTCGCCGCCGCAAATATCGCTCCGTATCGTGTCATCTGCCACTCCGTCGCCTCAAAACCAGCAGGATGCTGAAAGTCAACGCTTTATCAGTGCTCTTCGCCCATCGCGTATTATCCTGCCCGTGCTGTTGGGGCTTGCCGCTGTGGCATGGTTGATTGTGAGCCGCTTCAACCCTGACGATTTTCGTGCTATTGACTGGACGGCCCGTGCTTTGGGTTGGATAGGGTTGTCATTTTTTTGTCTCTTAGTCCGGCATTTTTGTTATTCCCTCCGTCTTCACGCTATCACCGATGGCTTTTTTACTTTTCGTAAATGCTTGAAATTGGTCGTGTTATGGGAGTTTAGCAGCGCGCTGACGCCTACCAGCAAAGGCGGTGCTTTTGTGATGATGTTTGCCCTCACCCGTGAAAATTTGGCTGCTGGCCGCACCGCTGCTGTCGCATTTTATACCATGCTGTGTGATTCGGGCTTCTTTGTGCTTACCCTGCCAATATGGCTTGCCATCTATGGCCCCCGCATGTTGTACCCGGGCGTGAACACTTTTTCGGAGGCCTCTTTGGCTACGGGTGCGTTTTTTGTCACTTATGCCATCATGACAGGATTTTGGCTGACAATGGTGTTTTTTTTGATTTTAAAACCCCAATTTGCACAAAATGCCCTGCGCAGTTTGGCGCGTTTCCCTTTTTTAAGGAAATTTGAGCCTAAATTTCAACAAATCGGTGCGGATTTTGCGCTGGGCGCCGCTGAGATTCGACGCCAAAAATGGACGAGCCACATACGCGTCATGGTGGGCACTTTGGGGGCCTGGACCTGCAAATTTATTATGATCAACTGCATTATGCTGGCCGTAAAACCCGGCATTCCGTTTGATGGTGCAACGCAGCTGTTCCTTTACGCCCGTTTGGTGGCCATGTTCATTATCATGTCCTTCAGCCCCACGCCCGGCGCTGCGGGCCTGGCTGAATTGGCCCTGACCAAATTCATCAGCGACTACATCCCCGAAACGAGCATTGCGCTTGTGGTCGCCCTGATTTGGCGAGGTATGGCCTATTACGGCTACTTGTTGGCAGGTGCGATTGTGGCTCCGGCCTGGATTGCGGAAAAAATTGGAAAAAACAGAACAGACTTATCAAATCAATCATAATCATGACAAAAGTATTTTTGCAAACAGGCAGAGAGGCTGCCATAGCGCGATTTCATCCCTGGGTGTTCTCCGGGGCTGTCTCACACTTGGATCAAGAGGCAGAAGATGGGGATATTGTAGAGGTTTGTGCGCGCAATGGGCAGGTGGTTGGCATGGGGCATTTTCACAGGGGCAGCATAGCCGTCCGTTTGCTTAGTTTTGGCAAAGCTGATTTGAACAGCATGGAATTTTGGCGCGAAAAACTACAGCGTGCCTTTCAGGTGAGGGAAGCCTTTACCGCCGCGCCCGATGCAGGTTTCCGCCTTGTGCACGGAGAGGGCGATGGCCTTTCAGGGCTCATCATTGATGTGTATGGCGACACCGCTGTGGTACAATGCCACAGCATAGGTATGCACCGGCAACGCCAATTGATCTCCGAGGCACTTCAGCAGGTATTGGGCAAAAAATTGCGCGCTGTGTACGATAAAAGTATAGAGTCATTGCCCTCTAAATACGGAGAAGGTCAACAAAACGCCTATCTTTGGCAGGAAGGGGATGGCCCCCAAGGATTCACTGTTATCCAGGAAAATGGGGTAAAATTTAAGGTAGATTGGGTAAGCGGGCAAAAAACAGGCTTCTTTTTGGATCAGCGCGAGAACCGCAATCTGCTTAACTTATACGCTCCCGGAAAATCGGTGCTCAATGCTTTCTGCTATTCAGGTGGCTTTTCCTGTTATGCCATAAAAGCAGGAGCGCGTATGGTACACTCGGTTGATATTTCTGGCCGGGCCATGGAGTTGTGTGCCGAAAATGTGGCCCTCAATGCCCCACAGGATTACCCGCACAAAGGTTACACAGAGGATGTGCTACAGTTTTTGAAAAAGGACGGTTCGGATTATGAACTGATCGTGGTGGATCCACCCGCCTTTGCCAAAAGCATGGACAAACGCCACAATGCGGTGCAAGCCTACAAAAGGCTGAACGAAATGGCCATCAGAAGATTAGCCCCGGGAGGCATTTTGTTTACTTTTTCCTGCTCTCAGGTGGTGGACAGGGAGTTGTTTTACAACACGATTTCGGCAGCGGCCATGGAAGTAGGCCGCCCGGCGCGTGTACTTCGTCACCTGAGCCAAAGCCCCGATCATCCCGTGAGTTTGTTCCATCCCGAAGGCTCTTACCTGAAAGGCCTGGTGCTGCACGTGGAATAGCTATGCTTCGTGTTGAAATTCAGTGTTTTATACAAGATTTTTGTTTTTTTTGGACAGGATTTCAGGATTAACAGGATGAACACAAGCGGCTCCGCCGCTTAAAATCCTGTTTATCCTGAAATCCTGTCCAAATATAACAAGACTTGTCCGACCGCAAAGGGCGGGCTTGTCCGATCCCCAAAGGGGCGGACTTGTCAGCAGTGAACTATAAATGCCTGAAAATCAATTCGCCGCTTATCTAAAAATCAGTTCATTTTGTTGTTCAAGGATGCAAATACCAAATCTGTTAAGTAATCCCGGATGTTGCTTACGGATTTTTCATGGCCAAAATCTGTGAGTCTTGGCAGGTGCTCCATAAAAAAATGTTGCAAATGGGCCATTTCCACCAAGGTACTAGCCAATGACCGGGGATATTTGTAATCGGGATTGTATTCCTGGAACAGGTCAGCGACACGGCTACAGAGGTCCTTATAAGGTTTAAACAATTGACCTTCATTAATGTATTCCACCTCACGCGTCAGGTAGGCCTTGCTGCTTTCCGCAATAACAATATTATAAAGAGCCTTTTTGTCCAAACCGGAATTGTCAAGTTCATTCGGCAGTTCATTGACCAACAAATCAATGACTTTTTTGATTTTGTCTTCCGTGCTTTGCATGTTTTGCAAGGAAAATAGGACAAGATATTCCAAAAAATTCCAATACCAATTCAGCAAATAGAGCAATAAACGGTGCTTGTTCTCAAAATAACGGTAAATGCTGGCCTCGGTGGTGTGCATTTCATCCGCCAATTTTTTAAAGGTAAACTGCTCAAAACCAAGGCGGTGCATCAAGACTAAACCTTGCCGCACAATATTGCGGCCCAATACGGTGTCCTCAGGATCGCGAAGTGCAAGCCTTTCACCCGGCTGAATACGAATTTGAAACTGCATAAGAGGAATAAAGATTTTATCGGGGGCGAAAGTAACACTGTTTTTTAATAAAGGAGTCATACCATTTTTTTTGGGTAAAAGCATCGCTTTTAGGTTGAGAGAAAACAATCCATAAAAGTAAACACCCTAAAACATCTCGCGATGCAGTTGTCGGTGTTACATTTGCCTTGGTTTTTATATCCGTCTATTTCAAACATTATTCGTGTTTATGTTCCGTAATACATCAATCAGTTTCAGTATCATCCTGACATTCTGTTTTGCTGTTCCCGATGCCGCCTCCGCGCAGGAAAAAGCCTATTTCCCTGATCCCAATCCCTTGATACAAAAGCGGTTAGAGGATTGGCAGGATCTTAAGTTCGGCCTGCTCATGCACTGGGGCGCTTATAGCCAATGGGGCATCGTGGAGAGCTGGAGTATTTGCCCTGAGGATTTGAGCTGGGCCAGCGGAGGCAGGAAAAAGGGCTTGGAAGACAATTACAACGATTATGTAAAACAGTACGAAAACCTAAAAACGACCTTCAATCCTGTGCGTTTTGCACCCGAAAAATGGGCAGCCGCAGCCAAAGAAGCGGGCATGAAATATTTGGTGTTCACGACCAAACACCACGACGGTTTTTGTATGTTCGATTCCAGATACACCGAATACAAAATCACCGACAAGGGCTGTCCATACTCCTCCAATCCGCGTAGCAATGTCGCCAAAGAAGTGTTTTCTGCGTTCCGGAAAGAAAACTTCTGGATCGGGGCCTATTTTTCCAAACCCGATTGGCACAGTGATTACTATTGGTGGAAAAAATTTCCAGCCGTGGACCGCAACTGCAACTATTCCATACCGAAGCATCCCGAGCGCTGGAAACTTTTTACAGAATATACCCACAACCAAATTGATGAACTAATGTCCGACTATGGCAACATGGACATCCTTTGGCTCGACGGCGGCTGGGTGTGCAAAAAAACAGCGGAAGAAGTGAAAAACGAACTTTTGAATGAATACGAAAACAGCCGATGGGCGCGCAACCCTCAAAGTCAGGATGTGGACATGGCCGGCATCGTCAAAAAAGCAAGAGCAAAACAACCGGGCCTTATCGTGGTGGATCGCGCCGTGCCGGGCGAGCACCAGAACTACCTCACCCCGGAGCAGCACATCCCCGAAAACGGCCTGCCTTACCCCTGGGAAACCTGCATGACCATGGCCGGGAGCTGGAGCTACGTGCCCAATGATGTGTACAAACCGACCAACGAGATCATCGAAAAATTGGTGGACATCGTGAGCAAAGGCGGCAATTACCTGCTCAACATCGGCCCAAGCCCGGAGGGTGAATTGGATGCGGTGGCCTATTCCCGTTTGAAGGAAATCGGGACATGGATGAAAACCAATGGTGAAGCCATTTACGGCACCCGAAAGTACGAAACCTTTGGAGAAGGCACAAACATCCGTTTTACCCAGTCCAAAGACAAAAAAACGCAGTATGTCTTTTTATTTGAATTTCCCGAAAATGGGAAAATTTTGCTATCAAAGCTGCCCATTTCTCCTAAAAGCAGCGTAAAACTGTTGGGTGCCAACCAAACCCTGCGCCACGTCAAAACGGCTGACGGCGTAGAAATCAGTCTGCCTGCGGTCCTCAAATCAGCTACTGAACATGTATGGGTGATCAAAGTGACGCAGTTGTAGGGCGTTGGGAGGCTTTTCGTCAAAGCATTCTTACAACCTGTAACCGACCTTCAGCCCCAGCAGGCCAAACGACAGTTCGTTTATCTTTTCGGGATACTGAACACTCCAGTCAAAGCCAATGCTTAATTCGAGCAAATAGTGGCTTTTGAACGTGAATTTCCAACCCAATTGCGGGCCAATAGCCTGACGTAAATTACGCGGAAACTTCTTCGTGGAACTATATAAACGATAGAAAGCAACAGCCGCATTTTCATAAGTTTGATTTATGCGGCTAAAGCGCCAATCTTCGCGCCAATAAATGCCCATGAAAGGTCCGGAGGCTTGTTTATCAAACAGATAATAACGAGCTGTAAGGGTGAAAATACCGATGTTGATGTCTTTGAAATATGATAGATTATTATTTGAATTCCAATAGCCTGCCTGTTCCTGATGATTGCCCCAAAAGCCCAACTCAACACTCCAACGTTTCAGCGGAGCATACTCCCAAGCCAAATGCCCTATACCCAAAAAGGGCGACAGGAGATCAGTTTTTATTTCATGTGTCTTTTGTGCTGATAGCCAAGGACCCAGACTACATAAAACTACAATGATCGACCGTGCTAAAGGGTTCATTATTTATTGTAATTTGTATGATACTTTATATTTTGACTATGTTGCTAAAGACCTATCAATTATTATTCAGTCCTTCTCGAATTCAAAGCCCAGCTCAGGTAATACCACCATTAGTTCTTGGTCTCTTTCCTTGTCCTTCCAATAGACTATAAAATTGACACAAGCTTTTTTTAGGACATATCCAGATGCACGGTAGATAGAGATTTGATGCTGAAAACTATTCGAATATCTCAGCACCATATCCCCGTTTTGGTCTGCTAAGCCTTCCTCTTGAACAAGTAACTCATCCCCACTCATCAGGGCTGCCACACGGTGCTGAATAAAGGAAAAGTAGCTGAGGTAAACATCTTTAAGGGTAAGGTGTACAGTAATTTTTGCAGGCGGAAGCCAGGATTCCGTGTTCTCAATGCGTTGGATACCAGGTAATTGGATGAAATTGAAGAAGTTTCCATTAGTATGAATGACCAAATGACGCTTGGCGCGTGTGAGGGCTACGTAAACCTGGCGTTTGGCATCGTCGGTATCTCCTTTGAAACCATCAAGCATCAGGAATACCTGATCAAATTCGCGCCCCTTAGCCTTGTGTATGGTAGAAACAAAGATTGTGTCGCCCTCATGCCGATAAAAATCCTCAATCTTTGATTCTTGTACAAATGATTGAAAATCAGACCAATATTTAACTTTAGGATTGGTTTCCTGAAAATCTTTGACCAAATTCAATATGATTTCAAATTTCGGACTGCGCTTGAATTTCTCATATACAGCGCGCTTGGCCTTGTCCCAATCTTCTTGCGTGATGCTTATGGAGTGGGGAGCCAATGCATCCATGAAATACCGAACTTCCAGCAGGTTTTGCAGGGAGAAACCATCATTGCTTTGGATGAGTTTTGCCGGTTTTTTATTCCGTAGAAGTAATCCCGTTATCTGGGTGGCCTCTTCATTGGTTTTGGTTAGTACACAAGTACTGCCACTCAGATCGGTAGCAAGCAAATCCTGCACCAAGGGTTCGATAAGGTGATTGCTTTGGTATGTCACTAATTTCAAATGGCCCGTTGTGGCTTGGTATGGAATTATATCATTGGTCTTCAGTCGTTTGGAAATGCTCCTGACGAATGCGTTTGCAAAGGATACAATGTGGGAGGAACTTCGGAAATTGGTTGTCAATTCGTATTTTTCAGCCTGTTTTTGTTCGATAAGATCAAGCATGTATTGGGAATTAGCACCTCGAAATGCATATATATTTTGGTCGTCATCGCCAACGGCTATTACCCGTAAACCCTCATTTCTTTCCATTAAAATATTAATCAATGCGAACTCATCCGCGTTCATATCCTGTGCCTCGTCAATGACCAATACTGTTTTGGTGATTCGGTTGGATTCAATTTCCCCGTTGCGGATTTTTTCTACGGTGTTTTGGAGTATGCTGTTTGATTTTTCAAGGCTGCCCACACGTCCCAGCAGGTCAAAACAGTAGGAGTGAAAGGTCTTAATTTCCACAAAATGGGCAGCGTTGCCGATGAGTGAGATTAAGCGTTTTTTAAACTCTGTTGCAGCCGAGCGGGAAAAGGTGAGCATCAGCAATTGTTCGTGTTTCACGTCCTCCATTAGCAATAGTGCTGCAAGTTTGTGGGTGAGCACCTTAGTTTTGCCGCTGCCTGGCCCTGCCGCTACAACTAAATGGGGGCTCTGCTTGTCGTCAATAAGTTGTCGCTGGGCTTCTGAAAGCGTTTCAAAAAGTTGGCGGTATTTAGCGGGCGTAATATTTCTTTTGATCTCTGAGCCACGCGTTCCCGGAAAATATTTTCCTAAAAAAGAGGAATAGTTCAATCGGAAATAGTCGTCCACAAATCGCAGTGCACCAACATAGTCATGTACCATTTTTTTGGCGTACTCGCCCACAATATGGATTTGTTGTACTTTATTTTCGTAAAATTGATTGAGTTTTTGGTAATCCTCGTTTTTGTATTGGATTTTGTTGTTTTCTTCCAGTCGTATGATATTCAATCGGTTATAAACGACTAAAAATCCACCCTCAATTTTTATTGCTTCAGTGCGTGAAAGATAAAACAGGGCATCTTCTACGGCTTCCGTTGTGGTTTTTTGTTGGAACAAACCGGATTGGCGCTCAAAGTTTTCTTTTAATTCCAAAACTGAAAATTCTACAAGTATCTCCTCAGTATGTTCATTTTCAGTTTGGGCTATTGGTTTTTTTTGGTATAAATACTCAAGGATTGAACAAGCCAGATCATTCCGTTTTTCTAACTTTTCTCGCAGTTTTTCGGTAGGCTCTTGTGTTTGTACAACGATAATGTGGTTGGAAAAGTCGCGGGGCGCACGTTTTATCCAGTGTTTTATGGCCCAAAAATTCAATACCGTTTTGAGTCGTTGTGGCGAAACACCTGTACAACCTGCGGCTTCAGCGTTTTCATTAAGTGATTTGAGCGAAATATCCTGCTCGGTTTCACTTAATTGGCTAAGTAAAAACCGCTCTATTGAATAGTACATGGCTACGATATCAAGTGAGCGTTTTTTTTGTTCTCCGCGTTTGAGAAAGGCCGTCAGGTCTTTGGCGTCCGCGAGAATTTTTTCCTCTCTTAACAGGTTGATGATTTGGATAACCTCTTCTTTGAAGATACCCAAATGGTCGCTGATGTAATCAATACGTGATTCAGATGTTTCGCTATCGGAGGCTAATGCTTTGCTCTTGCTGGAGAAGAGTTTTTTTAGGATACGGATGGCGTTTGTTTTTTGGAGATCATTGTTGAAGCGATGAGATTTTTCGATTTTTTCAATGGCCTCCTGTGCTGTTTTGCTCAGAATACTGTTGGCATAAATTCGTGGCATGTTTTGCCCCCTTTTCAAATAGCCTGCATCTTCAAGTGCAGCAATGGCAGTGGTTACACGGGTTTCTATTTCAGAGACACTGTCATCCCAACCCGCTTGACGGGCAATCTCAAGCGGAGAATTGGAAACATTTGTTCGAAATTTGGTGATGAATTTGATGGCGTTCCAGATTTGTTTGATTTCTTGTATGTTTAGTTTGGTTTGATTCAAGAGAATAAAATGTTTGCTCAAATCCTCTTCGTTGAACAATACATAACATTCCGCCTCAATTTTTTCGTCTCGTCCCGCCCGTCCCGCTTCCTGAACATAATTTTCCAAAGAATCAGAAATGTCAAAATGAATGACTAAGCCCACGTCTTTTTTGTCCACCCCCATGCCAAAAGCAGATGTAGCCACCATGATTTGTACTGTTCCTTCCATGAAGGCATTTTGGTTTTCCGTTTTTTCGGCGGCCTCCATTTTGCCATAAAAGGCTCGCGCCTTGAATCCATCAGCTTGTAATTGTTTTGACAGATTGGCCGCTTTTTGAGTGCGCGAGACATATACAATAGTTGGACAGTTTTTATTTTCAATTAGATTGCGTAGAGCGTTGTATTTATCGTTATCACCCTCTTTTTCAAAAACAGAATAGTGGAGGTTTTTCCTGGCCGCAGAGGTCTGAAAAATATCGAGTTCAAGCCTAAGTTTGTCTCTAAAATACGCACAAATATCTTCAATGACTTTTTGTTTGGCTGTTGCAGTGAAGCAAGAGACTGCAATGGGATCAGGTAGTGCTTTCTTTTCTTGCAGGTTTTTGATAAAATCTGCTATGTATAGGTAGTCAACCCTAAAATCCTGCCCCCATGCAGAAAAACAGTGTGCCTCGTCAATAACAAAACGTGCAATTTTTCGGCCTAACAACAAGCGTTCAATAGTATTAGAACGCAGTGATTCGGGCGAGATATAGAGCAGTGCGGCTGAACCGTCTTCTACTCGCTCGATGGCTTTGGCGCGTTCGATGGGATCAAGCAGGCCATTGATGGTGACCGCTTCAGTGATACCTGCTCGTTCGAGATTATCTACTTGATCTTTCATCAATGATTGCAAGGGAGAAACAACAACAGTCAGCCCCCTTGCATTTTGATAGTTCATCAAGGCAGGAACTTGAAAGGTAATGGATTTGCCGCCGCCCGTAGGGAAAATAGCGAGCAGCGACCGGTTTTGTACAGCAGCAAGTACTGCTTTTTCTTGTAAGGGCTCACCACTATAGTTTCGGTAGGCTTCAAAACCAAAAAACTGCTTCAATCCCTTGAAAATATCAAGGTTTTGGCTACAGTACAGACAGCCTTCCAGGCAGGGCTTGTTGCGCAAATTAGTAATGACTCGCTCTACTTCCGGGTAATTCTTAAACACCCAGGGTGGCGTAACAGAAAAACGGTTTTGGCAATTAATGATGGCCAAGGCATAAGATAATTCGATGGGATTATTGTCAACTAAACTACATATATCTGATTTGTTACAAATGTCGTAACGAAATTTGTTGAAAATCAATCCTGCAAGGTCTCGGTTGTCAGCATAAAAGTTTAGGTACTTGAAAAAACCGGAAAAAATAGCCTGTTCTTTAAGCAACCCGTAGAAAATGGTTTTAAAGTCGGTATCAAGGCGGGCAAAAGCCGATAATTCATCATAAAACAGGTCACGCGCCTTCAGTGCATCATTGAGTGGATTATTGATGGCATCTGTTTGTAATTTGTCATCCTTGACTAAGGCATGGTACGGCCTCTCTGGGAAAAGCAAAGGCGACCACGGTAGGGTATCAATAGCATTTTCAAGCGGAATGCCCGCAGATGTGAGCGCTGACCGAATAAATTTTAGATCATGCTGAAATATGTTGTGCCCACAAACGTAATCTGCCCCCCTAAGAAACTCGGCAAAACGCTCTAATGATGTATCGTGGAACTTTCGGCCATCATTAATGTAGCAGCCTATATCATAGGTTTTTTCCTCCTTGCGGTCGGTTTCAGTATCAAAAAAGGCTATGGAAAACATGCGGATTCAGTATAGTTTAATGTAAAGGTACAAATATGCTTCAAATTTAGCCTTTGTTAGGAAAAAATGGTGCATGATTACCACAAAAATCATGTTATACATAGTTAAAATGGCTACATTTGCTCACTTTAACAAACAGCTAATCATGTTGCCTAATGATGTACAGGTACCTTTTTTCTGCCCTTGTCTTGTTGTATGCCCCCTTGACCAATGCCCAGGTAAATGACTGTATCATTCCGCCCTCCCATGATGCCTTTAAGGCCAAGCCGTCATGGCAGGGGAGCTCCAAGCAAGTATCTGCCATAGCAGTGCCTATTGTTGCCAACCTCAACCCTCAGAAGGACTCCATGCCGGAAATTATTGTTTGCGCACGCGCTATCAACAATACCCAAACTGTCAATCAATTGGAGATATACAGAGGCGATGGCTCCAACAAAAACGCACCCATGAGATTGGGTATTCCGGGCAACTTTGCCAATTATCCGCCGCCCGGCCCCGTGGTAGGAGATGTGAACCATGATGGCTCGCCAGAATTGTTGATGTCCTGTGCAGATCGCCGCATTCGCGTGTTCAATAAATACACGGAAAACCCTACCCAGCCCATGACCCTTTGGATTACCACGCCTGCCAATCAATTGACCGCCACAAATACCACGCGCATTTCCTTAGCCGATTTTGATGCTGATGGTATATCCGAGGTATATGCCGGGAACGATATTTACAAGTTTAATTTTTCAAACCCTATTGCTCCAGCCCTTGTCAAGGTGCTTACAGGACAAGGCACTATGGGCAAATCAAGTTACAACAACTACAATACAGGCTCTTGTAGCCCGGTAGCAGTGGATATTTTATCGGTGGCCGACTGCAATGGCGACCCTGATTGTGCAGGACTGGAATTAGTGGCTGGCCCCATGATCTATTCCGTTGATGTGGAAACCTCGGATGGCGATGGCATGCAAATAAAAATAAAACGGGATTTGAACCAAATGCAGACTACGGACAAATATGCCGATGGCTATACCGCTATCGGAGACGTTGACCTTGACGGTGTCTTGGATATTGTAGTAGGAGGGGTGAAAACAAATGGCAATGCGCGAGGCATCTATGTCTGGAACAAGGATAAATTGTTGATGTTCGGCCAATTCCCCTCCAATTCAACCAGTGGCGGTATTGCCTGTATCGCAAATGTGTACAAAGATGATGGCGGCGGACCTGATTATCCCGAAATTTTGATTTGTAGCAGCCGAAATTTTATCTGTTACAACCTTAATGCGGCAAAAGCCAACCCCTTAAAACCTTATTGGTGGAATTTGCCCACTACGGATATTTCAGGCTGGACCGGTGCAACCGTTTTTGACTTTAACGGGGACGGACTTTTCGAGGTGGTTTACCGCGATGAGGATTACCTGCGGATTTTATATGGCGGCCCAACGCCTTTTCCACCCGGGGTGGATGCAGAACGCAATTGGTTCCGAACGCCTTGTATTTCTGGCACGTCTGATGAGTACCCCGTGGTCGCAGATGTGGACAATGACGGGCAAACCGAGATAGCAGTGACCGGGAACACAGTTAAAAACAATAATTTTACAGGTAATTTATGGGTTCTTGAATCCGCTGGCAGCCCCTGGCGACCCAGTCGCAATCTTTGGAATCAATATAACTATTTTTCCGTACATGTAAACGATGACTTAAGCATTCCTGCCACACAAATGCCTGACCATCACTTAGAGTACCCTGTAGCGGGCAATGGCAAACGCCCCTTTAATACCTTTTTGGCGCAACATTACAAGGATGAAACCAAACCAGGCATCTCCTTACCCGATGCAACGGCCCAATTGGAAAGGGCATATTGTGTCAAAGATAGCTTTGCCGTACAGGTCAGTTTTTGTAATCGAGGTATAAAAACGCTTGAAGCAGGTACGCCAATAGCCATTTATTCTAATGATCCAACTACAACCGAGGCAGCATTATTTGGTTCCATCCACCATATCAAAACGGAATTACAACCCGATTCCTGCCAAACAATGACCCTAATGTTGCCCAAAAGCATAGGCAAATTTTATGGCGTTGTAAATGACAGCGGCCATCAGCCCAGGCCCTACGTTCTTGACTTTGCCCACCCGCTTACCGCTGTGCCTGAGTGCAATTGGCTCAATAATATGTTCATTTTTGACCTTGAAATCAATCCGCCCAAGCTCAATCTGGGTACCGATATCGCCATTTGTACCGATACTGCCCTAAACTTAAACGCAGGCTTAGGCTTCGCTCATTTTCTATGGCAGGATGGCAGTACCAACAGTACATTTTGGACTAATCAGCCAGGTACTTATTGGGTTGAAGCAAAGGATTATTGTGAAAATACAGTTCGCGACACGGTTGTAATCACCCGTATTGAACCGCCTGCCGGCAATGTTAGCCTCACCCATATTTCCTGTTTTGCTAAAAACGATGGCAGTATAAAAGTTGACTTCGCTGCTGGAGCCCAGGAGCTGGCCTACCAATGGTCAAATCAAAAAACAGGTCCTCAAATAGATGGCCTTTCTCCCGGTGTGTACACGCTTACCTTAACTTATAGCAATAATGATTGTTCACAAGTGTTTGAATATCAAATTATTGAGCCTGATGAGATGATGCTTGATGCGCAAAGTACACCGGCGGCCTGTAATGGCGGCGCGGGTGCCAGTATTGACCTCAGTGTGCAAAATGGCATCGCACCGTTCAGTTACATTTGGTCCAACAACAGTAGTATGGAGGATGCCCAAAACCTTACGCCGGGCATTTACACGGTTACGGTAGTGGATGCAAATGCTTGCAAGCAAACGCTTGAAAAAGCAGTGGAGGAGTGGCCTGCTCTTCTGCTTTCACTCAGCACCCAAAATGCCCTTTGCGCTGATGATAAGAATGGGTCTGCAAACGCCTTGCCGTCAAAAGGCACCCCTCCCTACCAATTTCTCTGGTCAAACGGCGAAAAAACACAACAAATCACAGGGCTTGGGGCCGGTATTTATTCCCTTACCATTACAGATGCAAGTGGTTGTACTGAGACAACACAAGCCCTGGTTCAGGCCCCTTTACCCCTGATTTCCCTTGGGATAACAGCACAGCCATCTTGTCCGGATATGGCCAATGGTACGCTTACTGTGCTCGGGGCAAAACAAGGTACACCACCTTATACTTATCGCTGGTCCGATGGCGCTACAACCATATCCCTCAACAATTTGAAAGCCGGGAGTTACCCGCTTACCATTAGTGACGCGAACGGATGTGAAACCATAGATACGGCACAGCTGACTGAACATGTGCCGCCAAATATTGATGCCACGCTTCGCCCTGTTTCTTGCTTTGGGAAAAACGATGGCGCTATCAAGGTTGTACCATCGGTAAGCATACCTGATATTGATTTCAAATGGTCCAATCAAAAAAACGGCACCACTATTGAAAACCTATCGGCAGGTACTTATCAGCTGACCCTTTCCTATGCTAATGGATTTTGCTCACAAGTATTTGATTATCAAATTATTGAACCCAATGACATAAAATTGGCTGCCATTAGTACACCTGCTACCTGCAAAGGTGGAAGTGGCGGAAGTATTGACCTTAATATCCAAAATGGCATTACGCCTTTTGTGTACAAATGGTCAAACAACAGCAGTGTTGAAGATCCCTTTAATTTAAGCTCCGGTGTTTATACTGTTACGGTTATTGATGCTAATGCCTGTACAAAAACTATTACCAAAACGGTGGAAGAACTACCAGCCATTGTACTTGCTTCCACAGTCCATGACGCCCGCTGCAGCAACAGCGCCGATGGTACCGCCGAAGTAATACCGGGGAAAGGCAGTCCCCCATTCCAACTGATATGGTCAAACGGCGAAAAGACCGAACAACTCAATGGGTTACCAGCAGGGACATATACGGCTACGGTAAGTGATGCGGCAGGTTGCACTGAGGTGGCCGTACTTAACGTGAAAGCGCCATTACCCCTGATATCCAAGGGCTGCTCCGTGCAAGCTCCTTGTCCCGATGTTGCCAACGGTACCCTTACATTTCTCGGAGCTGCACAAGGAACAGCCCCATATATGCTAAAATGGTCAGATGGATCCACGGCCGCCACCCTCAACAACTTGGCTGCGGGCACTTATGCATTAACGGTTACGGATAACAATGGCTGTGAACGCGCTGACACGGTTCAAGTGTTGGCCTATCTTAAGCCATCTACTACCGCGACTATCCAGGATGTTTCTTGTTTTGGGAAAAATGATGGTCGCTTACAGCTAACCCTGTCGGGTGGCTCACCGGGATTTAATTACCTCTGGTCCAATCAGAAAAACGGACCTGCCATCGAAAATCTGTCTCCCGGAAAATACACCCTCACCCTGACCTATGCCGATGGAAAATGCGCCCAAACCTCTGAGTATCAAATTTTCGAACCATCCAAGATAGAGATCCTTACCCTGCAAAAACGCAACCCCAGCTGTTTTGCAGCCGCCAATGGAAGTATTGAAACCGACATTAAGGGCGGCAGCTCGCCATATCGTTACGAATGGTCCAATGGTCCAAAAACGGAGGATATAAGTACTTTAATATCAGGTAATTATACCGTAACAGTGACGGATGCCAAGGGTTGTACCTTAACTGCCCAATATGTGCTGGATCAGCCGGAAGCGCTAAGTACAATAGTGAAAATCAATGCTGACACCTGTGAAAAAAACAATGGCAGTATAGTGGCATTGGCTTCAGGGGGCACCAAACCCTATGAAATGAACTGGTCAAATGGCCAAAAAGGCGGACAAATAATATCCCTGCAAACAGGAGCTTACATGCTCACGCTCACGGATGCAAATGGCTGCACTGATATACTACCCTTACAGGTGCCAGAATATGGGAAACTGCCTGTATTAAGTGCCAAAGCCGGGAAAATCACCTGCTTGTTGCCTGAAGTTGAGTTAAGTGCATTGGCTGACCAAAATATACTGAACTATCAATGGACGGGACCTTCCGGATCCCTGCCAAACCAAAAGAGTCATCTTGTTGGCATTGGTGGTACTTATCATATAACCGCCACCAATACTTTTGGCTGCTCTGCTACCACACAAATGCTGGTTGAAGAAGATAAAATCGCCCCGTTAGCGGATGCAGGCCCGCCCAAGATACACGCTTCATGTAATGATACCCTTCTTACCCTTGATGCATCAGCTTCTTCAAAAGGGTCAGGTTTTGAAAACCGCTGGATGTCCAAAGGAATGGACTCCCTTGCACTGAAAGTTCAGGTTGACAAGCCGGGTTATTATATACATGTTGTGCGCGATTTGGAGAACGGTTGCCAGTCAAGTGATACCATCCTCATTGAATGGGATGAACCAATAAAGGCGGAAGTGGCGCTTGATCCCATTTTGTGCCATGGCAATAGTGAGGGTGCCATAGAGATAATTTACCTTGGCGGAGGCTCTCCTCCTTTTTTATACGCTATTGATAATCAAAATTTTAGTACAAAAAAATTGTATTCCAATTTACCAGCTGCCCAATACAAAGTAGCCATTCGCGACCAATATGGCTGCCGTTGGGGAACAACGGTTTCGCTGACAGACCCACCGCTACTGCGGGTACAACTGAGCACAAAAGATACCCTCATCGAACTGGGTCAATATGTAAGACTAAACGCATTGGTGCAGCCCTCCTCCGCTGTGCTTGGCAGTATTGAGTGGGAGCCTTTGGGCTTGGATTACAAGGCCAATTCAATGGTTCAAAAGCTAAAGCCAACGGAAAATACACAATTTTTGGTGCGCGTGACGGATCAAAACGGTTGTGTGGCAGAGGACATCGTACAAGTGAAGGTGAACAATTTCAACATCTATGTGCCCAATGTGATCCATCCCGATAGCGATAACAACGGAGGATTCACCATTTTTGCCGCATCGGGCATCAATGACATTTCGTACCTCCAAATTTATGATCGCTGGGGCAACCAGTTGTTTGAGCGTAGGAATTTTTTGCCCAACGATATTTCAATGGGCTGGGACGGCAGTTTCCGCCATCAGCCTGTTGGTGCAGGTGTGTATGTTTGGCAGGCGGCTGTGCGCCTCAACAACAACAAAATTTTGTACCTTAAAGGAGATGTCACGGTACTGCGTTGACACAAGTTCTGAGCCTATTTATGAAAAATCACGCTTACGTTGTTTTGGGGATTCTGGCCCTCGCCTTGCGCCTTGCTGCGCAACCATCGCCCGAACATCTTGCCCGTTTGGATTCCGCTCTGACATTCCTTCACGAGACGGGCCAATTCAGTGGTGTTGTATTGGTAGGCCATAAAGGAATTCCAATTTATGTTAAGGCCCTGGGCATTGCCAATATAGAAACGGGCGAGCCACTGACAAGTTCTTCTTCTTTTAATCTGGCGTCCCTTTCCCAACAGTTTGTGGCCGTCATGATCATGCAACTCAAACAAGCCGGTAAACTTGACTATGATGACAAACTAAAAGTGCTACTGCCCGATTTTCCCTATGACAATATCAGCATCCGCCACCTGCTGACGCATAGTTCAGGACTGCCCGAATACCAAGATCTCGCTATTCGGTATAACCATACCTTGGATACACTGAGCGGACAGGAACTACTCCAAATGCTGTCCGAAGTAAGGCCCCCTCTCCTGTTTGAGCCCGGAACCCAATGGCAACATAGCAATACGGGCTATGTACTGCTTTCACTTATCATAGCGCAGGCGTCTGGCATGGCCATTGAAGATTATTTTCGGCAAAATATCACCAAGCCCCTGGGTTTGAAAGACAGCTATGTTTACTATTTTGGCATAAAAAAGGATACGCGATCCGGTCATCAGCACGTCATGGGTTTTGATAGGGAGAATGGCAAAAACCGCCCACATGACCTTACTCGCTT
>CAZIKN010000053.1:3291-37594 GCA_964539805.1 uncultured Saprospiraceae bacterium | reverse complement strand
TGCTGAAAAAAGAGCCGTTTTGGGCCAAGCGGGAAAATCCCAGACATGCTCTTAATAACGTTCCTTTTTTCAACACCATTCTGCTTAGTTTAATATTAGTAGATAAACATGGTAGGTGGAGTTGACACCGTTGTAGTACCAGGCAGGATAACAGAAAAATCTGCTTTAAACATATTATGTCTGGTTTTTAATTTTACCTTCCATTCTTTTTTAGCCAACAAATCAAATGAACTTTCACCTGAATTTCCATCAGACAAATTAGGAGGAACTCCTTCTAGAAAACATTCTTTCAGCCATTCTGCACGGCCTTGCACGGTATTGAAATTAATTCCGAGGCCAACCGCTTGGGTTTTGAAAAAACCAACTGGGCCAATTTTTCTTAGTAGCGTAGATTTTCCTCCAATATAACAATACCTCGGAAAAGCTTTCCTCATATCCCAGTACAGCTCTTTTTTTAGCCTGAACTCACCTGAAGGAATGATTGGAAATATTGTCGTTTCTACATAGTCATCAGGGAATATTCCGCAACCGAAATCAAACATTTTGCAAATCGTTTTGGTTTCGTTGCAAGTATTACTGTTTATTGATATTGTTGCACATACGTTATAATAGTATTGGCCAGAATTTTCCGGGAATTGATGCGATACAAACTGGCTGTTAGTTACAGTAGCGTTAGGTGTTCCATCGCCAAAGTTCCAAGTTACACTGTAATTAGTGCCAGAGAAATTTCCTTGTAGCGTAAAATTTACAGTTAAATTTTCCCCTCGACGCTCAAGAGCAATGATGTCGTTTGCTGATACCGTAAATCCACAATCATTCCCGGTTGCAAAAATTTCTGTTTTATTTCCAGAACATGGGCTTGTATGAATCATTGTTACACTCAATGGAAAAATCACGCCCGTAGGAACATCAAAATCAAATACATCCATGTGGGTGCTTGTTTGATGAATCAATCCTCCTGCTGCATCTGTAATATGCCACAAAATATTAGCATCACCGCTGTTATTGTTGAAATAGAGTGTTGTATTAGTAAACTTGTACTTGTTTGTTCCAATTTTTTCAATACTGAAACTATATTCGCAATCTAATGGACCTTCCGATTGCAAATAAATCTTATCCATCCTTATCGAATCGTCTTTGATACGGTCATCTAACCGAATCAGGTTTTTCTTGGCGATTTGAAAAAGGTTAGTAGATGACCTTAATTGTGGCAAAAGGCTTACGTCATTATTGGTGATTACAAAATAATAGTGTTCATCAATCATTTTGTAAATCAAATTGCCTACTTTCATCTCATGATATTGATTCAGAATTGACCTTAAAAAGGTGTTTCCTATAAATTGATGCGGCAAACTGTCTGGATCAACACCATTAGCCATCAATGCCGCCTCTGTGTTATCAATGTATTCTCTCAACGAAACAAACCCAAACCTTTCATTGAATTTTCTGTATATTGGGAAACTTGGAAAGTCATACTGTGGATCTGAATTTGAAAGTGCTCCTATACTATTAAGATAGGTCGTGACGTATAAAGGATCATCAGACAATGCGGCCAATGACTTTGATGTACGCTCCAAAGTCGCTGTATCCTTAAAACACAGCATTCCATTGGCAAAAGTAATGTCATTTGTGGTCATTGCATAATCATCAAGCCCTGTTCTTAATGTAACGCTGGTGTTGTCTGTTATACTTTGGTTGTCCGCAAGATCGGGTTTCGCGCAAAAAGTGACAAAAAAAACGGTGATGAGAACGAAGATGAAGTAAGTGAACTTTGCAAAATGTTTCATAGAAAAATGGTTGATGAAAGTGAAAAAATTATTACTACAAACTTTTACGACCAATACGATTGAGTGTGAAACTAATGATATCACCCGCATGATCGTTTTTGCTCCTTTTAATGAAGCAATTTATATCTGACTTATTTCTCTTGAAATTTGGACCAAAAATTTGGCACTCGCACTCGAATACCGGCATTTAGATAGCGGTTAGTCCCCTTTGAAATCGTGTTTATACTCTTTTCTGGAGCTCCATTAAGGCTGTAGGTAGCATTTGCCTTGCCTATTATTCGTGTACCATAGCAATGTCCCCATCCGGCATAAAATGAAATCCATTTAGAGATACTGGCCTCTAATTGCAGCCTAATTTCCCACAAACCGAAACGTTCAGCCACATTTTTGGAGAAAGCCTTGCCTTTCATAGTCGTTCCCAGAAAGTTCCAATCGAAAGTGGATGTGCTGTTGAGCAAGCCGGCCCCTGCTGTTTCCTTGGCAAATAAATATCCAAACGAAGAATTAAACCGAACAGGACACTTGGGGGTGACATTGAGCAGCCTTACCTGATGACACAAACGCAGCGGAATGATATGTGCAGAGGTAAAATTTTGCCAGGCATCGTATTCGCTTTTTTCTTTTATTCGTATCCAGTAGGTTTCCCTGAAATAACCTGTTTCAAGTACAAAATTAGGGGCGATGCGCGCTCCAATACTAAACCGGTAATTTTTATCTCTTTCCGGCACCTTACCTTGTTTGTTAGTATTTGTTTTGGTGTAGCGGTCCTGCTTGTTGGCTACCTCGAAAGAAAGCCTGACAACAGCGCTGTCGCGCCCTTTTTGTGCGTACACGGCATTGACGGTAATCAGTGTAACAATAAAAACAAAGGTTTCACGTGTCATTGTCACCTCCTTACTTTTAACAATTTTACCGTTTCCCTACTGCCATCGGAGAACAAAACACGCAGGAAATAGACCCCTTGTGGGAGTTGGGTATTTGTAAAGGTCAAGGTTAAGCCATCTTTATCAGACACAATTTTATCCATCTGAACCGTTATCGCATATCCGGCTGCATTCTGGATATACGCAGCATTGATACCTGTTTTTTGGCGAAAAAATATACTAACAGTCTCAGAAAAAGGATTTGGAAATACTTTAACAGAGCGATTATAAAGAGTGTTCTTCACATCTGGCGAGGAGCGATCAATTGGATCCTCGCCTGTAAATACTCCTTCGCATTGCGGAAAATCAAAATCCAGTGGAAGATTGGCCTGATCTATATAATCATCCAAAAAATCCAAATACTCAGGTGTATAGCCGATGATAATCCCTCCACTGATTATCTTGATATTGTCAATGACCGTTCGTCTACTCTTGCACCTCCCGTCTCCTGGCTTTAGATCGCATGCCAATATAAGATCGGTATTGCCATTGTCGGAATCGGAGCATTTACAGTACCTACCCATAAATTGTCTGCCAACCGTAGTGAAACCATCCTGCCCTATACATTTTAGGTTGATAAAACAATCGTCATCAACGCCCTGGGGGTCTTTAATGATTGTACCGTTGCATACAAAATTGGCATAAGGGCTCTTTTTTTCACACAAACCATCTACGTAGGGCACTTTGTAGCCCTTGGGCTGATATACGAACACCGGATCTGTGATGCCTGGTATCATACCTTCGGTAAATAGGCAACCGATTTTATATACACAGAAACCATCAGAGCTGTAAGTTGGCGGTTCGTCAGGGTTAGTAAATACTATATCACCCGAAACATCAGACAAAGGGGCAAACAAGGTAATATCTTCATTCGGGGCTGAACACAATATGCTCCCTCCTTTGCAAGGGTTTACAGGATCGTTGTTTGTGTATTTGAAGTATTGCCTGATATTGCACTGCCCTTCTGTATCATTAAAATTGGGCAAATATGCTGCCGAGGTACACGTTTTAGCAGTCTTACATCCCACAAGTACCTCATACCCGGGCGGATAATAGGGGATCAAAGCGTTGCCGGGAGCGGTACATTTCGTTGGATAAAATATTTCTTCCCCAACAAGTACACATTCCTGATACTCACAACCACAATTGTCAACCAATTTGGCACAAACCTGTCCATTGAAGACATCCAGATCAATATCAAAAGTATTATATTTATAGACAACCTTTCCGTTTTCAGGGTTTTCGCCTATATTGACCAATTTGCTTTCATCCAATACCACCCAACCAGTAGAACCGTCAGGCCAAGTAACAAATAGGGATTTGTCGCAATACGTTGGACTTGGGCTATAGTTGTCTCTTTTGGTATTCAACAAGTTATTGAATGGGTCTCTACGATTCCCAGCCACTTTAAGTTCGGGGTCATCGGAGCAATTATCATCAACCCATATATGGAGATCTTGGCATCTTGCTACCCGTTCAACAACCACCGCCGTATTCCCACAATAATCTGTAACTGTGACGGTATAGTCACCGGCAGATAGGTTGCTTACCTTGGTCACGTCACTATTGGTCAAACTAACGGTATGTGACCATGAATATTTATAAGGTGCTATCCCTCCCGAGGCAAAGACCTCAACAGAGCCCAACTTGGGTGGGTTTTTGAAGGTATTGTCCGGCTCACTTGTGGCTGTTGCCCTAACGGTATAATTACTGTTACAATCATACACGCTATATGAAGTTGTGGTTTTGTTGCACCCGTCGTTCACCACAACCTGATAGGTTCCGGCAGAAAGCCCGGAAATATCCTGGTTGAAAGCAGTAAACCCGTTTGGCCCAGTCCATGAGTAAGCATAAGTACGCGGTGGCCACGAAGGCGCACCGTTGTTCACCTTCAGATCAATGGAGCCCACATTGTTATTGGCGGCCACCGCATGTTTGATATCAGCAGAAAGGTCTATTGACTTGGCAGGGCTTGGACAGGGAGACAACACAACACTCAAAACTTCCCTACAATTTTGGAAATCATACGTGATGGTAACCGTGTATGTCCCCGCACACAACACATAAATATCTTGGGTGGTGGCCCCATTGCTCCATTTATAGGTCGCGGATGGCACATGCTGAATGCCCACATCAACAAATCCTTCGCAGCTGGTCGAGGTATGCGGATGGCCAAAATCTTTTAGGTAGCCTATGGATTCAAATTGGTAGGGAACCACATAGGTTTGTTTCAAAACACCACACAGTGCATCTGTAACGGTTAATCGGTATTCACCGGGCGCAAGGCTGTAAATGTTCTTATCTGTAGAAGAAAACCCTCCAGGCCCTTCCCATTCGTAACAGTACGACCCAAAACCTCCGGTAACCGTAAGGTCAATTGAGCCATTTTTACAATTAGGGGTTAGTGCCGGGGTGATTACGACTGTTGCGCCAGCAAATAGATCAAGGTTGATGGCAAAAAAAAGTAAAAGGCAAGTGATATTTCTCATACCAAATTGTTTAATATTGATTGTTTTTGATACTGGTACTACCATGTGTAAGTGATTGTGTCGCCTATTGCATTATTGGCAACAGACATTATCTTGGCGCTGTTTGTTCCGATCTGCATATACGCCTTTTCGGTGATATTTAGTTGACCCAATACTGTTTTTTGTTGGTTGTTCACCTTAAAAACCGATCCGTCATACATGCAGTAAATAAAATCAGACTTGGCTTTGTGCACCACAAAATCTTGTAAAGGGAAGCCCGCCAGTTTGTGTTCCAATTTCCAATGAATGGCAAACACCGCTGAGGTTCCAGTGCTATCAGGAACCTCGTATTCTTGCTCAGGGGTGTATTTCCAAGTGGATAAAATATTGTTCGATAATACACTAAGGTACAGCCCTGTACTATCTTCCGTCACATCAAAAGCAAAGGTCAGCTTTTTGTCAGAAGGGACAAATATTGCAGGTAAGGTATCATTAGGTATCCAATGACCTTGTAACGATCTGTTATAAGCATAAACACAGTAACTCAGCGGTGAATTATGAGAAAAATATGGAATAAAGCTTTCGCCAATCTTATATTGATTCCCATCTTTTACAATTTTACTAATAAATGCACCTGGTGTTGGAGGGTAATCAACATGGTTATTTATCAGCAATGCCAATTTAATATCATGACTATGATTTACAAGCCATTTGGATTGAATTATGTCATACTTATCATTCAACGTATCTTTTAATTGATAATTTGATGAAAGAGACCTTTCATCAAATGTCACAAACTTATTATCTGTGTGTAAACTAAGTAAATTCGCCCCTAAAGCAAATGACTTGAAGACCTGAGCATGAATGTTAGGGATATTCAAAACATTCAAAATAAGGATAAAAAAGTGTTTCATAATTCGATGTTTTTTTAATTGCTTAATTCATAATTTAATAGCTACCATGTATACTCGGTTGACCCTAATTGGTTTCCATCGGATGAAGCAGAGCTTATTCTGCATCTGTTTTTTTCAGATAAGAAGAGCAATTTTCCGTTTTTGTCTGTTGGGATTCGGCGTTCTTCGCTTTTTTGGCCGTTGGTCAATGTAAAGCAATGCCCATGCGCAAATGCAAACAAAAAACCTTGGTTTGTCTTGGAAAAGAAAAAATCAGAAAGCGTATCAATAGGGGTTTTTGTTAGTAGTTTCCAGTTCCATGTATCCCAGCTAAAGCCCACTCCAAGATCGCTTGGACGCTCGAACAGGTTATTAGGATCATAGGCCCAAATTGCCAGTTTATGGCTATCGGATAAGGTCGCTAAGAACAAGGTACTATCCACGTATTGCATATCAAAAAAAATCATTGGGTCTGCTCTGCGCGGTATGAATATTGGAGCTAAAGAATCATTAGGGGGCATTTTATAAGACCCACCTTTCTTACGATTAAATGTGGTACAGTAATAAGATACTGGATTGTACGCGTAAATATTTGGGTATGTTATCCTGTCAGCATTAGATTCAGTATGTAAAGTAGGAGAAAAATGATATAATCCAAAACAGATATCTGTTTCATCAAGGGTTGAACGTGATACATCTGCAACTATCCATTGACTATCTGAAGATATTGCAGACTTGGCACAATAAATTTGGGAAGTATAATCTAAAATGGTATCTACTTTTGTAGTAAGGCCATTTACATTAGTACTGTTAAATACAATATAATTTCGTCCATTTGAAACTTCGACTATTTGACTATCTTTATAGATATGCTTTGTCATCGTTTGCGCAAAGGTCAAACTTGACACAAAAAAAGTAAGGTTGATGGCTAAAAAAAGTAAAAGGCAAGTGATATTTCTCATTCTAAACTATTTAATGCTGATTGTTTTTAATGCTTATACTACCATGTATAAGTGATTGTGTCTCCTGTTACATTATTGGCAACAGACATTAGTACAACGAAATCTTGCAATGGAATCCCTGTCAATTTATGTTCTAATTTCCAATTAGATGCTGCGGCTTGGATTCCTGTGCTATCAGGCACCAAAAGTAACTCTTCCTCGGCATATTTCCAAGTCGTTAATGTGTTATTGGTCAATACGCTAAGATACAGCCCAGAGGTATCTAAAAGCAAAGGGTAACTTTTTATCCGATGGAATAAATATCGCAGGTGATGTATCAATAGGATTGGGGATGTATCTACCCTGCAACTCTCTATAAAAATAAAACAAACAGGGATCTAACGGCGAAAATCCTATCGAAATAGGTTGACCATTATTATACCAGGATTTGAGTGATTTTGAAGATTTACAGAATTGATTTACCTGATTTTTAAAGATTTACAGACGCGAGTGATTCAAAACCACTTTGCGTTGACTATGATTCTTTGAATGATATTTGCGACCATTAACCTCAAGCAATTATTTGAGATTGCCTTGGGCGATATCAGTCCTTGGCATATAGTTTCGATTGATTTCGAGGTTGGCGAATCGGGGTTTTTGATGTCACAGAGAGCAAGTACCAATATTCAGTGGCCGTTTTGGCCGCTTTTTTGGATGAAAATGGCTCGCCCAGCGAGGGCGTGGAGCAGGTCAGCATTGATATGTCGCCGACTACGCTTTCGTTTTATCACCCTCCTCTCTGCGCAACCCAGCGGTTAAATCTGCATATTCTGCGGGTTTATCCGACCCTTTGGGGCGGGCTTGTCCGACCCTTTGGGGCGGGCTTGTCCGACCCTTTGGGGCGGGTTTATCCGACAGTATTGGCGGGCTTGTCCGACCGCAAGGGCGGGTTTATCCGACCGCAAGGGCGGAAACCTCTATCATATCTGGCCATCCAAAGACATCCCCCTACCGTTCATCACCCTGTTTTGACCATTCACCTTTTTTGGCTTGAGCCACATGCTGGGGATTTTGTTATTTTGTGCTGAAATTTTGCACACATGACAACTCGCATTTTCGCAACAGGACTTTTTCTATTCGCCATTTTGCCCTTTTTATCCGCACAAAAATCGGCTATTTTGGCGCAATACATAGCGGAAGGGCTGCGCAATAACCTTGGGCTGCACCAACAACAGTTGGACATACGCCAACAACAGGAAAGCATCCGGCAGGCCAAGGCGCAGGCCTTGCCAAACGCCGCCTTTAACGCCAATTATACCAGGGCATTGGGCGGGCGTACCATTGAGTTTCCCTTAGGTGATCTGTTTAATCCGATTTACAACAAATTTGACGCGATAGACCAAAAACCGCCCGGTCAACCCTCACCCTACCCTCGTTTTGAAAACCAAAAAATCCAGTTCTTGCCCGATAATTTTCACGAAACCAAAATCAAGTTTGCCTATCCGCTCTACAACACGGATCTGCGCTACAACCGGCAGATTCAGGAACAGACGCTCTTAGTGAAAACAGCCCAAAAAGCCGCTACCGAGCACGAATTGCGCTTTCAAATCACCGAAGCCTACTATCAGTACCTGATGGCCCTCGAGGCTGAAAAAATATGGCTCAACACCCATAACGTACTCTCTGAACTGCGCCGTTTCAACGAATCATTGGTCAAAAACAATGTGGCTACCAAGGATGTGGTAGCGAGTGCCGAGTACGAACTGAGCAAAGCCGATAATGAAATCAATAAGTTGAACAGTACACAAAATACCGCACGCGCTTATTTTAATTACCTGTTAAACAAAGACTTACAGGCAGAAGTAAGTGTGGACAGCACCCTCCTGCGCAGCCTGACCGACAACTACGAACCCAACACCCTGGTTCAGCGCGCCCTGGAAAAAAGGCAGGAAATAACAGCGCTTCAAGCAGGCGTTCAAGCAGCAGAGACCAACGTGCGCCGCAATGATGCCAATGTGCGCCTGCCTGATCTGTACGTTGGAGGGGAGGCGGGCTGGCAAGGCTTCGGTTATACCTTTAGTGGCGAGCAAGCATATATTTTAGCCCAAATCGGCCTTACTTATGACTTGTTTGATGGGGGAATGCGCAAGAGCAAGGCACAGGAAGCCCGCATACAGGTGGAAAAAACACGCACGCAGGCGGAGCAGGTCAAACAGCAGATTGCCATGCAGGTTACCGCCGCGTGGAATGATTATGATGCCGCCCGCAAAGGCTTTGAAACCGCACAAAGCGGCCTCAAATCAGCAGAAGCCATTTTTAAAATAGTCAACAACAAATATCGCGCGGGGCAGGTGCTGCTCCTGGAGTTTTTGGATGCACAAAACCGCGTTACCACTGCCCGTCTTCAGCAGTTGCTTGCCTGGTCCGAGGTATTGTCAAAAGAAGCGGCGCTACAAAAAGCAATTGGTTTTTAAACAACTAAATATTATGAAAAATACATTTTCAATAGAAAAAATAGCCATGCCTATCATGGTTGCGGTCGCAATAACTGGTTTGTTCTGCCTAATGGGAGGATGCGGTGAACAAAGCAACGCCTCCGCGCCTGCTCCGGCACTACAGGGTGAAGAACGGATCCCCGTGCGAACCGCCCCGGTGGAGCAGCCGCGTGGAATGATTATGATGCCGCCCGCAAAGGCTTTGAAACCGCACAAAGCGGCCTCAAATCAGCAGAAGCCATTTTTAAAATAGTCAACAACAAATATCGCGCGGGGCAGGTGCTGCTCCTGGAGTTTTTGGATGCACAAAACCGCGTTACCACTGCCCGTCTTCAGCAGTTGCTTGCCTGGTCCGAGGTATTGTCAAAAGAAGCGGCGCTACAAAAAGCAATTGGTTTTTAAACAACTAAATATTATGAAAAATACATTTTCAATAGAAAAAATAGCCATGCCTATCATGGTTGCGGTCGCAATAACTGGTTTGTTCTGCCTAATGGGAGGATGCGGTGAACAAAGCAACGCCTCCGCGCCTGCTCCGGCACTACAGGGTGAAGAACGGATCCCCGTGCGAACCGCCCCGGTGGAGCAGCGCAAAATAGCCTTGCCCGTGCAGGCAAGCGGCATGCTCAACTCATCCGCCGAGCAACGCCTATCCTTCAAGATTGGGGGCGTAATCCGCAAAATCTATGTAGATGAAGGTGATGTGGTGCGCCCGGGGCAATTATTGGCGGTTTTGGACAAAACTGAAATTGATGCGCAGGTGGCACAAGCACAGCAGGGCCTGACAAAAGCGGAACGAGACTTGGCCCGCGTACAAGGGCTTTACAAGGACAGCAGTGCCACTCTCGAACTGCTGGAAAATGCCACCACCGGCCGCGATGTGGCCAAAGAATCGGCACGCATTGCGCAGTTTAATCAACAATATGCCGAGATCAGGGCCACCCGTGGAGGCAAAATCATCAAGAAACTAATGAATGAAGGCGAAATAACCGGCCCCGGAACCCCTGTATTCGTCCTTTTTGAAACAGGTACCGATGATTGGGTGGTACGCATCAATGTCAGCGACCGCGACTGGGCCCGGCTGAATGTGGGTATGACAGCCCGCGTGGTCATGGATGCTTATGAAGGCACCACATTCGTGGGCAAGGTAAGCGAATTGGCTCCTTCAGCCGACCCACAAAACGGATTGTATCCGGTGGAGATCAGGCTTAACCCCCAAGGCAAGCGTTTTGCACCCGGGCTTTTTGCACAGGTTGAAATAAGCACCCAACAGGCCAGACCATATACTGTGGTGCCAATAACGGCCATTGTGGAAGGTAACGGAAAATCCGCTTTTGTTTTTGTGGTTCAGCCCGACGGGTATTCTGTACGCAAAATGCCGGTACAAATCGCTTCTTTAGAAAACGACAAAGCCTTGATTATTAATGGATTAGAAGGAATTTCAGAAATAGTGACGGATGGGGCACCCTATTTGAACGAGCGAAAGAAAGTGGTGAAATTGTAAATCGCTTATACGGTTCTTAATTCACATAAGTCAAAAACTTTTTTGATACCCAGCGTTCGTCAAGGCCAATTTTAGCCCAGTTGCCCTCCTCCTCAAAAACAAAAAACTCCTCGTTGAGGCGATATGCTCCCACAATAGTAAATGAAGTGCCCGGGCCTGATCGAACATTCAATCGTTCCGTACCACTAACACGGGCGCGTCGGATATCCTGAACAAAATTGCCGGAAACCCATTCGTCTTGAAAACGCGATATTTTATACCAGCCATTTTCTACCTTATATACTCGAAGGATGGAGCCATACCAGGTTTCATTCACCTTGGCATGATTGCTGCCCGGCCCTTTCCGTATGTTAAGGGTATCAGCAGTAACAAAGCCAAATTTCAGGACTCCCGCCATGGGCTTGCCCAAATTGCCCTGAAGCGCATCCACGACCAAAGGCAAAAAATGGTCCTCACAATTTTTCACCTTGTTCCCTCCAAAAAAATTGGTACCCGGGCATGATTTTACACTTCCCGAATTGCCATTGGTTCGGGCTCCTGTATTCAGGTCAAACCAATGGTGATAAACAATTCCTTCCGTATTTACAGGCAAGGCAAAACGCCGAACAATGGCCGCCGTAGCCCTGATGATGCTATCTTGGTGTGCTTTGGTCATTGCATCCTTGCCATCATCAAAATTGCCTACGTTTTCGATACAGATGGCATTGTCATTACGCCCCTTTATACATGCTGGCGACCATTCCAGGTTACGACCTGTCATAATCTTCCCATCGGGGAAAATGCTAAAATGCTGACCGATATCAGCCCAGCCGTTATGGTGAACGTGATAACTTTTCATTCCTGCCTGTAAGGTAAAATGGTTGTTGCCTTTAAAGTTGCCGTAACCGGGAGAAAAGGTATGGTGTTGCTGTAGGGTAAGAATGGTGCGTGCCACCTGACGGCTCTTGATCCACTGCTCAAATTCGGCAATAGTCATCAGGGTAAACCCCTGTTTGGTTTCCATAATAAGGTGTTGTTGTTGTGATGGTGATCGTTAAGAAACGACTGCCTGTACATTTGATTGTTTAAATTAATTAGCAATGCACTATATTTTTTGCCACGATTCATTATATACCCCGTTACTTTGCACTCATACTATAATAAAACACAATGCGTTAGAGTCCACCTATGGCATCAAAATTTACCTTCACCTATTGTTTCCTGCTCCTTTGCAGTGCCCTTCTCGCCCAAAACAACAGCTATAAACGCCCTCCCGCCGATGTAGCCGCCATTGTGGAGGCCGCACCAACGCCTAATGTGAGCATCAGCCCTGGCCGTGATGCCATGATGCTCATTGATTACAACCCCAATCCGGGCGTAGCCACACTGGCTCAGCCCTTCTTAAAGTTGGGAGGCCTGCGCGTAAACCCCAAAATCAATGCCCGTCAGCGCATCACCGAATTTACGGGTGTCACCGTACAGTGGATCGCCCAACCGGAAAAGGCCATCAAAATATCACTGCCTGCTGAAGGCCAGCTCGTGGGCGTGCCACAATGGTCGCCCGACAGCAAACGTATTGCTTTTGCTGTGGATATGCCCGATCACGTGCAACTGTGGACAGCGGATACGCGCACGGGCAAAACTGCACGTGTGGGAAATTTTGCCATCAATGACATGCTTGGCACTGCGTTCTATTGGATGGAAGATAGCGAACGTCTTTTTGTACGCAGCATCCCGGCCAACCGAGGCACTGCACCTGATACCAACCCATTGCCAACGGGGCCTGCCGTGGAAGAAACTTCAGGCAAAAAATCACAGGTAATGACCTATCAGGATCTGCTGCGCAATGAAAATGACGAAAAACTCTTTGAATATTATGGCACAAGCCAATTGCTGCTCGTTAATGTAAGCACGGGCAAAACCCAACTGCTCGGCGCCCCCGGCCTTCACATGGGGCTTGATTGGTCGCCCAATGAACAGTATCTTTTGGTCACTACGCTGCGCCGCCCGTTTTCCTACCGCGTGGTGTATAACAACTTTGCCCGCAAAACGGAAATTTGGGACAAAAACGGGAAATCGGTCTATACCGCTTGTGAATTTCCCGTAACGGACGAAATACCCCGCCAAGGCGTGGTCACTGGCCCCCGTCAGTTTGAGTGGCAGCCCTTGTATGAGGCGCGCCTGCTTTGGGTAGAGGCGCTGGATGGCGGCGACCCCAAGCGCAAGGCAGACTTCAGGGACAAGCTTATGGTTCTGGATGCTCCCTTTATGGCAACACCTAAGGAAGTGCACAAAACGGTGCATCGTTTTTCAGGTTTTGAATGGTTAGCCACAAAAGACCAAAACATGGTTACGGAATATGACCGTGACCGTCGCTGGGCCACAAGCTATCTTTTTGACATGGCCAATAGGACCAAAGGAGATACCCTGTTTGATCTGAGTATCAATGACGACTACAACAGCCCCGGCAACCCCGTGTATGATCGTTTGCCCAACGGCGATTACGTTGTGGCACAGGATGGCGACTGGGTTTATTATGACAATCCCGGTGCCACTGAAGCGGGCCAATTCCCACACTTGGATCGCATCAACCTGAAAACGAAAGCCAAAGAAGTGCTGTTCAAATGCCCCCAAAAAGCCTTCGAGGAATTTATCGCCTTTGCAGGAAAAGATCGCAGCCGAATCATTACCCGCCACCAGAGCAAAACCGATGTGCCCAATTTCTACCTGCAAGGCATCGGGAAATCATCGGATCGCAAGGCCCTGACACAATTTAAAGACCCTGCGCCACAAATGACCGGTATTGAAAAGCGATTGGTTAAGTACAAACGTCCCGATGGCATCCCGCTCTCCGGTACGCTTTATTTGCCCGCTGACTACAAACCCGGGCAACGCCTCCCACTATTTATGTGGGCTTATCCGCTGGAGTATTCTGATGCTGCTACCGCAGGCCAGGTTCGCGCTGCCTCGGACAATACCTTTACGTTTTACCGCAATGACTCCCCGCTGTTTTTTGTCACACAGGGATATGCCGTGCTCATGGATGCCACCATACCTATCGTGGGCGACCCTGAAACCATGAACAACACTTTTGTGGAGCAGGCTACTTCATCCGGCAAAGCCGCCATTACCTATCTGGATTCCTTAGGCATCATTGACCCCAAACGTGTAGGCGTGGGCGGCCATTCCTATGGTGCCTTTATGACTGCCAATTTATTGGCGCACAGTGATGATTATGCCTTTGGTATTGCGCGCTCAGGGGCTTATAACCGCACCCTTACCCCTTTCGGGTTCCAAAGCGAACGCCGCTCTTTTTGGGAAGCCAGGGACGTGTACATGAATGTCTCGCCTTTTACCCACGCCCATAAAATAAACGAGCCATTGCTGATGATACATGGAGATGCCGATAACAATCCCGGTACACACACCATGCAATCAGAGCGCCTGTTCCAGGCTATCAAGGGCAATGGCGGCACGGCGCGCTTGGTACTGTTGCCCCATGAAAGTCACGGCTACCGCGCACGCGAGAGTGTGCTGCACGTGTTGGCTGAGATGTTTGAATGGGCTGACAAATATGGAAAAACAAAATCTGTAAAACCATGATTACAATGTGCCAAGATGCTAATTAGCAAATATGCTAATGTGCTGATTTTCATTGTGTTGGTTCAAAAAATAATCTAAACTAAATAATGATGAAATGAAAAATCTTCTCTTCGCCCTGGTTCTTACATTATCTGCACTTCATGGTGTGGATGCGCTTGCACAATCTATTGATTTTGATGCAGCCAAGTCGGTTTTTTCGGTCAAAGACCTCAAGCCGCCTTATCCACCGCAGGGACGAGGAGAGCCGCGTTGGGGGCAATACCTTTGGGAATTTGGAGATGGGCATTATTACTTGACGGACAAGGGCGATCCTGTGAAGCATGAATACTCCCAAACGGGCGTGTACACGGCTACCCTTACCGTTACGCCACTCTATGCGAAAGCACAACCCATGGTTTTGCCCCCAAAAACACTGACCATCAGCAAAGCTGGTGCTTCTTCCGGGCGCAGTTATCGGGTAAAGGACTGGGTGGACTTAGTCATCAATTCTCCCGGAGAGGTAGTACCGGAACATACCCTGCGGCTCATTATGCACTACAAGGCAGCAGCAAAAGTAGAAAATGGGCATATCCTGCTGTTTTTCAACAAAAAAGGCGAAGTCCAGGGCCTCCAAAATCCGTTGACCTTGTTGGAAACCAATACGCGCACCTATCAAAATGAAAAACGGGTGCCCGTTGTGAACAACCAATATTTTGACAATGGGAGCTTCAAAAATCCTGCAGCACTGGCGGAGATAAAAAAACTATTGGGTGAATTTAGGGATTTGCGCGTGTACAAGGTGTCCAATATGAACAAGGCAGAGCAGCGGCGTATTTTTTGGGATGTAAATGTGTCAGCAGCCTTGCGAAACAAGCGCGACAAAAATATTGACATGAGCGTGGTTGCACTTTGGGTGCCGGACAATGGTGTTTTTGATGCCAAAAAGTATAAAGACCAATTGGACCTGCGCGTATCCTCCGTGTATGACCCCAATCGCTTGCGCGTACGCCCGAGAAGGCTGTATTTCAAAAAAGGAGCAAAACCCAATTTGCGTTATATCCTTGATTTTCAAAATAAAGGAGATGGGAAAGTGGATGATGTCACGGTGCAGTTGCCCCTTGGAAGGCAACATGACATGAACACCTTTCAGATGGAAAAAACAACGCCCTATTGCCCGCCCTGCCTTGCCAATGTGGACAACAAGGACAGTGTTTGCTGGGAAAAAAAGGTGGATGGCCACAATATTTACCTCACATTCCGCAATTTAGGCCTCGAAGGCACGGGCAGTTTGGGCTTTTTTGAAAGCAAAAAGAGCACTAAGGGCAAGGCCATTTTTACCATAAACGCTAAAGACCAACGCTTCCCTTACACCATTTCCAAGGCACTCATTACGTTTCAGGGAACCAATGAGGCAGTAGTGACCGATCCGACTGAGCTGCGATGGCGGCAACGCAGTTTCTACTTAAAGCCCGGACTCCAGTTTGGACTCAACCGCAGCCTTGAAGCGGATGATAAGCGGGCGCTGGGCGATCTTTTCTCCATTGCAGCAGGGTATCAAAATTCACCCGTAGGGGCTGGCTTAGGCTGGGGGCTGGAATTAGGCATGGTGAGGCACCGCTTTTTCCGCGATACAACATTTAATTTTGTAGCGGACGGCTCATTATTGTCCTTTTACCAGACCCAAAAATTTGACATTCGATACCTGGACCTCAAGGCCGTAGGTATGTTCAACTTTTTTCACTGGCTCAGGGCTAATGGCGGTTTTGGCGTAGCCATGCCAGCTTGGGCCGAAATGGAGGCGAGTATCACCGAGACCAGTAACAAAACGACCCTGCCCGATGCCGTAAGCCGAAAAAAGTACGGCCTTTTTCAGCAAAAAGAAGACGTTTTTCTATACAATAAGCCCCTTGAAAACCGGCCAACCATTGGTTTATCCGCGCATGTCGGGGCTGAAATCGGTCTCCTTCAGGATATAGCCTTGGGATTGAGTTATGAATGGCGCTATTTCCCCTGGTTTTATGCCCAAAAATGCGAATCATTCAGCAGTTTTAACGCCTCTTTGCGGTTCCGTATATGGCCGGTAAAAGGCCGTTAACACAGGCCCAACACGCTTTTCAACAACACAACCATGAAAAAAACATTGCTTTTCATCATTGCGCTGGGCTTTTTAAGCCTGTTTTTTTGCACCTGCACGGATTGCGGGGAGGATTTTCCAATTATGGAGGGAAAAGACATTCCTGATCCCTTCCGGGTACTGAGTGCCAATTTTGATCAGGTTTGGTTCATTACCTTTAACAGGGCGGTGGACCTGAACACGCTCAAAGGCAAAATCAACCTGCGCGTACCGGGCAGCGATGTCGTTTTTTCGGGGTTTTATACGGTGGTACAACCCACAATCATCCGAATAGATCAATGCGAGTTTTCCAGAACGATCCAAAGCAATCCCCCTTCCCTGAAATACACCCTGGAGCTCAGTGGCGATGGCGATGACCCCATCAGGAGCACAAGCGGACAACGCTTGGATGGCGACTATGACGGTACCGATGGCGGCGTGTACAGGAAAGAAACCATGCATGGAGATTGCTCTGAAAATGAGCCGCCTGTTGTGTTGGAGCCCGGTAACAATACCAACACTGGCTTAATGGTGAATACCAACAATAAGATCATCATGGAGGTACTTTTCAATTTCCGGATGGAAAGAAGCAGTTTTGAGTTGGGTAAAACGGTGTTTGTCACGGATAAGAACAATCAGAACGTACCCTGTGCACTGACCTGGAGCAATGACTGGCAAAAACTGATCATCACCACCAACCAAACCAAACTGCAATTTTGCTCTGGCAACAGTTGTACCATAAATGTAAAACTTAGCAAGGAGGTCAAAAGTGCCTTTGACAAAGTTATGGAAACAGATTACTCCGCGCTTTTCACCATACTCTGATGCGGCACCCGCCAAAGCCATACGGCGTTTTCGTTAACCCCTGCAGCCAGCCACCTGCCTTTGGGATGAAGGTCAAAATCATTGACACCGCTACTGCCATTACTTAAAAAATAAATAAAAGGGTATTGATTGGCCGCATTTATGCATAATTGTCCCCCTGACCGGCTGAGCAAGCTAGCCATATTGCCCTGCGTATCCCATCGTACTTTTCGGCTCCCCGACAACAGTCGCATGGGCCTTTTATCGGAAACGTACCACGCCGAATCCGGCTGTGTCAGCAGCACAACATCAGCAGACCCAGCCTTGGCAAACAACCCCGAAACTTCACCGGGTGCCATGCCAGATTCCAACAATTGGCCCTCGCGGTCAAAGTAGTGCAGGCGCTGGTTCAGCGTAGCCACGATCATCTTTTTCCCATCGCCACTGTACGCAGCAGCAATGGGGAAATCATCCTGATCGGGCAATCTAAGGGGTTTGCCCTGAGTGGATCCGCCCGGCCAATTCCAAAACCAGACCGCTGTATCATTGCGCAACAAAATCTGCTGCCCATCTGGTGCAATACGAATATCGGACAAAGCCTCTACCTTTATTTCCGCCTTTTTGTTTCGGCTTTCCAAGGCCCAAACCTGGACATTACCAGATTTGTCCGATGATACAACATGCTGATTATCATAAGAAATTTGAAAAAAATCAATCCTGTCAGCATGACCAATGTATGGGCTTTTCGGCGTAAAGTCCTCTCCATCCCACATCAAAATTTTTGGCCCTTGCTCGGCGGCCAACAGCCAATTGCCATCAGCAGAAAAGCCGATTTGCTCTACGGGTGAATCCAGCAAAAGCCTTTGTTGCGGGTAGGGATTGACAAAGGGCCAATGCCGCACCGTACCATCAGCAGAGGCCGTGAACAGCGCACTCATATCGGCGGCAAAGCCCACGCTATGCACGGCCGCGCCATGACCAAGAAGTGTCCGATAAAGTACCCAATCTTTTGTAAACCAAAGTTTTGCGCTATGATCCGCCGATGCAGTCAGCAAAAAAAGCCCATCCGGTGAAAAAGTCAGGCTCTGTATTGCACCTTTATGTGCCACAATACTGTCCATGCGCCAAACATCCTTGTTTTTTTGCCAAATATTGACCTTGCCATCTTCAAAACCAGCAACTATTGTCTGGCCAGTAGGCGAAAAAGCCAAGGCCGTCACGGGAGCTCCTTCACCATCTTTTAGGTAAACCCCGCCCCCCGCCTTGATGGGGTAAAGGCCTACCTGGCCTGATGTGGTGCCGACCAGCAGAAAAACCCCATCGGGCGAAACCGCCGTCTGGTTAGCGTTGGAAAACTCCGGCACCTGTCGTTCCAACTTGCCCGTTTGCAGATCAAACACGGAAGCAAAAGGCGCGTTGTGGCCAACAGCCAACCAACGTCCATCCGGTGAAAAAGCCATACTGCGGATAGCGGCTGAATCCATGTCGCCCGGGGGCGTGATGATGCGCCGTTGGCCATCAGGCGTAGCCACATAAACGCGCCTGTCCTCGCCACCTGCGGCAATGCTGCCATTGGGGCTTATTACAATGGCACAAATGGTGTTTTTGGCGGAAAAAAGCCGCTCAAAACCTTCTTTTTGTTTCCAATAACTGCTTTGTACATCATTGCCTGTTGTAAAAACAAAGGGATTGGCACCACTGTTGAAGGCAACTTTGTTCAAAAAACCGGAAGGGCATTGCCATATGGAATCATAAAAGATATGATGGGCGATGGCATCATAATACCCCCGCTGCTTGACGGAGTCCGATGGATCGCGCTCCAGTGCCAAACGGATTTTGGCCAAGCCTTCCGTTGGGTTTTCGGTTAGTAATAGCCGGCCTTCATTGAACAAATTGCTGGTTTCTACCCGTTTCTTTTGTCGTTCAGCATTTAGCCCAAAAAAAGTGGCTGCCAGGGCAAAGAGGCCTGTCAGCAGGGCTGCACCCCAGAGTAAACTGCGGGTTCTTCGGCGTTCGGCTTGGCGTTTGGCGCGATAAATACGACTTTTTTCGATCAGTTCCGGCTCCTTTTGCACCCAGATACGCATACCGGCAGCACCGCGCTCCACCAAGGTGAGGTCTTCCTCTTCGATCACGGTGGCATCAGGGTTTTGCTCATAATCCGTCACTTTGGCCATTAGGATACGCAGGGCACGCTGACCGGGGCGGTCAGAGTTTTTCATTTCTTTTTGTACAATGGGGGCCAGTGTATCATGGGCAAGCGTGGTTTGTTTGCCATCTACATCGGCCAGCAGGTAATGCGTTTGAAACTGCTGTATGAGTGCCTTTAGCACATCTTTTTGGTGCTGGTATTTTTCCAGCAGGTCATCCATGCTGCGGCTTTCAGCGGTGCCCAAGGCCGTGGTATGGTAGTTCAAAATATCCAGCGCGAGGCCCGAACTTTCTACCTGCCGTTGTATGACTTGTTCCCAATCCCGGATTTCTTTCATCCGCTGTTCAAAAAAGTCGCTGAGCAAAACACCCTTTTTGCGCAGGGCCTCATATTGTGCGCGGTTAAAAAAACGCGTTTCCTTGTTTTTTTCGGCCTCCCATAATTTGGTCAGGATAATTTGCAACACCGGGGCAATAGCCGACTCCTGATCCACCAAAAGATCATCCGCGATCACGATGGGCAGCTCCGCCTCTACCGCCAACTTGTATTTTGTTTTCAGGTAGTCCTGTGTGCTTAGCCCTTGTACTACCTGCACTATGCCCTCCCGATCTAATTTTTTCAAAAACAGGTAGTTGTGTGGCAAATGGGCATTTTCAACCGCATCCTGAAATTCAGTATGAAACTCTTTGCGGTAGGAGAGCACAAGGCGCCCCTTGATGGTCTTGCCCGTTGTTTCAAACATTTTTTGAAGGGCAGCACAAAAGGCTGGAAGCTCACTTGTGCCATGATCCAAGGGGCGCGTAAACACGGTTTCGGCCTGATCCAAGACAAGCACAAGTGGTTTACCGCCTTGGGTCTCACGATCTACCCATGCCGACGCCCATTTTTCGGGTGAAGGCTCGTTTTCATCCATACCTAAAGCAGCACAAAGCAATTGTGACAGGGTTTTGTCCTGCTCACGGCGACATATATTAACCTTGTGTGAGGCTTCTATTCGAGGCAGAAGCCCTGCCAGAAGCAGGGAGGATTTGCCAACTCCGGATTGCCCGCAGAGCAAAATCAGAGGAGGGTATTGTTCATACCGAATGAGCAGATACAGGTCGCGAATGTCACGGTTGCGGCCAAAAAAGATGGCGGCATCCTGGGTTTCAAAGCGGCCCAAGAGCCGAAAAGGATCTTTTGGCAGGTTTTTGCGGTATTTTTCCGGCAATTCGGGCAATCCAAAAAGGTAGTCACCCACTGCACTCGGCAGGCTCCAATGCTTTGCCCGTTCACTACCGGGCTTGTATTGTATTTCCCAAGGGAAACGTTCAGAGACTTCCGCAAAGCCTGCCCCCCTGAATTTTTCGTGGTAATAGACAGATTTATCCCCCCCTTTATCGGTTATCATCGCGAGGCAGGCGTGTTGCCAGGCCGTGTCCAAATCGAGGCCAGCGGCTAATCCCTTGTAAAATGCGAGCGAAAGCTGGGTAGCTGTTTCATCCGATATGGCTTTTAAAGTGCCTACCACAGCGGGTATGCCGCCATCGGATAGCATTTTGGCCTGAGTCATAGCATAAC
This sequence comes from uncultured Saprospiraceae bacterium, assembly GCA_964539805.1. Taxonomy (GTDB): domain Bacteria; phylum Bacteroidota; class Bacteroidia; order Chitinophagales; family Saprospiraceae; genus M3007. The sequence goes on along the minus strand of CAZIKN010000053.1, from coordinate 16,393 downwards.
AGCCATTCAAAAACACAAATTGCAACCCGATTTGGCTTGTCAGAAAAGGCATCAGGCCATCCGCATGCGCAGCCTTAGCCTTGCCTTTCTCATCTTTGAGCAGGAGTTCAAAGCTGTCGGCATGACCGCTGTAGTGGAAAATGGCAATCTTGCCCTGGTACTCTTTGCGTTGAAAAGCGGCTATAATATCTGAGGTAGTAGCGCTGGGCAGCCATTCCAAATGGCAAAGTCCATCGCGTTCGGCTTGTTCAAGGCATTGTTTCAGTTGGCGCATTTCCTGATCCAAATGCCGCAAATGCCCTTGTTGATCGGGGGCATCATTGGCAAAGGCTAACAGGATAACGGGAATATTTTTTGTCATTGGTGCTGCATTTGGGGGCAAAGAAAAGCATTTTTGTTCTTTATTAAGGTATTAGCCATTGCCTGGCAGGACGTCCTTTGTTTCTCCCACCACCCACTCACTTGGTGCCACACCCGTCACCTTACGAAATGCCCTATTGAAGGTTGACTTGGAGTTAAAGCCACATTCTAACCCGATGCCCAGCAGGGAAAGGTGGCTGGCGGAGCCATTTTGCAGGTATTGCTGCACGGCCCTGACGCGGTATTCATTGACAAAGTCATTAAAGTTGCGCCCAAAAGCACGGTTGATGACCGCTGAAAGTACGGATACATTGGTGTTTAAATGACGTGCCAGCTGGCCCAACGATAGCTCAGGATCAAGGTAAAGGCGGTCATTTTCCATAAGATGCACAATACGTGCCTGATAATGGGCCAATTCCGTTTCGCTTGTTCTTTCGGTACGTGCAGGGTTCTCGGATTGAATCGGGGCATCATCGTTTGCCATAAAATGGATGTGCCGGGGCTGGGTTTGGGTCAACCCTTCTATACCGAGGTAGTAAATGAGTCCCACGCTGACGAGTTCATCCCACCAGTTGTGCCAAAAATCAAGATGAAGCCACAAATCAATAAGCAACATGGCCCAACTGACCAAATTCCCGATCAGATAGACAAGTAAAAAAGTCCTGAACCAGCCAAAACTTAGGGTCTCCACGTTGGAAAACTGCGTAGGCACCCAGTTCCGATAGGCCGTGTACAAACGAAAAGACCATAAGAGATACAAGACCTGCTGCGCCAAAGACACCAGCATTTCCACATAGTTGATGCCCCATTTTTCATGTACCCCGGCCTTCCAGGAATTGACAAAATCAGCTCCTTGCACATATACCGATACATGATAGGCGGTGTGCAATATAAAAGGCAAAGCATGCCAAAGATCAGTGCGCTGGAAGCGAAAATCTCGATTAAACTGACTTTTTAAATAAAAATAGACTAATGGCGGCAGTAAATAGCCCAGCGTGCGGGGAAGGAACTCCAGCGTGGTCCACAATATACCGATGCCCGCAAAACCCAGCATGTATTCCCATATCTCAAAAGACATGGCCATCATCAGGCAGCCAAACAGCGCGTCGGAGAGGCGTTCGTGCCTCCACGCCCTCCGCCAAAAAAGCAGGGCAAACAGCCAGGCCTGCACAAAGCCAAAGAGCAGGGGCGTGGAATAAGCATTAAAATCAAATTTCATCAAAAACGGATCAGGTAATTGGCCTTTTCAGCCGTTACGTCAAGTATAAGTTGTTCACGGACATTATTGTCGTTCCAATAAGCCCCGTCGCAAAGATATATGCGCGACCCCACAGGATAGGATACCGACAAGCGATCAAACCAGTTTATTCTTCGGCTAAAGCCAATATTGGTTTTGGTGGTATCGCCGGGCAATTGCACCCGAACAAACAATTTTTTGCCCAAAAACGATTTGCCGGAAACCACAAAAGGCACCATTGTCAGCCCGCGCTTCTTTGCCCAACTGCTCAGATCGTTTGATTTATCGGCTTTTTCATAACTGATGGTTCGCTCATACATTTCATCCCGGGATGCCTGAAGCCATTGTTCCCGCGAGATTTCGTAGTTTTTGTTGACCTCAAACTGACGGCCTTCATCAGCAGCACTGATGACCCAAACCAACTCCCGGCTATTGCCCTTCGTTTTGTAGATGCGCGTCCCGGCAGGCATACTCACGGCATGGCTGCCCAAAGGGCCGAGCGAATAACCATAGCCCGCAGCGATCTGCCTTTGCCCGTCGTAATAACGGATGTCCACTTGTTTGGTGCGTAAAGTGCCGTTGGTGAGGGTAAAATGTACACGCGGCCAATCTACTTTCGACTGGGACTGAGCAGTTGCTGAACCGAACAATATAATGGCCATAATGACAAGTAGTGCCGCTTTTCGGCCATTTTGCTTTTGCATTGGAGGCAAAATATCCTTGTTTTCTTTTCGGCTGCGCAAAAAACCGGCCACGGAATAGCGCCCATCCCCAAAGCCCGCAATCAGCACAAAAGACCAAAAAATCAACTGTTGGTAATACATGTCAAACAAGGCGGGTGAATCGTACCAAATAAACGACACCACAAAAAACTGAAAGGCCATCTGGATGGCCGAAAGGCGTGTGAACAGGCCAATAGCGATCAGCAGTCCGCCAATAAACTCGCCGTACACGGCTAAATATGCCCAAAATGAAGGCGAAATGAAGGTAAAACCAATGTCACCAACCTGTTTGACAAACCATGCTGGCGCCCCAAAGGCCAGATTGCCCCATGAACTGTCCCCATCTTCATTGATTTTGTGAAATACTTTGGAAAGACCCGCCCCGATGGCGATGGAATAACCGCAATAAAAGCGGAAGAGAGTATAAACAAGATCCATCGTACGTGATGGAAGTGGGCTGCTGCCCAAAAGAAAACTGAAAATGCTGTTTTTCATAACGTGCAAAAATTTAGTGAAACAATGGGGCAAAAGTCAGGGCCTGTGGCTCCGCCCGCGCTCCAGATCAGGATTTGGCACGCCTCAAATGATGATTTGGGTCGGGTGGGGAGTAAAGGAATGTGATAATATGATAATGTAGAAATGTGATAATGGCGGCATCAGCCGGGCACACTGGGCAGGCTCTTAGGAACAATCCCAATGCAACTGCGGGGTCGTAAGACCCGCGCAGGGCAAGACTCACAAGCGCATCGGTCAGAATCCAGACGCGAGCAAATGTGATCATCACGACGAATCAGGACAAGCCTCGCCATGCAACCCTCACGCCGTGCGCGGGTCTTACGACCCCGTACCAATGTAGATAATAGGATAATGAAAAAATCCTGACCGTACGTCAGGACGAGTTGTGATCATGGCTGCCTCAGCCGGGTCTTTAGCAGCAATCTCAATGCAATGGGCCGAGCGAATAGCCATAGCCCGCAGCGATCTACCTTTGCCCGTCGTAATAACGGATGTCCACTTGTTTGGTACGCAAGGTGCCATTGGTGAGGGTAAAATGTACACGCGATTAGCAGGGTTAAGTACATTTTTATTTTTTTAGGATAATCATTTTAGTGGTTGTTAAAGTTTTGTCCTCGCCATTGATTAAGTCTTCTAATGTCGGTTTCACAATTATATCTGGTACAATTCCTTCTATTGGTTTGTCTTCTGAAAAAGATCCAATGATGGGAATGTCTATCTCAATTTTTGAGTTAGGTAGTCGTAGAAAAAACATCGTTCCTGCATTCAGTCCTTTTTGGCTTCCACCTGTAGTTTCTCCAATAAGCGTTGCCAACTTGTTTTCTTTAGCTATTTCGGCAAAATAAAAAGTAGCAGAACTATTTGAAGCATTCACCAATAAATAGACATTGCCGTCAAAAGCATTTTTTAATGGCTTTATTTCAGTAATATTTTGCCCTTCAAATAGGAAATATTCATTATTAAAGGGCTTAGTCTTTGAACTTAGATCAAAAAAAGTATTGTCCCAAGTGGATAAATATGGTTTTAGTTCGGCTGATATTTTATTGTATCTTACTAAATCTCGCCTTTGAGGGATTTTAATAGGTTGCTTAGTAATGTTCTGCCCTATAAAAAACAACACTTCATCTTGTCCGCCTTCGTTCCAGCGAATATCAATGACTAAGTGCTTTGTTTTGCGTTTTTTGATTTCTTTGAATGCGTTTTTTAAAAATTCGCTCCACTCAAACGAAAGTTGAAATACATCAAAAGTTCCCAATTGAAGATAAGCCGCATTGTTATCCCAAAATTCCAATTTCCAAAGTTGGTCTGCATCAGTAATACGGTTTGGGTACTTATGGGTCAAAGCATTAGTTCTTTGTGCACAACTTATTGTATTTACTCTCAATTCTTCTATTTTATCGCTATCAGGTTTTTTTATTTTGACGGTGTATTGCTCATTGGTAGGGGGATATAACAAAGGGAAATAACAATCAAACATTTCTATATAGCCTCCAACCCCAAATGTATTGAGATCTGCATATCGTTTTCCATCGTTAGCACCATCAGCCTTTACCAATTTTGCGGTTTCTTTTAATAAAGTTTGGGTAGGTATACCGTTAATAGCCAATATTTCAGTACCAAGCGGTATATCCAAATTTTCAATTATACTTTCCGTAATTAACATTTTCTCACCTAAAACTCGGAAGGTAAAAGGTAATTTATCTTTTTGATTAAGCACAACCTCCTTGATAAAACCGATTTGGTTATAAAAACTTGGGAAAGTATGTCCGCATTTTATAGCCGATGTTATCTTAGTAAAATTTAAAAAAGCCTCTTGATAGGTCAATGACTTTGAAAATTCATTTTGGAAATAGTTTAATATTGAGTCTATTTGATTTTTAGTGTTATATCTATAAAGACCAGGGTGTATTTCCAAGAGTGCTTTTTTGAAAATACTGAAATCTTCCGTAAGTTTTTCGGCACTTAACATAGGGAGTTTATTAACATCAAATTGGCTTTGAATATTCCAAGTATCGTTAGTTTGAATTTGCTCATTGCCTATAAGTAAAATTCTATTTTGTGCCTCCAATTCCCAAATTAAGTTCTTTTCACCATAAACATACTTGTATTCCAAGATTTCAGTGTTGTTTGGGAAACTTAATTCTCCTTCATAAATTCCGTCTTTATCGGCATCTTGTAGCGGTATAGTTTTCTCCCAACTCAGTGGGGTAGCATTTCCTCTAACACCAAAATTTGTGATATTTTTTAATGCGAGGGCATCAACCCTAAATTTCACATTTACAAGGACATTTTCCTGGGCTGATGCACGAAAGTTGCCGATTAGGCAAAATGTAATAAATAATATTCTATTCATTGCTTGTTTTTTTTATCCAAGATCGCATAAAACTAATAATTAGCACATTGACTGTCAATCGCCCTACCCCTGTCTTTTCCTCAAGCAAAGGTACCAGTTAGTACACGTTTTTACCTTTTTTGGTGTAAGCCTGTTTTTTCATAACGTGCAAAAATATAGTGAAATGATAGGGCAAAAGTCAGGGGATGTGGCTCAGCCCGCGCTCCAGATCAGGATTTGGCACGCCTCAAATGATGATTTGGGGCGGGTTGTTTACCTTTCCGCTTCCTTTCAACATTGTAAAAAATATGAAATCACTGCTTGCCTTATTTTTCGCCACCGTTTACGGCTTTGTCCTGCGTTATTGTTTTGCTTTTTTCGGTAATTATATGGAGGTCATCAGTTTGTCATTAGTAGTCCTTTCTCCTTTGATTATTGGATTCCTCACTGTCTTTTTGAGCGGACTAAAACGTGTAAACAACGCAGGCGCGGCCTTTTTTCGACCATGGCTTGTGACTGCAATTTTATTATTACTGACCATTGCGGTGGAAATGGAAGGAACCATTTGCTGGGTCATCATTTATCCATTTTTCTCTGTGGCGGCAGGTATTGGGGGACTTATCGGGCTCTATTGGCTAAGGATTAAGGATAAATCCTTCAAAAAAGAAGAAAATCCTGATATTCTGGATGATCTGGATTCTCACAACACCTTGAAACTATCCCCACTGTTAATCATGCCATTGCTGTTGGGTGTCATCGAAAACGATTTTTTTCTGTCCACTGATCGTTATGAAATATCCGTAAGCAGAATAGTGAATGCTCCTGCTGAACAGTTATGGGCAGCTTTGGTCGTCATAGATAGTATGCCAGCTGGCACCCAACAAGATTTTTTTGGTGCCCAACTTGGTCTGCCCAAACATCTGTCAACACATGTAGATACCCTCGCTGTTGGAGGCAGGCGGAAAGCCATTTTTGAGAAGGGGCTGTTTTTTGAAGAAACCATCGTAGAGTGCATTCCCAACGAGCGCCTGCGAGTGCAGATCAAAAGCGATCCGGGCAATATTCCACCTAATGTTCTGGATGAACATGTGGTCATAGGCGGCAAACATTTTAAAGCACTGGAGGACACTTATGAGATCAGCTCCCTTCCTAATGGCCAATGTCGGCTGCAACTGACCGGAAAGGTGGAACTCAATACGCCATTCAATGGATATGCCTGGCTCTGGACGCGATGGCTCATGGGCGACCTCTTTGACAACTTGTTGGATACCATTGTTTTAAGATTAAAAAACAATCAATAATGCATCAATATCTTTCCCTTTTCTTGCTTTTTTCCCCAGCACTACTGTTCGCTATCATGCTATGGATATGGCGGCTTGAGCCAAAACTTTGTATTGGCACCAGCTTCCCCTATTTATCGTGGCAATTTCTGGCTATGATGATTTTTGGCAGCATAGCAACTGTTGGCGGTGTATTGGACTGGCGGTATCACAGAGACCCACTCAAACTTAAAATCTCCAAAAAAGAGCGCGATGCAGAAGCTGCTGCATTGGGACTTGGTGGTCTGCCTATGTTTGTTTTGATGTCCCTGGCCATGTTCAGTAATCAGCCAAGACATTACCTTATTCCAATCGTGCTTGTCCTAATTTACACTGTAGTAGCCATTTGTTATGATGAATTTGTGTTTCACATACGCCGCTGCGGCAAAACAGAAACCCTTTTACACCGCATGTTGGTATTCGGCAACGGATTGGCATGGTTGGCATGGTTTCATTTTATTTTCGTCAAATGAATGCCCTTCGCTTATTGAAAAACGCCGCACAATTAATGGAAAAAGAGCCATTTACAACGAAATTATCTTTAGATTTTTTTAGTACAGGTGGCCAATGGATGTATATATGGCTTCAAAAATTAGATTACCGGGAAGAGCGCATACTACCTACTGCGCGCCAGTTGAGACTGTATGGCTGGGGAAAATATTTGCTCTGCCTTTTAGTTTGGATCATGGCGGCAGCGGCGATCATCAGGGTCAATTGCGGGCTTCTGCCCTTGTCTGTTTTTGCTTTTTATCTTGTAGAGGTGCAGGGCCTTTTTTTGTTTCCGGTCTTGATGGATCAGCCTCAAAAAGCAATTTCAAAAAGCATTTCTATAACATGGCGTATTGGTATTTTCAATGCCTTGTTCACAGTATTTATCATCGCTGTTTACATGCTCGGTGGGCTGTTTGACTTTAAAAATCCGCTAAAAAAATGGTACATAGGCTGTTTGGCTGTACTGATTTGGTATGTCGAAGCGTCTTCAAATAGGATATAATGGGCCATTGATGGTCAGGTGTATTGATTTATCAAGACAATATCATTTGGGCCTGCGCATAGTTTACCTTTCTGATTTTCATTTCAATGGATTTTGTCATCAGAAAGCACTTGATCTCGCCAAAATAGTCTGCAACTTAAAGCCCGACCTTACCATTTTGGGTGGTGATTATGTGGATACATTGGGGGGCTTTGCTCCTTTCCAAAATTTTCTGGCGTCCATTTCTTCTTGTGGAAAAGTATTTGCCCTTGCGGGCAATCACGATGTTCTTTGGGGCAAAAGGCATTTTGAAAACCTGATGATGAAAAATGGTATCTGTTGGTTAGAGATGAAATCCCAAATCCTGCGTATTGGAGCCAAAACCATCAAAATAAGTGGAAATATATGGAAAAAAGAGTCACCAATAGCTGATTTTCAAATACTCTGTTTGCACAAGCCAATGAAGTTGCCTGAAATACATAATCCCTATCAATTGGTTTTGGCTGGCCACTTACACGGCGGTCAACTGGTGTTATGGGAAAACGAAAAAGGGCTTTACCCGGGTCGTTGGTTTTATCGCTGGAACGTATTAGAACGGCAGGTAGGCAACTGTCATTATATCATCAGTCGCGGCCTGGGCGATACCTTGCCGCTGCGTTATAATTGTCCGTTTGAAGTTATTTTGGTAGAGCTGTAGATACAATATAATAATGTAGAAATGTGATAATGGATGCATCAGCCGGGCACACTGGGCAGGCTTTAGGAACAATCCCAATGCAACTTCGGGGTCGTAAGACCCGCGCAGGGCAAGCACTCACCAAGCGCATCGGTCAGAATCCAGACGCGAGCAAATGAGATCATCACGACGAATCAGGACAAGTCTCGCCATGCAACCCTCACGCCGTGCGCGGGTCTTACGACCCCGTACCAACGTAGATAAAAAATGTATCAGCCGGGCCTTTAGGAACAATCTAAAAAATTGATTATCAGTAACATAAAACAAATCAAGCATTTCTTTTTTAAATAAACCCAGGATTTTGAAGAAATTGTGCTTTTTTTGTAAAAATTTTCATCTGCTAAAAGCACCTATCGGTAAACGGATTCAGTATGACCACCACATTAAGGGTAAACCTAAAAGATATCAACCTTCAGTTTTTTAAAGATCTGGAGGAAAAAGCAGGTGCTTCTGCCCAGGTAGAGATCAGGGTAGAAAGCAGTAAACATGGCGAAGGCTTATTTACGGAAGAACAATTCTGGCAACTGATTGATCTGTTCGACTGGAAACAAAAAAGCGGGAGGACATTATACAGCCGACGGTAACAGCATTGTCCCAAATGCCGATTTCTGCCATTTATTTGTTTGAAGACTTTTTGTCCGGGAAGTTGTTCGACATAGATACCAAAGAACATGCAAAAGCGTACATGGATCAGCAAACGGATGATTACTTTTCTGTAGATGATTTTTTATATGTGCGATGTGCCGCAGTTGCAGAAGGCAGAGCATACTACGAAAAAATAAAAAGTAATCCATCCGAATTATCGGCAGATATTGACTTTGAGCATATCTTATCCGTGGCTGCCGAAGCATATAAGCTGAAGACAGGCCGAGATTTCGAATACTCGCCACTTTATAACTATGAAACCAAAAGTAATATGGAACTTCAAGTCGCATGCGCGAGCAAGTAAACAGTCTAAATCGAATAGACAAATGGCTTCGTTTCTTTGCACGCGTCCTTATTCGCGACATACCCGGAAAGCGAGAGGCAAGGAGACTTGAGAAACAACATATACAAGATTACATAACAAAAACAGGAGAACGTCCGAGAGGCAATCCGAATGATTAGTGAACCGGGCCTACTTCGAACCCATGATTTTTCATTGACTTGACAACATGAAAAAAATCTACCTTTGCCGCCATGCTTAAGCCGCTATACCGCTTTTTACACCCGCGTTTTCAAACGCTTTTTTTGGAATACAAAGTCCATTTTGCACCACGCTATGGGCATGGGAAACCGCCCCACGCCGGGCTGTATGACATCATAAATGCCCAACGGGACACTTACCGCGACATACTGCAACAGGCCCTGAGGCACCAATCGGCATTCCAGCAGATCACCGACGGAGAAACCGACCCCGCCAAGCCCCGCTGGAACAATGGCTTCCTGCCGGGCCTTGACATCATCGGCATTTACACCATGCTGGCCTGGCTAAAACCCGCCCGCTATGTGGAAGTAGGCTCCGGCAACTCCACCAAAGTAGCCTACAAAGCCAAAAAGGAACTGAGCCTGAACACTGAAATCGTGTCTATTGACCCGCAGCCCCGCGCTGAAATTGATGCCTTGGCGGATCGCATCATCAGAGCACCTTTTGAAAATGTGGACTATGATTTTGTGCTGGAGTTGCAGGAAAATGACGTGCTTTTTATTGACAATTCGCACCGTATTTTGCCCAATTCAGATGCCATGGTATTTTTTATGGAAATTTTGCCCCGATTAAAACCAGGAGTTGTGGTGCAAATACATGACATTTACCTCCCTTATGACTATCCGCAGTTTATGTGTGACCGGTTTTACAGCGAGCAATACGGTTTGGCGGCCTTTGTATTGGCCAATCCGGTACGGTATCAACCTTTATTGCCCTGTTATTTTATATCGGAAGACCCCGAATTAAGCGCCCTGCTGGAGCCGATTTGGAACCATCCCAATTTGAATGGTGTGGAACGACACGGTGGCTCCTTTTGGCTGAGGATAAATTAAGATATTGATCTAAGACCTCCCCTGAATCAATTGTCAGCGACTGCACCTATTCATCTTATTATTTATGCTTGACAAAGACATCACTACAAACAAATTCAACGCCTCGAGGCTGTTTACGGCCTCTTGTTTTGCTTTAATCACCACGGCTTTTGCCTTTGCCATTCGGGCGGGCATTCTGGAAAGTTTGGCGGCTCAGTTCGGCTTGGATGGCGAGCAATTGGGCTATATCAATATGCTCGTATTGGGCGTTGGCTTTCCCATTGCTACCATAACCGGAGGCCTATTGTACAACAACCTTGGCCCCAAAAAAATGATGTTCATCGCCCTGACTTGTCACCTACTGGGGATATTGATGACTATGGGTGCCAATGGTTATACCATGCTCTTGGTGTCCAGTTTTCTTATTGGCTTTGGCAATGGTATGGTGGAGGCCTCCTGCAACCCTCTCGTGGCCGCCATGTATGACACCAATAAGACCACCATGTTGAACAAATTCCATGTGTGGTTTCCCGGGGGCATATTTATCGGTTCTCTTATTTCCCAGTTTTTTACGGGCATGGGCTGGGGCTGGCAGGCCCAAATTGCGGTTATGCTGGTGCCCACTTTTATTTATGCCTACTTGTTTTGGGGCCAAACCTTTCCGCCCGCAGAACAGGCGGGGCAAGCCCCTTTGTCCAGCAATCTGGCGGGCATGGCCAATGGCTTGTTTGTCTTCATGGCTATCTGTATGATACTGACGGCCAACTCCGAACTCAGTACCCAGCAGTGGGTTGGCCCATTGCTCAAGGCATCGGGCGCACAGCCCATGCTTATTTTGGCCCTTACCACGGGCCTGATGGCTATAGGCCGTTATTTTGCCGGCCCGGTAGTGCACAGGATCAATCCAACAGGGGTGCTTTTGGGTGGGGCTATTTTCACCCTCATTGGCATTACCTTGCTGAGCAAAACAACTGGCCCTATGATATATGTGGCTGCCGTATTTTTTGCCATAGGCGTATGCTATTTTTGGCCCACCATGCTGGGTTTTATCAGTGAATACCTGCCCAAATCAGGTGCATTGGGTTTGTCCGTGATCGGCGGCATCGGTATGTTTGCCACGGGCCTGGCGCAGCCCATCGTGGGCGGATGGATTGACTCCGGCAAAGAAGTAGCCAATGCCCAGGGGCTTACAGGTGATGCCGCAGCATTGGTAGCGGGCCAGGCCACGCTTACCTATTTGTCCGTATTGCCCGCTATGCTCATCCTCGCTTTTGGTGCCCTGTGGTGGTGGATGCGCAACAGAAAATAAGCGATGGGCGACTTTGCCCTATCATAATATGTCGGATACTGGACACCGTTGAGACGATGCACCCGCGGGCGCGGGTGTGAAGCAAGACATGCAAAACATCGTATTTACACACGGCTATTTTTTATATGAAGACCCAAAGGAGCAGGCTATTATGAAGCCTTACCCTCCTTTGGGTATTTTGTATTTATCGGCATGGTTAGAGAAATACGGCGTGGATAATGCTGTTTTTGACACCACTTTCGCTACAAAAGAAGCCCTTCAACACTACCTTTTGGAGCATCGGCCTCGCGTTTTGGCCCTGTACACCAATCTGATGACCAAACTGAATATTTTGGCCATCATCCGTTGGGTAAAGCAGCAAAAAGCGTTGGCACACACACACATTGTCCTTGGTGGCCCGGATGTGACACACAACGCAGCAGCCTACCTGAATGCAGGCGCTGAGGTAGTTGTCATCGGCGAGGGTGAACAAACCATGCTCGAATTGGCTTTGCTTGACCAATGGCATTTTCAAAACCTTGCACAGGTTCAAGGTATCTCTTTTTTACTGTCCGATGGCTCATTGCACCAAACCGCAGCACGCGAAAAACTGCGCGACGTGGATGCCCTGCCCTTTCCCAACCGACAAAAAATAAAGCTTCAGCTGTATTTGGACGCATGGAAAAAAGCGCACGGCCAAAATGCCATCAGCGTCAGTACCCAGCGCGGATGCCCCTACACCTGTCGGTGGTGCAGCACTGCCGTGTACGGGCAGAGCTACCGCAGGTTAAGCCCCGAGCGCGTGGTGCAAGAAATACAATGGTTAAAGGCTCAATATGATTTTGACCTGATCTGGTTTGTGGATGACGTATTCACCATCAGCCACAAATGGCTGCGCGAGTTTCGGGATGCATTGGCGCAGGAACAAATCAACGTTCGTTATGAATGCATCACCAGAGCGGATCGCATGAACGAAGAAGTCATTGCGCTTTTACAAGAAACAGGCTGTTTTCGCGTGTGGATAGGGGCCGAAAGCGGCTCCCAACGCATCATTGATGCCATGGACCGGCGGGTGCAGGTGACGCAAGTGCGTGATATGATACGCGCCACGCGAAAGGCCAACATGGAGGCCGGCACCTTTATCATGCTGGGTTATCCGGGCGAAACGGAGGCCGACATCAAAGACACTCTGGCGCACCTCAAAGCCAGCAATCCGGATTGGTTTACGATTACCGTCGCCTATCCAATCAAAGGCACTGGTTTGTACGAGGAAGTAGCCCCTGACTTCACCCATCAACCCGATTGGGAAAGCAGCACGGATCGGAACATAGATTTCCGGCGTACCTACCCGCGCCGATACTACGACTTTGCTGTGCGCTGGACGGTGAACAGTGTACATTGGCACAAGGCTTTGCTGACCGGAAAAAGCCTGCGCCCTAAGGCCCTGTTGCATGGCGGTAAAGCCGTGTTAGCCCGTTTGGGTATGCTTTGGTGGCGAATGGGAGGAAAAATGTGATAATATGATAAGGTGAAAATGTGATAATGGCTGCATTAGCCGGGCATATTAGTCGAGTGTGTCGGACAAGCCCGCCCCTTTGGGTCGGATAAACCCGCCCCTTTG
>CAZIKN010000053.1:0-3191 GCA_964539805.1 uncultured Saprospiraceae bacterium | reverse complement strand
CCCGCCCCTTTGGGTCGGATAAACCCGCCCCTTTGAAGGTCGGATAAACCCGCCCTTTATGGTCGGATAAACCCGCCCTTTGGGGTCGGACAGGCCCGTTTAGGATACAGATTTACCCTGTAGAAAAACGCGGATTTCACCGCAGAATACGCAGAGGAGAAGGTGGTAAAACAAAGGCATGGCAGGTTACTTGGATTGGGCCGTGCTCCAGCCTTATTCAAATCCCGATTTTTTAACATTTACAACAACAACAACCCGCAAAGCGCGTTTGGGAAAATTCTAATCAACACCAATACCATCATGGCAAAAATACTCTGGGCCGACGACGAAATTGACCTGCTCAAGCCCCACATCATGTTTCTGAACTCCAAAGGCTACGAAGTTGTGCCCGCCTCCAATGGCCATGATGCCGTTGAATTGTTCAATGAGCAAGCCGCTGACATAGACGCGGTCTTTTTGGATGAAAGTATGCCCGGCCTTACGGGCCTTGAAGTGCTTCCCCGCATCAAAGACCGCAACCCCGCAGTGCCCGTGGTCATGATTACCAAAAACGAGGCCGAACACGTCATGGAAGAAGCCATAGGCTCCCAAATTTCCGACTACCTTATCAAGCCCGTCAATCCCAATCAGATCTTGCTGACACTCAAGAAGTTGATTGACAACAAGCGCTTAGTAAGCGAAAAAACGGCGATGGATTACCAGCAGGAGTTCCGGCAGATTTTTATGCAGATCACCAGTGGGCTGGATCACCGCGAATGGGTAGATGCCTATAAGAAAATAGTGGCCTGGGAACTCAAGGTGGATGCCAACCAGGCCACAGGCGTTACCGATATTTTGGCCCAGCAAAAACAACAGGCCAACACGGAGTTTTCCAAATACGTGACCAAAAACTACTTTGACTGGGTGGACAAAAACAAGGAGATCGGCCCCGTCATGTCACACTCCATGATGCGCAAGCATATTTTCCCGCATGTGGGTAAAGGAGCCCCCACCATTGTGATCTTGTTGGACAATTTGCGTTTTGACCAATGGAAAACCATAGAACCCATTTTGAATGAACAGTTCAAAACAGAAAACGAGGGCTATTTTTTCAGCATACTGCCCACCGCAACACAATACAGCCGCAATGCCATTTTTGCCGGCATGATGCCCAATGATATTGAAGCGGCATTCCCGGACAAATGGAAAAACGATACCGACGAGGGTGGCAAAAACCTCTTCGAGGATTTCTTTTTGGAAAAACAGATTGACCGTGTTTTCCGCAAAGGGGTGCGTTGGGACTACTTTAAAGTAACCAACGTCGGGCATGGTAAAGAGTTGAATGACAACATATTAAATTACCTTAACAATGACCTAACGGTGATTGTCTATAATTTTATTGACATGCTCTCGCATGCGCGCACCGAGATGGAAGTCCTGAAAGAACTCGCCGGTGACGAGCCTGCCTACCGCTCCCTCACCCGCTCCTGGTTTTTGCACAGCCCCCTGTGGACAGCCCTGCAAAAACTCGAGGGCCGCGATGTGCAACTGTTTGTGACCACAGACCACGGCACCATACGGGTCCAAAACCCATCAAGGGTAGTTGGCGACCGCGAGACCACGACCAACCTCCGCTATAAAGTGGGCCGCAACCTGCAATACGAAGCCCGTGACGTATTGTGTTGGACAATTTGCGTTTTGACCAATGGAAAACCATAGAACCCATTTTGAATGAACAGTTCAAAACAGAAAACGAGGGCTATTTTTTCAGCATACTGCCCACCGCAACACAATACAGCCGCAATGCCATTTTTGCCGGCATGATGCCCAATGATATTGAAGCGGCATTCCCGGACAAATGGAAAAACGATACCGACGAGGGTGGCAAAAACCTCTTCGAGGATTTCTTTTTGGAAAAACAGATTGACCGTGTTTTCCGCAAAGGGGTGCGTTGGGACTACTTTAAAGTAACCAACGTCGGGCATGGTAAAGAGTTGAATGACAACATATTAAATTACCTTAACAATGACCTAACGGTGATTGTCTATAATTTTATTGACATGCTCTCGCATGCGCGCACCGAGATGGAAGTCCTGAAAGAACTCGCCGGTGACGAGCCTGCCTACCGCTCCCTCACCCGCTCCTGGTTTTTGCACAGCCCCCTGTGGACAGCCCTGCAAAAACTCGAGGGCCGCGATGTGCAACTGTTTGTGACCACAGACCACGGCACCATACGGGTCCAAAACCCATCAAGGGTAGTTGGCGACCGCGAGACCACGACCAACCTCCGCTATAAAGTGGGCCGCAACCTGCAATACGAAGCCCGTGACGTATTGGCTGTGCGCGAGCCCAAACAGGCAGGACTGCCAAGGCCCAACATCAGCAGCACCTTTATTTTCGCCAAGGAAGATTATTTTTTCCTTTACCCCAACAATTACAACCATTTCAACAACTACTACCGCAACACCTTTCAGCACGGTGGTATCTCGTTGGAAGAAATGATTTGTCCGGTGGTAAGGTTGCGGAGTAAATAGTAAATCGCGCCATGTCCACCCCTACCCTCTATAACCAGCAGTTTCTCGACTTTTTGGCCACCCTAAACCCCGCACAGCGGCGGGCGGTGGAACAAACAGAAGGCCCGGTGCTGGTCATTGCGGGGCCGGGAACCGGCAAAACCCATATCCTGACGGCCCGCATCGGGAATATCCTGCTCAACACCGATGCTCGCCCCCAAAACATCCTTTGCCTGACCTTCACGGATGCGGGTGCCAATGCCATGCGCCAGCGCCTGCTTGAGCGCATCGGCCCTGAAAGTTACCGTGTGCCCATTTACACCTTTCATGCCTTTTGCAATCGGGTCATTCAGGATAATCTGGAATATTTTGGGAAAAGCGGATTGGAGCCATTAAGCGAGTTGGAACGCATCGAAATCATCCGCCGCATACTTGGCCGCCTGCCTTTGGCGCATGCCCTTAGGGCTGGAAAAAAAGATGCCTTCCAATACGAAGAAGCCTTGCGCAATCTCTTCGCCCTGATGAAAAAAGAAGGCTGGACGCCCGGCCATGTCATCAAACAATGTGATGATTTTTTAAAAGGATTGCCGCAGCACCCGGATTACATTTACCAAAAAAACAGCAAATACGGCTCAAAAGGCAGCCCAAAAACAGCTAAAGTAGCCGAAATCACTGAAAAACTCGAGCGCCTTAAGGCCG
>CAZIKN010000052.1:0-38398 GCA_964539805.1 uncultured Saprospiraceae bacterium | reverse complement strand
TATTCATCACTTGTTGTTTATTGGGCTTTACTGCCTGTCAAAAAGAAGATTTGGGCAATGCCCAAAAGCCAAACCAGCTCGAAATCAATGTGCTGTTGACGCGAAATGGGTACCAGCATTTTTGTCAGCACAATGCTTCTACCTGTGGTAGCACCAAATGCGGGCCTACCGCTTACATGATAGCCCGAAAGTTGGTATTGCCAGATGCGGCATTCGGTGATGCTGAACTGTCGCGTATCGCTACGGGAGTCCAACATTCTTGTGCCGGTGGCACCTATATTGAAAACATTGCGAATTTTGCGCAATTGGATATTGGCGCTTGTCAGCCACTGCGTCAGCGGGTCTTTTACCAGAATATAGATTTTTCTAAAGATTCTACCGTGCAGGAGGTCTTAGGGGCTGTGAAAAAGAGCCTTTTGGCCCAACGTCCGGTGATTGCCGAAGTGCGCAAACACAGTGCGGGTTATTTGAGCAACAGTTTTAATGAAACCGCCTACTTACATTATGTTGTAGTCGTGGGCATTGCCCAATTCGATGCCAAAAGCAACATTGGAGACATTTTTTATATAGATCCTGAATCGCCTTCTGAGGCCGTTTACCAAGTGCCCATTGAAATTTTTATGAGCGGAATGCGCTTGACCGGGACGCGCCGTAATTTCCTCCAAATCGGTTGTGATTAATACAGATTAACATAAAATCCGTTTTATCAGTTCTTCAATAACCCTCAGGGTGACACGTTTCGTGGGTCTTTGTGGTGTTGATTGGCATAGGCTTCTTTTCGTGCCTGAAAACGCCAGGCCATAAGTAGCGAAAACACCTGGTAAGAAGCAACAAAAAAAGTCATCCAGGCACCTACGTGGCCATTGGCGCCAAACCAGTCAAAGCCGTTGCGCAAGAGCAAGGAAAAGCCAAAACCGGCTTTGAAAAATTCGTACAGGAGCGCATGAGGGCTTCTATCCATCATTTCGGTGTAGGAAAACACGCTTATAAAGATAAATGCGCCATACAGGAATATGTCCGGGCTGCCAATTTCCCCGATAAATGCAAAGAAATAAATCAGCAGGGCGTAGCAAAAGAACATTTGTACCCATGACCAGACAACTAAGGGAGTTGTAGTGGGCGGCGCATATTTTTCAAAATGGTAAACGTCGCTGATTTTGGCTACCGGATAGGCCGCCTCTACATCGGCGGGGCGCCAACCCGTTGGCATAAACCAAATGCGCAGTTTGTCCCACCAGCTTGAAGCGCGCCAGGCATCCTGAATCAAAAGGCCAACATGCAAAAAGTTGATTTTCAGGGGATTCCAGGTGTGTACCGGGCGACTAACGCCATAAACGGGCGGCACATCAGGCAATTCTTCCTGAAAACTGCCAAACATTCGGTCCCAAATACAGAAAATGGCCGAATAGTTTTTGTCCATATATTCCGGGTTGATGGCATGGTGCACCCTGTGCTGTGAAGGGGTTACGATCACATACTCCAACCAACCCAATTTACCAATCAATTGAGTGTGATACCAGTATTGCAGGAACAAATGAAGGGGGCCGATGACTGCAATGACCGAAGCTGGAACACCCAATAAAGCGGCCGGAAGCAGCAGAATGGTAAAATAATTGATCCATGTAGAAATACTCTGCCGCAACGCACAACTCAGGTTGTATTCCTCACTGCTGTGGTGGATGATATGCCTGTTCCACAAAAAATTGATCTCATGCGCCCACCTATGCACCCAATAACTTTGAAAATCAACGGCAATGAAGCCTACAACATAGAGCAACCAGCTGGCCTCCAGGTGAATGATGGCTACTTTGCCCACGAGCCATCCGTAGGTGATGATGCTCAGGCTGAGGCCCAGGACATCCTTGACCACATTGGTAATGCCACTGCTGAAGCTGGAAATGCTGTCCATGCTGCGAATGACTTTTTGGTCGCGCATCCGCGCTACAATGACCTCTATGGCATAGAGCAGGAAAAAAATTGGGATTACTATGTTTAATACTTTGCCGTAAGTCTCCATCTTATACCCTGATTTAAGTGATTTTGAGGGTTTTTAGGATTTATTTACCTGATTTTCAAAGATTTATAGGCGCGAGGCGTTCAAAATCACTTCAATCTGGGTAGTTTGTCGGCAAAAGTAGTACAAATTTTTTAACCTTTGTGCTTTGCACACGTCACGTTATGCGTCAATTCATTTTCCTGTTTTTTGTCCTCACCGGGCTTTATGCTTGTCATTCGTCACGAAAAGTGCCAACCGCACTGGGCTCGCCTTACCTGGCACATGTGGGCAATATACAGCCCGATTCTACGCTTGATGATCTCTCTTTTACCATCTGTTTTGAAAACTACCACACCCAATATTATTCCTTTGATCCCGGCCATGCGGGATTTACAGGAGAAAAACCAGCCATTGAGGCTTATTTCCGGCAGCATTTCCAGTTTGACCCATCGTTGGCAAAAGAAAACGGCTACATCACTATACGGTTTATCGTCAATTGCAAGGGCCAAACAGGCCGGTTCAGGATAAAAGAAATAGGATTGGATTACAAGCCCAAAAAATTCAAGGGTGGCATAGCAGCACACTTGCTTGAGCTGACCAAAAAAATGCAAGGCTGGAAACCGGGCAACTACAAGGATAAAGACTATGATTATTACCAATACTTGACCTTTACAATTGAAAAAGGAAAAATTCTGCGTATAACACCATGAAAATCAGTGCATTAATTTTTATTTTTTCCCTTGCCTGCCTCGGTCTTTCCGCACAGCCCAATTGTAACATCTACAAGTGGAGCGGTGATTCCAGCTGTTATCAAGCTTGTAAAATATACACGGAAAGGCTTCAATATCCACAAGGCAGCATGCTCTCCCAATTGGTTTTTGACACCGTTATAGCAGTGTGCCCCACTTTTCATGTAGCTTATATGGAAAAAGCCGTGCCTTACCTCAAGCGCGGCGATTTCGCCACCTGGCGGATACTGATTGACAAGGCAGTGGAGTTAAGCCCACAAGACCATCTGGGTTACAGAGGATGGTGCCGTTATCAGTTTCTGCGCGATTACAATGGCGCATTGCAAGACCTGAATGAACTGTCAAAAATCAAAACCGGCAACATCGGCTATTCCGTCAATGGCGACTATCACCTCAATATCGCTAAAGCCTTGTGCTACAAAGGATTAGGGAATAAAGAAAGCGCCATAGACCTTATCAGGAAACAACTTGCGGATACGAGCTATTCGCCGGGCAATTATGATTATTTGCATCTTGGTGTGCTTTACTTAGAACTGAGGCAAACACAGTTGGCCCTCACAGCCTTAGAAAAGCAAATCAAGGTTTGCCCCAATCTGGCCGAAAACGAATACTACATGGCCCAAACCTATCGGCTCTTGGGCAATCGCGAAAAAATGTTCCAGCACCTCGCCAATGCCCAAAAATTATATCAGGATGGCCGACACAGAACGGATCCTTACGATAATCCGATGGACAGGATTTATGCCTCTGATATCGAAAAGGCAATAAAAGAGTGGTGAAGTTATTTTTTTATCATTCCTAAAGGGCTATTTTGAACGAAATAATATCTAAGATCTTGAAATGGATATGGTTATAATTTTTTTTTATTGACAATTGCCTTGAATTGATTTTTTGTTTTTTGCGAGACTTGTTGATTTTTGTGCCATTATTCGAACCCTTACAAGCCTTTAATTCACCCTTTTTTGTCTGGCAAACGTCATCTGAGAAAAAATGGGCCTTCATCTGCCATTTTAACATAAACGAACTTGATTCTCTAATCCTTACTTTGCTTTCACTATGTATCATACCTCTACCTGGACAAGACCCGTCGCCATTTTTGTCTTTCTACTTATTAGACAACTCCTTTTGGCCCAAAACTTTAGTATTGACTTTAAGAACCCTGACCAGCTGTTCGTCTGCAGTTCAGATACTTTATTCCTGCAAATAAAAAACACGGGCCAGGTGGGAGCCTCAGATGCCCGCTTAGACCTTGTATTGCCCACAGGCGTTCGTTATGTCAAGGCATCCGTCACAGGGGCCAGCGAACAAAACGTGAGCGATCCGACCAAACCCCAATTTCAACTCACGACATTGGCTGCCGGACAAATGATTGGCATAAGTTTGTTGTTGGAGGCCGACTGTGCGGCCAGAGTTGCGTTGGATGCCGGGCAACTCTTTGTCATCAATGCCAACCTCTCTTCGGTGGCGGGCAATACGCAGGCTACCTCTACCGGGCTAACGTTGGCAACAGGTTTGATACTTTTCGAAAGTGTTGACAATCAGTATGTTGACGCTGAGCGCTTTGACACCATTGTGCGCACCATTCGCTTTTTCAATAGCCGGCTTGGGCCTGTGACCAATATTCGGTTTGAGGACAGTCACTTGCCCGGCATATCCGTATCCGTGGCAGCCGGGCAAACCCAGCAATCCACCAATACTTTTTACAGTGCCAGTTTTGACGGTTCGTTTTTCAAGGCTTTTGGCAATAACGATGAACAGTTGGATTTTGGTGAAACGGCAGTTTTTACCGAAAAAATTATCATCAATGACTGTGGTACACCAGAGTATAATGCGGGTTCAATGCTGCGCATAGGTTGGGGTTGCGGGGGCAATATTTGCCAATATGACAGCCTCCCTGCGGGCGTGTGGGTAAAAAAATCAACCAAGGTGCAGGATTTGGTGGTAACGCCGGTCTGGGACTACACCCGTGACCACTGTGCCAAAACGCCCGCTAAAATGAAGCTAAGCATCCGAAACAAAGGCAGTTTGGATGCTTCCAATGTGCTCCTGACCCTTCGAATGCAAACCAATGACCTCATCTATGCCGGGTTACAACAGTCCTCCTTTGTACTCCATTCCTCCGCCGGAAGTACTCAAATAACGCCGAATGTAACGGAATTTAATGCCCTTTCTGCCTGTAATACAACAACATTGGGCAAGGCGGGGCTGATTATTCCTTCCGTGCCTGCTGGCGATTCCGTGCTGCTTGACTTTGATGTGCTGAGCTGCCTTGACACCTGCAAACAGAACCTGCCCGTGGTAATCGTAGATTATTTTTACAGAAAAGATTGTCCACCCAACAATGCGACCTCAGAAACCATCACCTTGACACCGGACTATCGCTATTTGCTTCGTGGCAAGTTGCGGATGAATATCGGGGATTGCCTGCGTGACGGAAAATCATATCCTTTGCAGATGCAGCTCGCTTCCAAGCGGCTTACCCATACCAATGGCTTTTTTCACTTGGACTTTTTGGTGCCGCGCGGCCTTGAAATTGATCCTGCTTGCCCCATCAGTTTGGATGGCAAACTGCCACTCAAATCGGAAAGCCAGGCGATCAATGAAGCCTATTCACTTCAAAAATATAGTTTTCAGTTGCCGGTAAACACGGATTCGCTTTTGGTTAATTTTTGTGTGAAATACCAGTGTGATTCCCTCATGCCCTGCCTTGGTACCTTGGACGGTTTGCTCCAAACCTCACAAAATCCCTGTTCGCCCTGTCAGCTGCGATTGAGCCAGCGCGCGTATTGGACCGAAAAAATTGATGATTCCTTTGAGTGTGGCGTTGGATTTTGTGGCATTTCCGATCTAAGCGTTGACAATACCTGCGCGCCCAAGGACAGTTTAGACATTGATCCCAAGCAATCCGATTTTATACCGGGTGTAAAAGGAAAATGGACATACCATGTTTTTCGCTTAAATATTGATTATCAAGATGATAATGATGACAGAATAGCAGACAGCAAAGCGGTAGCCACGGCTGATGCTGTGCGCCGTGACCGCTTCTTGCCGGGTGATACCATGCGTTTGGTGTACCAGTTGCGCATTGATTCGGGAAAGTTGGAATCTTTGTTTCGCAATGTTTATTTTGAAATGCTGCGCTCTGATTTCTTTGGCCCTGAAAATTTGGACTCCTTCGGTATCAAGGCGGCGCAAGATGTTTTTGCGGATAAGCAAAAATTAAAGGCCATCAGAGGGTCTATTGAAATACATTATGCCGATGGTACGGTTTCCAAATGTGCCTACCATGACTACCTGTTCAGCAATGATAAAAAATATTTTCCTTTTGGGATCGCCAACACACTCCCGCCAAAGCTGACGGACGAAATGGTCAGTATTCGAAATGGTCATTACATTCATTTTGATACCTTGTTTAAAAATGGATGTATCGCCAGGAACCTGATGCAAAAAGGGGATAGCATAAGCATCACCAATGATGTAGTATTTGATTTTAACCTCACGCCGGGTTCCAATAATTATCCAGACCCGCCACTAATGGGCTTTCGGACGACCATGACCCATTTGCGGCCACCGTATGTCGGGAAATCATTTCCCAACTTATTCAGCTATAAAGGTCAATATTCCGGTTTTATAAAATTCACGGAGCGGGTACAAAGCAGTATCAAAGCCTGTGAGTCTTCATCTACCGTCAATCCCTGGGTTTTTCGCCTGCGCATTGCCCGTGGCAACATGTTCCCGTATGAGGTAAGGCCTCTGGCGGAAGTGCGCCGCTACACCCAGTTTACGCCTAAACTCCAAACGGAAAGAGCACGTTTGATTTACCTTGCCTTGCAGGACAGTGTGGTGCAATTGAGCGATGTAAACCTGCCTTTTACCCAGAAAGTGGACAGCTTGAGTGTTGATTTTTCCAGCGTTTTCAACAAGCCTTATGATGAAGGGCTAATGTGGGCCTTTGAGCCTGTTTTTGCACCCAATTGCCTGTTTTCCCTTCCTGATTCCTGCGTGCAGCGCATACAATATAAGTATAAAAACGGCTTTAGGTTCACTAATGGCTCCAACGAAACGCTCATCAGCAAAATTGGTTATTTCAGCAACCTGCCTTCCCTTGCGTTTCAGGCAAAAGACACCGTTTTGTTTACGGAAAATGTTGATTTTCAGTATGATTTCAATATTAACAACATAGTATCAACAGATGCCAAAGAAGCATGGGTTGCAGTGGTCTCCTACTCGGGCAATACCAAGGACATGGTACTTACCCTACAGCCGGGAGGGCAAAATATCCCCAATGTAAATGGCCTTTTCCAATTGGGGCGCTTGGATGGCAGTGCAAGCAAAAACCTGAGATTAAAAGCAAATTTCACGGGCTGTGAGGCCGATTCTTTGCTCCTGATCTACGGCTGGGATTGTCAGCCACCTGTTGCGCTGGCTGCAACCCAATGCGCAAGAGACACCACCATCATCAGGCTCGTGCCACAAAACCCCGAACTGGAATTAGATATCATCCAAGAACCCGCTTTCATTACCCTCTGTGATTCAAGCGAGTACTTTGAGTTTGAAGTTTTTAATGCCAAAAACGGCACCGCGTATGACCTGTATGCCACCCTCCGTTTGCCCGATGGCCTGCGGGTGGTAGCAGGCAGCAGCCAGTTATCTTATCCGGCAGGCAGCCCCTGGCAATTCACCAAAGACCCCAATGTGCTGAACGGCAATCTTTTCTCCTGGTACACCCCGGGATTGCTTCCCGATTTGAACAACAATGGCCTACCCGGTGTCACAAACATGCCGCGAAATACCCTGCGCATCCGGTTTAAGGTAATGGCAGAATGCGGATTTGTTTCCAATGCCCAACCTTTGTACGGCACACGGGCCATTAATGCCTGCAGGCGCAAGACCAACAACTTGACCAAGGCGGGCAAACCATTGGTGATCAATGGCTTAAATCCTACGTATGGTGTGCAGTTGAACGTGCAGCCCGTGGATGCCGGTGATCCGCTGTGTGGCAGCAACAAAACGTACGAAGTACAAATCCGTTTGCTGGGATCACCCGCAGCCACAGATAGTGTATATGTTGCCTTGCCAGATGGAGCGAGTTTTCAAAACGGCTCGTACAGTCCCATACAAAACGCTCCCGCCGGGCCACCCACCCTGCTGCCCAATGGCTTCCGTTTGGCCCTGCCCGCAGGAGCAGCAAGCAACACTTTGATGGTGTTCCGCTACGGGGTAAGCTATGGCCCAGGCACCGCTTGTACGGATCCAAGCATGAATGTGCAAACGCGGGTACGCTCCGAAGCCTTTTGTAAATCCTTGGGCAAACCTTGCGCTGTTTATGTGGCCACAGGAGAACAGTTCTTGAATATCAATGTGTTGCGCCCGGAATTGGACCTGAACATAGTGGGCATCGAGGAAAAAACACCCGGATCCGGCATCACGGTATCGGTGTCCAATACCGGTGCCGTTCAAGCAAGCAGCCTGAAAGTGGAGATATGGAATGATGTCAATGGTGATGGCATTGCGGCCGCGCCCGATGTGCTGCTCATTACGCTAAGCGGCAATGCGCTTTCGCCCGGGCAAAAAATAAACTTAAGCGGTGTTGTAAATTTGTTGCCGGAACAATTGTGCAATCTCCTCTTTGTGTTGCCCGCTGCGGAAAACTGCCTCTGCGATCCCCAAACATTGCCCCTTGGCTCGGTTGATCTGCCCAAAAAGCCCGTTTGGGCATGCAGCCTTGAACCGTTTAATATAGGTGTGGCAGCCCAAAATGGATTTACTTATCAATGGCTGACAACCCAGGGTATAAGCGCTCCCAACAGCGCAACTACCTTGTTCACTCCCGGACAGCAAATGAAGCCCGGTGACAAAGTGACCTTGATCTTGCAGGCCAAATCAGGCGATTGTATTGTTTTGCGCAGTTTTGAGGTGACCTTGTCGGACAAACCCAGTTTGTCAGGCAGCCAAAATACCGTGTGCAAAGGCAGTCCGCTTGTACTGAATGTTGACCCGCCGGGAGTAAGTTACACTTGGGCCGGGCAAGGCGCCAGCGGTCAATCGGGCAAAAGCATCACCGTCACGCCCAGCACCAATGGCGCTTACACTGTTACCGTCACTTTTGCCAACAATTGTACGGCTACAGCTTCGCTACCGGTCAATGTGTTGCTTTCCGATACTGTTACTTTACCCGTATTAAAAACCTGCGCCGGAAGCCCCATAAAGGTATTGAATCAAGTGACGGACAAAGCGGGCATTTACAGCCTGAAAGAAAAAAAATCAAACGGTTGTGACAGTTTGGTGCTTCAGCAACTTATTGTAGATCAGGGAGTTAGTAAAAGTATCCAGCAAACCTTATGTGTCGGCGACACCTTGCGCATTTTTGACACCCTGCTCACCAAAAACGGGCAGGTCTGCCGTACGTTTAAAGCGGCCAATGGGTGTGACAGCCTGCATTGTGTTCAGGGGAATTTTGTTGACCTTAAACCCGGGCTACCCTTGATAACGGATACCATAACGGCGGAGGCCGGCAAGCCCATTACCCTAAAAGGGCCGCTTGGCTATGCTTCCTATACCTGGATACCGCCGGATACGACCTGTCTTTGCCCAAGTTTGGTCGTCATGCCGGATACGGCGGCTTTCCAAATCTTTACCCTGAGGGTGAGGGATGCCAATGGTTGTTCCGGGGAATTGGCCTATAGGGTATTGTTGCTCCCGCCTTGTGAAACCCGCAAAGTATTGATCCCCAATGCTTTTACGCCTAATGGCGATGGTGTGAATGATTTGTTCCGCGCGGTGCCCTGCGAAGGCTGCGGCACTTTGGCTAGAATGACCATCTATGATCGCTGGGGCAATTTGGTGTACGAAGGCACTCAAAACCCCGCCTGGGATGGCCGCAAAGATGGCGAGCTCGCACCTCCCGATGTTTATGTCTGGATCATCGAGGTTCAGTGTGGCGAAGGAAACATTAAAAAAACAGGTGGTGTGGCCCTCTTGCGCTGATCAAAAACGGAAGGCCATGTTCATTTGCCAATTCCTGCCCGGCAATGGGCGAAAAGCCAGCACTTGGTAGGCTTGATTCCATAGGTTTTCCACCCTGAAACCAAACGAAGGACGCAGCTGTGGGTGAGCGGGTAGGGTAGGGGCCCACCGGGCCAAAAAGGTTCCGATAAAAAAGCCATCTACATCCGCCGAATTGTCCGTAGTGGTAAATCGGTGCCCGGTAAACTGCTGCAGGTAAGCCAGCGCAACCGTACGGTATTGTGCGCTCAGTGTCATGTTGGCCTGATGGTTTGGGGTATAGGGCAATTGTTTGCCCAATGCATTTTCGGCTCCCAGGTAGGCCCTTTCATTGGTGGCTTTTAGGTATTGGTAAAAGCCTTTGAGTTCCCAATGCCATAGGCCTGAATCATAGGAATAATGGCCTCGCCATTCTAATCCACGGCTGCGTACTTTGCGCAGGTTATTGGGGCGGAATTGCCCGTCGCTACCCGGTTGCCAGAGGATCCAATTATCCAAAATGAGGTGGAATAGAGTGACTTGTGTGCTCATTCGCTTGTTTCCTATTTCCCAACCGGCACTGCTGCTGTAACCATCCTCCGCCAAAAGATCAGGTTTGCCCAATAGCGCCCAATAGCGATCATTTAGCGTCGGCATATTGAAGTTTTTGGAGATGTGCGCGCGCAATAGCCCCCATTTGTGGCTTTTGTACTGAGTCCCAAATGACCAGGTGAAGGGAACATGCTGGTCGTTCGCCCATTCCTTCCGAAGCAGGGCAGATACCCGAAGCTTTTTCCATGCCTTTTCGGACATCATATATGCCGCGCCGCGTTGCTGGCCGAACCATTGCAGGGAATCGGCGTAGCCATCCACTTGTGCCTTTTGATGGGTGTAAAAAAGCCCGCTTTTAACAAAAAAATGCTTTGCAAAGGCTCTGCTGTATGCGCTGTTGAGCACAAGGCTGCGGGAGCGGCTGGTGTCATCCCCCGCTATGGATCGGAACACCAAATATTCATCAAGCCAGGCTGCCTTGTGCGTCCAGTTGCACTGTGGTTTTGGGGCCGTTTGCCAGGTCCCGACGAAGCGATTGGAGCGGTCTTTTTGCCAGGATTCCGATCTGTTTTCCGTCATGGAAGGCGGCACTTCACGAAAAGCACTTTGATGCCAATATGCTGTTCTGATTTCATGTTTATCTTTGATTTTCAGGCGATTAAATTGTTGAATATCCGTCTTTTCAAAAAAATTGTTCAGCTGTCGAACTTTAGGTTGCCCAATTTGAGCAATATTTTTGAAGGGAAAATCATTATCGCCACGGGTATAGTTGGCCCTCAATCGGGTATCAAAATCAGTATTGGCGAATGATGCAGTAGCACTGCTTTCGCGAAGCCCAAAACTGCCAAGACCACCGGACCATTGACCTGAGAACCCGAGGTCCATGTCTTTGGGATGTTGCTCCAGACACATTGTGCCACCCATGGCCCCGCTGCTGAAACCAGCACTTTGTCCGCCATTTTGCAATTCAAATCGGTCGTTTGGCCAAAGGGGAATCAGGGAGGCATCCACCACGCCATTCATGGGGCTTTGCAAGTTTACGCCTTCCCACAGCACCGGACTTCGATTGGGCCCTGCACCCCACACGGAAAGGGTGGCCAATGCTCCGGGGGCCACCATGCGGATTGAAACACCATTTTCTTGCAACATCCTGATAGCCAGGCTGTTGACATTGATTTGAGGGGCAGTATCCGCTTTCCAAACTGCATAGCCGGTTTGTTCAAAACGCAGGTTCTGAATGGTGATTTCGGGCAAGGTAATATTGCTGCTGTCAGGAGTTTGGCTCAGAAGCGTGCACACTGGCAAAAAGGCAAAAAGAAAAAAATACCCGGTCAGATAGCGCTGCCGGGTATCGGGGGGTAGAGCCTTGTGGGGTATTTTTTTATACTGCGCAAATGCTTTCATAATCAGGCCGATCATAAGGATGGCGATGTATAAATGAATTGCGAATCAATCCTTGATGCACAACAAAAACGCCGGGCATCTGAAAACCATCACCCAATTCCTCGCTTTCAAAGTGGGCACCGTGCCCTTCCAGTACTGCTGCCTGAAAACCGCGTATCCAGTTCATCAGGCCAAACAACTGCTGGGGAGTGCCGCGACCGAGACCAAAGGCCCTGTAAAAATTTTTTTCAGGATCCGAGATGTGGTCAACAGGGAAAAGTTTGTATTTTTTAAAAAACTTCTCAGCTGTTTCCTGATCAGCTGCCATGTGCACAAAGACAATCCGTAGTCCGCTGCCTTCCAATTTTTTCCGGCGCCGAGCAATATCTGAAATGGCTTCACGACAAAAAGAACAGCCAAAAAAGCGCAAAAAAATGAGTAAGACAGGTTGTTGATTAGCCATTTCTTGGAGTGATTCTCCACTGCTTAGGCTGATCATTTGCCCCCAAACGGAGGGTGAGGGCTGTATGGGATTTTCAGTCATAAGTATGTAAAACGATTGATAGGGGTCTATCAATACAGTATAAACCCCTATCATTCCAAATTGTTTCAGGCACTAAAACAGGTTCATGGTGTCCAAAATATCGGACACTTCTTTTACCGCCCCTGCTGATTGGTGCAACAGTTCCATTTCTTCTTTTTTGAGGCGGAGTTTCACGATCTCCTGTACGCCTTTGCGGCCTAATTTGACAGGAGCACCGACAAAAATATCCTTTAGTTTGTACTGCCCGTTGAGGCGTACGCAGCAGGGGTAGATGCGTTTTTCATCCTTCATGATGGAAATGGCCATTTGTGCAGCAGCAGCACCCGGAGCATACCAGGCGGAGGTACCCATAAGGTTGACCAATTCACCGCCACCAAATTTGGTGCGCTCAATGATGGCATCCAGGGTTTCTTTTTTGATCATTTCCGTCACCGGAATACCGCTTACTGTGGTGTAACGGGGCAGTGGCACCATAGTGTCGCCGTGGCCACCCATCAGCATGGCCTGAATGTCTTTGGGCGAAATGTCCAATGCTTCGGCCAAAAATGCACGGTAACGTGCGGTGTCCAATACGCCAGCCATACCCATGACACGCTTGTCGCTGAGGCCGGAGGCCCGCCAGCAGGCATAAGTCATGACGTCCAGGGGGTTGGATACCACGATGATGATGGGGTTTTTGGTGTGCTGCAATACCTTGCGCGTCACATCAATCACGATTTTGGCATTGGTAGCGATAAGGTCATCGCGGCTCATGCCGGGTTTGCGCGGGATGCCCGCCGTGATGATCACAATGTCGGAACCTGCCGTGAGGGCATAGTCATCACCGCCGGTCAGGCGAGTGGAATATCCGTCCACCGGCGCTTGCTGCCACATGTCAAGGGCCTTTCCTTTGGCCATATTTCCCTGAATATCAATGAGAACGACTTCGTTCACAATATCTGCGTGTGCCAATACATTTGCACAGGTTGCGCCTACATTGCCGGCGCCAACTACCGTAATTTTGCTCATTCGTTAAGGCTATGATTTTTGATAAAAAATGAGGCGCAAAGGTAGCAAACATTTAAGTGGACTTATAGCGATTTTCCTATCGAATGTGAAATTTTAGCGAATTTTCTTCCATTCCGATCAAATCGGGGCGCATTTTCAGACCAAGCCGCTTTTTGCGCCCGCAAATGTCTATTGCGAATGGGGCTTTATGGCCGTTCTTCAAAATACCTTTGCCATTCTCTAATTATAAGCTGTTATCCATGCGTTTTTTTCCCATCTTTTTGTTGATATGGTCAGTTTTGGGCGCAAATACCCCGCTTTTTGCCCAAACAAAAAATGAAAATGCCTCAAATTACCAAATGAGGATCAAAAAGACCACTACCCCTGTCAAATTGGATGGCCGACTGGATGAGCCGGTTTGGAAAAATGAGGCGGAGTTAGCCCGGCAGTTCAAATTGGTGTTCCCTAATGATACCGCGTTCAGCCCCTGGCCCACTGAAATGCGTGTCTGTTTTGATGATCAAAACATCTACATCGCCGCTTATTGCCGCGAAAATAGGGCAGACTATACCGTGCAAAGCCTTCGCCGCGATTTTGGTGGCGGTACCACTGATGTCATCAATGTGCTATTTGACCCCTCAAAGGATGGCCTGAACGGTTTTATGTTTAGCGTCAGCCCATTGAATGTGCAACGGGAGGGCCTGATTTCCAATGGTGAAAATTTTGCCCTTGAATGGGACAACAAGTGGTTTTCTGCTGTGCATAACGAAGAAGACTTTTGGAGCGTGGAAATGGCCATTCCCTTCAAAACACTGCGTTATAGCGTTAATCCCGGCGAAAACTCCTGGGGCCTTCAGTTCATTCGCACCAAGGTAAAGGACTTTGAAACAAGCGTTTGGGCACCTGTACCCTTTGTGTTTGGAGTCACCAATTTGGCCTTTGCGGGTCGCATGATCTGGGATACGCCGCCGCCCAAGCCCGGGGCCAATGTCTCCATCATCCCATACACCATTGGCGGGGCCAACTTGGACTACCTGCGCGATACGAATCTGGTGCGCACGGACACCAAAACCAGCTGGAACCGCAACATCGGCGGCGATGCCAAAATCGCCCTCACGCCCGGCCTTAACCTTGACCTGACCATCAATCCTGATTTCAGCCAGGTGGAGGTGGATCGCCAAGTGGCCAATTTGTCGCGCTTTGAATTGTTTTTCCCCGAATTAAGGCAGTTTTTCCTGGAAAACCGCGATTTGTTCGCCATGTTTGGCTTCCCCAGTACCCGGCCCTTTTTTAGCCGCCGCATTGGCCTGGCCTACAATCCGGTGAAGGAGCGCAATGAAAAGGTGCCCATTCTGGCCGGTATGCGCCTGAGCGGAAAACTGACCGACGACCTGCGCATTGGACTGCTTAACATGCAGACTGACCGCAAAAACTGGAGCGATGACGAGGCCCTGCCCGCAGCCAATTTTACCGTGGCCACGGTACAGCAAAAAGTGTTTGAAAGGAGTACCATCAGTGGCATATTGGTCAACAAACAAAACTTTGTCAACAAACTGAATGAGCAGCAAAAAAAAGGATGGCAAGACTGGAACCGTGTCGCCGGCTTGGAGTATAATCTGTACTCCAAGGACAACCGCTGGGAGGGGGAATGGTACTACCACCGCTCTTTTTCGCCGGACAAAGCACAACGCGGCTCCTCTTTGGCGAGTTTTTTGGGGTATCGGGATAGAAATTACAATGTGTTTTTTGGTTATAACCGCACCGATTCCAGCTTCACCGCCGATGCAGGCTTTGTGCCGCGCCCGGGTGTGCAAAACCTCTTTGTCAGTCCGGGGCTGCGCATTTACCCCAAATCCGGCTGGGCTGCCCGGCACATCACCAACCACCGCTTCAGCATCAATAATGATCTGACAATGGGCCTCAATGGCCGAAAAACGGACTATGACTTGGGGTTTAATTATTCCCTTTTCTTTGTGGATCAGTCGGGGGTGGAAAGCGCCATTTTTCACCGCTACACCTATCTGTTTGAGCCATTTGACCCCACCAATCTGTATGAAGAGGGCACCAAACCCCTGCCCGTAAAAGGATATGACAACATAGGCTGGCGATTTTCCTATTTCAGCGGCACCACAACAGACCTTCAAGGAGAAATCAACCTTGAGGGCGGGCAATACTTCAATGGCCATATTCTTAGCACACAGGGCCGCATCGCTTATCGTATGCAGCCTTTTGGCTTGTTTTCCATGTTGTACAGTTACAACCGCATCCGCTTGCCCAAGCCTTATGCCTCTGCCGATTTTTGGCTCATCGGGCCACGGGTAGAGTTGGCCTTCACGCGCTACCTGTTTACCAGTGCATTTTTTCAGTACAACACACAAAGCAACAATTTCAACATCAATGCGCGCTTGCAATGGCGCTTTGCCCCCGTTTCCGACCTTTTTTTGGTCTATACGGATAACTCGTATGCCGAACGCCTGCCGAACACACCCGTGCGGTTTTTTGCGCCAAAGGACAGGGCCATTGTGCTAAAAGTGGTGTATTGGTTGAATGTGTAGCGTTAGCCCCTACTCACTCCTCAACGACTTTACCGGATTGGCCAACGCCGCTTTTATGCTCTGATAACTGACCGTTAAAAAGGCGATGCCGATAGCCGCCATACCTGCTACAACAAACATCCACCATTGTATGTCAATATGATAGACGAAATCGGAAAGCCATTTTTGCATAAAGAACCAGGCTAAAGGGCTGGCTATGACAACAGCGATCAGGACCAAGGCCAAAAACTCTTTGGACAATAGCGCGATAATGGATGGCACCGAAGCGCCCAACACCTTGCGCACGCCCACTTCCTTGGTGCGGCGTTGCGCGGCGTGCGCAGCCAGGCCTAATAATCCCAGACAGGAAATAAAAATGGCCAAGCCGCCAAAACCTTTGCAGGTGGCCGCAAAGCGGTTTTCGTCCATATAAAATTGGGCCAATGATTCATCAAACCAGTTGGCATCAAATACCTGCTCGGGATAAGTGGCGTCAAATTCACGCTGTATGGCCGCCGTGGCCGCTGCCATATTTTTTGGATTGATCTTGACACCCGCGCCATACATACGCTCCAAGCGGGTGCCGATCACCATGGGGGCTATCTCCTGATGGGCTGAATGCGCATGAAAGTCCTTGATAACACCCACCACGGGTCGGTAACGACCTCCTCCCAAGCGTACTTCCTTGCCTATGACTTCCTCCGCCTTGCTGATGCCTACCTTGCGCATCAGGGTTTCGTTGATGAGGTATTCTTTGGTTGTGTCGCTCTGTTCGAGCCAACGCCCGGCGGCCAAGCGGATGCCGTAGGTTTTTTGATAATCCCCGTCGCAAAACTTGATGTTGGTGTTGAATTTTTGGTCGGGCATGCCCCTGCCAAAGGAAAAATTGGTCATCCAGGTGCTGCCAGATGAAGGCTGGTCACTTCCGAATGCCACAGACTCCACGCCGGGTAGCTGCAACAGTCGTTGTTTGAAACCCGCCATCTTGGACTGGCTCAGGCTGTCGCCACTGATGTCAAAGGTATAGACCAGTTCCTGATCAAAACCCAAGTCCATGTTGCGGATATAATCCAATTGGCTCAAGGTGATAATGGTGCCCACAATCAGCGCCTGCGCTATGGCAAACTGAAATACCACTAATCCTTTGCGCACCGTGGCTCCACCCACTGCCCGCTTGGACACGTCGTTTTTCAGGGCCTGCACCGGATTGAAACCGGCCAATACCAATGCCGGATAAAAACCGGAGAGCAAAGTAACGGCCAAAGTCAAGGCCCCCAAAAACAACCACAAAAGCCCTTGGGACAAAAAGGGCAGCTCTGCTGGCACCTCTGATATGTGCTTCAACAGGGGTGAGGCCAAAGTGGCCATAACCACACCAAGCAGACTTGAAAAAATAGTGATCAATGCCGTTTCGCTCATAAATTGGGCAAACAGATTGCCCCTGCTGCTACCCAAAGTTTTGCGTACACCTACTTCCTGCGAGCGGCGCAAAGCCTGTGCCGTACTCAGGTTGATAAAATTAAAACAGGCCATGAGCAGAACCAAAAAACCAATGGAGCCTAACACGATCAGCCGCTCCTTGGGCATGACATGGGTAGCAGAGGTGCCGTAGCGCTCGTCATAGTGCATATCCGAAAAGCGCTGCAATCGGTGTCCCTTGGTTTCGCTTTGCCCGCTGGCGTTTTGATTATATTCTTTCTGTCCAATCTGTGTTACCAATTGTTGTGCAGCCTCAAACTGGGCAGCATCGCCCAGGAGCGCAAACATCTGGTCATTGCTGCTGGTGCTGCCCCAGTCTTCATTGTAATCGAATTTCGCTTTGTTGCTGAGCAGCGTCTGATAGGAAATCACCATCAATATGGGCATGTCGCAATGTTGGGGTGCATCGGCCACCACACCCTCCACCATCATGGGGTCATTGTCAATCAGTACCGTTTTGCCCAAGGCATTTTGCCAGGCACCGAAACACCGCTCGGCTGTCTTGCGCGTGAGTACCACCGTGTTGGGTGCCTGAAGTGCCTTTGAGGGATCGCCAGAAAGCCAGGGAAAATCAAATATCTTGAAGAAATCAGGCTGGCCAAAAAAAGCAATTTCTCCTTCCTGAAAACTGAATTTCTGCAAGGCAGGGCCACCACTCGGGTTAGGCACGATCACCGTGGGCCAGGCCTCTTTTGTTCGGGTAGTGGCTATAAACTGGGGTACCGTATGCTCGGCCACTTCCATGGCGGGCAAAGGCATGCCCCGCGTGTGGGATTCCTGGCCATCTAAGCCCTTTTCGTGCATGACGATGCGCACGATGCGGTTGTAGTGGGCAAAGTTTTTATTGAAACTTAGTTCATAGGCAATCATGCGAAAAATAAGCAGCACTGCGGCTATGCCTATGGCCAAGCCTAAAATATTTAAGGCAGCAAAACCTTTTTGGCGGGTGAGCTTGCGGAATGCGATATTGAAATAATTATAAATCATCGGAGGAATGAAAATAATAGGATAATACCGGTTGAACTGCAATTTTTCCTCCTGAAATATAAATTGTTGATTGGCAGTGATTTATATTTTTATTTTTGGCCGGGAAATGTACGGATCCAAACAAAGGGCGTTCAAAAACGGACAGTTGGGCAAATGCTCGGCCCTGTTCAGAAACGGACTGAAGGGTCTGACGGCGGTTCACTTGCCTGCTGTCACCTGTGCATTGGAATCTGGCCTTGTTGCTTGATCCCAATGCGTTAATCTATATGTTTTGGAGTTGTTCTGTAGCTAATAAGCCTTTTGCAGCCCTTCAATGGCGTTAATTGAACAAATCCCGCAGGTCGTCATCCTCGTCTTTCAGGTTTCCGCTCAGGAAGTCCTTGAACACCCACTTACTTTGCACCAAATCTTTGTTTAGCACTTCAAATTCTGCAAGGCCGTTGAGTACCAGTTCCATAAAGGTTTGCAAATCAGCACTATCTGCATTGGAGGATTCGGCTAATTTGCTCAGGCCCGCTACTTTGTCTAATTCGGCCTTGAATTTTTTGCCCGGCAGATCGGTGAGTAAATCTACCACATTGCCTGCCGCGAAATAGGCTTTAAGCACCCCGAAAGGGTCGCGCTCATGGCCTTTTTTCAGTTTGGAGGGATTTGGGAAATATTGCAGGAACACTTTTTTGACGGCAGCACCGATCAGGTTCAGGGCCACCACATAAGCGCCTTCCTGTTCGCCCTCATACACCATTTCCACTTTGCCTGTCATGGCGGGGATCAAGCCCCAAAAATCCGTAATGCGGGCGGTGGTTTTGCTCTCGTTGTTGCGCAACATGCGGCGCTCTGCGGCAGAATACAGGTTTTCGTAGGCGCTGATGGTCAGGCGCGCGCTCACGCCACTTTTTTTGTCCACATACTCGCTTTCGCGGGCAGCAAAGGCGATTTCCTCTACCAAGTCTTTCAACACTTCGGGCACCCGAATGCGCTCGCGTTGCTCGGGCGTGATACGTGCTTCTTGCTCGGTTATTTTTCGGCCAACTTCTATACTGGTAGGGTAGTGGGTGGTGATCTGGCTCTCTATGCGGTCCTTTAATGGTGTGATGATGCTGCCGCGGTTGGTATAATCCTCTGGGTTGGCAGTAAAAACGAACTCTACATCCAAGGGCAAGCGCAGTTTAAAGCCGCGAATTTGCATATCACCTTCCTGTAGTACGTTGAACAACGAGACCTGTATGCGGGCCTGTAAGTCGGGCAACTCATTGATAACGAACAAACAACGGTGCGCACGCGGGATCAGTCCAAAGTGGATAACCCTTTCATCCGAGTAGGGCAAGCGCAGGTTGGCGGCTTTTATGGGATCCACATCGCCCACCAGGTCGGCAACACTCACGTCGGGCGTGGCCAATTTTTCTACATACCTTTCGTCACGGTGCATCCAGCTGATGGGCGTGTCATCACCGTGCGCTGCAATCAGATCCTTGGCCACGCGGCTGATCGGATCCAATGGGTCATCGTTTAGTTCGCTGCCATCTACTATCGGAATATACTCGTCCAGCAGATGGATCAATTGGCGTGCAATACGTGTTTTGGCCTGGCCGCGCAAGCCCAGCAAAAGGATATTGTGGCGGCTCAGTATGGCGCGCTCCACATCTGGCAGAACGGTGTCATCAAAACCGAAAATACCGGGGAATATGGTCTCGCGGGCCTTTATTTTTCGGATCAGGTTGTCGCGCAATTCTTCTTTTACGCTGCGGGGCTTATAGCCGGATTTTTTTAGTTCGCCAAGGGTGCGAACAGCGGGTGCTTGCTGATTCATAAGACGGAGAAAACAGCGAATCGGGCTTTTGGTTCAGCAGCTTAGGGGGGCTTATATATCAATTAAGCCTTATTGTCCCTGTGCACGGAGGGCTACACTCCTGATAATGATGCATGTTTTTGTAAAAAGTTGGAAATACTCCTTACCTTTCACCTCTTTTTTTACCAATACGCTATGACAATGAAAAAATTAATTTGGCTTTGCCTTTTTCTGCCATTTTTGGCCTGCACAAACGATAAAAACACCGCTCCCAAGGTGGTCAAACAGTACAGTATTGAGCAATTTTACAAGACAACATCTATAGGCTCGGGCGTTTTCTCTCCTGATGAACAGCGCCTGCTGGTTCACAGTAACGAAACGGGCATTTTTAACCTGTTTGAAATCAATATCGCGGATGGCAGCAAAAAACAATTGACCAGCTCAACAGTAGAATCCTTCTTTGCCATTGATTATGTACCCGCTACGGGAGAAGTCCTTTACTCCGCCGACAAAGGGGGGGATGAAAATGATCACATCTACCTGCTAAAGGCAGATGGCAGCAGCCAGGACCTGACGCCCGGTGAAAAAGAGAAGGCCACGATGGTAGGCTGGGCCAAGGACAAAAAATCATTTTACTATATCTCCAACAAACGCGACCCACGTTTTTTTGATTTGTACAATATGACTACAAATAATTGGAAATCAACGCTTTTGTACACTAATAAGGATGGCTTTGATGTGTCTGCTGTATCAAGTGACGGTGCCTGGATCGCACTGGCACAGTCCATTACTACCAGCGAAAACAAACTTTTTTTATATGATCTGAAGAACAAAACCCAACGCGAAATTTCAGACCCCGCCGCAGCCGGTTCCTATGGTGCATCGGGCTTTAGCGCTGACAACCAACATTTTTACTATACCACTGATGTGGGCAAGGAGTTTGCCTATTTGGTGCAATACAACATGACTGACGGCTCACGCAAGACCGCTTATGAATGCAATTGGGATGTGATGTACAGTTACCAATCAGAAAATGGCAAATTCATGGTGATCGGGATCAATGAAGATGGCAAAAACAAATTGGTTGTGCGCGATATGGCCAGCGGCCAGGATGTGGCTTTCCCGGATATTCCCGATGGCGACATTTCCGCTGTGAGCATCGCCAACAGCGAAAAAGCCATGCGCCTGAGCGTGGGTACCTCTCGCTCACCCAATGACCTC
The DNA here is from genome assembly GCA_964539805.1 of uncultured Saprospiraceae bacterium. Taxonomy (GTDB): domain Bacteria; phylum Bacteroidota; class Bacteroidia; order Chitinophagales; family Saprospiraceae; genus M3007. The sequence continues at coordinate 17,193 of CAZIKN010000052.1, read as the reverse complement.
TATCACTACAACTTCGAGACCAAAGCACTCAAACGCCTGAGCAACAACCTCAACCCGGAAATAAGCACGGACGATCTTGTGGCGGCTACCGTAGTGCGCTACAAGTCGTTTGATGGGTTGGAAATACCAGCCATTTATTATAAGCCGCACACTGCTTCGGCAGACAACAAAGTGCCAGCGCTCGTATGGGTACACGGTGGCCCGGGCGGCCAATCACGCGTGGGCTATTCGGCATTCATTCAATATTTGGTCAATAGCGGTTACGCCGTACTGGCGGTGAACAATCGGGGCAGCAGCGGCTATGGCAAGACGTTTTACAAGATGGATGACCTAAATCATGGAGAAAAAGACCTGCAAGACTGTGTATATGGTAAAAAATACCTGCAAGCACAAGCCTATATTGATCCCAACAAAATAGGCATCATAGGTGGCTCCTACGGCGGCTATATGACCATGGCAGCCATGGCCTTTCAGCCGGATGAGTTCAAAGTCGGCGTGAATATTTTCGGGGTGACCAATTGGCTGCGCACCCTTAAATCCGTGCCCCCCTATTGGGAATCATTTCGCAAGGCGCTTTATGCAGAACTCGGTGATCCTTTCTCCGCTGATTCTGTTCGTCTGCATCGCATTTCTCCCTTGTTCCATGCTGACAACATCAAAAACCCGGTAATGGTGCTACAAGGTGCCAATGACCCACGCGTGCTGCAAATAGAGTCCGATGAAATGGTGGCAGCCATCAAAAAGAACAATGTGCCAGTGGATTATGTCATTTTTCCTGACGAAGGCCACGGTTTTGTGAAAAAAGAAAATGAGATCAAGGGCTATGGTGATGTGGTGGCCTTTTTGGATAAGCACCTGAAGAAAGCGGCAGTACAGCAGTAAATGCAGCATTGAAGCCGCACTTGTAAAAATATTACGACTTCTTTCGTTAGCGGCGGCGTAAAGTTGTCCTTTAATTCTATTAACAACAATGTTTACCTGCGAAAAAAATAAAAAGCGATGGCTTAAAATGTCCACTTATTGTCTGTAATCTGAAGATTGCCCGACGTATGTTTGCCCACAAAAACATACCTTATGCGATCTAAAATCCTGTTTTTAGTAGTCCCTCACTCCAATTTGTTGGATATTGCAGGAGCCGCTCACGTCTTTTTTGAAGCGCAGGAATTTGGCCTGCCCTTGGATATCGAGTACTGTTCGTTTGAGCCCAAGATATATTCTACCAGTCGCCTGCCTTTAGGGGACATCCTAAATTACCGTGAGCAGCGCTTACAGGCAGGTGACTTCTTATTCATTTCCAGTGGCGATGCCAAATATATGCTCACGGATGCCCTTAGCCCCGAACCGGAGCTGCTCCAATGGATCGTACAGGCCCATCAGCTCGGGGCTACCGTTTGTGCTGTCTGCAACGGAGCTTTTTTGTTGGCTAAAACCGGCCTCCTGAATCATCGCCATTGCACAACCCATTGGAAGCGGACCGCCCAGCTGCAAGCAATGTATCCTAAAGCAAAAGTGCTTGAAAATGTGCTGTTTGTGGAGGATAATCGCGTATTTACCAGCGCTGGCGCAGCATCGGGGATTGATATGGCACTGCACTTGTTGAGCAAAATAAAGGATGATTTTTTTGCGTATGAAATCGCCCGTGAATTGGTCATTTACAACAGGCGCGCAGGCAGCCATGCCCAACAAAGTATTTACCTCAGTTACCGTAATCATGTGCATGCGGGCATACACCGCGTGCAGGACTGGCTCAACAAGCACCTGGATCACCGGGTTTCGCTTCTTGATCTGGCCGCTATTGCCAATATGAGCGATCGTAATTTTACCCGTGTTTTTAAAAGAGAAACCAACATTACCGTTAACCAATACGTTACTATGTTGCGACAAGAGCGCATCCGAGAGCTGCTCAAGAACCCGGATATGTCCCGAAAGCAAATAGCCCAGCAATGCGGACTAAAAAGCGAGAAGCAGATTAGCCGCTTGATGAAGCAAGTGGCTTAGGCGAGTGGGCCTGATTTGTCCCTTTGGGCTTGGGTTTATAGTCAACGCAAAGTGGTTTTGAATCACTCGCGTCTGTAAATCTTTAAAAAATCAGGTAAATCAATCCAGTAAATCTTCAAATATCCATAGTTATAATTCACTCAAGTAATGACAACAATATGTATAGAAAATGCTATTTAGGACTATTGTTTTCTCTTGTTTTGTGCTCTATTTCCCGTGGTCAGTCTTGCCGCTGTGAGGCACAGGAAGATAATGCTTATCATCAATGGTACGTGATAACGGCACCCTCTGGCTTGAGCATGCGCAAAGGCCCCAATAAAAATGCGGCTAAAATTGATGCTATCCCTTTTGGCGAAGAAGTGTTGGCCTGTGGCATTACAGGCTTTCGCGAAACCATAGAAGATAAAACCGGGAATTGGTTAAAAGTTACCTGGGGGGATAAAATTGGCTATGTTTTCGGCGGCTTCCTTGCTGAAATAGAGGAGCGAAAAATTCGTATGGTTATTCCCAATGCCGGAGTTAACTCTGGTTGGGAGTGTATGGAGCTGAGCCCGGAAATGAAGTGGGAAGCGCTGGTGAATGCAGATGCGGCCTCAAAAATGCGCAACGATCGCAATCCAGGTCGCTTTGTATCGGCGGACTTGAAACTTGGTAAAAAAATAAGGGACGAAAATACAGACTGCCCGGGTTGGCTGAATAATGCCGTCCTGAACATGCCAGATCCACCCTTCGCCGTTTTTTCAGGCTTTAAACTGGCAAACATGGTTTATAACCAGGTGGCCAAACCTGTTAAGTTGCTGCCGGGTGAAGTGGTCTTTTTCGAGATTTATGATCGTGCAAATCAGGTAGATCGAATATATAGCATAGCTGTGGAAGGCAATATCAGGCTCAACCCTAACTATGAAACCAGTAGCCATCAGGGCCCAATTGACAGAATTGAGCAATATAAAATACACCTTTATGAAGAGGAGCAAGTATCACCAAGATCAAACACCAAAGTAACCAAAAAAGCCCAAAAACTTATAGAGACTACGATACAACGACCCGGTGATAGTGGCAGCTTTGATATGGATGTATATTATGTTTATTTTGCCGGGGACATTGATGGAGACAATCAATTGGACTTGATTCTTGCCACCTTGAATGGCGTCGGATATTCTTATCATTTGTATCTGTCTTCCAAGAAATTACCGGGGTTTTTACTTCGCTATGTAGCAATATGGACAGACTCTTCGTGTTAGCCCTTGAAGGGAAACTTGTATTTCTTGCGCAGGGAACTCCATACTACCTTGCGTTGCCCATAGTTTTCCCTACTTTTGCCGACCATTAACCATGCGCATCCTATCCATTACCCATTATGCCCAGTTATTGGGTGCAAATCGTTCCCTTCTGCATTTGCTAAAGGGACTAAAGGCGCAGTACAAGGTAGAGATATTAGTGTTTTGTCCGGCTGAAGGGCCTTTTACCCAAGCCCTGGCCGCAGAAGGTATTGATTATGTGGTGGCACCATTTGCCAACTGGGGCTACAGCCTTTTATCATTCAAACTTTGGACTTTTCCCTGGTTGTGGTGGCGATCACAACAGAACGTTTGGCCCAAGCTGCTTTCCGAGGCTCAACAATTCAATCCTGATCTGGTGCACAGCAACAGCAGTTTGGTGGCCTTAGGCTGGCAATTGACGGAAGCGATGGCCAAGCCTCATATTTGGCATATCAGAGAGTTTGGGTGGTTGGATTACACTATTGTTTTCCCATTCGGATTAAAACGGCTGCGGGAAAAAATGGACAAAGCCAACCAATTGGTTGCCATATCCAAAGTAATTGGCGATACCTTTGGAAAATGGCTCCACAGGCATCCAGCCGTTGTTTTTAATGGTATAGGAACGACTGCGGCCATCAGAAAGGCTTATGAAAACGGGCAAAAGAAGCAAGAAGATGGATTGTTTCGCTTTCTGATCATCGGTTTGTTGCATCCGGCAAAAGGACAGCTGGATGCTCTTCGCGCCTTCAAAAAGGTGTACGAAAAACATCCCAACGCACGATTGATTGTAGTGGGCAAAGGGCGAAAAATATATGAATGGCGTTTGAAACTGCGGGCTTGGAAAGACGGCTGCTCAGCGGCTGTTGATTTCCGCGGATTTATGGCTGATCCAACATCGGTGTATGCTGAGGCAGATGTTGTCTTGATGTGCAGCCGCTCCGAGGCAATGGGGCGTGTAACGGCTGAGGCCATGTCATACGGTAAGCCCGTGATAGGGTACAATGGCGGTGCTACACCTGAAATTATTCAGCCGGGCATACAAGGCGAATGGTATAAAACTGTAGGAGAATTAAGTAATAAAATGCTACAAATGATTGAAAACGAGGAGGATGCAAAAAAAATGGGCACACGCGCATTTGAAAGATCGCTCCGTCTTTTCTCCGATGAGACTTATGTGGAGCGTTTCCACGATTTGGCTTCAAAGGCAATCCAATATTAATTTGGGGCTAACCCGATCATCAGGCCAGCCCCAAATTACGCCTGTTTGTTACTTCTTTTTTGTTTTTTCCACTATCGCTTTTGCCGGTTTTTCACTTACTGGAGGCACTGCGTCAGCCAAGGCCAGGGCCGGCTCAGTTTCCCCTTGGCGAAAGCGCAAAAACAGCCCTGCAGCAAAGAGTAGCAGGGTAAGTATGGACGCAATGCGCGCGATATTTTCACCCTGATAATACGTTTTGGGTTCAAAACGCATTTCAAATTTTCTATTCTGACCGGCAGGAAGTTTAGCCGCCCGTATCAGGTAATTTGCTTTGAACATATCCGCTGCGGGCTGGCCATCCAAATAACATTTCCAGCCTTTTTCTGCGGGGTAATAAATTTCAGAAAACAGGGCCAGCTGATCTGTTTGGGCAGAATATTCGTAGGATAACTTGTCCGGATGATACTGTGTCAGTTTGATGCTTGCGGTGCTGTCATATTGCAACTGGAAACCTTGCAATTGCGCGGCATGTTTTTCCTGAATTACAGCGCTATCTCGTGGATTAAGGGAATGGAGCGCGTTGAACTCAGCATCAGCGTTGGGTACAATGTCAAAGTGTTTGACAAACCAGGCATTGCCAAGAGCAGTTGGGTTTTGCATCACCTCTCCCTTGGTGTTGATAATATATTTTCCGTTGAGCATGCCCACCAGATCAATGCTCTCGCTCAAGGAGCGGCCATTGAAAAAAGTATCTATAACTTCCTGATAACGTTGTAGTTTGGCTGCGTGATATCCGCTCAGGCTCTTGTGGAAGTAAGAGGGCGTCCAGTTAGTGGTGATATCGCCACGGGAAAGATCAAGAACACGATAATGCGGATCCTTGTCCTGTTTTATCTGCTTATCTGCGGGGCCTTCTGGAGGAGCGGCCATTGCGCTGCGCTTGGCTTCAAAATTGTCGGCAGAAATCGTTCTGGTACAAACCATCCATTGATCAGCCAGTGCAAGACCTGAAATGAGCAGTACTGCCAAGGCGGCTTTTAAAGTGCCGCGCATGGATAACCACAACAGGGCCACGGCCACAGCCACAAACGCGAAAGAACGGAAGGCATCAGCTCGAGCCATGGCAGCCCGATCTTCCATAAGCAGGGGAATGAGTTCTGCATTTTGTTTGGCCAATTCTTCATCATTGGGGCCAGCGCCTGCCGTGAAAAATCCGGCAATAATGCAAAGGAGCGTCATAATGCCCGCTGCGTACACCAAACTTCGTTGTTTTTTTTCTGTACTGATATCGGCATTGAAAAAGGCTTGCAGGCCCAGGGCAGCCAATACAGCACTGCACATGAGCGCAGGTCCGAGTGCCATGGATACGGAACGGAACTTGTTGAACATGGGCAGGTTGTGAAACCAGAAGAAGTTCAGGTCAAAATTGCGCCCCCAGGCGATACTGATGGAGAAAAAAGTAGCCGCCACTAACCACCATTTCAGGACGCCTTCTACTAAAAAGGTCGCCATAAAAAACAGCAGGCACAGGACTGCGCCAAAGTAGATGGCTGTACCCACAAAAGGTTGATCGCCATTGTAATACAGGCCGGCCAATTGGCGCGCAAGGTTGCGCCGTTCGGCAGGAGGCACGTTTTTGGAAATGGTTTGATAGGTTTTGGTATCGGTCATTTGCTCATTGGCGCCGCCACCGTAGGCATGCGCCGCTACTAATGTCATGGTTTCCATTTTGCCATAACTCCAGCCGAAGGCATAATCAGTATCAAGGCCGTCATTGCCACCCCGTTTTACGTTTCTGGCGCTCAGTTCAGAGCGTCCGCGTATGGTTTCCTGGCTGTATTCTAAGGATGTGCTGAGAATGGAATAATTGGCTGCTACGCCCAAGCCTACGGCAAGCCCACAGGCAAGAGATGCTTTTAGCCAATTGGCCCAGCTGCGCTTGAGTACTGACTCAACAAGCAGGGCCAAATAATAAATTCCTATGATCAAAAAGGTGTAATAGGTGATCTGAATATGATTGGCCAATACCTGCATGGCCGTAAACAGCGCTAATATGGCTCCCCCCCAGAACCATTTGCCCCTGCCAGCCAATACAGCGCCGGCCAACATTCCGGGGGCAAAAGCCAAGGCAGCCATTTTGGTGGAGTGCCCTGCCTCCAGAATGTCCACATTATAGGAGGTAATGCCATAAGCCAGTGCGCCAAAAACACCTACCCGCCAATCTAATTTCAGGGCCATCAACAACAGGTACATGCACAACATGGCAGCAAAGGTTTGTGCCCACACGGAGGTATAGTCATTGAACAAAAAGAAGGTGCGGAATACCGGACGGGTGAGGTTGCCTTTCATGGGCGACATGATCTGGTAGGTAGGCATGCCTCCAAATGCGCTATTGGTCCAAAGGGGCGCCTTGCCCTCTTTGTCAATGTACTGGCGCATTTCGGTTTGCATGGCGCGGGCTTTATCGTTGTCCGGTTGTGGCAACACCTTTCCACTAAATGCATTCGGGGCATAAAAAACAGCCGCAATGGCCAATAAAATGGCAATGGCAATACCGTGCGGCAACAACTTTTTGAAGTCCATATAGTATGAATTATCTGATAGGAATGGCGGCAAAGGTAAAATATCTTTTGAAATGCACCCATGGGCATACAACTTCATTTGGGACTGTTTGGGCGCACCATTTAAAGGCTGTTTGCATAAGTAAATGGTTGTTTTTGTGATTTAACGGTTGGTAATTTGTCGCTTTTGAGCAAAAACATTAAAAATACGCGCATATTTAAAATTTAACTAAAAAAAGAAAATCAAATCCTTGGTTGGCGAAACATATATGAACTACTTTCGCCTTATGATAGTGCATTGCACATCATTTAATCCGTAGTAGAGCATCTGTTCAGATTGTTCAATTTAATACCCGCTAAGGTCCATGTTTGTTGTTACTCCCCACAAAGCGAGGCGCTTTTTTGCAGTCCTCCTTTTGTTTCCGATTACTCATTTTGTTTTAGCCCAATCCCCTCCAAAGATTGTTCTTACAAGCAATGCCCCTTTCTGTGAATGGAGCATGAACCTGCAATTGTCCGAGAGTGCAGGTGAGGCAGTCAAGTGGTCCTGGAAAGGCCCCAATGGTTTCGTTTCCGTTCTCCAAAATCCGCTTATCCCATTGCCCACAGCAGCGGCATCCGGCACCTATAATGTTACGGTTACCGGAGCCAATGGCCTGACTGCATCATCAAATATCACGGTGCAGATTTTCCCATTACCCACAGCCAATGCTGGTGCTGATATTGGTGCTTGCAAGGGGGGCGCTGTAACACTTAGCGGCAATGGCGGTGTCAGTTGTCGGTGGGAGCCGTCTGCCGGCCTAAATAATGCCAATAGTTGCAATCCCGTAGCCAATGTCTCCCAAACGGGTTATTTCACCCTGACGGTAACGGACCTGAATGGCTGTACCGCTACTGATCGGGTAGATGTATTTGTGCACAAGCCATCCAATTTAGTATGCAATGACCAGATGAATGTTTCTCTTGGCCAAAATGGAACCCTTCAAGTGCTGGCAGATCAGGTTTTGGAAGGCACTTATCCTTTCTACGGCTTTTTTTCCGTGGAAATTGAAGATATTCAAGGAAAAAAACTCGGAAATACGGTCACCTGTACCGATATAGGGAAGAAGTTGACCTATACCGTAACTGACCGCTGTGAAGGCAATCAGTGCTGGGGCAACTTGAAAGTAGAAGATAAGTTGGCACCCAAAATTACCTGTACCGATTTGACCGTCCCCTGCGCCCTTCCCGATGCCAGCCCTGAATATTTGAAAAATTTTCTGGGCATAACCACGGCATACCCCAAAGTGGAAGAGAACTGTGTTAACCATACCCTTACGTATTCCGAAACATGGACAGATCTTGCTTGTGAAGATAAGTACAATGGAATCAGTGGTTTAAGTGGCTATTTTTCCCGTACATGGATTACTGTGGACGGGTATAAGAACTATGACAGTTGCCATCAGCGGGTGTTTTTGCGCCGCTTGGCCATTGGCGATCTGGTTCTTCCTCCTGATACCGTAATCTCCTGCCAGCAGCCGCAAACGGATCCATCCGCCACGGGTGCGCCCTATTTTTCCTTTTTGGGTAAAAATTTTACCCTTTATCCCAATCCCTCCTATTGCGAGTTGAATGTCGTCTTTCAGGATCAAGCGCTTCCTATTTGTCCCGGATCATATAAAATTGTCAGAAAATGGACACTGATGGATTGGTGCAAACCCGTAACACCTTCGGCTCCATTTACCAATCCGACGTTTCACACCCAGATCGTTAAGGTCTCTGACAACAATAAACCCGTTATCAATTGCCCACCGAACACTACCGTTGCTGCCGAACCTTTTACCTGTTGTGCGCTGGTTGACCTGCCCGATGCCATCATGGAAGATGCTTGCTCAGGACTTGAAAAAATTTGGACGGATATAGAACTGCATGATTACTATACCGGTGAGGCCATTGGTGAGCAGCGATACATCGGATCTTTGCGCAATTTCCCCCAAAATAACCTTTGGCACCCGGATACCATGGGCGTCTTTGGATTTACGTCCTGTATTCAACCGGGCACACATGTCGTCAGCTATTTTGCACAGGATGGATGTGGCAATACGGTTTCATGCAGTTTTTCCTTAGCGGTAGAAGATCAAACACCTCCTGTGGTGGCTTGCGATAAAACGACACAAGTGGCCATTGGAGCAGATGGCGAGGATGATGTGTTTGCCTCTACTTTTGATGATGGCTCTTTTGATAACTGCTGTGCCATACAGATGGAAGCCCGCCGCATGAATGGCCGCTGTGACGGAAGCCCTGATGATTTTGGGCCATTAGTAGGCTTTTGCTGTACGGATATTGGCAAAACTATCCTCGTGGTGCTGCGCGTAGTGGATTGCAACGGCAATGAAAATGAATGCATGGTGGAAGTAGAGGTGGTAGATAAAATCAAGCCTACTTGTGTCCCGCCCGCAGACCGTACGATAAGTTGTGAAATATTTGACCCGTCTTTATGGAGCTTTGGTGTGGCGGATGCAGCGGATAACTGTTGTCTGGATACTTTGATTGCTACACCCAATTATGCGCTTTTCGACACTTTTTGTAACCGAGGAACCCTGGTTCGGCACTTTAAAAGTATAGATTGTTATGGCAATCAAACCAATTGCTCGCAGCGTATCGTAGTATTTTATGAATCAGATTATTACCTCCGCCTTCCCAATGATGTGGTAACAAAAATATGCAACGGCAAGGCCAATTTCGGAGTACCTTCTTTTTTCAATACAGATTGTGAAAAAATGGGTTATTCCTTTGAGGATGAGGTGTTTACCGTAGTGCCAGGGGCCTGTTTTAAAATAGAGCGAACCTGGAAGATTATGAATTGGTGCGCCTATGACCCTTTGAAACCTTGTACACTTATTCCCAATCCTGAGCCAAGCCCCAATCCCTTGGACCCAAACAATATCCGTGGCCCCGTCATAGGCCCACCCGGCCTCAATGGACAATGGACACCTACGGTAGTAAAAGTAAACCCAAGTGATACAGTACCAACTAATTATGGCGACCTTTGGGACCCCAACACCAACTGTTATATATACAAACAGGTAATCAAAATTGTGGATAGCCAGGATCCTACAATATCCAATTGCCCAAGCTCCGATGTCCAAATTTGTGACCTCACAGGCAATGATCCACAGCTTTGGAACGATGCCCTGTGGACAGACCCCGTCACGCAAAGCCACAACCTCTGTGAAGGGCCAACAGACCTGAGTATTACGGCAACCGACCTCTGTAGCAAAGCCATAGTGAGTTTCCGTTATTTGCTTGCGCTTGATCTGGATGGTGATGGCGATATGGAAACCATTGTGAACAGTAATGACCCTGCTCCTGCGGGCCAAATACGTTTTGACAATGCCAATACACCCAATTTACAAGGTGGGGAATTGCGTAATTTTGATCAGCGGCCCGTGATTGCCAATCAAAAATATCAGTTTGCGGTACAAACCACTACTTCGGGCAATAATGTTTCGGCTTCCATGCGCTGGAATACGCCTGTTGCCCCCAATACTTATACGGTGCCGGAATTGCCTTATGGAACCCATAAAATAAAATGGATCGTGGAGGATGGCTGTGGCAATGAGCGCATTTGTGAATACAATTTTGTGGTCAAAGATTGCAAAGCCCCTACCGTTGTATGTCATAATGGTTTGAGTACCAATATTATGCAAACGGGTATGATTACCCTTTGGGCAGCTGATTTTTTACTATATGGTGATGATAACTGCACTCCCGCCAACCGTTTGGTGTACAGCATACGCAAAGCAGGCAAGGGCAGTGGCTTCCCGCTTGATGCCAATGGCGATCCTGTCACCAATGTCACTTTTGATTGCACCGAATTGGGCAATCAGCCTGTTGAACTTTGGGCCCGTGACCTTGCAGGTAATGTCGGCTATTGCGAAACCTATATTTTGGTGCAAGATATTAACCACGCTTGTGCCACGAACGATATTCTCGTGGCAGGAAGCGTCATTATGGAAAATGGCCAGGCCTTAGAAGAAGCCAATGTGGAGGTCGTAAGCCAATTGAGTGGTCAGGCAGCCTGGGTCAATATCCCGCTCACAGGTGCCGATGGCGTTTATGAAGTAGAAAAAGCCAGTACAGCGGGCGCCAACCTGAGCATCACGCCTTTTAAGGACAACAACCCCCTAAACGGGGTAAGTACCTATGATTTGGTGCTAATATCCAAGCATATTCTGGGCCTTGCTCCCTTGGAAAGCCCGCTAAAGATGATTGCGGCAGATGCCAATAGGTCCAATTCCATTACCACATTGGACATTGTGGAATTGCGCAAGCTGATATTGGGCATTTATACTGAATTGCCCAACAACAGCTCTTGGCGTTTCGTGCCACAAGGGCATGTTTTTGCAAATCCAAACAACCCTTTTGAGCAACCCATTCCCGAAAGCATTGAATATAAGGGTGTTATGACTGATGCGCTTGGTCAGGATTTTTATGCCATTAAGGTCGGAGATGTCAATACAAGCGCTGTAGCCAATAGTATGAACATTGCCAAGGACAGAAATGCCAGAAAATTGTGGGTGGATGCTGACGAACGCGACATCCATAATGGGGAGACTTTTGACTTCCCTGTTAAAATGCCCAATGGGTTGGCCGGTTTTCAGTTTACCCTTGAAACAGAAGGCCTTGAGATAATGGCCGTCAAGCCGGGAGCCGGGCTTGTTCAGGAGCAATTCGCGCTATTAAACCCACAAACCCTGACCATGGCTCATCATGAAGCCACAGAGGCCACTTTTATACTCCGCCTGCATGCAACCCGCAGTGGCCGCCTATCCGATATGATGCGGTTGACCCATCGCGTGACCGCCTCTGAGGCATATAGTTTGTGGTCTGCCAACAGGGTAGGGGAGGAACTCTCCTTCCGTTTTGTACAAAAAGATAATGCAGGGAAAAACATTCAATTGTACCAAAACCAACCCAATCCCTTTGAAGCGCAAACGATAGTTTCTTTTCATTTGCCGTATGCCTCAAAGGCTAGCTTTACAGTGTTTGACGAAGCGGGCAGAACGATATTCACGAGCACAGCGGATTATCCTGCTGGAAATCATGCCATCACCTTGAAAGACACTGATTTAAAACAAAAAAAGGGCGTGTTTTTTTATCGCCTGCAAACAGACAACGAAAGTTTGGTGCGCAAGATGATAAAAGGATAGGATGCGAAATGGGGGGCTGTGTTAATCTGTGATTGAAAAAGAAGCCAAAATAACCCATCGTATAGGTTATACAACGTAAACCAATACGTTGGGCACGCTATTCCCACTGTAGGCCAAGGGAAGCAATGTTAATTTTAAAGCATTTGCTTGTGTAAGCAAAATGCTTTGCCTATCTTGCAGCAGTTTTTTCGGTGTTCCTTTGTTGCCAGCGCTGTAGTTCCTGATGTTGACCATGTTGCTTTTTTCGATTACGCTGTTTTTTTGTGCTTGAGTTTTTGAACACCACTTTCCTACAATTATGCTTTCCCTGCGCAGAACCGGCGCAGATATTTTTTACCTAAAACTTTTATCAAAATGAGAAAAAATTTCAAGTTTTTCGCACCTCGCACCTCGCACCTCGCACCTCGACGAGCCTAAGCACTTCACCAAGAACAAGACATTCAGTTATGTTGGAACTTTGGGTGGACTTCTTGCAACAGGGCGGGTTTATTATGCTCGGCCTTTTTTTCCTTTTCTTTTCAGTGCAGCGTGTAAGCGCACAGGGCGGATTTTGTCAGTTTGACGCGCACTTGCAGCAGTACAAAAATCAAAATTCGCAGTACCAAGACCTAATGAATCACCATGAGCAGACCATTCAGGAAATGCTGAACGGCAACACACAGGCCATTATGAATGGGATGGTCTATATGATTCCAGTGGTCTTTCACGTCATTCATTTAGGAGAACCAGTGGGTATTGGGTCAAATATCAGCGATACCCAAATACAGCAGGCACTTGCGGACTTAAATGCCGATTTTCGCAATACCTCCGGCCAAGGGAACGATACGGAGATTGAATTTTGTTTGGCCCAACGCGCACCAGACGGCAATGCAAGCACGGGTATTAACAGGGTAAATGGATTTGGTACCGAAAATTACCAAAATATTGGCATTGGCATAGGTATCAATGAAATTCAGGTTAAAGCCCTGAGCCTTTGGCCCAATCGGGATTATGTAAATATTTGGGTCGTTCACTCCATAGCGGGCGGCTCTTTGTTGGGCTATTCCACTTTCCCGGGTATGTCAAGTGCCATTGACGGCATTGTTTTGCGCTCCGATATTGTGGGCACGGGCAGTAATTCAAAAGTGATCTCGCACGAAATGGGGCATTTTATGGACTTGTTGCATACTTTTGAGGGTGGTGATGTGTCCAACTGTCCTCCCAACACCAGTTGTACAAGCCAGGGAGACTTCGTATGTGACACGCGCCCGCACAAACAACCGGCGGGAGGCTGTGACGTGACAGGCCTGAACGATTGTGATGCCAATTCTTCCTTGGCACTCGTGGCCCATAACCACATGAATTACACCGATAATGCTTGTCGCGAAGAGTTTACACCAGGACAGATAGAGCGTATGCGGGCTGCGCTGATGACAATACGTAGGACACTGACCTATTCTTTGGGATGTAGCCCTGCCTGCCCGACAGTAACGGCAAATTTCAATGCTATTACAAATTCAGTCGAGCTTAATTCAACCCTTAACTTTGACAATACTTCTACGGGAGCCAGTACTTACAAATGGTTGGTTGATGGTGCTGAATTCGCTACAACCGAAGATTATGCTTATTCTGCTACTGAGACTGGTGTTAAAGAAATATGCTTGTTATCTTTTAATGGAACATGTGTAAATCGAAAGTGTTTGGAGGTAATTACCTTCAAAGATTGTTTAGAAAATCCCCCATGTGAAGAAGTGCTAAATGGTAATTTTGAGCAGATTGCAGGAGATAAAATGATAGGTGTAACAACAGGTAGCACTACGGATTACAAAGATTTATGTGGGTGGGACCCAGGCAATTCCACACCATTTTATTGTAATAAATCTGATAACAATTGTATAGGTTTATGGATAAATAATAATGTACTACCAGAAGGAGAAGCTGAAAATGCCGTTACAAGGTTTCCTATATTTCCTCCACTTAATCGAGAATGCATTATCTCTTTTGATTATTTGGTATGCAATAAGCCTGTTGGGAAATTGATACTTGGCATGACCGTAGCCAATAACACCAATAATTTAGTTGGTGCTGAAATAATTGCTGAGGTAAATAATCCATTAGTAAGTTATATTAATGCCGGAATAGGAAATGAAAAGTGTTATCCAAGCGGCGCTGTATTTCAACACTATACAGGGCCTTACACTTTCACCTCTAATTTTAAACCATTTCTTAGGGTGGGGGGCACTCCGATAGGTATGTTTGATGCAAATAATCCAACAATAGTGTATATTGACAATATATCCATCAACTGTTGCAATAATACTCCTTGCACACCAGCCCCTGATATGTCATTCATAAAAGACAACTGCAATGTGACATTTTATGGATTCAATACTGGCGACCCTGCTACCTTCTCCTGGAATTTCGGCGATGGTCCCCCATTGGGCAGCGGCGAAATAGTAAACCATACCTATCTCTATGGTGGTGAGTTTGATGCCTGCCTAACTCTGACTTGCCTTAACGCGGAAAAGAGCGTCACAACTTGCCGAAAAGTCACCATACCCGAAACCTGCGACCAGTGTACCCAGCTGCCGCCCGTGCCCATCACCACCTGTTCAGCATCACAGCTCGGCTCCAACACCTACATGGCCAATTTCTGCTTCACCGTGCCTAAAGGCTACAAAGGCTGTGGCGATAAGGATAAGATGTTTGTACAGGCCAATAACCCATTGGTGAATATGCTGATCAAGTCATACACCGTCGGCCCGGGTACTGTAACAACAGATCAAATATGCGTGGCCTTGCAGGTTATTGCACCAGCCAATACCAATTTTACCACGCTTAAAGGTTATATCACCCTTTGCGGGCCGGAAGGCGAAAGGATATGTCGGAAGTTTGAAGTAATAGAGCAGACTTGTGACCAATGCCTGCCCGAAATCACCACTACAGCTATATGCAATGACCCGGTTTTGAATGATAATTTAAGGATTTATCAGGGGAGTATTGTGGTGACAGTCATTGACGGTATATATAACAATGCACTTTCTACAGAGGCGGGATTTTCAGTTAATCCTTCACAAATAACTAAAGTTGGCGATACATTTACAATACCTTACATCTTTACTACGACAAACACAAGTTTAGCCAGTTTTTCAGGGTTACTTACTTTTACAGGTGCTGGCAATAGTAAAATTTGTGTCCCAGTTACCATCACTCTTCCCCCCTGTAACCTTCCACCTTGCGGCCTGGAATGGACACCCAAGCGCATGAACTGCAGCGGTACAGATGGCCAATTTGTTTATTTTGATATTGAAAAATCCGTGAATGTGGGCAACTTGCAAATATGCAATCAGGGCTTGATCGGTATCATTGATGATGGCGAAGTAGAAGTGTTGGAATCCAAGCTTTTTGGAGGAGTACTTGATTTCAAGGTAAAAGTAAAAATTCCCTGTAGCAAGTTTAGTTCCGGCAATATCTACAACATGCGCATCGTGATGTGTACCGAAGAAGGGAGTTTGGCATGCCTGCTTTTCCCAATGGAAATGTACTGTACCAACTGCCAGGGTGGCTTAGATGGCGGCGGCGAGGACAGGGCAAAACTACCCGTGGAAAAGCCAATACAGGCCTACCAGGTCATGCCCAACCCGACATCCGATCGCGTCAATGTGGCCATAAAGGATTACACGCCCGAAAAACGCTACGATTTGCGCCTTGTGAATGCCATGGGCCAGGTGGTGAAAACGGAGCGCCTCATTTCCGATCGTACGGAAATAGACTTGATCACCCGCCCGCCCGGGGTCTATCAGGTGTCCATTACTGCCAATGGCGTTTTAGTCTATGTGGATAAATTGGTTTTGCTGAGGTAGCAAAATCATGGCTATGAATTATTTCGTAGGCTAAGCAATTGTGTCATTCAGAGCGCAGCGAAGAATCTGCCCAGGCAAATGATTGTCCGTTGCTCACTCCGGATTCCTCACTGCGTTCGGAATGACACAACAGCGTGAGGTTACAGTGGAGCTTGGCCAAGGACACCACAAAAACCAAGAGCAGCGTGTCATTCAGAGCGCAGCGAAGAATCTGCCCAGGCAAATGATTGTCCGTTGCCCAATCCGGATTCCTCACTGCGTTTGGTGTGACAACCTGATGAAGAAAAATAGTAACTGTTCTAAGTATAAAATCAAGCATCATGCGGACTCATAACTACTATGTATATATCACGACAAACCCGGCCAAAACAGTTTTATATACTGGTGTCACCAACGACTTGGACAGAAGGATGAATGAACATTTGGCAGACAACATGAACGAGAGAAAAACATTCGCAGGCAAGTATTTTTGTTATAATTTGATCTACTACGAATATTACGGTCTTATTGAATGGGCCATAGCAAGAGAGAAGCAAATAAAAGGAATGAGCAGGGCGAAAAAAGAAGCATTGATAGCAAAATTTAATCCGGAATGGCGTTTTTTGAATGATCCTGTGGAAATAGAAAAAGGTAATTTGCCTGTTTGGATCATTGGGGAGGAGCCGTGGGATTGACTGCATTCAGGTGTAAACCCCAGATGCTTCGCTTCGCTCTGCATGACACAACAGCTCGGGACTATAGTGGAATCTGGCTAAGCCACTCACAAACGATCAAGCAACGTGTCATTCAGCGCGCAGCGAAGAATCCGATGCAAAACAATGATTGTCAGGCACTTATCACAGATGCTTCGCTTCGCTCTGCATGACACAACAGCTCGGGTTTGGTGGTTGTTTTGGCCCTGCTTTTTCACAACAGCTTGGCATTGCAAACAGGCTGTGGCTAAATACACCACAAAAACCAAGAGCAACGTGTCATTCAGCGCGCAGCGAAGAATCTGCCCAGGCAAATGATTGTCCGTTGCCCAATCCGGATTCCTCACTGCGTTCGGAATGACACAACTGCGTGGGGTTACAGTGGAGCTTGGCCAAGGACACCACAAAAACCAAGAGCAGCGTGTCATTCAGAGCGCAGCGAAGAATCTGC
>CAZIKN010000051.1:0-39181 GCA_964539805.1 uncultured Saprospiraceae bacterium | reverse complement strand
TAGTACAATAGGCGTGCAGTATTGTCTGTAAAGCCAATTTCGCTCAATATTTCCTGGCGTTTCTTTTCTGCAACTGCTTGCTTATCAATGAATAAAACGCCCAATTGTTGCCTACCCGCAGCATAAAAAGCGAAGCCGATCAAACAGCCCACTATCAAAGGGATTTTATAAAAAATGGGTGAAACCGCAGTAAATCCTCCTGTTTTTATTAAAATGGCAAAAGGCAAGAGCATCAATATCGGCATCCAAATTCCACCGTATCGAATCATCAAAATACCCAACCAATTGGCTGTGCTCGCGCTGTTTGTGTCCACATTGACCATCGTAACGAAAACAATGGCATAGGTCAAACATAAATAACCAAGGCCGACGATGATGTTTCTGCCTGATTTAGAGGCTGAAATCCAGTCGAATTTTCCAGTGCTGGCGAGATTGATAGTGAGCAACAAACTGCAAAGTACATAAGCAGCCATTGCACTAAATATGATAATACCCCAGCCGACCAAACGTTCGCCAGTCGCGTTGGGTTTGTAAAGATTGACGGCAGCCAAACCAAGGTAAGCCAGTACTGTTAGTACATAAAATAAGTTTCCGAACATGGTGTCGTTTTTACATTTTAAACGTAAATGTTAAGCCAATTGCTCTCAATTTTAAAATAACCACCCCCGCCAGTCGTCTGGTCTTTCACAACCTGCTGACCAATAAAATTCAGCACATTGTCGCGATGTTCGGGTGACAATCCGGTCTCCGTTTTCCAATGTTCAATACTTGGGATGTCAATAGAAACGACGCAGTTGCCGCCGCCAAATTCGTAATACATCGAAAAATTGGCGGCTGAACTCTTGTAGTGAACGTAACCGTGACGCCCCTCAGAGGAGTATAAGACCTTCGCTCCGCCGGAGTGCGTCCGTGCTGAAAAAATAGTGAAGAGGCGACTGACGAAACTGTCGTTTTTCATGTTTTGATTGTGCTTATAACCCCACCCCTAAATTCTTCAGCAGGTGAATTGCCCCAAAAAGATAAAAGCCATTATTAAAAAATTGAAATTGAGCACACAAAGGTTGTTACAACTCGCGTCCACGACAAATTTTCCATCTCTACACCTGCCAAAATCGAAACGAGGGGTGGTAAAAATGGGTTGAAGCGTTTTTCATTTGCTTACAGATCCCCCACACTTCCCGGCCTTCGCTTGGTTTCCCAGAAAAATCCCTCTAATTTTTTTGCGGTTTTGGCTTTTTTAATGGGCGAAAAAGTGCCGGCGGGTTGGTTGTAGAATTTGATGTTTTCTACTTTGTTGTTTCCAAAGTAAAGTTTCATTTCGGAACAGGCCGTTTCATTGACGCCGATGTAGGCGCGTTTGTCATCGAGGGCATAATATACGGCTTGGGCATTGCCTTCCACAAACATATCGCGCACTTGATCCTCGCGGAATACAGCGGTGATGTATTTTCCGCTGATCTGATTAAAAAACTGCGCGTCTTCGGAATTGATGACAAAGGCATTTTTGCGCAGCCAAATTCGATCCATTTTTTTGTCTTTAAGGCGCATCAGGATAGTGTCACCGGAAAATTGCGAGGTGTCGGACCACATAATGGGCAGTTTTTTGATCTGATAAAACCAAAAGATGGAATCCTTTGAACTAAAGGAAAGGGAATCACACACTGCTTGCAAGTCACTTTTGTAAATGCGGACATCCCTGTGGGCCAGCAGTTTGCGCTCGTCGGATGCAGAATCAGGCTTAAAGGAACTTAGGGTGTCCGCGGACATGTATAAGGTGTCGCGTTCGATCAGTGATTTCATCATCGGTCGGCCTTTGGCACCCTGCGGGCCGTATCCACCAACGGCATTGAGGTAATTAGATTGTTTGTTGTAGTCCATCCGATGGGCCAAGATGGTTACATCAGCGCTGGTGTCACGCCATTCCACACGGCCGAGGGCCAAGCCTGCGCCGAGCTGATCATTAAAGCTAAGCGAATCGGCTTCGATGATATTTGGCGGGTCGTTGACCCGTCCCCGGCCTTTGATCTGGTAGTTTTTGTCGCGAGAATTGTAGCGGATTTCTTCACCTTTGATATTGCGTGTACTATCCTGATAATCAGCGCTTCCGCGAAGGTAAGTATCCTCAGTATCAGCGTTGTATCGGATGACGTCAGCGCGGGTTTTGCGGCCTTTAGGTTTATCGTCAATAAAGGCATCCCCTTCCAAAATGTATTCTTTGGAAGTGCCGGAGTAGCGCATTTTTTGGGCAGTGCCCACCTGCCCATCGCGATCATACTGTGGGTTTAGGTCAAACTCGGCGAAATTGTTTTCAATGTCATAAAAACCGCCTTCGGTGTATATTTTTCCTTTGGGCTGGCTGATGAGGGTGGGAGCCACAAAGCGAACCAGTTGGGTTTTGCTGTTAAAGGCCAAGGTGTCCGTCCGCATGGTAAATTCCGGGTCGGTAGCCACTACGTTACCTTTGAAGTACATATCGCCATCATCCACATAATAGTAACCGTGTTTGCTTACCAATTGGCTCTTTCCATTGCTTATGGTGGCCCCTGTGTGGTAAGTGGCTATTTTTTGACCAAGATCATAACGCAAGCGTTGGGTGAACAGTTTTTGACGCCCATTTTCAAGCACCACATCCTTGTACAAATCGCTTATTTTAGTGTCCGTGCGGTAGTGCGCTGAATCGGCAAAAACTTTAACGGTGTCATGTTGTTGAATGACGACATTTCCTTTCAGAATGGCATCGAATTCATCCAAAATAGCGGTATCGCAAAACACAAGTACATCTTCCTGGCGCATTCGCACATTGCCACTGAGTTTTTGCATGGTACGGTCTCCCCGCACAAAGTATTCTACCTGAAATGCCGTTTCGATCTTAAGTTTTTTACTGCTGTCTTGTGGTGATGGCTGGACGGCAAGAGGGGATTGTGCGGCAAGGGTGCCGATGAGCATCAGGCTGGCCGCTATGGTGCAAAAAAGCGTCGAAAAGTGATATAATGATTTAAAAATCAAAATGTTAGGGGTTGTAATAGTTCGTTCAGCCCATCAGGTCTTTCCCAATATCGCGCCGAAAATATTTTCCTTCAAAGTCAATGACTTTTGCATTACGCTTAGAGCGGCGCAACGCTGCCTTCAAGTCTTTGGCTAATGAAGTAACGGCAATAACGCGGCCACCGGAAGTGACAACCTGCCCTTCATTGGCATTAAGGGTGGTGCCAGCATGAAAAACGAGACTGCCTTTGCTATCCTTCAAACCCTCTATCCTTTTGCCTTTTTCATAATGATCTGGATAACCGCCGCTGACCAGGAAGATGGTGGCGGCAGTTTTAGGGTCAATTTTGAGTGATTTTACTTTGCCAAGGCTGCCTTTGCCACAATGTTCCAACAATTTGACTAAATCACTTTTAAGGCGAGGGATAACTACTTCTGTTTCCGGGTCGCCCATGCGGCAATTGTACTCTATGACATAAGGCTCGCCTTCAACGTTGATCAAGCCTAAAAAAACAAAACCTCTGTAAGGTATTTTTTCTTTTTTTAGCCCTTCAATGGTGGGTTTAATGATGCGTGTTTCTACTTTTTCCCACATATCAGCATCCACAAATGGTACAGGACTTACCGCACCCATTCCGCCAGTATTGGGGCCTTTATCGCGTTCGCCTATACGTTTATAGTCTTTTGCTTCCGGCAGGATATGGTAGTTTTTACCGTCAGTAAGCACAAAAACGCTAAATTCTATGCCACTTAGGAACTGCTCTACGACAACGGTGTTGCTGGCTGTGCCAAACTTGCCACCCAACATATCACGAAATTCTTTTTTGGCTTCTTTGTGTTTTTGGCAAATTACAACCCCCTTGCCCGCAGCCAGCCCATCTGCCTTGAGAACGATGGGTAGTGGGTGGCTATCCAAATACGCCAATCCTTCTTTTAATTGAGTGGCATTAAATTCGCGATAGCCGGCAGTAGGTATATGGTGGCGCTGCATAAATAGTTTGGCCCAGGCCTTACTACCTTCCAATTGTGCGCCCATACGGGAGGGCCCGATCACCAGAATGTGTTTTAGATTGTCGTGTTGTGCAAAATAATCCCAGATACCGCGAACAAGGGGTTCTTCCGGGCCAACCACAATCATATTAATGTGGTTTTCGAGTGAAAATGCGGCAACTTTATCAAAGTCTAAGGGATTTATGGCTATATTTTGACCACATTGAGTAGTGCCAGCGTTGCCGGGAGCGATGAAGAGTTGGGAGCAGTGACGACTTTGGGCCAAGCGCCAAGCCAGCGCATGTTCGCGGCCTCCAGATCCGAGTAGTAATATGTGCATAATGGTGTAATGGGTGGCAAAGATCGGGAAAACTGGAAAACAGCGGAACAAAAAAACATGAGTCATCCCAAATTTACGGTCATTAACACTCTGTTTTGTCTATTCGATAGGTAAAATAGCCTGGAAGAGGCTTTCTGTGGGTAGCCATGACATATTTCCAAATTTATTGGAGCATCGGAGATGCTAAACATTGGTAAAATTCAACATTTGGAACCAACATTAGGCATCGCCGATGCATATAGATAACGATAACGATCAGATCAATTACATTTCATCTCAATCTTGGACAGGTTATCGTTGTTGGGAAAACAAAAACCTGACATAACATTTGAAGGCGTATAACGATCCAAATTGGGATCATAAAGCCCGTTTTCGAGGAAATCTGTCAATTCAAGGATTTCGTCATTGCTCAAATGTAATGGGCGGAAGAACGATGAGATTTTGGATGCAGGCACATTTGGGTTTTCCGGGATGCCGTTGTTAAAATACTCAACTACCTCTTTAAGGCTGCGTTTGCTGGCGCCGTGGAAATAAAAATCCACGTTTTTGAGGTTGTAAAGCTGCGGCACTTTGAATTTGAACATATCGCTATCCTCACCGGTAAAGCCCCCTCGGCCAAGGTTCCGCTTATCGCTTGGGCCAGTGCGGAAAACCTCAAAACCACTTTGATAGAGGTCTTTTACACCCAAAGCAAAAAAACGATGGGGCATGCTGTTCAATGAGGGGCTATTGTGACAATCTGCACAACCTGCTTTGCCGAAAAACAGCTGCGCGCCGTGTTTTTGACTTTCCGTAAGGGCATTTTTTTCACCCTTGAGCCAGCGTTGGAAAGGGGCCTGATTGGTTAGAATAGTCCTGAAATAAGCGGCAATAGCAAATGCTGCGGTTTCTCGGGTGTATCGCTTTTCAACAGGTATTTCCGGGAAAGCCTCGTCAAACAAGGCGGTATAGCCCAGTTCATCACAGACTTTTTTATTTACCACTTGACGATGAACGATCAGCGCGCGTGCGTTGTTTGCCTCAAGACCCATAAGGCCCTTATAATTGATTTCCACCAGAGTATCCTGCTTCCATACTGCTTCTGTTCCTTCGTTTACATTAAAGGAACCAAACGTACCAGCCCAAAGCGCATTGGTAATATAGGTAGTATTGATAACAGGCAGCGGGCGGGCGCCTTGAGCATCTACATCATCTCCCGAGTATTCCGGGTTTTTAGAACGTCCTTCACCACTTCTCCCAAAGCCGATGGCACCATCAGCTACACCCTGAAAACGCCCTGCGGTAAAGCCACGCGAAGGGATGTGGCAGCTGCTGCACGAATAGGTTACTTTTGATGAGGCATATTTATTTTCAAGTCCCAAACCTGTTTCAAAGAACAACATTTTGCCTAAACGAACCTTAACCTCCGTTACAGGATTTTTAGGATCCTGATTGGGCAGGGCGGCATAATCCGTGCTGGAGGGCATGATGTAAGCCTCATACGAGCCAGTAATTGAATGGGAATTGAGTGCTTTTTCCAGCACATAGTCAAGATCTTGCTCATAAGAACAAGACAAAAAATAGGTCAATGTGGCAATGACCGTCAAAAATGTAAAAGCTTTTTTCATAAAAATGAAAAACAACAAAAAAGGTGTTAATAATGCACATAAAAAATCAAAATATGTGCCAAGAAACCCCATTCCCAACAAATACCCTCTTTGCGGTATGCGCTTTAAGCGCCCGTAAAGTTGGCTTTTCGTTTTTCAACAAAAGCGGCTGTGCCTTCACGGAAATCGGCGGTAGCGCAGCAGTCGCCAAAGGCATCCACTTCTTTTTGAAAGCCATCTTGCCCATCTTCAAAATACGCATTGACGGATTCAATGATTTTTGCAATGGCAATTGGAGCTTTTGTGGCTATTTTGCCCAATAATTCCTTAGATTTTGCTATTTCTTCACCTGCAGGCACTACATAGTTGACCAAGCCCAAGCGATGTGCTTCCTCGGCTCCAATCATATCAGCGGTCATTAGCAGTTCCATTGCCTTGGTTTTTCCTATGTATTGAATCAGCCGTTGGGTACCACCGTAACCTGGTATAAGTCCCAAATTGACTTCTGGCTGACCAAAACGCGCTTTTTCTCCAGCAACGCGCAAATGACAGGCCATGGCTAATTCACAGCCCCCGCCTAAGGCAAATCCATTTACCGCTGCAACCACAGGACACCGGAAACGTTCTATCAGGAAAAATACATTTTGCCCGCGAGCGGCCAATGCCTTGCCTTCCGCCGCACCAAAGCCACTGAACTCAGTGATGTCGGCCCCGGCAACAAAAGCCTTCTCTCCTGCCCCGCTAAGGATCACGCCTTTTAAGTCAGGAATATCCAAAGCCTTTTGGCCGAAAAAGTCTTCTAACTCCATCATTGTTTGGCGGTTTAAGGCATTCAATGCCTTTTCCCTGTTGATGGTCACTACGGCAATGCCGTCCTCGATGTTGATTTGTAAATTCTCGTATGACATATATTGTGTTGTGGTTGTTGGTTATTGGATTACGGTTACATCGCCTTTTAAGTACACCGTTTTTCCGGGCAAATATTCAACTTCGGCCTCAAAAACAAATACACCGGACACGGCTTCTTTTTTACGCGATCGGCCATCCCATCCCCCTGCGCTATCATTGGTCATAAATCCGCGGCTTTCGTGTAACAGGCCACCCCAGCGATCATAAATGCGCAGGTACTTAATGGGTAAAGCATCCTTAGAAAACAGCACAAAAACATCATTGCCGGTATTGGATTGTGTGCTGATAATGTTGGGGGCATAAATGGGCGGGATTACTCCTACAATTATTTCATCAGAGGCGGTGCAGCCCTTTTCATCCGTAACAATGACACGGTACCTGCCTGTTTCGGTAGGATTGATGTTCAATTGGAGACAGTCAGGGCATTTTGCTGGTATGGGTTGCCATTCAGAAAGGATGATTTTACGGGTAGGTACTGCGCTAAGCGCAACAGCCTCCCCGGGCAGTTTGGGCTCAGTGCCACTCGTTATTTGCAAGCGAACAGTAAAACTATCCGGCTCATTTAATGTCAGGGTAAAAGGCCGATTATAACATCCTGTGCTATCGCGCACCACTATTTTATAGTCTCCTTTGGGCAACTGCTCAAACACGGGATTTGAACCAAAATCATTGCCGCCATCAATAGAAAACTGATATGGAGGCAAGCCTCCACTTGGTTTGCCCAAATTTATTTTACCATCACTAAGCCCAAAACAGCTTGGGTTGGCGATGGTGTACGGGAATTGAGGTGAATTGAACTTTGCTTGTATGGAATCCTCTTTAAAATCAGTTCTTCGGCACACACCAAGATAGCCTCTACCGATATAAGTGCCTGGTGCGTAGGCGATTAGCATAGTGTCAGGGCCAAAAGAGATCAGTGAGTCGGCATAATACCACTGTACGCCATCAAAACGGCCACGGGCAATAATGGTATCCGGGCAAACGCCATCACCGATCAGGGAAAGTTTGATGTCGGGCTTGGCTGTTTTGCTAAAACCAGAATAAAATGCGCCGTAACCCGCCGCCCCATTGCGCCCGAAAAGGGCAACCTGAACAGCGCCTTGCGCCACTACTGAAGCCGTTTGGGGCGGGTTGGCTGAAGAGAACAAAGTCAAATTGCGGTAGGTGACAAATTCCGGGTAGCCTTGCACAACAGAAGCATTGCCAATGGCAATTGGCTGCCCGTTTATTCTGACCGTCAAGGCCGAATCCTTCATGGCTACGATCATCAGACCACCATCAAAAACCATGTCCCCAATCTGATTGGGCTGGAAAATATTGTCCACACTATTGGGAATACTACATGAAATGGGGGGGACAAAAATGAGTCCTCCTGTGCGGTAAATATCATTACCTGTGGGCACTCCACCTACAATCTGATAGACATATACGGGCTGTGAAGCCCTGATATAGAGGTTATCATTGGAGGAGAATTGGGTACCCTGAATGCGCAGGTGTTGGCCCGCCGACAGTACGGCCACAGGCAAGGAAGAACCATTGAGCCAAATCTGGGTATTGTTGTAGTGTGCAATGACAACGGGTGTTTCCATTTCGTCCGCACCATTGCCCTTGCATAGTATGTACTCCTCCCCAATTTCATCTATATCCGCTATCTGGTCAACCCCAATATCATTTGATCCGCCCACGGGTGCTCCGAGCCAAGAACCTACATTTACAGCAATAGGCTTGTTACTTTCCAGCAAGGCCCCAATAAGTCCGTTGGGTGGTTGATCAAAAGCGTTTTGATTCAAATATTGGGCAAAAACTACGGATTCTCCCTTCTTTAGCGACACATTCTGATTGCCATTGACATTTTGATTGCCGGCCTTTAGCAGTTCCACACCGGAATCAAAATCGGAAAGGGTAATCAACGTGCTGTCTTCTGTGGCCATGACCCCAATAAAATTGGCCCTTGCACTATTGGCAGCACTTTGGTACAAATGGCTAATGCGAAATACTTTTCCCAGCGCAGCACGGCCTTTGCAGGTGAGGTCGCAGGCTTGAAAGCGCGAATCGCTGTGCAGTCTGAAATTGACATAAAACCTCTTTTCACCCTGTAGGAACAATCCTGTTTTTCGCATGGGCAAAAGTAGGGAATCCACGGCAGCCAACAGGTTTGAATTGCTCAACAGCACGCGGGCTGGCTGACTGTTTGAAACGCTTATGGAGTTCACCAATGCCCCGTCACCGGTTTTGATGTCCACGGAAAAAGGCAAAGGTTCAGGTGTGGTGATGTAGAGGTATTGTGGGCCAGGCTCTGCGCGGGCATGAAGCGGTGGTATCCAATGCACGGAATCCAGTTGTGCCATTGTTTTGACCTGTATCAGACAAAAAAACAGAACAATCCCAATAATATTGATCCTTTTCAGTGGATCCATGTGGATAAAGATGAATGGCTAAGTTACAGATCTAATGCTTTTTACGACCAAATTTTTGATGCGCTGCGGTAAAATGACCAGCAGAGAGGGCTGCCGCTATGGACACCTCACCAGCGAGCGCTACGGCGGCACAGATTTCAGCAAACTTACGCGCTTTTCCGCTGCCATAACAATCAATAAGTTCAAGGCATTCCCGTTGGGTGGGCAGATTGGTGCCGCCGCCCACGGTTCCTACAATAAGATTGGGCAGGGTAACCGAAACATACAAACCATCGTCCATAAGTTCCATACGGGTAATTCCTACTGCTGCTTCTGCGGTGCAGGCTGCATCCTGACCCGTAGCGATAAACAAGGCACAAAGGCCATTGGCAACGTGCCCTTGTGCGCCTATGGCACCGCTTTGTATGACGCCGCAGGTGGAAGAGCGCCAGTAGTTGGCCATTGCTTCGGGCGTAGTGCGCAGAACAGACTCTACAATTCCTTTAGGCAAATGCACTTCTGCACTCACTTTTTTGCCCCTTAAATTGGTAAAGGACAATGCTGTTGCTTTTTTATCTCCAGAATAATTGCCCTCAACAAACCAGTATTCAGGTTTTTGGGGGCTGTTGGCCACAATATACTGGCAAATGGCATCAGTGCACAAGGTTACCATATTTTGACCAGCTGCATCCCCTGTAAGGTACTCAAACGTAAGGATCAAATGGTTGCCCTCAATGGTCATTTTCAACTCAGACAGCTGTGCGTGCCTACTGGTGCGGCCAATAATCAGCCGAAACTCATCCTGTTGGCCAAGCACCCATTGCACAAATGCGCCAACCTCTGCCAAACTGCGAAACTTAAATACCGGACTGCGCTGCACCCCTTCAGCCAAGCAAATTGAGGTAATTCCTCCCGCACGGCGTGTAGCCCTTGCACCTCTGTCATAAGAGGCTACCAAGGCACCTTCTGAAGTAGCCAAAGGCACATAAAAATCACCTCGTGCCGAGGTGCCCAGGATGTTGAGCGGCCCGATAACTCCCGTAGGCACCATGCTCATGCCAATATAGTTTTCTATATTTCCATGCAAAGATTCAGGATCCACAAAGGGGTGATTACCATTTAAATAGGAGAATTGATGCCCTTTTTTTTCTAAAAATTCCAGGCGAGCCTGAAGGGCTTCGGCATCATCCCCCATGGGCAGACGTTCGGTAGGCAAACTCTCAGGTTCTTTGGCCTGAATATCGGCTATCAGTTTCTCCGGGGAATGAATAAAGGAATAAAACCGCGCTGATTTTTCGCTAGAATTGGGCATTTATTTAACTTAAAAGTGGTAAATCAATTTTAAAACCCGGCAGCCTGCCAGGCCATAACTCCTCCTGTCAGGTTGCGGACATTGGTAAAGCCCTGCGCCTGCATCATGGCTTGAGCCATGCCACTGCGCGCGCCAGAGCGGCAATGCACAATGATTTCATCATTTTTGTGGTCTTCCAATTGCCAGATGGTGTTCATCAAATCACCAAGTGGCATCAATTGTGCCCCGAGGTTGAATTCTTCATATTCCCAAGGTTCGCGGACGTCAATAAATACAAATTTTTCGCCGGCGTCCACTTTTTGTTTAAGTTCTTGAACTGTAATGTCCATGGTTTGAAATTGTGAGCGTTGTTATAAAATTATTGTTAGCTACCCAACCAGAACCACCCAAAAGTCTTCTTTTTTGAGGTATTGATTGGCTAATTCCTGTATTTTTTCCGGTGTTATATGTAATATGGTGTGCACCAATTGTTCGAAGGCGCTTAATGGAAGGTCTTCTACCAAAAGATTGCGCAGTATTTCAGAGCTGTTGATAGGGCCATCCAAGCCATTGAGCAACATGCCAAGCAGGTAGTTTTTGACCATGTCCAATTCCTCCACGTCAACCATTTGTTCCCTTAGTTTTTTCATTTGTGCAAATATAGCACGTATGGTTGCTTCTGCTTTGTCGGGGTTGACTTCTGCGGCGATATACATACAACCATCATACAGCATGGCATCTGCTGTGCTGTAAATATTATAGGTGTAGCCCTTTTTTTCACGAATGTCCATCATAAGCCGCGAACCAAAGTAGCCTCCCAAAATAGTGTTTAGCACAAATACCCCATCATAATCCGGGTGTTTCCTGTTGAACAAACGCCTACCTATGCGGATTGCCGTTTGCAAGGATCCTTCATGTTCAACCTGAATTCGCTTCGGTTTTGAAGTACGCACCTCTGAATGGTAATAATGGCGTTGGCCATCATTTGCTTTTTGACCAAAATGCTGATTGAGGAGATTGAGTGTATCATCATCTACATTGCCGCTTGCCAAAATCAGGCAGTTGCTCGGGCGGTACCATTTTTCATAATAATCTGTCAAATCTTGCTTGGTTAAGGCGGTATAATCGTCAGGTACTGAGTTATAGCCGTAAGGATGGTTTTCGCCAAAGATAAGTTCAGTGATTTTACGGTAGGCTAGTACCTCATTTTTTTCCAATTCTACCTGGAGTTCATGCACCGAGTTGCGCACAAAAGTATCTAATTCCGCCTGCGGGAAAACGGGATCCAACAATACCTCGGCGAACATAGGTAATACCTTGGGGGCATGTTTTTTTATAGCAAACAGCGAAAAACTGGCAATATCCAAATTGGTAGGCACACTTAGCGATGCCCCATAAAAATCAAAGAACTCGGCAATTTCCGCCCCTTTATGTTTTGTCGTTCCTTCACGAAGGAGACGAGAAGTAGCCCTCGATACCATGCGCTTGCTTTCCTCTGGCCGGCCGGCCCAAAACAGCAGTTCTACTTTTAACACCTGGTGTACGGGTGAATGAAGTATGTGCACAGGCACACCATTGTCCAAATGAACAAGGCCTGTGGGGGGCAGGTGCAGGTTTTGCACCTGATTAATAATGGGTGGGGTTTTGCGATTGGGCATGTCGTGATTAAAAAAGCCAGCAAAAGTAGGGGAAAGAATGAATCGCCCATACAAAAGCAAAACAATTCTACCTTTGCGGCTTCACATCAAATGTTTTTTACTTGAAAAAGATCAGTATTATATCTGGAGCATCGCGGGGCATAGGCCGTGCAACCGCTAAATTATTGGCTGCTGAAGGCCATTTTGTCATGTTAATGGCCCGAAATGCTGAAGAAATCAGCGAATTGGAATACGAAATTGATGTTGCCGGGGGGAAATCCCTTTCATTTGCCTTGGACATTGCCAGTGAGACTCAGGTAAATGCTGCCGTTGCTCAAATTATCCAGGATTTTGGACAAATTGACTTTTTGATCAATAATGCCGGCATTGGTGTCTTCAAGCCCGCAGAAGAAATTAGTGCCGAAGAGTGGAGCCGATTGATGGATGTCAATGTAAAAGGATCATTTCTTCTTACCAAAGCAGCATTGCCGCACATGAAAGCGGCCAAGCAGGGCCATATTTTGGCCGTAGCCTCTGATGTTTCCAAACGCACCTTTGCCAATGGCAGCCTGTACTGCGCAAGCAAGTATGCGCAAGATGCCTTTTTTTCAGCATTGCGCCGAGAAGTCAGGGCCGACAACATCAAAGTGAGCGTGGTATATCCGGGTTTGGTGGACACCTATTTCCATCCGCATGGCGAGCCCGGTCAGGATCGAAACAATTGGTACATGCGTGGAGAAGATATCGCTTCCGCCATTTCTTATGTTATCAATACCCCTTCGCACGTGTGCGTGGATGAACTGATGCTGCACCCCATGAAACAAGAGTGGTAATCAACAGAACGAATTAGTTTTTGTCATCAATAATTGCGGTCCATACGCTAAGCACATTGTTGTGCAGGCGCGTCCAGATCGGCCGTACAATACCGCCGTGCGCCGAAATGTTATTGTAGTCGCCAAAAAACTTGTCTGAGTTTGGGTTGAATGGCTCCTTGCTTATTTTCATGTTTTTGAAGCTAAGGCCGCCATCCTTACTCACGGCAAGATACACATCTGTCTGATTATCAGCATGGTTGCGGCGGTCGTAAAAAACGACATACAAAAAGCCAGTGGTTTGATCAATAGCCATCCAGGAGAGGAATTGCTGCTTGCCTTTGGCATCATTGTTAACCTTGGTTGGCGCTGACCATGTTTTGCCGTTATCGGTACTTTTGCTCAACCAAACATCGGTGTCGTCTTTGCCGTTGCGTTGGTCAGACCAATTGATATAGAGGGTGCCTCTGTTTGGGCCTTTGGACAAATCACACACGGTAATGGGCATTCCATTGCAGCGAGAAACGCCCGGGATATCAAAAGTCCATCCACCCGGTTGCTCTGCAACAACGATATCTTCTTTTAGCCAGCTCAGCCCGCCATCAACAGAGCGGTCAAACCAGATTTTTTCGTTCCATGACCATGCAACAAATATTTCCCCATTGGGACCAAAGGCTGGCACTGCGCCCTCAGGTGTGCGGTCATCATCCAGGCAATTGCCTTCAAATTGGTTTATCCTTTGCCCTTCTGACCAGCTTGCACCACCATTTATACTTTTTGAAAACATGATGCGGCTATGATCTCGAGCGGTGTCTTTAGATTCATATTTGTCAAATTCCGTCCAGGTAATAGCAATATGTCCGGTTTTGGGGTCGGCACATAACCAATGTTTGTCCTGGTCTTTGGGGTGTCTAAATCCGCAAAAGGATCCATCATTATAAGTTTTACCTCCGTCGGTACTTTTTTGAATGACTATGCGGTCCAATAATTTTTCACTGCGCCATCCATTATTTTCCGGATCACTGAGGTGCGCAAAATATATATTTCCCACCCAATCAGACATTAGAACCGGATCCCCAAAAACGCCCATGGATGATTTGATCTGGGTTTTGTTCCAGCTTCTGCCACCATCGGTGCTCCAATATTGTCGGTTCAGCACGGAGCCTGCTGCGATATTGTTGGTATTGGCCAAGTTGATGCATATAGAAGGTTCACAGGGCCCAAAATACTCGCCTGCCACAGCCTCATCAATTTTGATGTTTTCAAAAACAGGATCAGGCACAGCGGGTATTGAAGTAGGGCCAATTGTTTTTTTGCTTGCATTGCAGGCCATTAATGCGGTCAAAACCAATGAAATAGCAGAGTACTTTTGAAATATTGACATCTTAATTGGATGATAATGATTTGCTGATGATGCTTATTGAACGGCAAACTTAGACGCGAATCCGACAAAAACGCATACCAGTGCTTAATTTATAGATAAACAAATGAATCCTAACAGTTTTCGGCAAGGCTTTTGCCCCTTTTTGTCTGATTTTTAATAGGTGAACAAGCGTGGCCTTTGGTCAAATGTTTGTCAGCCAATAATACTTTAATAGATGTCCCAACCGATTTACATTATCGGCCCGGTAAAAGTACCGAGGCTGTTCCGCCTTTTGCGCTTCACTTTGTTATGCTTTTTACCACACCTTGCTTCTGCCCAATGTCCTTTGGTGTGCAAGCAGGGGGTACAAGTATCGCTTAGCCCGCAAGGGGATGCGCCCATCACCGTACAAATGATTGCACCCAGTACTTGGGCCATTTGTCCCGATGATCTCTCCCTTCAACTTTTTAAAAATGGCAAATTGATCCCCAATATCCTCAGTTGTGAGGAGATCGGCTCCACCATTGTGGCCAAGGTTCGCCATGTGCCTACCGGTAACAGTTGCAATGGATCCCTCTTGTTGCGCGATGCTTTGCCTCCGCAGGTTATTTGCAGGGATACAACCTTATTGTGTGTTTTCTCAACGGAACCTTCTTATGCGGGCGAACCTGAGATTACCGACAATTGCGAAGTGCAAACCACCAATTATTTTGACACTAATGTCAATTTCCCATGCGGAACCCAAAACAACGGACTACCCGTAACTTCACGTATTGACCGACGCTGGTATGCCTCGGACAATAGCAACAATACCGCCACCTGTATCCAGCGCATTTGGGTGCAACAAGCTACTTTGTCCGATGTCAGTTTTCCGGAGAATAGAGACGGAATGACCAAAGCCGCCTTGCAATGCGCTCAAAACCCTAATGATCTTGCCCTTACAGGTGAACCAACCATTGCGGGCAAAGCCATTGCTAATTTTCAAGCCTGTGAAATAGCCGCAAACTACAAGGATACCAAAATTGATTTCTGTCCTCCGGCAGCTTATTCCTTACTGCGCACCTGGACAGTGGCCGACTTTTGCGGAGGCAATGTGATGACCCAAACCCAAATCATCAAGGTGGAGGACAGCACCAAGCCTGTACTTAGCTTGCCCGCAGTGCCCATATTCAGTACTGGGCCATTTTCCTGCACAGGAACCATAACGCTTCCTCAGGCTACGGCCACGGACAATTGCTCAAGTGTTACGGTACAGCCATATTGGGAATTCGGCAATGGCTACGGCCCATTTACCAATGTTCCTATTGGCGACTATCCTGTTATTTACACAGCCACCGATGCTTGTGGCAACCAACAAAGCGATACTGCCTGGGTCTCCGTGGCAGATCAAGTGCCCCCCCAGGCGGTTTGCGCTACCGCTCTGCAGGTGTCACTAAGTGCAGGCGGAATGGCCCTGCTTAATGCCGCCATGTTAGATGCAGCGTCAACAGACAATTGTGGTACCGTTTTTCTTGATTTTGCCTTAAATGGCGATACTTTGTACGCCTTTGCCGACACATTGACCTGTGCTGACATTGGTATGCCTTTGACTGCCGTTCTTCGGGTAAAAGATGAAGTAGGGCTGGAAAATTATTGTGATGTACAAATCAATGTCCGTGATTTTATTCGGCCTTTGCTGGCCTGCCCACCACATATTACGCTGAGCTGCCAAGATGATTATACCAATATGGATATAACCGGAATGGCCCAGGTAACGGATAATTGTGAGGTAGATACCTTTTTTTACACGGAAAAAATTAATCTGAGTGCATGCAATGTTGGCACTGTGTTGCGCACCTGGTTTGCGCAGGATGTATCAGGCAATACGCGCAGCTGCACCCAGCAGATATTCTTGACGGCTGTCAGTACGGTTCAGGTTATCTTTCCGCCCAACATTGTCATCAATACCTGTGGGATATCTGCAGATTTGAAGCCTACAACAACTGGACAGCCCAAGATAAGCGGCCAATTTTGTTATCCACTTTCCATTACCTACACAGATGAGGTGTTTAATATTGCTCCTCCTGCCTGTTTTAGGATCATACGGCGTTGGAAAGTGATTGATTTTTGTGTTTATAATCCCAATATTGGCAATGAGGGTATTTGGGAATCCGGTCAGATTATTGATGTGCGGGATTTGGTGCCCCCTATGCTTACGCTGCCTTCTGACATTACCCTTTCACCAGATCAAGCCCAGTGCCGGTCATTAGTCAATTTACAAGCAGTGGCCTTTGATGATTGCAGCCCCAGTGTGAGCATTACCCACGACAGCCCTTTTGCTTACCAGCAAGGCGCAGATTGTTCGGGCTTGTACCCGCCAGGCACACATTTGGTTACCTTTACAGCCTCCGATGGCTGTGGTAATTCCACCCGACAAACGCTTCGAATTACGGTTAGCGATTTAACGCCACCCGTAGTTAAATGCCTTACTTCCTTATCCTTGACAGTGCCTGCTACTGGCTCTATTATATTGCAAAACAACATATTGGATGCCGGGACTACTGATAACTGTGTCCCTTTAGATGAATTGGCCTTTCAAATTGCCCCTGCTGGTTTCTCTTGTCAGGACACGGGTTTCCAAACGCTGACAATGCGCGTAACAGACCTTGGGGGCAATAGTGCCAGCTGCACAGCTCTGGTGAAAGTGGAGGACAACACAGGTGCTTGTGCGGGCGCGCAAAGGCGCATCAGCGGGCAGGTGCGCACGCATGACGGTATGCCCGTGAATAGAGCCAGGATAATCCTAAATGGCGATGCCAAGATAATTGCCACCGAATGTGACGAAACAGGAAATTATGCTTTTAGTAAGGTGCAGTCGGGGAAAACCTATTCCATTCAGGGTGAAATCAAAGAAAACCCTTTAAATGGTGTTTCCACCTATGATTTGGTGTTGATTTCCAAGCACATATTGGGATTGGAAGCCTTGAATAATCCCTACAAAATGATCGCAGCTGATGCCAATAAATCCAATACGATTACCACCTTGGATATTGTGATGCTGCGTCGTCTGATACTCGGTGTGGACACCATTTTATCTAACAATGACTCTTGGCGATTTATCCCTCAAAAACATATTTTTACGGAACCTGACAACCCATTTGCCAATGGCGGCTTTCCCGAAGCCATTAATTTAAACCTCGGTTACAATAGTGTTGATACCAGCGGGCATAACTTTATCGGCATTAAAGTTGGCGATATCAACGGTTCCGCGGATGCTACAGATCCGCGCACACTGCCTGATACCAGTTATCTCATGGTAGAAAATATCATTTTGGAGGAGGGTAAACTTGTGAAAATACCTGTTTTATTGCCCAATTGGAGGGATTTAGAAGGCTTTCAGGCCGAAATAAGGGTAAATCCCGCATTGGCCTCCCTGCAGGATGTAAGCTATCCCCAATTCAGGAGCCTTTCTGCTCAGCATGTAAATCAAAGCGAAAATGCCCTTGTGATGAGTTGGAACAGAAGTGCAGAATCAACAACAGCCTTTAGTGGCCCGGTTTTGATCCTTAGCCTGCTACCTAAAGCCAATTCCCCACTTGATGCGGTGCTGGCCATGGTGCAAAACAGGGTTCCTTCAGAATGTTATTTTTTGGAAAAAGAGGGTGTTGGCGCGCTTGCCCTGCATTTCGGGCTACAAAAAACACCCATGGCCCCTAAGGCATTACCCTATCCTAATCCATTCCATGATATCTGCTACCTGCCCTTTCACATGCAAAGCAAAGGGGAAGCGCGAATAGAGGTTTTTGACCTTCAAGGGCGATTGGCATATACGGATATATTCGCCTGCGAAGCGGGCCAACATCTATGGCCACTCAAACGTAACCATTTGATTCATAACGGTTTTTATACTTATCGAATCAGCGGGGAAGGCACTTTAGTGAGCGGGAAAGTAATGATGCATTGAACGTGACCTTATATGCTACGGTATTAGGAAAATTTGCCAAACTGGGCCATACTTTCCATTAACTCCTGAAAAACAGGCTCATTTCCAGGTACCTGGAACAACTGGATGCCCGCCTCTTGGCATATTTTTTCCAACAACTGGCCAACAGGCGGATGGTGATAGCCCAATTGTGTAGTTACTACGCCAATGGTTTTAAACAGATTGATCAATAAAGGTTCAATTGCTTTATCCAATTCATTGTACGGAATCATGTCTTGGTTCACCATATATCCGCTACCATACTGCAGATTCACCAAAAGAAAGGGATTCCAAGGGCGCATTCTGGGTGATTCCTGAATATGGTGCCGCATTAAAAACGAGCCAATCATCATGGCTCCTTCCACGCGTTTCAACCCTTTTATCGTATGGATAAATTCTTTGGAAGGCTCAAGAGGCTCAAGCACGACCTCGGGAATATCTTCGTCCTCCAGATAAGTATCCTCCCAGTCTAATTCAGTTCCTTTATGGATAGGTTTTCGAAGCAACCAGCGGTTTTCATCCAAAATATCTGGCTTGTCCTCGGCGCGTATGGCTACATTCATGGCTTGCTGGAGGCAAAGAATAAGGAACGGCAGGTCCTTTTCCTCAATAGGCCAGGGGTGATAGCCTACATCATTGGTAGTAGCCGTGATCCATTGCCCCTTACCACGAAAAGAAATACCCAGTTCTTTCAGGTGCTTCTTGTTTTCTGGATAAACCATGTCTGAATCTTCAAAAGAGATCATCCAGCATATCTGACCGTACGCTACATTAAGGTGCTCCGGATTGAACATGTCAATCCCTTCTTCGCCCAGTTCTGCTAAGCCCCAAAAAGAATGAAAACCCGCAACACCTTTGTACACGCCCAGTGCAAAATGTTCTTTAGCATTGCCCATGATGCTGCACCAGCCTATTTCACCATTGTCTGGATTTTCTACCCCAAACAGGTCGCTGTCATACATCCAACGCCAAGGGGCCATATCCCGAAACTGCGCTGCTACCTTATAAAATTCCTGCCACAAAGCGATATCCTGCTTTTTTGCCATTTTAATTAAATTTATCTTGCCAATCAATATTTTGTGCGGTAAAGGTAGGAAAGGAGATGAATATAGTAACTTTTTGTTGTCATTATGGATAAAATCATGCTCAATACCTTGATTTTACAAAAATAAAAAAAAATATAAACCAAGTACGCACTTTTATGGTTATGTTTTGCCTGTTAAAACACTATCTATATGGCACTTATCAATGCTTTGCGGGAAACCGCCGAAAGATTGCGCAACGGCGCACCTTATGCCTGGGGGCATCACGGGCAATGCAATTGTGGCAACCTCGCTCAATCCTTAACCCCCTTTACCGATAAAGAAATACAGGGTTTTGCCCAAGCTGGCTCGGGTGAATGGACGGAGCTTGCACAGGACTATTGTGGCATTACGGGCGCCCCCATTGATCTGGTAATGAGCCGCCTCATGGAAGTTGGCCTGACACCTACAGACATCCACCATCTGGAATACCTAAATGATCGCAAAGTGTTACATTGGCTGCCAGGCGGTTTTCGTTGGCTCCGCCGCAACCAGCGAGAAGACGCCATCCTTTATTTTGAAGCGATGGCAGATATGTTGGAAAGTCAGTCCTTGGATGATGTATTGCGCGAGGCCTTGGCCGATACGACTTGCGAGGTAATGGCCAACGCATAAAAAACCGGCTATTGGTTACAACAGCCGGCTATTGCTTCAAGCAAAAATGGGTATGAATAGTTGATTAATATGGTCAATCAGAAAAACCAGGTGCCTCCCACTGTCAGGAGCTTGTAGGGCTTTGAGTCTTCAAAGTAGCGGCGACGGGGATTATACTGGCCGTTGGCATCAAACAATGTATTGGATTTTTTTTCAATAAACCCCATTTGCTGTTGGTAGTATAGCCCCAATTCTACTTTGTTCAAACGAAAAGCCAGGCCAAAATGCCCCTGGGTGTTGAAGCGTGGCAGCTCTTTGGTAACCAGTTCGCTCACTGAATTTTCAGCAGACGCGCGGAAAGTTACCAGCGAGTTGGAGTTGACCAAACCTCGTTTGGCCGCCTGGGCATACAAAGTATAACCAAATGAAACACCGCCAAACAAACGCACCAACTTATTGGGGGTATAAGTCAACAACAAAGGGGTGCGCACACGGTGCAACTTAAGCACCGGAACAGCCACATCTGGCACAGAACCGCCGTTAAATCGCAAAAAATCATAGTTCTTTGTGGCAATAGCATATTGAACAGGATCTACTTCCGCTATTGGGCGCGCCAATGGCGATGGAATAAACTGCTCATAATATAATCCGCTGCGAATACCCCAGTGCCTGAAAGGCGTCCAATCAAGGGCAAGACCTGCCTGTGCACTGTTAAGTCCACTAAAACGATCAGTTCCGGCCAAAACTGCAAGGCCAAGGTGAATGGGCGATGGCTTAGCCTTGTGGGTTAGGGTAGGGGAGCGCTCCTGTTGGCCAATGGTAGGGATTTCCTCTTCTTCTACTGACTCAATAGCGGAAAAAGGATGACCATTGGGCAGGATAGCTTTCTCCTCGGAGACTTGACTAAGGGCTATACCGTATTTAAGTTCATAGTACTGATCTTGAAGCAGCACCGGAACAGTATGGTCGCTTGGAAAAGTGTTTGGCAAGCCCAATCCTATATACATTGGCGAGAAATCCATCTCGTTCACCCAAGGCATAATGGCGCTTTGGCTCCTCTTTGTTTTTTTTGAATTGCCGGCCTTTGCATATTGCGAAAGGCCGGGCGTCAGAACGGGACTTGCCTGTTGTGCAACATTGCCAACAGTTGAAGGGCTTGAAATGGATTGATTTTCGAGATTTTGCTTGATTTGGGCCACTTTTTTGGGGTGCCTGTCTTCTATCCTGATCTCAATTTTTTTCTCCATAAAAAACAACACGAGACCGAAGGAAGACAGGAGACCCATAAGCAAGGGGAGCCACCATGCCAAGACGCGCCGCGATCGCTCCTTTTGGGGCATTTCCTGATCCAGGTGGCGGCTCATTTGCTGCCATCCCTTGTCGGTAAGATGATGTTGATTACGAAACGGGTTCATTGAACAGATGTTTTTACGTTAGCAAATGGATAAAGGGGGGCTAATAACTCACGAAGTCTTTGACGAGCCGTGCTAAGGTGCCATTTTGAGGTACCCTCGCTCATGTGAAGGTTTTCCGCAATTTCTGCGTGAGAGTAACCTTCTATGGCAAACAAACGAAATACTTCTTGTGAAACTGGCGGCAGTTTTCGCACCGCAGTCATAATTTCTTCTTCATATATGGCATCCAAACCGCGTTCGGGTACTTGTTCATCGCGTTCCTCAAATACTAAAAAATGGAGGTAACGCGCATTGTCGCGGTAATAATCAGCCATACTGTGGTACACTAAGCGACGTACCCAACCCTCGAGACTGCCTCGAAAGGCGAAGGTGCCGATTTTTTTGAAAACCCTCAGGAAACCATTATTGGTAATTTCTATCGCGGTATCTTCATCACGGGTGTATCGCATGCACATGCGCAACATTTCAGGGAAAAAACGCCGGTACAGTGCTTCTTGGGCACGGCGATCATTGGCGGCACAAGCGGCTACCAATTCTTCATCGGTGTACTTTTTTTTCCCGAAAAATGACATGTTAAACGTTTAGACAGGGGGTAAATGCCAATTGGTTGGCAAGGTGAGAATTTTTTGTGAAACTTTCCGCAATACGAATGATTTTTGCGCGATGAAATCCGTGTTTCACCTTCTCACACCTTTAATAGTTTGCTTTTTGCACCTGAGTGTTTGGGCACAAAGCGGCGCTATTGCCACTGTTGACAGCAATGTTGCAGAGACGGGCACGCCTTTTACCATTCGTTTTAGTGTGCCCAATGTGGCAGGTGGCAGGCCAACCAATATTGACTTTACGCCATGGGACAGCATCATGTCGCCTCAGAACCGCTTGAAAATCACGGAGTGGCAAAACAAGGCAAATCACGTGGAATGTGAATTAACAGCGCTTATGTTTGATGCTGACACCTTTGTTTTGCCACCACTCACCTTCCAATTGCAAGGAGGGGGCAAATTACTCAGCAATCCCCTTGAATTGGTGGTTATCGCTACGCCAGCGCCCGATGACCTTAATTTTATGGCGGATATCAAAGATATTCAAAAAGAACCTGTTCACTGGACGGATCATTTGCCCTGGGTTTGGGGCGGGCTGGCCGTGCTGGCTATGCTGGGACTGCTTTTCTGGTTGGCTCAACGGAGAAAGAAAAATTCACAAAAAATTCATTCTCAAACTATTGCATTA
This sequence comes from uncultured Saprospiraceae bacterium, assembly GCA_964539805.1. GTDB lineage: Bacteria > Bacteroidota > Bacteroidia > Chitinophagales > Saprospiraceae > M3007. Next base: position 16,590 of record CAZIKN010000051.1, on the reverse strand, counting down.
CCTCCTCACGAGCTTGCGCTGCGCAGACTGGAAGCGCTGACCGAAAAAAAACTATGGCAAAATGCCAAAGTGAAACAGTTTTATGCAGAACTGACAGATATTCTACGGCAATACTTAGAACATCGTTATCAAGTTCCAGCCCTTGAATCTACGAGTGAAGAGATCATTGAAAACCTAAAAAAAGAGGATTTTCCTCAAGGCTTTTTGCCTGTGCTGCAAGAACTCTTGCAGCAAGCGGATTTGGCCAAATTTGCCAAGGGCGAACCTCCAGAAACCTATCACCTGCAGGCCTGGCAGGATGTAAGAAGGGTAATTATGCAAACCAAGGAGTAAGATCCAATTAATTCATGTACTGATGATCATAGCATCCAAAATAGTTGACTTGCACGAGCGCCGTATTTATCCCGCCAATATAAGCGTACAAGATGGGCGTATCGTGACTATCGAAGCAGTAGATCAGCTGCCTGACGATGCAGGATTTGTGTTGCCTGGTTTCGTGGATGCCCACGTGCATATTGAAAGCAGCATGATGCCTCCTGCCGAGTTTGCGCGGCTGGCTGTGGTGCATGGCACCCTTGCAACCGTCTCTGATCCCCATGAAATTGCCAATGTACTGGGTGTGGAAGGGGTTGATTTTATGCTCAGGGAAGCACGCCGCACGCCGTTCCATTTTTGCTTTGGGGCACCATCCTGTGTACCTGCCACGTCACATGAAACGGCCGGTGCTGTACTGGACGCCTCAAATGTTGCGCAATTGCTTGATCGTGAAGATATTGGTTATCTTTCAGAAGTAATGAACTTCCCCGGAGTACTACATGGAAACCCCGATCTGATGCAAAAAATAATAGCCGCCAAAGCCCTTGATAAACCCATAGATGGGCATGCACCCGGGCTTAGGGGCGATGATGCTGCACGTTATTTTGCACAGGGCATTAGCACTGACCATGAGTGTTTTACCCTTGAAGAGGGGCTTGAAAAAGCGGCCTTGGGTGTCAAGATTTTGATCAGAGAGGGTAGTGCTGCCCGCAATTTTGATGCCCTGTGGCCCCTGTTAAATTCCTACCCAAAACAAGTGATGTTTTGCAGTGATGACAAACATCCTGACGACTTGATCAAAGGCCATATCAACCAACTGGCCGCCAGGGCTATTGCGTTGGGCTGTGATCTGTTTGACACTTTGTGGGCGGCATGCGTACATCCTGTTCTGCATTACCGATTACCCTTGGGATTGTTGAGGGAGGGCGAATCTGCTGATTTTATCCGCGTAAAAGACTTAAAAACGTTTGAAGTGTTGGAAACGTGGAGGGCAGGAGAATTGCTGGCTCAAAACGGGACAAGCCTGTTGCCTCATTTGGAGGTGGAAACGCCCAATTATTTTTTAGCCAAAGAGAAACAAGTGTCTGATTTTCAGATAATTGCAAATTATGAGACTATTGAGGCTCACATTATTGAAGCGTTGGACGGCCAAATTGTAACTGGCCATTTAAAAGAAATAATAAACACTAAAGCAGGTCAAATCATAGCAGACACGGCGACTGACACCTTAAAAATAGTGGTTCTCAACCGCTATGCAGAAAATGCGTCGCCAGCCTTAGGGCTTGTGCGTGGTTTTGGCCTGAGACATGGGGCCTTGGCTTCCACTGTGGCACATGACTCCCACAATATTGTAGCCGTAGGGGCTGATGATGCTTCTATTTGTGCCGCAGTTAACGCGTTGATCCGCTGCAAGGGAGGTATCGCGGCCGTTGATGGCCAAAGCGGCGAAACCCGTGTACTGGCACTTCCGATAGCCGGGCTAATGAGTGACCAAGACGGTTATGCCTTGAGCCTTGAATATGCGGCCTTGGACGAGTGGACAAAATCATGCCTTTCCTGTACCCTCCGCGCTCCATTTATGGTGCTTTCTTTTTTGGCATTGCCTGTTATTCCGGCATTAAAAATGACCGATTTTGGACTTTTTGATGTCAAAAGATTCATAAAAACACCTTTATTCTGCCATTTAAGGCCTATTCAAATAAAAGACAATGAGGCTGTTGCCAACATAATTAGAACGGTTATGACTGAATATGGCGCAGTGGGAAAGGGATTTTCTATTGAAGACCCTGAGGTGGATCACATGAGCGAGGCTTATACACATGCAAAAGCTGCCTATTATGTGATTGAGGCCAATGATGGCCGTCTCCTTGGCTGCGGAGGCATAGCACCACTTGAGGGGGGCGAAGATGGTATCTGCGAGCTCAAAAAGATGTATTTTTACCCTGAATTGCGAGGCTTAGGCTGGGGAAAACGATTGGTGCAATGCCTGGAGGAAGAAGCGCGAAAACGCGGATTTGATACAATGTACCTCGAAACTTTGGTCAGGATGGATGAGGCTAACCGCCTGTATCGTCATTTGGGTTTTATGCAGATTAGCGGCCCGAAAGGCAGTACCGGCCATAATAGTTGTGATCAGTTTTATGAAAAAAAATTGTAAATCCTACACATGTACGCACAATTTATTTACAAACAACAGGCCTGCAAGGTTGATCTTTCCAAACCCATTGACTTGAGCCTTTTGCTACATGAGGGGTTTGGCCAAGTCAATTGTTTTTGGGCTCCACCCGTAGCTTATGAAGCAGTAGTCGCTGGCGATTTTATTGGTGACACGACCAAGGGTGGGCCAGTCAATTTTTTTAATGTACGCTTCAATCCACATGGCAATGGTACGCATACAGAATGTGTTGGCCATATCGCAAAAGAAAAATATGTATTACGCGACTGCATGCTTGAATCCCATTTTTGGGCAAAGATTATCAGTGTTTACCCCCTGAAAGAAGAGGGTGGCGATAGGGTAATCACATTGGAGAACATCTTGCCGTTTGTAGAAAAAGATGCATCAAAGGCGTTGATTATCAGGACTTTGCCTAACGAAGAAAATAAAAAAACACAAAACTACTCAGGTACCAACCCTCCCTATATCCACCATGAGGCCATGCGTTATTTGGTGGAATGCGGTATTGAACACTTGTTGATTGATTTGCCTTCTGTGGACAGAGAGGAAGATGCCGGAGCCTTATTGGCACATCGTGCTTTTTGGCAATACCCCGATCAACCGAGAGCGCATTGCACGATCACCGAACTGGTTTTTGTGCCCAACGAAGTAAAAGACGGCCTGTACCTGCTGAACCTCCAGACCGCCTCTTTTGACCTTGATGCAAGTCCTTCTCGACCGCTTATTTTCGCTATCGAATCAGCGTAAATCCGCCTTTTTTGACTTCCACACTGCCGTCTTTCAATTCATATTCAACATAGTAAATATAGGTATCCACGTGGGCGATTTTGCCTCGGTAATATCCATCCCAGCCTTCATCAGAAGCGTCGGGAGGCAGATTGCTTCGGTCATACATGGGTTCACCCCAACGATCAGCAATCAAGAAACGGCGTATTATTTTAGTTCTATTTTTGTCCGGGAAAACAAAAAAACGATTGTTGGGCTCGCGTGCATCTGGGTTAAAGGCATTTGGGGCATAAAATTGTATCGTCCGGTCCACCGAAATATTGATCTGGTCCGTTGCGGTGCAACCATAAGCATCTACCATAACAATACCATAAGTTGTGTTTTTTTCGGCCACAAAACAGGTATCGGTGCAGTTGGGATCCAGACAAGGCACAGCGGGTTGCCAAGTAAAACTTATCGGATTCTTGCTGGATAATACGCTTAGGCAAACAGTATCTCCAAAAACAACGCTTGTATCCTTGCCTAAAAATACAAATGCAGCACGAGGGTAGAGTTCTATGCTCACAAGAGAATCGCAACCAGTATAGGAGGCATTGTCCAACACTTCAAGACCGAAGCGGTTGCTCAGGCTGTATTTGACCCCATTGATCGTAAGCAGGGTGCCGGGACAAATGGTATCGCGATACACAAAATACGGAGGCGTAATTACGTTGAGTTCAACCTGTATGAGGCTATCACAACCGTTTTTGGCAGCCTTTTTCAAAACAATATCACCTTTGGGCCGAAACATATTAAAAACCTGGTTGGCTATTTTCACGGAATCGCCCTCACAAATGGTTGACCTGTAAATATTTACACCTCTTTTGATGAAAGTCAGGTTCACATTGATAATGCTATCACAGCCGTTTTTGGCTTTCCCTTGAAGAATTTCCTGCCCAATAAAAAAATTGGCGTGGTATGCCTTGCCATTGATGCGAATGGTATCCCCTTCACAAAAGGTGGCGTTAAGGTCATTTATTGCCGGATTTAAGTAAGTTAGTTTCACGTCAATAAGGCTGTCCTTGCCATTTTGGGCTGTCCCCTTCAAAAATACCTTTCCCTCTGGCATGCCGGGGTCAAAAATTTGTCCACCCACAATGATGAACTGTGATGAGCAGAAAGTATCACGTAATACAAAAACTACGGTATCTGCTTGTTTTTGATGGGCAGAATGGCCACAAAAAAGGGTGTTGGCAGCGGCAGTCCATGTTGTGCTTAACAGCAAATTGGCAATAAGCAGGAAAAATTTTTTCACATCCATACATTTATATTCGGTGGGCAAAGTTCGGATTATTTTTTTTCTTAAAACATAAAACAAAAATCCGACTGTGGCGTACGATTTTGCCACAGTCGGAATATTCTGACAATCAATTACTTAGTTGAAAATGCCAAATAATAAATTGATGATGTTACTTTTTGGGCACGGAAGCCTCCTCCAAGCGTTTCAGGCGCGCCTCCAATGCTTCCACCTGTTTGGCGAGTCCCAGTTTTTCTTGTTTTAACCTTTCTATTTCGGTTTGTTGCTCTTGAACTGCTTTAACCGCGAGCACCCCAAAACCGGAATAATTCAGCGAGAGATATGATCCCTGTCCATTTCGGTTTTCAGATTCGCCCACAAGTTCCGGGAAAACCCCCTGTACTTCTTCGGCAAGGAAACCAAGGGTAGGTTTGGCATCATTCTCTTCCGCTTTGTAGCGATAGGATACAGGATGTAGTTGCAGAAGTTTTTCGGTTATATCATCATCCATTGCCTCTATGTCCTTCTTCAGTCGGCTGTCAGATGGCGTGTACACGCCATTGATGGCAAATGTGCCGGCAGGGACAAAACCCAATTGGTCATTGTACAGCGCGAGGGTGCCGTTAATGGGAGATACACGGAATTCCCAGTTGCGATTATTACCAATATTTTCAAGGAAGAAACCATTTTCGCCATGAAGAACTCGTGTTGAAGAGGTAGTTCCCTTGTAACCGATGACAATGCCACTGTCCATTCGTGCGGTAATCACGCGTAATCCAACACCGGCACCTTTGATAAATTCAATACCGAAATCGCTAGAGTTGCCACTGCCACGGCCAACAATGTTCCATGAGCTGGGAGATGCATTGCTCAAGGCAAGCCGTGCATATTGAAGCCCGGCATTTTCTACCGTAAAATGCGGCTTAACACCAGCCGCCTTCACTCTTGCATCGCCATCAACATCCAAACGAAAAGCGGGTGCATCAGTGTGAATGCCTACATTACCTTCTTTGGTAATGAGGGCAGGACCCTTGGCAGAGCTGAGGAGGGCTGCAGTGCCATCGCCGGAGTTATCAGCCACGATGGCTGGCACTGCTGTTGCAGAATTTTGTATAAAAAATGCTGTTTCCTGCCCATTGCTGGACACCACCTGAAGTTTACCGGAATTGTTGGTTGTTCCGATCAGCACATTACCCGTATTAATGTTACTGATATCCGTGCCATTAAGTGTCCAAAATCCCGAGGGTGGGCCAATCAACGGTGTCAAATCAACAGAACTGTTTGATCCGGAGATACTTAGAACAGGCCCTGTCAGGCTAAGGGTTTGCATTTCGTTCAGTGGGTCTTTGTCTGCATCACCTGTATTATTGATGGTAAGGTTGGGGGCTGTGCCTGTGATGCTGATACCCGTGCCGGCAGTATAATTGTTTTGTACAGGGAGATTTACAGACCCACCTCCTTTTGACAAAGAAATGGTATTGCCTGCAATGGAAATTTGCTGTAGTTCATTGGTAATATCGTTATCGGTATCCCCCGTATTGCTGATGGTAAAATTAGGGGCAGTGCCTGTAATGCTTATACCGGGGCCAGCAGTATAATTGTTGCCTGTGCCACCACCTACCTGGTCATCGCCTGGCAACCATGTGGCACCATTCCATTTCAGCACTTGTCCGGGGGCGGCACCTTGTTGGGCCAGGGTAAGCGGGTTGGCATTGATACCTTGGCCAGACAATACAGGAGTGGTGGCAACTGTTTGTGTGCCCCAGTTGTCACCCGTTACGTTTGCGGGTTGCCAACTTGTGCCATTCCAACGCAATACCTGTCCAGGTGTAGCACCCTGTTGAGCGATACTCAGTGGATTGGCCACCGTGCCATTTCCGGTAAGGTTGGGATTGGTGACTACGGCTTGCGTGCCCCAGTTGTCACCGGCAGCTTCGTTAGCCGGAACCCAACTAACACCATTAAATTTCAAAACCTGGCCGTTGAGAGCGCCCTGTGGAGCGATTCCAAGCGGGTTAGCGGCAGTGCCATTCCCGATAAGCGTCTGATTGGTGACAACGTTGGTACCGGCAGCACCAGTTTCGTCGTTGGCTGGTGCCCAGATATTGCCGTTGTATTTAAGCACTTGCCCAACTCCGGCACCCATATTATTGATTTTTGCCCCAGTTATAGCGCCATTGATTACGGCATTAGTGGTTACGGCATTATTGGCCAATTCATTGCTGGTTACCACACCGGCTTTGAGTTGAAGGTTATTAAAAGGGCCGCTTACATCACCATCAGCTATGGATGCATTGGTAAGGTCGTCAGTAGCATTCAAATCACCTGTATTAATAATGGTGTAGGTGCCACCCGCCTGAGTCACATTGATGCCTGCGCCAGCGGTTATATTTACACTGCCTCCGCCATTATCAGCTGCTGGCGCCCAGGTGAAGCCATTCCATTTTAACACTTGACCGTTGGTGGCACCCATTTGGTCCAATTTTGCGCCTGTAACAGCTGAATTGGCAATTTCAAGGGTGCCTACGGCAAAAGTTTTGATCTGCAGGTTAGAATAGATACCAGTTATGTCGCCATCGGCGCCTGTGACCGTGGTAACATCATCATTGGCGTTGGGGTCGCCAGTGTTATTGATGGTGAGGTTGGGGGCCGTACCCGTGATACTGATTGCAGTGCCTGCGGTGAGGTTTAGGCTGGCGCTGCCTGCATTATCGGCTGAGGGCACCCATGTTGTACCATTCCATTTAAGGACTTGGCCGTTTGTGGCGCCCATATCATCTATTTTTTGTCCGGTAACGGCCTGATCCCCTAATTCAAGCGTGTTGATTACGCCGGGTTTTACCTGCAAATTGGAGAATATGCCTGTAATATCACCATCTGCCCCGCTATTAGTGGTAACATCATCGGCAGGGTTGGTGTCACCGGTGTTGTTGATGGTGAGATTGGGGGCCGTGCCAGTGATACTGATGGCGGGGCCGGCACTAAGGTTAAGTGCTGCGCTGCCTGAGTTGTCGGCTGCAGGCGCCCATGTGGTGCCATTCCATTTCAATACTTGGCCATTGGTGGCGCCCATGCCATCAATTTTGGCTCCAGTTACAGCACCATCGGCTATTTTGGCATTTACAATGGCATTGTTCTGAATATCTTGCACACCGATGGAATTGTCCAAAATATCGGCTCCGGTCAGGCTGTTGTCCAACACTTCAACGGATGTAACAGTTCCGGGTCTTAGTTGCAGGTCAAAATAAACACCAGAGACATCGCCAGAAAATTGGGTAGTCCCGATAAGGTCATCATTGGGCGTTAGGTCGCCTGTGTTGCTTATGGTAAATGTTGTGCCATTTTGTTGCACATCCACACCAGCACCTGCGTTGATAACCACCGGATTAGGTTGATTCAATGCAACGGTACCAATTTGTGTAATGCGTCCTGTTGCATCCACTTGTATTACCGGAATTTGGGTGGCACTGCCATACGTATCAGGAACTACGCCTGTAGGGGCAAGGCTTATGATGCCATCTTTGGTAATTGGGCCGCCCACGAGGCCGACGCCTGTACTGATTTGGGTTACGGTGCCTCCACTATTGGTATCATTGTCGTTGGCTGGTACCCAGCTGCTGCCGTCCCATTTTAGCAGTTGTCCATTTTGTGCACCCTGTTGGGCTATGGCAAGCGGGCTACTGGCCGTGCCATTACCGGACAGGGTAGGACCGGTAATGGCCGTTTGTTTGCCCCAATCATCACCCTGGCCGCTTCCGCCGTTGCCGGCATAAAGAGCATAAGGTACGCTCATCATTTGCGAAGTACCCAATTCCTGGAATACGTTAGGATCGTTTTTGGACTGAACCGAAACGGTCAGGTACTTGGCATTTGCGCCCCAGTTAATACCGGCAAATGTACCTGCAAGGGGAGTGCCGCCCTGACCAATAACTAGGTTGACCAAACCATATTCGTTTGTAGAAGTAACTTGCTTTTCGGAGTAGGCCAATGGTCCGTTGGCCGTGCCACTTCGGATGGAAAACACCAAAGTAACGGTCTGATTTTTTGCCGGATTGCCTTTATCATCACGCACAATACATTGATAATTAAAGCCTTGCGGAGTGAACTGTGCTTTTGCGGCAAAACCAAGCATCAGACTAAACAACAACAGAAATAAACGTTGGGTCATATTTTATACAGTTTTGGAATGTAAAATGAGCGGATGTGAAGGTGAGAAAATGATATAGGTGTTTTGGACACGCATCAGGTCATTACCTTTTTGTGGCAAAGGCAAAAAGGTGCTAATTCTGGCCCAATTACAATTTAATGATTCGTGTGGTAGCGTATGCGCGGCTGCCCAATTCTTCAAATCGGACAAAATAAACGCCGGATTGCCATTGACTACAATCCAAATTGCTTCCCTCTGCCTGGGTAATCGGATGGTGTAATAAAACAGGGCGCCCCGAAACGTCAAAAACACTGGCCCGCAAATCACCGTCCATCAAAGGGGAATATCGAATGGTCAATACATCAGAAGCGGGATTGGGGAAAATCTCAAGCCCCCAAAGGGAAAGATCAAGGGTGCCTACCGGGTACATGGTACACACTTCAGGCTGGTGAAAGCCCTGCGTGAGCTGAAAATCAGCACTTTGACCCAAAAAAATAACCGGCTCGCCAACGGTGTACATGTAAGTAATGCCATCGCGTATGGCCGTTTTGCCAGAGGAAGAAACAACTTGCCGGCAGAGAAAAATGTCCTGTGCAACAGCGTTAAAGCCCATAGCGCACAGCAATGTAAGGGTGAGTATAAATCGGTTCATGGATAAAATGGATTGAAATGCAATACAAAGAAAAACAAATGCCTGTTTATCACAGGCAAAAAGTTTTAGAATGTCGCCACTCAGGCAATTTTAACGCAAAAATCAGGCCAAAGCGGCTGTTGTTTTGCCTGCATAATGGGCGGGTTCTCGTTGATTGCCCGGGCTTTAGCCGGTGCTTTATGGATAAAATCATGCGCCATCATTTCCTAATAACAGGACTAAAAACGAAATTTGACCTATTGGTAACACCCCAAAGACCAAATATTTTAAAAGACCCGCCAGACTTAGTTTTTACTTTTCCGAAATAATTAGACCTTTGCGGCCTGAAAAAATAGGCTGTTTACATTATTACACATTGCCCCGATGTCACTTCGGGTTTATCACACCCATCCAATGCAAGAAGATTTATTTAAAAGAATAGTTTCGCACTGTAAAGAATATGGTTTTATCTATCCATCATCCGAACCCTATGAAGGCTTAAACGGAGTTTACGACTATGGGCCGATGGGTGTGGAACTGAAAAACAACATTAAGGACTATTGGTGGAAGGCCATGGTACAGATGCACGAAAATATTACGGGTCTTGATTCCGCTATCTTTATGCATCCACTCATCTGGAAGGCCAGCGGACACGTGGATGCCTTTAATGATCCCTTGGTGGACAATAAAGACTCCAAAAAGCGTTTCAGAGCTGATGTGCTGATAGAAGGTGAAATAGATAAGATGCTCGCCAAGGCAGAAAAAGAAGTGGAAAAGGCCGCCAAACGCTTCGGGGATTCCTTTGACGAAAAACTGTATCGAGAAACCAACCCCCGTGTGCTGGAATATACCCAAAAAGCAAAAGTTGTGGAGGATAGGATGAATGCCTACATGAAAGCAGGGGATATGGCCGGAATGAAAACCCTGATTGATGAATTAGAAATAGCAGAGCCGGACACTGGCTCCCGCAACTGGACGGAGGTGCGCCAGTTTAACCTGATGTTCAGCACCCAAATGTCCAACATAGCAGGTGACGATGGCAAACTCTACCTACGCCCCGAAACAGCGCAGGGTATTTTTGTCAACTTTTTGAATGTTCAAAAAACTACCCGCCAAAAAGTACCCTTTGGTATTGCCCAAATAGGAAAGGCATTCCGCAACGAGATCGTGGCGCGTCAGTTTATTTTTCGCATGCGCGAATTTGAGCAAATGGAAATGCAGTTCTTTGTGCGCCCCGGCACCGAAATGGAATGGTATAACTATTGGAAAAACAAACGTTTAGCCTGGCATAAGGCTGTAACACCCGCTGAAAAACTGCGCTTTAAAGATCACGACAATTTGGCCCACTATGCCAACGCAGCAGTGGACGTTCAATTTGAGTTCCCTTTTGGTTTCAAGGAGTTGGAAGGCATTCACTCCCGCACAGATTTCGACCTGAAATCACATCAGGAGCTCTCCAAAACCAAAATGACTTATTTTGATCCAGAACTCAACGAGCACTATATTCCGTATGTAGTGGAAACATCCGTGGGCTGTGATCGCATGTTTTTGGCCACATTGAGTAATGCCCTTGTGGACGAAACAGTACCCGATGCACAAGGTGAGGACAGCACACGCACGGTATTGAAACTACATCCTGCCCTTGCGCCCGTAAAGTGCGCGGTATTGCCTCTGCTCAAAAACAAGGAAGAATTGGTGAACAAGGCACGCGAAATATTTGACGGCCTTAAATACAAATTCCTCTGCCAATATGATGAAAAAGATGCCATTGGCCGTCGCTACCGCCGCCAAGATGCCATCGGAACACCTTATTGTGTGACCATTGATTTTGAAACCCTGGAAAATGACACCGTGACCATACGCGAGCGCGACTCGCTTAAGCAGGAGCGTGTGCACATCAGTGAGATAGGGCGAATGGTCAGTGAACGTGTGGATATGCAAAAATTATTAGAAATGGTGGGCTAATATCAAAAACATCCCGCAAAACGGGTTTATCCAATCAGCATAATGCAAAATATCGCAAAAACAAGCGACATCACAATCAGCGTTGGCTTAGACGCTGATAGTGTGCCCGTTTCCATCACTTGGGGCGCCAGTGACCGCAACAACGGGGCCATGGAAGAATGCAAGGCGATGGCCGTGGCCCTCTTTGACAAAGAACACAGAGACACCCTGCGTATTGACCTTTGGACGAAGGAGATGCAGGTAGTGGAAATGGATCGCTTTATTTATCAGACCCTGCGCTCCTTGAGCCAGACCTACCTGAAGGCAACACAGAACAAGGAACTGGCCGAAGATATGGCCAAATTTGCCCATTATTTTGGGGAAAAAACCGAAATCATACCAAAATAGGAATATGGCTCGTCGCTCTTCATCTGATTCTGGTGGTTGGCTTTTTAAAGGTGGTATCTTTGCGGTATTGGCTGGCGCCGCCTTTTGGCTTTTCAACATGTTTTCAGGCAAAAGCAACCCCGAAATTTTAGATAACCAGCCTAAAACCGAAAATCCAATCCCAGCCCCAGAGGCATTGCCCAAGGCCGACCCCAAAGCCTCTGCGGTACCAATGGAAATGTTGCCCGCTCCCGGCAAGGGGGAGTTGGTGCTTCACACCTATTATGCACTGTCATACGTGGAGGATCATGAACAGGCCGAATGGGTTGCTTACGAAATCACCCGTGATCGCTTAAACGAAAACTGGTCAGAGCGCCCCAATACATTCCGGCCCGATCCCGATGTGCGCACAGAGAGCGCCACGCCTCGTGATTATGTTTCCAGTGGTTATGACAAAGGTCATCTTTGCCCGGCGGCTGATATGGCTTTCAATGAAGTGGCCATTGATGAAACTTTTTACATGAGCAACATGAGCCCCCAACTGCCAGCTTTCAATGGCGGCATCTGGCGCGAATTGGAAGAGTGTACACGCGACTGGGCACGAAAGTTTAATAAGCTCTATGTTGTAACCGGCCCCATATTTGATCAAAGGACTCAAGCTCAAATCGGGTTCAGCAAAGTGACTGTTCCGGGAGCCTACTACAAAGTAATGTATGCTCCCGAAGTGCAAAAAACCATCGGATTTATCATGCCCAACGCTCTTAGCAATAAGCCAGTAGTCGAATATGCCTGTTCCATTGATGCGGTTGAGAAAGCCACAGGGCTTGATTTTTTCCCAAAAATGCTTAAAGGATTGAATGCGGAGATGGAAGCCTCTTTGGATGTAGGTGCATGGCCCATTAAACAAACCCGTTATGAGCAGCGCGTTGAAAAGTGGAACACCCAGGCAAGGACTCAATAAAACTTTTGTATTCTCCTCGTACCTATAACATTTTGATATGAAGTTAGGCAACATATTAGAGTCAGCAAAAAATGCAGCCAGTGGCGCCAGCCAGGCAGCCCTGGACTCTACCATTCAGGCCATTGAAAAATGGTTGGAAGAATTCCCCAAAATAGAGAGTTATGGGTTGCAAATCTCCAATTTTTCCTTTATCATGCGCATTTCCCCGTCACTTGAAATTGAATTGAAAGGAAATCACGAGGATTTTCCCATCTCTCGGTTAGATGAAATCATTGCCCAAAATAAAAAGACTTCTCTTGTGGGTATGGTCTTTACAGCCATCCGTACGGCCTATCGCCTGCACAGCAAGATTGCCAGCAAGCCGGATGAATTATTGTTGGTAAAACTGCGACTCTCCATTTCTCCTGAGATTTCTGTATTTATCGGTAAGTTAAGGGTGAGTTGATCCCTTATTTATTTTTGTAGTTAAAGTCTTGCAGTATTTCAATTTAAAAACGATCTTTGCCTATCCGATCACCGATTACATACTGTACTAATGAGTAAGCAAAGTAGTTTATTCCCCAAGGGAACAAACGATAAACTTCGTTTGGTGTCCGCTACCATGCGCGCCCTCTCCCATCCGCTCCGGCTTCAAATGTTACAATTATTGGATGCGGAAGCAGGAGCCTGTGTCAGGACAATCTATCAAACCTTGGCCATTGAGCAATCTGTCGCCTCCCAGCATCTTCGGGTTTTGCGCTTGGCTGATTTGGTCATGCAGGAGCGCCGAGGAAAGTTTACTTTTTATAATGTAAATTACAACAAAGTGAAAAGAAGCAAGCTGGCAGCCTCAAAGTTCACGGAAGAATAGCCCTCCCATTTTTTGTTGCCTTTAGAAAAAGCGTGCTGAAAAATGAGAGGGCCATTACCTTAAAACAACAGGCCAAGGCGTAAGGATAGCGCGCCGAAATAAGTTTTGGAGTCTTTGCTGGTGTATTTTCCAGAACTCAGCACTTGTTGGCTGCGGCTGTTGTCCGTGAACTGGCGTTGGAATACCAAGCCGCCATAAACGGTTGTATTGGTTGCAAGTTCGTATTCAATTCCACCACCCATTCCCCAGGAAAGCGAAAGACCCTTTACATCATCGCGTATGACTTCGTCATTGGTATCTGGAGATATTGTATTACCTTTGACATCGCCAAGGGCCTTGGTCACAAAGCCAAGGGTAAAGACGGGCGCTTCAACCCAAAATTTAATGGGAGAATCCTCGTTGCTGCCAAAACGGGCACGAAAACCCAATGGAATTTCCACATATTGCAAGCGATAGTGCAATTTGGTACCTTTAGCCAAAGTGTCATAACGGTTGTCAATATCAGAGTTGTCCCAGAAAATGGAGCGATCATAATTGGTAATAAACGTGCCGCCCTGGTTGAATCCCAAGCCTAAGCCACTCAAAATCGCGAAACTACTGTTCATATAGTATTCGCCCGTGACACCTAATTTAAAACCCCAATTGGAGCCTGTGCCTTCAATGTTTTTGTCATCGGCGCGCATCCAGGACCAAACGGGACTGGTATGAATGCCGTAACGGAATCGCTTCCAATCCACTTGCTGGGCATTGAGCGAGACAAAAATGGTAACAAAAATGGTGGTGCAAAGAACAATTTTCTTCATGTTGTGCAGTTTTTTGCCGCTAAAATCGAAGTTTTTTTACAATGCATCATCTATCATTTCATTTTAACCTTTTTTTCAAGTTTTACGCACTTGGTTTATTGCTCATACTGACACGTTGCGGCGACGAACAAAGTAAAAAAATACCTGATGTGTCAAATATTGATATTCAGGTAAAAATAAAAAGATTTGAGCGTGATCTCATTGCACTGGATACCCTCAGGATAGCAGAAAGCCTACCAGTTTTGCAAACCAATTACCCCAAGATGCTGAATCTTTTCACTACACAAATCATACACGATCAGGGCAATCCGGACGAGACACCCGAACAGGCGCTTCAAGCATTTCTTACCGCCCTGCCCGTGCGCAATTTGTTTGATACGGTGCAGCGCGCATTCCCAAACCTGTCCCAATTGGAAAATGACTTGAGCCAAATGTTCCGCTACTATAAATATTACCTTCCCGAAAAACCGACACCGGAGGTCGTGTCAATCGTTTCAGAATTCGCTACGGATGCCTTTACCTACGGCGACAGTCTTTGTGGTATTGGATTGGATATGTTTCTGGGTGAGCAGTTTCAAGGCTATGACCCCCAAATTTTTCCGGCCTATATCAGACGACAATTTCAAGCCGGCTACATACCCATACGCCTGGCCAAAGCCATTGCCCAGGACGCAGTGGGCGCCCCCAAAGGCCAAGCCTTGTTGGACATGATGCTACTCAATGGCAAAGCACTCTATTTGGTCAGTTGTATGCTCCCTCACGCTGCTGACAGCCTCATCATGGGTTATACCAAGGATCAAATGGCTGGTTGCTACAGCAACGAACAAGCTGTTTGGGCGCGTTTGCTGGAACAAAACCTGCTCTATTCCAACGATGTCAGCAAATTCAGAAAACTTGTGATGCCCAGCCCCAACGCGCCTATCGTGTTTGCGGAAGCACCCGGCGAAATTGGAAACTGGGTAGGCTGGCAAATTGTAAAAGCCTACATGAAACGTTACCCCAACACTGGTATGTCAGAACTGATCGCACAAAAAGATGCACAAGCGTTTTTGGAGAAAGCGCGGTACAAGCCCAAAAAAGGGTAGCGGTTTTTCAGACATTTAATGAACCTCTTTTTGTTTTACTTGTTTTCAGAAAAAATTGAAACATGAATATTGCAGATTTGCTCCATCGCGCACTGGCACACGAATGGTTAAGCCCGGAGGAAGGCGTTTTTTTACTTGAACAGGCTACAACGGCAGAGCTCATGTATGTTGGCAACAAGATGCGTCAACAGCATGTGCCGGGCAGCACCGTCACCTGGATCATTGACCGAAATTCCAATACGACAAATGTGTGTATTGCCAATTGCAAATTTTGCAATTTTTATCGCCGACCCGGTCACGAGGAATCCTACATCACTACCATTGATGAATACAAGGTCAAAATTGAAGAAATGTTCCAGTTGGGCGGAGAGCAACTATTGCTGCAGGGCGGACACCATCCTGATTTGGGGCTTAGGTTTTATGCCGATCTGTTCCGACAGTTAAAAGAAATATATCCCAACCTTAAACTACACGCCCTCGGCCCGCCTGAGATAGCGCATGTGGCCAAATTAGAGGGCATGAGCCATTACGATGTGCTCAAGGAACTTAAAAATGCTGGTTTGGATTCGTTACCGGGAGCAGGTGCCGAAATATTGAGCGACCGTGTACGCCGATTAATTTCCAAAGGAAAATGCGGGGGAGAGGAATGGTTGAACGTAATGAGGGCTGCACACCAACTTCGGCTGACAACCTCGGCGACCATGATGTTTGGTCATATTGAAACCAATATGGAGCGTATGGAGCATTTCGCAGCCATTCGGCAAGTACAGAGCGAAAAACCTGCTGATGCCAAAGGTTTCTTGGCCTTTATCCCTTGGCCATTTCAGGATGAGGACACCATCCTGAAAAAAATCAAACGCGCGCGCAACGCTGTCACGGGCGATGAATACGTGCGCATGATTGCCCTGAGCCGCATTATGCTGCCCAATATTGTCAACATTCAGGCTTCCTGGCTGACCGTGGGCAAACAGGTGGCACAGGTATGCCTGCATGCTGGTGCTAATGATTTTGGCAGTATCATGATTGAGGAAAATGTGGTGTCCGCTGCTGGCGCACGTTTTCGCTTTACGGCAGATGGTATTCAAAAAGCCATTCGCGAGGCGGGTTTTGTGCCACGTTTGCGCAATCAGCAATATGAATTCAGGGAATTACCCCCCAACATGCAACAACAGCAATTGGACCATGCCAAGATGATGGTTGATTAAAAAAAAGCCCCACGAGGATCATCTCCCGTGGGGCTTTTTTCATTCAAGACAACAGTCCTGCAAACGCTCTTACCTTACAATCGT
>CAZIKN010000050.1:0-39422 GCA_964539805.1 uncultured Saprospiraceae bacterium | reverse complement strand
CAAGAGTACGTCTGTACCGCGGCGCCATTCCCAATAGGTGTAGTTGTTGCCATTGGGGGCTTCAATTATAGCTTGTCCGGAGTTGACAATCTCGGGTTCTATACAATAGCAACCACAAAGGATATCAGCGCTGGGCGCATTGGAAACCGGCAGGCCAAATTGGTTTGAACAGCCATATTCATTGATGACCTCTGTGTAATAGTACCCTCCAGTGAAAACAGTGATTTGGCTACTGTAAGCAAGGAAATTACCATTATTGAACCATGATACGGGTTGGTCGGCTACCAGTACGGCACTGAAAGGATCACAATTATAGCTGATGGTAAATGGTACTGGATCCGGCTTTGGGTGTATGGTTACTGAACCTTCCATCGTGGCCGAGCAATTGTTGCCCTGATTGTCTTTGACCGTTATGGTAAAGGTATAATTTCCAGCAGGCAAATTGCCGACATTGCCCAGCGGCACATTCCACAACCCTACGCTGCCCCCTGTGGTGGCTGAAGTGTTCAGCCCATTAAAGGTGTAAACAAAGCCACTTCTCACGGGTACGATGATAGACAGGTCATATTCGCCTTCACACTGTGACAAATTGCCGTAATATGAACCCGGGAAAGGTGAGCTGGCTGTTACCGAAAATGTGCTGGTCAGGGTACACCCATTGGCTGGATTGGTTACTGTAACCGTGTACACCCCTGATTGGTCAATGGTCACTTCAGATGTGGTTGCAGGAGGGATGGTGCTCCACAAATATTGATAACCCTGACATACGGTACTTTGGTAACAAGCATTAAGGTGCTGTGCGCCACAGGGTGCACCGGATATATAAGTGCTCAATTCAATACCGTGCAACTGGATTTCAATGCTTCTTATTGCAGACAGCCTGCATCCATTGGCCAGCAATACTTCCAGTTCAATGGTATAAGTTCCATCTAATGGGAAAGCAAATATCGGGCTAGCTACCGTACTGGTAAATACAGGAAACCCAAAAGGATAGGTGAAGGTCCAGTTATAGGACAGAATTTGGCTTGGGTCACCAATAATGGCACCAAATGTACCCACGGCACCTGTACAAACGGAGCTCAGGTTAGCGTCAATGTCAATTGTCTGGTTTTTAGGGATGCTAATGTCCTGACAAACACGGCAGACATAGGGCTTAATGACACCATTGTCATTTACTTCTGTTTTGGCAGTCAGGCATATTTTTTTAGTTTCTCCTGCGGCCAATTGAATAGCGCTATTGGTACCATTGCCAATAATGGTTCCATCTGAGGTCCATGTCCATTGAATATTGCCTTCAAATTGGGGCAAATAATCTGATGTGTTCAACAGATCTACATTAAACACACCTGATTGCGCCGGGTCACAAGAAATATTGGTGTCAAAATCACTGATGACCGGAATGGTAACGTAACGTGTGCTGATGCAGTACCGCGGAGGTTTGGGGCCATGACCGTCACAGTCATACACACCAACCAAGCCTATCAGATAAATGCCCGGCTCCAGGAAGGGCGTGAGCACAGCGCTTGGATTGTTAATATCAGCCACTGGTATTTGGCTGGGGAAGCCTATACCACTGGTGCCAGTCAATACCACAAAATAAGCATTGACCAAACATGTTGGGCTTACAGAGCCTACTACTTCAACCGTACCGCACTGTTTGGAAGGGAAATACCAGTCCGTGAACCGCACATCCGTACAGGGTTCTCCACTGCAATCCTGCAGGCAAGTAACCGTATGGGTCACTTCTGTCGGGCAATCCGTGCCTTCATTGATCACCACCCTGAAGGCGCCAATCATGGCTGGCCCGCTAAACGGTGTGTAATTGATGGTCAATACTGCGCCATTGGCAATGTAGCGGCTGGCATAAATGGAATTTTGTACCTGTACCCAAGCGCCATTTTCAAAGTGATACCACGTAAAGGTGCTGTTCGGATTGCTGGCCGGCACAGATGAGGTAAGCACCACTGTGCCTTTTTGGGTACAACAAAGGAAACCTACCTGAGAGATAAACTGCTCAGGGTTGGGCGTAACCGTAACATTGTATTCCAATCCTACGATACCCGGGCAACCCATGTAGTTTTCAATCCGAACACGGATACTCGCATTACCGATAAATGGAAAATTCAAGACTATGGATGGGCCTGAGCCGCTGACCGGGTTGCCATTGACGAACCAGGTATAAGTTGCATTAGGGTCCGCAGGCACAACGGAATATGTTCCGTTGGTATGTTGGCAAATTTCTAAAGGCCCATCTATAGCCGCATCCTGGCCAACCAAGTTGACAAACTTGGTCTCCGTGTTGTTTTGTCCACACAAACGGCCTGTGAGGCGAATAAATGGATTAGTTATGTTGGATTGGTGCCAAATAACCTGAACAACTGGCGTGCCTTGACCACTTATGATGGAGCCGCCATTGGCCATCCAGGTATATTGATCCAAATTTAGGTCATTTGCCGTGTAGGTATAAGGCACATCTGTGCAAACATTGAGTGTCCCGGTAAAATCCACATCCGGTACCATCAATTTGGTGATATCCAAATCAAACCATTCTGATTTGCAGCCATCAACAATACGACGCACTCGCAAATGGTAGGGCTCGCTTGGCCCCCAAGTTACGGACCTTGATGGGTTTAGGGTGATTCCTGAACCCGTACCGCCGGTTATTTCCCACTCATAGGATGATCCTGGTATGGCGGGTACTGCCACATAAGCCACCGTGGAGTTCGGGCACACATTCTGCCTGCCGGTAACACCTGTAATGGGTGGCACAGGCTCATTGATGGTGATGGCGGTACAAAGGCCGTCACAGGTTTGATTGCTTCCATTTTGTACAATTTCAGCACAAACCTGAAAGTTACCCGCAGCACCGAATACACTTTGGAAGTTAAGGTTCGTCAACACCGGATCATCAGGAGCGCCCTGTATGGTAGTGGAATAATTAGTGGTGCTGATCGTCCACAATATATGGTAACCTGAAGGAGTTGGCGTTGGGGTAACGGTGAACGTTGGGCCTACTTCGGGGAAGCCATAACAGAACTCATTTGATGGACTTACATTGATATTGTAATCGCGCACGGTTACCGTCAGGCTGCCCTCTGATTTACAATCCGCAATAGTATTATTCAGGGTAACATTTACCACAAAATCACCATTGTAGCCATTCAGGTTTACAAAAAAAACATTAGGTGTTTGTGAAGGAGAAGAGCCTGATATACTTGAATTAGAAGGTGTTACCGTCCATGTATAATCCGTACCAGGCCAGAAAGGCAAGGAGTAAACATTGCCATCCGCCTGGTTGTCACAGATCAGGATTGGCCCCTGAATCTGAGGTGTTTCAGGAATAATGGGCACTTCCACGGTTGTCGGCACAGGGCACAGGGCATTGGAACAGGACAGTGTGACAGTACCGAAACCATTAGATGGCGGGTTGCTCCAAATGACATCAATACAGTTTGGTGCATTTGAATTAGGCTGGAATGTGCCACCAGTCACGCTCCACGTAGCATTGGTGCAATCCAGGGGCGCACAATATAAAACGGGCTGGCTGCTTTCGCAAACTACTGACGGGCAGGTAATTTCCGGGCCTGCAAATGGATTGACGTGTACCAATATAGTCTTTACATCAGTACAGCCGAGGCAGTTGGACACGGTAAGTTGTACCACATAATCACCTGCTGTATTAAAGGCCTGAATAAATGTTTGTCCGGTACCTCCTCCAATCACGTTGGCTGGATTAGCAGCCTCATAGACCAACCAGTTATATCCACCCAACTCCAAATCGTTAGGGTCAATATATGATCCGAAGAAGGTCAGCGACTCGTTCAGGCAAATATCTACCTCTGTTGTCGCATTGGGATGTGACAAAATAGTAAAATCGGCAACAGGGTTGGCATACACAATATAAGATTTACATAATTGATTGGAGCATCCTTCCGGAGTGGTCACGATGACACATACTTCAGCATTTCCTGCACCAGTAAACTGAATCTCGGCATTGGGGCCATTTTGGGAAACGACGTACGCATTGCCCGAAGCAACCCATTTGTAGCAGTCATTACAATTGTCAACACCCGTAGCCGTAAAGGGCACTAACTGCTTTTCACAATATCCTTCCACCAAAGAGTTGTAACCACCATCTTTTCGGTTACACTCCTGGGTGAAGGCTGGTTCCAGTGTGATTTCCGGCAACGGAGTGATGGCAACCTGTAGAGTGCAGACGCCAGCGGTAGCGCCATTTGATTTCAGGAAGGTAGCCGTTACCATACCGGTTCCCTGCGGGCCCCAGGTAACATTGGTTGAGGTCATGCTGGTAGGAGGGGAAATAGCTCCGTTCAGCACGGTCCACAAGGTGTTGTTGGTTCCCGGCGGCAGCTGTGCCGGATCAATCGTGTAGGTGTGCGTGCTTTCGCCGCATACCGTTGTTGGGCCACTGATACATTGCGCTGATGCAAACTGTGCTGCGAACAGACAACAAAGCGCAAATAAGGCAGAACGCCAAGTCATTAATTTGTGCATGTGTAAATCAATTTTAGTGATGAAAAACAAAATGATGCACAAAGGTGACAGCGTTTGATAAGGCAGAAAAAGACAGTTTTTTTTCATTTTCCCAAAAAAAAGCCCTTCTCCGCGAGCGAAAAAGGGCTATAACAAACACTAAGTCAGAAAGCGTAATGTTCTTTGGCGTTAATTTGATTTTACAAGGGAATGAATTTTTCTGGTTGCCCCCACTTGTACAACAGCGAAATAAACACCATTGGCCAATTGGGTTCCATCGAGTATGGCCGTATAATCCCCTGCATCCTGCAACTGCTCCTGCACCAATGTTTGCACCAAAGTGCCTTGTGCATTGAATACTTGAATACTTACGGGCTGAGGGTTTTCTAAAGAATAATTGAATCGAGTTTCCTGAGAGAAGGGGTTGGGGGAAACCAATAAATGGGGCTCGTTTACGATACTGCGCATGCTGTCTCGTCCGTCAGGGTGCTTTACAGGAATTATTTCGCACAAAACACTACCACAGCCACCATAATAGCAACTATTGTAAAATGTTATTTCTACTTTTGCCTGATACAGGCTGTTTACTGTGCTGTTAATGCTAAAAACGAGTTCTTCTATATTATTAATGACGTCAATTACATTCACACAATCAACTTGTGTATCGTTCACAAACTTTAAACGTAGATTTCCTTGTCCAATCTTTTTAACATTACCAATAAACAAGTCATTTCCGTATCCCGGCAAATTACCGTACATCATGGTAAACCTCAACCCACTTTCGCCTTTTTCCACTTCTGCATTGTATGTATTGGTGTACCCCTCTTCACCTTGCCCCGCCTTATTAAGGCAAAACTTGTTGACCGAGCCAATACCTCTCGGGCTTAACTCGGGTACAGTACAAGGATTTTGCTGATTGATAATTACCTTATCCACAATGATTAAAGGAGTGCCGGGTGGCGGATCACCGGGACCAATAGTGCCTCCTTTATTCCCCGGTGTTTGGGCGATGGCAAATGCTGGGGCTAATAAAGTAACAGCCAAAAAGAGCCAAATCAAATTGCATTTTTTCATATTAAATTTTGTTGATTATGTGAAAATGATGCTGCAAAAGTCTGGACAATGGATATAAAATTTTTGGACATTTTTTCCCGTTTTTCCAGAAACCCATGACTTACCTTTACCCAAAATATTTGATGAGGCTCCCATGCTCAACAAAAAACTTCTTGAAGTCATACAAAGACTGAGTCCTTTTGAAAGAAAAAGGCTTAGGCTATTTTTATTATCGCCATATTTTAATTCAGGCAACCGCTCCATTGAGGTAACTGATCTGTGGGACCTTATTATTGCAAATAATGCGGAAGAATCAGCCCCTCAACTGCAAAAAGAACAGGTTTTTAAGCAGTTTTATCCCGACCTTACCTTTGAATCAAAAGTAAAAAGCCCGCTTGATTCCCTTACCTCAGAGTTATTTCGCTTAGTCAGGTTGTTTTTGCAACAAGACCATTGGGAAAAAACACGTCAAAGCACAAATGAACTTTTGGTACTCGCAAAATTTTATCGCAAGCATGGTTTGGAAGATCGCTTCAGCCAAAACTTTCAATTGATCCGCAATATTCATAGCGAAAATATCAAAAAAGATGCGTCCTATTATCAGGAATTGTTAAATATTGAGGAAGAAGAACTGAATTTCCGCGGTTTATACAACTCTTTTGAAGATGATACCAACCTGGGCAAGGTGCTGCTCAACCTTGACCATCACTACATCATCCGCAAATTAGAGTTCATCACTGCGCTGGAGTACCAAAACATGTTCACGAATATCCAGACAGATGCGGAAACCTCCATTAACGAAACGGTGCTAAGATTGTCTGATAAGGGCCAACCCTTTGACACGCCAATAAATCAGATTTACCACCTCATTATTCGTTTAATCAAAGAAGATGGATCAGATGAGGATTTCGAAAAATTAGAACAACTCCTTAATGAAAACGAAGCCTTCTTTGAGCCAGAGCGCTTTAAGGACTTGATGGCTTACCAGCGTTCTCTTTGGATCAAAAGGTACCGGACAAGTGGAGGCCAGGATATGAGTCGCTTTATGTTTAACCTGTTTCGGGTGCATTTAGAAAAGGGTTTTTTCTATTTGGACAATTCTATACCCTTGAATGCCTTTTATAATTTGGCGTTGATCGCCATAAAACTCGGAGAGATGGAATGGGTTAAACAATTTTTAAGCACGCATACGCCAGAACGAATATGTGGCACCAGGTTTCCCACTGAAGTTTATCACCTGTGTACAGCCGAGTATTTGTTTGCCATAAAGAATTTCCATGAGGCGGAGCAAACCTTGGTTTACAAACTTTTCGAGAACAGCTTTATCAGCTTTCAAGCAGACGTTTTATTGGTAAAAATCTACTACGAAACAGAGAACGAACTGCTTGAAACACGGATGGCAGCCTTGTATAAAAAGGTCAAAAGGTCTAAGTTCACAGAGGAGAAGCAAATTGTTTATTTGAATTTTTTGAGTAAATTGCATAAGTTGGTCAAGTTGGGTCCTATGCCAAGCAAGGAAAAAAGAGAAAAATTAGCCCTTGAAGTCCAATCAGTAGGTAATATGGTCTCTAAAGAGTGGATCTTGGGAAAACTACGTGTTTAAAAAAGAAACATTCTTTGCCCAATACGTTCATTACATTACCACAATATATCCTTGAAAAAAATATCCATCACCCGCCTGTCCCATCTGCTCATTGGCTACATGATTCTCGCCTTTTCCTGGTGGGCCTATCACCTCTGGCAACAAAACGAATTGGTTTTCGCAACCGAACAACTCCTGATTATCAATGAGTTAAAAACCGAACAACGAGAAATAAACAAAACGACCATAAACCAACACCCCAAATACCCGGCAGCCAAACGCGGCTGGGAAAAACGCCGGCGCATCGTCGTTTACGAGGGCCTCTTTTTTATTTGTTGCCTTGTGGCCGGCCTCTACATCATCCGCAGAAGTGCCGACCGGGAGGTAGCGCTGGCCCGACAACGGCGCAATTTTTTGCTCAGCATCACCCATGAACTCAAATCACCCATCGCCAGCATGCGGCTCGCTTTTGACACCATAAAAAAACGGGAACTCAATCGCGAACAATACCTAATCCTAAGCCAAAATGGCGTAAAAGATGCCGTCAGGCTCCAACAATTGGTGGAAGATCTGCTCTTGGCAGCGCGTTTGGAGGATAATTGGCGGCCACATACAGAGCCTTTTGAAGCCACGGCGCTCGCCCGCGAGTGCATCCTGACCATCAAGACGCGCTTCCCCGATGCCCACATCATTGCCGACCTGCCAGAAACAGCCCTTGAACTGTGCAGCGATAAAACCGGCTTAGTGTCCGTTATACAAAATCTATTGGAAAATGCTGTTAAATACGCCCCGAAATCATCACCTATAACCCTGAGTATGAGAATGTTGGACAAAAAACTCCAACTGCGTATCTCGGATGAGGGGCCAGGCATACCCGACGCCGAAAAAAAGGCTGTTTTTGAAAAATTCTATCGCCTCGGCAATGAAGAAACCCGCTCCGCAACAGGTACCGGCTTGGGCCTTTACATCGTAAAACAAGTAGTGGAAAGCCAGGGCGGAAAAATACAACTAATGGACAATCAACCAACTGGAACCATTTTTGATATTTTGATATGACCCTTCAGGAAGCGCGAACAATACTGACACAAAGTTTGACCAATTATTATGACAAGGCAGAGGCCGCTGCCGTTGCCCGTATTGTCATGGAAGATGCCTTTCAATACAAAAAACGAATACCAGATAGTCTCCTTTCACCCCAAGAATTGACTGATTTTGAAGCGATTGCAGCACGATTAGCGGCAGGAGAGCCTGTTCAGTACATTATAGGGGAAGCGGATTTTTGGGGACTACGGTTCAAGGTAAGCCCCGCCGTGCTTATCCCTCGGCAAGAAACGGAGGAATTGGTGGCCTGGGTGCTGGAATACCTGCAATCAGGCCACTTCATTCCAGCACCAGCCATAGTCTTGGACATTGGCCTTGGCAGTGGCTGTATTGCCATCACCTTGAAAAAAAAGCAGCCTTCCATACAAATTTATGGTTTGGAAAAAAGCGCGGAAGCGCTGGACATGGCCATTCTAAACGCCACACAATTACTTCCTAATCCATTATTTACCTTTATCAAAGGCGACATTTTGGATAAGGAACGCTGGCACAGCCTGCCTGCGGCGAATATTGTGGTGAGCAACCCGCCATACATTACCCATGAAGAAACAAGCCTGATACCCAAGCACGTGCTGGAACATGAGCCACATCTGGCCTTGTTTGTTGAACAGCCTGATCCGCTACTTTTTTATCGTTTTATTGCCGATTTTGTTCAGCAACAATGCCCTGCTGGCGCGGCCCTGTTTTTCGAGTGCAATGAATTTAACGCCCCTCAAGTATTGGAACTTTTGGAGCAAAAAGGATTTTGCAAGGGCATTTTGCGCAAAGACCTGAGTGGTGCCAACCGCATGGTCATGGCGTTGAAACCATGATGCCGTACACCCCCATTATCATATTATACAACATATTATCACATTAATACAACGCATTTTACCTAAAATTCAGGGCTTTGGCAGCCGGATTGAATTTCAGGCTGTCAATCGTTTCTTGCAGGATGCGGGCATTCAAGAAAGAAGTGCTGTTTTTAGCCATCACCAAACCATAGGCAGGCTGGGTGCCTTCAAAGACATTGCTGTATGCCGCCACAACCTCGGCACCTGTGATCCCGGCACTGGCAGCAGCCACATTTTGGAATTTTTCCAATTCCTTGCCACCACCCTCTACAAAGATGTCAACACGCCCAAATTGGCGATATCCCTGAGGAAAAGGAGGCAGGCTTTTGATCAAAAAGTTTTCAAAGGCACCGCCCGGTATTTCTACTTCACGGGAGGTGTTGATTGTTGACAATTTTATGCTTTTCATCGCATCCCAGTTCAAGATACCATCATTTATTTCATTGCCATTGCTGTCATACTCTCGGTAGCGTATAGCAAATTTCACGTTGAAAAACAAAGCATTGGCATCGGCAATCCATTTAATAGAGGTTGTTGAGCGCGGGAAAAAATTCAATACAGGGATCTGTACAACGGGGGTCGTAAACAAAAAATCGCCTGGCATATCCGTTACAGCGGTGATGTCTGCTTTGCCGTCTTTGCGCTGTACCACGACTTTGTATTTTTGCTTGGGTAGCAAAGGTTCTTTGGTTTTATAAAGCCAATTGGGTTTGTTGGCGAAAATATCACCCGTACGCACGATACCATCTAAAGTTCCGTCAATTCGGCTGAGCGGTATCCTTTTCCCATTGCTGACCTGCTCCAAAAAAACAGTTACCGCACCCGCAGGATAATACAGTGAATCAGCAATCTGGGCAATTTGCAAGGCATTGGTTTCAGGATCAAGGAAAGCCTTCTCAACGCGCACATAATTGGCCGTGTCCTTGGCCGAAAGGATGGCATATACTACCGGAATTTCTTTCCAATTGGCCGTCAGGTCAAAATCATTGGCACAATTGGACAATACAACAGCAACAAGCGCAAGCGACAATATTTTTTTAAACACAGGATATGAATGATGAGTGATGAGTTATGAATGATGAGCGGTGAATGATGATCTGCGCTCTAAATCGCGGCAAAGGTAATGCATCATTTGACAGCATCAAAACTGCTCTTGTCCGCTATTGGCTTAATGTGGAAAAAATGACACCGCCCATTCAAAACACTTTGTTTACTTTTGTGCCGTGGTCTGTTGAACCACCAAACTCACCCTATATTTAGAACATGCTTGATTTCTCCTCTGCTCGAATTACCTGTTTTGCCGCCACATGGGTTGGCAACAAAGGCCGTTTTGAAGGCGTATCCATACCCAAACAAACCCTTATGCCCCTGCACGCAGTGGCAGAGGAAATGTTGTTGACCACCCTGCTCAAGCCTTTGGAAAAAAATGAAGAGTTTCATTACTTTTACCATGAGGAAGATGTAAGCAACCACTTAGTGTACCAATCCTGCATGGCTATGTTCCAAAACCCCGGGGAACACATGAACGATGAGGTAACCAAACTGGCCCAACAGCTGTACACCTTCACTGATGTGCCCAAAGTACAGGGCGGCGAATTTTTTGTAGCCCTCATCGAAGATCTTCAGTTGCAGGATGAGCCAACCACTGCCCTGGCCTTCTGGAAAGTTCAAAGCCATGATCCCTTTCTGAAAACAGAGCGAACGGCCGAATCATTTGCCCTTAACATCATAGAGGGTATCCCCACAGGAAAACCCGAAGTGCTCGCCCTGGTTTTTAACCTGGATGAGGCCGAGGGCTACCGTATCGCGGTCATTGACAAAGTGAGCAAAAGCGACGAACGCTCCTTTTGGAAAGATGAGTTTTTGCGCCTGCGCCCCATAGAGGACAACTATTTCAATACCCGCCATTACATCAACCTTAGCAGTGAGTTTATAGCACACAAAATGCCTGTCAAATTTGGCATGGACCGCACGGATACCATTGACAAACTCAACCGCTCGGGCGACTATTTCAAAGATAACGAATCCTTTGAAATAGAAGACTTTACAAAAATATTGTTCCCCGATGAACCGGAGCAGCAACAGGCATTCAAGGACTTTAGGGACGAATACGCCAATGCCTACGCAGTGCCGCTTAACGATCAGTTCGATATTTCCAATCAGGCCGTAAAAAAGGAGTTCAAAGTATTCAAAAGCGTCATCAAATTGGACAAGAACTTTCACCTGTATGTCCATGGCCGGCGTGACCTCATTGAACGCGGTTTTGATGATGAAAAAGGCAAAAAATATTACAAGGTGTATTTTGACAATGAAGAATAAATACACCGCAGTGCTGGCACTGCTTTTGCTCACAGGCATCAACCTGGGCGCCCAAGTTTCCGGTTTGCCCTTGCAATCGCCCGCGTACCATATATTAGAGCGCCTGAGCATTAAGGATGGCGGCAAAACCACCCTTCATCCTGAAGTGAAGGAATACACACGCAAAGATGCCGCTCAGATAGCGTTAATGGCCGATACCGCCGCTACAGTATGGTCATCTCTGGATCGCGCTGACCTTAATTACCTTTTACGCGACAACAATGACTGGCTGCCGGACAGCCTTCGAGAGGGAAGCCCTAAGCCCCTGCTAAAGCATTTTTACCGCACACCGGCACACTTTTTTGAGGTCAATACGCCTGATTTTAGCCTTCGTGCCAATCCTATGCTAAACTTTGCCTTGGGGGGGCAACAAAATGATGCTGAGCTGCTTTTCGCCAACCAGCGTGGCCTGGAAGTAAGGGCCATGGTGGATCGCAAAGTGTTCATTTATACCAATCTGGTGGAATCACAGGCCCGTTTGCCCAATTATGTCACGCAGCGCGCCCAACAGTACAAATCCCTCCCCGGGGCCGGGAATTACAAAAATTACCGCCCGCGTTATGCTGAGCTTACGGATGCCTTTGATTTTAACCTGGCCAATGCCCATATCGGCTTCAATGTGAGCAAACATGTGGGCCTGGAATTAGGTCACGGCCGCCAATTCATAGGCAATGGCCATCGGAGCCTTTTCCTCTCCGATGTGGGCAATTTGAATTTTTACCTTAAAATGAATACGCGCGTTTGGCGCTTTCATTACCAAAATCTCTTCTTTGAACTTAGCCCGAGTAGCGCCCAGCCGGACAACATGCGCATCGCGCGCAAGTACGCCGCCATGCACTACCTGAACTTCAAGATTACGCCCCGAATGTCCGTTGGACTGTTTGAGGCTACCGTCTTTAACCGAAGCCAACAGTTTGAATTTCAATACCTTAACCCAGTCGTTTTGTACAGAAGTGTTGAAGGCATGATTGGTAGCCCGGACAATGTGCTGATTGGTTTTGATGGCCGCTGGGATTTGTTTCGCCGTGTTCGGCTTTACGGCCAATTACTGTTGGATGAGTTTCTGTTGCGCGAGTTGATACGTCCTGCCCAAAAAGGTTGGTGGGGCAATAAATATGGTATCCAGGCCGGCATCAAGTACATCAACGCTTTGGGTATTGACCACCTTGATATGCAGGCAGAATTCAACAGCGCCCGCCCATACACTTGGTCGCATTTTGATTCCCTGAACAGTTTCACCCATTACAATCAACCGCTGGCGCACCCATTGTGGGCCAATTTCCGCGAGTTTATCGGCATCCTTAAATATCAGCCCCATGCCAAAATTTTTCTGAATGCCCGCTTCATGCATGCTCGGATCGGTGAAGATGAAGCCGGCAAAAACTGGGGTGGCAATCCGCTGCTGGCTTATGGCAGCCGCGTGCAGGACTACGGCAACAGCATTGGGCAGGGCATAGGTGCGAGCATCAATTTGCTTGCTTTGGATGCCTCCTGGATGTTCCGGCACAATATGTTCTTGGATATGAGGCTGTTATGGCGCAATAAAGATAGCGAGGACAACACACGCGACCTGCGCACGCAGGTCTGGGGCATAGGCATACGTATGAATTTTTGGCCTCAGATACTTGATTTTTAAGCCTTGGACCCAATAACTGGTATAAAAAATATTTAATGTGAACCCGGAACGATCTGTTGTTGTTTAATTTTAAAAGTAATACCATTGCGGGGAATTGCTTTACCTTTCTTTTTGCCATTAAAACAACAGTATTATGAAGAATGTAAGATCCAAAATCACACCTTGTTTTATCGCTTTCCTTTTTTCATTTGTATATGTTACAGCGATTAACGCCCAGGATTCCCTTTTCCTGCGCAACGGCGACCATATCATAGGTTTGGTCAATGAAGTGGACAAACAGTCCATAAAATATAAAAATCCTGCAAACCCCAATGGGCCATCTTATGTGATTGAGCGCTGTTCGGTGCGTCAGATTGTGTATCAAAACGGCCACAAAGATGAGTTTGTTTCCTGCAACGCAGTCCAAAAGCCAAAAACCAAAATTGGAGAAAACAATTGGCTGACTGTCCATGATTTGCCCAATTCATCCCCCATCACCTACAGGAGCAGAAGCGGTGATATATGGGGGCTTTATGCCATCAATGGTATTGATGTGCCGAGGAAAACGATTAGCGATATCATGAAAAGGGATAATCCTCAAGCGTATGCGCATTTTCAAAAAGCATCCAAACAAATGGGCTATATGATTCCGTTTGCTATCTTAGCTGGAGGCCTTGCAGGTGTGGGGGTTGTCTATTTTGACCAAAGCACATCCACTGAACTTTCCGAAATCAAAAAAAGAGACAAGATGATTGCAGGAGTCGGATTTTGTCTGGCAGGGGTTGCTGCTTTTATTCCCGGAATAAATCTTGCCATGAAATCACACCGTAATGAACAGAAAGCGGTACTTCTGTATAACGACGGACTTAGGGATGGCACCACGCACAATCGTCTATTGGGCCAAAAAAGCCAACAGCCCAAACTTATGCTCGGTGCTATGCCCAATGGCATTGGTGTGGGGCTGCGATTCTGAGCAAGCATCAGCCCTTTTTTGCTGCTACAACCATCAAACCAGTTCGCCATAAAAAAACACACAAAGATGTGATTGTATAATACCAAACCAAGTAGCCATCTTTGTGACCAAAAAAACTGGAATAATTGCCATGGAAAACCCTACCCCGATAACCGTAGCCATTTTTGATGACAGCAGCGATATTCGCGACGGATACAGCAGCCTTTTTAAGTTATATGCCGACATAGCCGTTGTGGGCATTTTCCCGCATGCCAATGATGCAGAAAAAGAGTCCGCCAAACTCAATCCCAAAGTTATCCTGATGGATATTGACATGCCGGGCCGCAATGGCATAGAAGCAACCAAATTGATCAAAGAAGTATGCCCAAACACGGAAATCATCATCTTATCCCAATACTCTGATGACACCAATATATTTGAGGCACTCAAAATGGGCGCTTCGGGTTATTTGCTCAAAGGAAGCGACACGGGCGAAAAAGTAGTGGATTCCATAAGGATCGCTGCAGCAGGCGGGGCACCCATGAACAGTTTTATTGCCAAAAAAGCGCTGGCGTTTTTTCGTCAGGGAGCGGCCCCACAACAGCCCGCCCCAAAAGAATTTGACAATGCCTATGGACTAACCAAACGCGAAATGGAGGTATTGGAATGCCTGTGTGATGGAGCTTCCTACAAAGAGATATGTGCCAAACTCTTCCTTTCCTTGGATGGCGTGCGCTCGCACGTACACAACATATACCAAAAAATGCATGTAAAATCAAAGACTGAGGCCGTTTTATTGGCCATTCAGGGAAAAAAAAACGCTACATGAGACGAATGACATCTGTTCACTTATTTAATATCTTTTCTCATGTTAATTCAAAAACAATATGCGGTTATCATACCGGACACACCTTTGCCAGCGGGTAAATACTACCCCAGTGACCTAAATGAACTAGACGCCCAAACGGGTGCCATCAATGTAATGGAAGTCACGATCCGCTTTCCGGCACAATCCCAGCAATTTACAACTGCCGCCATTGGTATTGACGCCAATGGCAATATTTTGGATCAGGATCATCATTTATTGGCCTTACCTTGTCCGCCGTATTGCATGCTGCGTATGCCACAAGACAATGAACCACAACCGATCTGAATAATATGCAACTCAGGTATTGGCTGTTGATGTCATGGCTGCTCCTTCATCTTTCAGAAACCAATGCTCAGGCCCGACAAAATCTGCATTTCCATCATTTGACGCGTAAAGAGGGCCTGTTGCAAGGGTGGAATTGGCACATGCTGAAAGACTCAAGAGGGGAAGTCTGGATCAGCTCGCCCAATGGATTAAATCGTTTCGATGGTGTGTCGGTGCAAACCTACACACCTGACGAACGTTTGCCCGGATCCATAAAAGGACAAAACATCGGGGGAGCATTTGTGGAAGACCCCAAGGGCGATGTGTGGTTTGGGGCGGACAAGTATTTGTGCCGTTATGTTCGCAAGGCAGATACTTTTGCCCATTATTCAATCATTTTGAACAACAAAGTGCTGCAAACTCCCTGTCACGTCATCGCTCAAGATGCCTCTGGCCTGTTATGGTTAATGATGGAGGATGAGGACAGCCATTTCCCCATACTTACCTTTAACCCTGAAAATCAAGTGTTTAAGATTCAATACACGATTGGTTATCGGGTCAACCGCTGTGTAGCCAACAAAAACAAAGATGGGATGATCACCCACCTTTTGGTTTTTCTCTGGGGCAGCCCTACGGCAGGCATGATCGTTTTTCAAAATACGCCCCACCAAAAAACAGCCCAAATGTTCAGCCTCTCCCAACAGGCTGCCCCCCTTCCGAACGCTATTTTTGAAACGGAATTTACGCCAAATGCCTCATTTTTCCTACTGACGGATCAGGGGCTTTACACTTATGATCTGAACAGTTACAGGGGCTACCCTCTTTACCAAAATTCCAAACTATGCAGTATGGCATCCAGCCCAGAGGGACAAATCTGGCTTAGCACCAAAACGGGCACCATCATTCAGTTTGACCTACATGCAAACACCGTGCGAAATGTCTATGAACATGATCCCACGGAAAAGGGCAGCCTAAAACCCGACCCCATTTATCACCTGTATGTTGATCCGGATAAAACACTGTGGGCGGGGTATTTTAGCGAGGGCGTGTCATGGGTCAATCCTGCAAAATCAAAATTCAAGATCATAAAAATACCGGACAGCCAACAGCCCTGGAGCAGTCTGTTCAGGGACCAATATGGCAACATGCACGGTTCTATGGGCAACAGCCTCTATTCCATCAATGGCAGACGCTTAAAAAAAACCATAACCGTCCAACCCGCAGATCGGGAGATTGACAAAGCCGAAATGGATACCAAAGGGCGGGTATGGATACACAACGGCTTCTCACTTCAATGGTACAACCCATTAAACCACAAGATCAGAACCATTTTCGAGCGGAAGGCCCCCTACACCCAAATACTTGATTTTGAGATACTTAAGAACAAAAGCCTAATCGTGGCGACCTACGCTGGCTTATTTCATTTTGAGGAAACTACAGATGGCACTTTCAAGCAAAAATTGCTAAGCATTTTGCCTGAAAGTGGAGGCTTTACAAGTGTGTATGAAGACGGGAATGCCCAGCTTTATGTGGCTCACGACACTCGCGAGATATGGGTATTGCAAAAAACAAATGGCGCATATACCTTGGCCCGAAAGGAAGCATTGCCCATAAAGGGAGACATCAATGGCTGGCAGGAGGATCAGGAAAACCTTTGGATCGCTACCTCAAATGGCTTGATCTGTCTGCACAAAAACAGTTTGCAGTACCAGGTTTTTAACCAAAAAGATGGCTTGCCCTCCTTATTGGTTACCAATATCATTTCAGATGGAGCGGACGGACTGTGGCTTTCAGACAATGACCGGTTTGCACATTTTGATAAAAAAACAAAAAAAATCAGCCGATACAGCCCTGCTGACGGTCTCCCCTCAACCGGGTTTACCAGTAAGCTCTCATACGAAGTAAGGCCCGGCGTTTGTTGGTTCGGCACCAAAGGAGGCATAGTAGAAGTGGAAAAACGCAACATTACCCCCTGCCCAAGCGCACCCAATGTGCGCATGAAGCAAATTTTGGTCAATGACAGCCCGGACAGCACCCTGCGCTGTAATGAAGACGACTGCGCCAATCCGGGTGAAATAAATGAAATCCAACTTCCCTATTCCAAAAGAACCCTGAGCTTTTCCTTCGTCTCCTCCGAGTATGCCAACCCGGGGATGAATTATTTAATCTATCAGATTGTAGGCTTGGATGATCATTGGATCACTACCCCAAGCCCTGGCTTTGTCCGCTTGGCCAATTTACCATTTGGCACTTATCATTTGAACATCAAAGCCTTTAGCGAGGAAGCCATTCCAAACCAAAAGCCATACACCTTAACAATTATTATAAAACCACCATTTTACCTCACCTGGTGGTTTTTTACCATTGTAGGAATCTTGATCCTGGGCGCCGCTTGGGGTTTTTACCAATACCGCATCCAGCAGATCAAAAAATTGGATGCCATGCGGCAACAAATCACGGCTGACCTGCATGATGAAATCGGCCCAGTACTCACCGGTATCCGCATGTTCAGTGATTCACTCCGCCTTATGTTGGGCTCTGAAAATACTGAAGCCGCCAAAATGCTGGAACGCATCGGGGCCAATGCCCATAAAACCCTGAGCTCTTTTAGGGATATTATCTGGGCGGTCAACATCAAATATGATAGTGTTAGTGACCTTTCTGACCGTATGCGCGAATTAGTGAACGATGCCAATGAATCCTCCCCAATCTTCTGCCGCTTCAGCTCCGAGCTGCAAAACCCAGACTTGACGATCAATCCCAGGCTCCGACACAATGCATTCCTCATTTTTAAGGAAACCCTGCACAACTCTCTGAAATACAGCAAGGCAGAGCATATCAGTATCCTATTGAAAACAGATGACCATTACCTTTATTTAGACTACCGTGAAGATGGCGTGGGATTTGATCCCGAACAAATCAAACCCGGTAACGGCCTCTATAACATCCAAAAACGGGCCGCAGAAATAGGCGGGGAATTCCGCTTGGATACCCGCCCCGGCCACGGTGTCACCTTATTCCTAAAGACCAAAATACGCCGCAGGGCTTGACATCACACATTTGTGTGGTTAGCAAAGGCCACCACAAGTACTTTTCCACTGCAAAAACCCACAAATGGGCGATATGCCAGGCGCGTTGTGCCCCATACTTTTGTATCATAAAAAGTAGGCTATCGCATTAGTAAAAAAATCGGCAAACATAGCATGTCTACCATAAGATATCTCAGTACAAATGGGACACGGCAAAAAGATCGAAGAACAAATATCTTATATAATTATTTGTCTTCACCCATCGAAATGTTACCATAAAAGGAACGATACAAGCCTTAGATTAAGTTAATTTTATTTACGCCAAAAGGCCTGATTAATTATGAAAAAAACGTTTGTAATTATAATTGGATTTTTAACCTTTTGCGAACCTTTATTTACTCAAAACAATTGGAATTTAGAGATAAGGGCTGGCGCTACAATTAGTTTAAATCAATCACTATCTAGTTGGAAACAAAAAGGCTCTGGTGGTAATATATTTTTGGCAGGCTCAATTAACAAAAGGCTTAGTTCTTGGTCATATTTTAATTATGGAACTTCACTTGTCTTATACACAAAATCTTTAGGGAATAGTGGTAATCCACTTGATAATGATGTTCAAATTGATTTCTCTCACTCATTTAGTATTGGTGCAGGTAAGGATACATCCGTCTATATCAAAAGCATTAGAACTTTAGGCAATTCTTATGCGTATACTCTAAATCATTCTTTCAGTAGTTTATTTCTCATTTCAACTAATTTTATTTTTAATAACAATAAAAGAAATCAGATAATAGGTTCATATTCAGGAACTTATAAAAATTTTAGTTTTAATTATTTTAACGATGGCGGCCCTATAATTGACCTTCTACCAATTTCTGACAATTTTGATAGATGGTGGACCGGGGGCGTTGCAGTTTTCATTCATGATAAAGATCAATTCAATAAATTCGAATTCACTTTTGATCAATTTACAGGCTATTATCCATTATTATATGAGCTTAGCTCTATCTTTGGATTAAATTTTTCTAAATATAATTACTCTGAAACTGATACTTACACTTCAAAATCTTATAACTCATCTACATACAATGTTAGGTTTTCACTAGATAAATATACTCATTTTAATATAGGAATTAACGGGGCATTGAGATTTCAAATAGGGGAAGGGAGAAATAGGAAATCAACTTACTTTGCCCTACAGGATTTGTTACATATAAATAAAAGCGCGTTGCATCCGAATACAGCGCCAAATAAACTTCAATTTGGGTTTAATTATTCGCAAAAAAGAGATTATTATGGATTATAAGAATGTCATTTTAATTCTTCTAATTTTTTCTTTGGGTTGTTCTCAAGAGATATATCAATTTGATTTATTTAATAATCAGAATGAATTTTCAAAAAAGGCTTTAGATGAAATTATTAACACAAGCCCCGGCAATAATTATTCTATACAAGAACACTATCAAAATAAATTATGTCAATGTGAAGTTGCATACAAAGGAATTGTTGAGTATGATTTAACTACATTAAATAATTGCAAAGGATTAATTACTGGTTATCACCTTATTGAAATTATTATTTTGAAAGATAAGAATCTTCCGGGTAACAAGGTATTAATGTCATCTAAAAGACTAAATAAAGTAGGGGATATTATTGGCCCTGCATTGTATTTTATTGGTTTAAACGCTGAATTTAACGCAGATAGTTCTTTTAATTTTTCAACAAAATTTAAAGTTTATAAAAAGCGTACAAAATTTAAATCGAAAAAATCCAAAGTAGATTTTTCTTTATTTTATAACGTTAAGGGTTCTGATATTTTTTTGAGCGAAATTTTTTATCGGGACTACAATAAAGTAAGTTCAGATAAAGGGCTTGCCTTCGATTTTAATAATATTTTTGGATGGACTGTTAAATTATCAAAAAAATAAAAGCATGGAAGAATTAATAACTTGGAATTTACCAAAATCTTTACTTATTGAAATAGAAGCATTATTTTCAAATAATTCTATTGAAGATATAGTATCAAAAACAAAAAAACTTAAGAAAAAATCTGATTGGAAATGTGTAAAAATTAACAATAAATATTATTGCGAAAAATGGATTGATGGCGCAAAAATCACTAAAGGTCCATATCCTGAATGTCCCTCTAATTGTGATTAACCAGTGCCCAATACAAGAAAAATGGCTATAGCAAACATTACTACCTCGTGTAGTTACATATTATCAGCCACCCCATAAAGTAATAGTACATGTAAAATCACACATTTGTGTGGTTTGCAAGGGCCACCACAAGTACTTTTCCACTGCAAAAACCCACAAATGGGCGATATGCCAGGCGCGTTGTGCCCCATACTTTTGTATCATAAAAGATAGGATTAATCAACAAACACAGTATGTCCACCATAAGACTTCACGGAGATGCGCACAGGGGCTTGGAACCAAGCCTTCGCTCAACCCTTTTTGAAGGCAGTTATGGGCGAATGTTTCGGACTTTACCCGCAGCAAAACATACAGAAAAAGGGTTGAAAAACCTGGCAAAGGCTATGATTGCCAAAACAGTCCCTTTGCCAGCAGTCCTACCAGCATTTGACCCCGAAGAAAACCCCGGCATTGATGCAGGTTATACCTACCTCGGCCAATTCATTGACCATGATTTAACTTTCGACCCGGCCAGCTCACTACAAAAACAAAACGATCCAGATGGCTTAGTGGATTACAGGACACCAAGGTTTGACTTGGACAGCTTGTATGGAAGAGGCCCTGCCGACCAACCTTATTTGTATGCATCAGACGGAAAACGAATGTTGCTCGGCAGGGTATTATCGGGAGTGGATGATGTCATTATTCGGGATTTGCCGCGCCTTGTGCCGGAAAGTACCCAGGATAGCGCTATAAGTGCCCGTGCACTCATAGGTGACCCCCGAAATGATGAAAATGTCATTGTTGCACAACTCCACAGCACTTTTATCCAGTTTCACAACCGCATGTGCGATCTTATGCCTGACGCTACTTTTGCACAGGTACAACGGCAGGTGCGCTGGCATTACCAGTGGATTGTGCTGCATGATTTTTTGCCGAAAATAGTCGGTCAGGATATGCTGCACCAGATACTGCCACACCTGAACACAGGGGAAAGCATACGCCAAACCAAACCCTTGCTTCATTATTTTTTCTGGCGCAACGATCCATTTATCCCCGTGGAGTTCAGCGTGGCAGCCTATCGCTTTGGGCATTCCATGGTGCGCCCGTTTTACCAGCTCAACAAAAACCTGCCTTTTCTATTCCCCATTTTCAACGCAAAAAAAACAGTACAAGAAGAAGATTTAATAGGGTTTCGTGCATTTCCTGACAATTGGGCTATTGATTGGGACTTATTTTTTGGCCCTTCGCAAGTATTCGGCGATAATCGTGTTCAGAAATCCTACAGGATTGACACTTCACTTGCAGACCCAATGGGCAATCTTCCTTTACAAGTCGTGCCACAAATCCCCTCCCTGGCTGAGCGTAATTTGCTGCGAGGGCTGCGCATGGGCCTTCCCAGCGGGCAGGACGTGGCGCGGTTTATGGGTATTGCCCCATTTAAAGACAAGGATTTGCGCATTGGTAAGGCTGTAAAAAAAGAAGCCAAGTTATCCGTGGACAACATTGATCCAGAGTTTCGGGAAAACACTCCGCTTTGGACCTATATATTAGCAGAAGCACAGCAACTGGCACTTGAAAACAATCAAGCCCATTTGGGCCCTGTTGGTGGTCGTATCATCGCGGAAGTGTTTGTCGGCTTGCTGCTGGGTGATTCCCACTCCTTCCTTCACTTGGATCCCAACTGGACACCCCACCCAAAACTCATGGCCAATGGGCAGTTTACCATGCGGGAGTTTGTTCGGTTTGCGCAAGGGTGATGGGCATCCCACCCTCCAAAATTAAAGATGTTGCACAATTGGTAGTTTTTGTATCTTAGTGGCAACGTTTTTATAAAATATGGCCATCACATCGCTATCTCAACTTGATCCCGAAGGTTTTTATACCTACGCCGATTATTTATTATGGAAATTCGAGGAACGCATAGAAATCCTCAAAGGCAAAATCGCTCAAATGACTGCCCCCAATCGCAGTCATCAACGCATTAGTGGCAGGCTATTTCTATCCATTGGAAATGCACTTGGGCGTAGTCGGTGCGAGGTCTATTCAGCCCCCTTCGACGTTCGCCTTTCGCAATTTAGTTCCAAACACAATAAAGATGTCATAACCGTTGTGCAGCCCGACCTTTGCGTCATCTGCGACACAGCCAAATTGGACGCCCAGGGCTGCTTCGGCGCACCCGACCTGATCGTGGAAATCCTTTCTCCCGGCAACAGCCGCAAGGAAATGAAGGACAAGTTTAAAATATATCGGGAAAATAGGGTGCTGGAATACTGGATCGTCTTTCCTGACTTTCAAACCATTCAGGTATATCGGCCAATGAACATGGGCAGGATATTGGCCTGCCTCCCGCCGCACCAGGCGACATACTGACCTCACCAATTGTCCCAAATCTGGCGGTGAAGGTGGAGGAAGT
The DNA here is from genome assembly GCA_964539805.1 of uncultured Saprospiraceae bacterium. GTDB lineage: Bacteria > Bacteroidota > Bacteroidia > Chitinophagales > Saprospiraceae > M3007. The sequence goes on along the minus strand of CAZIKN010000050.1, from coordinate 16,718 downwards.
GTTTGAGGAGCAGGGGAATACCATGCCACTTTGATTTTAACCGATACCGCGCACATATGCAACATTTGTCCCCGCTCATCAAACAAGTAACCTATCTTTGCCCTTCTTTTTTGTTTCCCCAAGCAATCCATGATCCTGACAGAAATCCATATCTACCCCATCAAAGGCCTCGGCGGCATATCCGTAACTTCGGCCAGGGTGCAAATGCGCGGCCTGGAATATGACCGCCGCTGGATGTTGGTCAATGAAAATGGCCGATTTGTTTCCCAGCGCGAATCAACAAAGTTAGCCCTGTTGGATACCGCCATTGAGCCGCCATTTTTAAGGGTAGTTGAGCGCAATAACCCGGACAATTTCATACAACTTCCCCTCGCTCCCGACCATAATGCCCTGCCCGAAACCGATGTGGAAGTATGGGGCACGCATTTTCGGGCCAATCTGATAGACCAGCATATAAGCGAGTGGTTTTCACATACGTTATCTATGAATGTCCGCATGGCTTACATGCCCGAGGATGGGCAGCGCATCACCAACCCTAAATACGCCCCGGAAGGGCAGCGCGTCAGTTTCGCCGATGGCTATCCTTTCCTGATTATTGGCCAGGCTTCTTTGGATGAGTTAAACAGCCGCCTGGAAAACCCTCTGCCCATGAACCGCTTCCGCCCTAATTTTGTCTTTTCCGGTGCCGCGCCGTATGCAGAAGACCAATGGCGAGACTTCAGCATAGGTGAAGTACCCTTTAAAGGTGTAAAACCCTGTGGCCGGTGTACCGTCATCACCATTGACCAACAAACGGGCGAGAAATCAGTCGAACCGCTGAAAACCCTGTCTTCCTACCGAGTGAAGGACAATAATGTACTCTTTGGGATGAATCTGATCTGGATGGGCCAACAGGAACAATGGGTGCGGGTAGGTGAGGGGTTGAAGGTCGAAGGGGGCTAAAAAAGCCTTTGAACATACCCGCACAGCAATACCCAATACTTTAAAGCCACTGAAGCCACCTGTGCATCTTCCGGGTGTTGGCGCAGTTGCAGCAATGTCACTTTCAGGCGAATATTGGCCCGATAGGCCTTAAAATAGGTAAAAAGCAATTCGTCTTCAGGTTGTTCAAAGCAGTTCCATACCGAGTTGTAGGTTTGCAGGAAGTGTTCTGTCAAATCCTTCCGACCGTAATATTCCAGATCCATACAAAAAAAAGCGAGTTCATTGAGCACGTCCGACTGGCGGAAATGCGCATTGAACTCCAAACAATCAAACACCACCGGAGGCTGTCCTTCGGGCAGGAAGATATTGCGGCTGTGCAGATCACCATGTCCATCCACACCGAAACCGCTTTTCAGCCGCGCTTGCAGCCGCAGTGCGTGCGCGCGCAGGAAAGCGGGCATCTGACTTTGCCAGGATAAGATCTTATTGGCGGCATCGGGTGCGCGAAGCGATATCAGGTCATCGGTGAAAGAAAACAAATCGGCAAAATCGGATTCCATTTGCGCCATATCAAGACTTGTATCGGCTGGCAGGCGATGTTGTTGGTGAAAATCGGCGAGCAACGCAGCCAGTTGGGTCATGTCTTCGGGCGTAACGGCATCGCGTTCGAGCAGGCGGTCCATCTCGCGGACATTGTCCAATCGCTGCATTTTGAGTGCATAGTCCGTCACGGGCGGGCTGTTGTCACCTATCCCATTCGCGCCTACGGGCAGCACTTCAAGATAAACCTGTGGTGCCAATCGGCGGTTGAGCAGCAGTTCCTGCTCCAGAAAATACTTGCGCCGTGCGCATGTGCTAAAATCAAGAAAGGAAAACGAGACCGGTTTTTTCAGTTTGAAGGCATATTTATCGGTCAAAATAACCCATGAGATATGCGTCTCCACTAGGGAAACATGGTCGGCAGGGCCTGGAAACAACCCGTTTTGTACAATATGTTCCACTTCTTTTGTGGTCATAAGAGGAGGTATTGGCTTATTTTTTGGGCAGCGCTCCGGGGCGTTTCCTGACCGGTATCTATGACCAAACGCTCATCGGGCAAAGGCTCAAACTGGCGGCGAATATCCAGGTACACTTTGTAGTCGGCTTCGCTGTCCGGTCGGGTTTGTTGCAGTCGTTGAAGCAGGACAGCCTCATCGGCCCTGACCTCTACCCAGTGGAGCGGCACTTGGCAGTCCTGCGCCAAATGGCGGAAAGCGCTGCGTACGGTTTCGTTGTAAAAAGTGCTGTCCACCACCACAGTTTGGCCTTTCAGCAGGGCATCTCGGGCATTTTCCAAGAGGGCCTTATACACTTTTTGTTTGTCTTCGGGGGTATAATGCCCCATCAGGCCGAGTTGGCGGCGCAGCGCATCGCTATTCAGGTGCGTTGCACCGCTGCTTTCGGCAAAGGCGCGGGCCACGGTCGTTTTGCCTGTCCCGGGCAAGCCTGCGATCAAGACCAGCATGTTGAGTGTTTTTTCATTTGTGTGCAAATTTATAAAAAGATGGCGGAATAAGGTGATGATCTGAGTGGGCAAGATTGATGATACGGGTCAGGGTATGCCTGGTGCCCCGTGCGGCAAATATACCAGCAATCCGAGTGGCCGACTTTTCCTTGTTTTTCGTTCGATAATGTACTGCGCACTTGGAACTAGCACCTATCTTTGCCCTACAAATCAAAAATCAAGACCTGGGCTTTTTAAGATTATGTACAAAATCTACATCCAAAATACGCCGCTATTTATCGTGGCCACGCACCAAATACCGGACACGGGCATCACAAATAGCCTGAACACGCCCGTTGCCCCTTATGTGGGCAAAAAAAAACTGTTTTTGCAGTACTATGATATGCTGCACAAAAACAAAAAAGTAGAGGCGGTGGTGCTGCACCACGCTAATTTGGACTTCATCTGGACGGACTTTTTGGATATGTTTACCCTTCAGGAGGCTGCTGGAGGTCTGGTGCAAAACCCGGCGCAAGAATTGCTGGTGTTTTACCGGCGTGGCTCCTGGGATATGCCCAAGGGCAAAATTGACCCCGGCGAGACACCCGAACAAGCCGCCGTACGGGAAGTGCAGGAAGAAACTGGCCTGAAACAACTCGATTTAGGCGCGTTTATCACCCATTCTTACCACACTTTTGAGCAGAAGGATCGGCGCATCCTGAAAAAAAACCTGGTGGTATGCCATGAAAACCACGGACACCCAACTCATCCCGCAAACAGAAGAGGATATTGAAGAAATAAAATGGGTCAATGCCCGGCAGTGGTTGGACAGCGGAGTGGTCATTTATCCGAACATAAGGGAAATTGTTGCCAAAAGCATCTGAAAACATTGAAACACCATGCACCGCCAGCCTGTCTTAAACCAGTCCATTAACCATTTGCACGATACAGAGGCCAAGTGGTTTGCGGTGAACACCCGCTCCAAAAGCGAAAAATATGTACAGCGTTTGTTGGAAAAAAAAGGCATCATGGCCTGGGTGCCCATCCAGCGCCTGATGCGCCGTTACTCGCGCAGTACCCGCATGATCGAAAAGCCCTTGCTGAATTGTTATGTATTTGTGCATATCGTCAAAGACCAATATGTACGCGTTCTGGAAACCGAACACATCAGCGGATTTGTGCGCTTTTCCAAAAACCTGATCTCCATACCCCAGACTGAAATAGACATCCTCAAGCGCATTACCCTTGAAGATGGACTTGAGATAGAAGCCGTACAAGGGCATCTGGAAGAGGGCGATTGGGTAGAAATCAGTGCCGGAAACCTGACCGGCCTGAAAGGTCGCATCGTTGAAGGGCAGGGCAAGCGCAAATTTCAAGTGGAGCTTTCCCACATTGGTTACAGCCTGTTGATTACCGTGGATGTTGCGTTTCTGCAACGAATTCCGGGTAAATTTTCATAATTTACAATTCTGTTACACCATTTTACACCCCAAAAACGATTCTACGCTCCATACTGCCACACCTTTGCCGCATCATTTCACCAACCCAAGCACAACATTATGCGCGGACAAATTTTTGTTATCCTACTCTTGATACAATCCATCGTATCCTATCAACAAACAAACGATGCATTCAACCCGCTCACCGCCAACCTCATCCCGGAAGAACCCAAGCAGGCCAAACCAAATACCTCTAAAGATGTCATCCTTTACCAATCAAGCGATGGAGGCCTAAACTGGCAGGACATCAGCACAAGTATGCCCCAACCCTTGCGCAGCGGACGCTTGCACGCCGAAGGCGATCAACTTTATCTAAGCTCTGACCATGGGCTGATGTACAGCAGAACGGCCACTCCTGAACGGACCTGGGAAAAAGCATTGCTCCCCAAGGACGGCATATCCGGCGTTTTCCCGGGCAAAAAAGGGAATTATGCCCGCAGTTATTTTAGCACTATTTTCCGGAATATCCCCGGCACCTCCATTTGGAACCCGGTATTCAAAGATATGAAAATCAACATGATATATGCACTGGAAGAAATAAAAGAAGGGCATATCGTTGTTGCAAGTGAAAAGGGCATATTCAAAACTACAGATGGCGGCAATTCCTGGCAGCATGTGTTTGCGGACGGAATGGTCTGGAAAATGACCTATACCGATGGGGTACTCCTCGCGGCCAACGAAAAAGGCCTGCTCCGCTCCACCGATGATGGCAAAACCTGGGATTTTGTATTGAAAAACAGCAGCGGAACCCAAGATATATGTGTATTGGGTGATCGTTTAGTGCATATTTCCAGCAACCTGAAACCCTGGAAAGAAAATATGGCAGCGGAAGACATCAAAAACCAGTTGCACATCTCCGAGGACAAGGGAAAAACATGGAAAAAGGCAGACTTTGGAATCTTTGATTTTTCTTCCGTTTACAATACCGAAAAAAGGCCACAGGTCAGGTTTGTCAATGACATGGTACAAATAGGGCAATATTTATTTTGCAGTTGTGACAGCGGCGTATTCCGCTCCCCAGACAACGGCAAAACATGGGAATTGCTGTTCCCCGTCACGGACAGTGTGCTATACAATTTTACGATTTCGGGAAAAGTCATCTATGCTATAAAATCCAATACTTTGGGCGGTTGTTGAAAATGCACTACTTTTCGGGCATGAACCGGCTTCATTTTTTTCAAAAACTGTGGGCTGCCGTTACGGGCCTTTTGGGCAAAGCCCTCCCAAAGCATAAGGCCGAGGGCAATATGACTGCGACCAAACACGCCAAATTATTGCCCCTGCTGTTGAGCATCCCTGTGATGCTTCTGCTGCTGAGCTCTTTGTTCAAACAGGACTCCGGATCCCCAATAGATCAAATCGCCGACAAGGCATCTGCCCAGCAAATCAACCTGGCCCTCCGCCGTACGGCGGATCAATTGCTGCGCATATCCGGTGACAGCACCAGCAGAATACCTGCCGTGGAGCAATCCGGTAACAACATCTGGCGGATCCTGTTGGAACAGCCCTTTGAGTATGACCAATTGCCCATGTTGTTGGATGCCTCATTTAGCCAGTACAACATCCAAAGCCCTTATGAAGTCGCTGTGCGTCAATGCATTACGGATATTATTGACCTCGGCTACCACAAACAGGACTTTGTGGCCAATCAAGATGTGCCCTGCGGTGGCAGAGCGGCCCCCGAAGGTTGCCATTATATTGAAATTACTTTTTTGGAAGAAAAGGCCCGCCCGGCCTTTGGCTTTGGCCTCAACAGCGTGTTATGGCTTATACTGGGCGGGCTGCTGGTCTGGGCTTTTTTGCGCCGCAAAAAAACGGCTCCGGAAAGCATTTCAACCCCCACAGACTGGATCACATTCGGACAAACACGCCTTGATGTAGCCAATCAGGTCATTGAGTGCCGCGGTATTCAACAAAACCTGACCTTTAGGGAGGCAAAACTGTTGCGCCTTTTTGCCGAAAACCCGGATCGCCTGCTGGAACGAGATTATATTTTACAACAGGTTTGGGCCGATGAGGGTATTTTGGTCGGGCGCAGCATAGATGTGTTTGTGTCGCGTTTGCGCAAAAAATTGGCCACCGATGCTTCCCTGAGCATTGTGGCCGTGCATGGAGTAGGGTATAGGCTGGTGGTGGGTTGATTTTGGCATTGCAACGCAGGAAGCAATCAGTCAGCAAAGAAGATCTACATTTTATTGATCCAAGTAAATCTATAAAACGATTTTAAATTTACTTGGATAAACTGCTCCGTTTGCTTTGATAAACATTATCCATTTGCCGCTGTTCTGTTCAGAAATCAACATCCTCACGCCTTATGCCGTTTCCCAAACTTATCCTGAGTTATGTACTCACCTTCGCGGTATTTTTTGTCCTTGATATGGCATGGTTGGGCTTTATCGCCAAAGACCTGTACAGAAAGCATTTGAGCGGCTTTTTGAGTGACCAGGTCAATTGGACTGCCGCATTTATCTTTTACCTCTTATTCATTGTGGGGGTTTTCATTTTTGCCATTTTGCCCGCTGTAGAAAAAGATTCGGTGCGCACTGCCATGATACTGGGCGGTTTGTTTGGCTTTTTTACTTATGCCACCTATGATCTGACCAATCTGGCTACCTTGAAAAACTGGCCGGTCTTTATCGTTTGCATTGATGTGGTTTGGGGCTTTGTACTGACGGGCATGGTCAGCACTGCCGGTTTTTTCATTGTCAAGTGGATCCGTTGATATGCTACACGCCCTTGCCCAACTCTCCATGCTCCTGTTTGGCTACGCAAGCCTTTGGTTTGTCATCGGTATGCTCCGAAAAAGAAATGATGTGGCCGACATTGCCTGGGGACTCGGTTTTATCCTGATCTGTGCGTATTGTTGGTTCAATTGGCCCTACTCCGCTCTTTCCACCATAGTTTATGTATTGGTCACCCTTTGGGGATTACGCTTAGCGCTGCACATTGCCCTCAGAAGCAGGGGCAAAGCGGAAGACTTTCGCTACCGCCAATGGCGTGAAGAATGGGGCAAATGGTTTGTATTGCGCTCCTTTTTGCAGGTGTATCTTTTGCAAAGCGGCTTTATGTTGGTCATAGGGATGCCCATTTTGATCGCGGCAGAAGCAGCACCGACCCATCTTCCCTTTTTATCCATTGCCGGCATGATCGTATGGATAATTGGTTTTTTATTTGAGGCCATTGGAGATTACCAACTCTCCGTTTTTGTCAAAAACAAATCCCACAAGGACGACATCATACAAACCGGCCTTTGGCGCTACACCCGCCACCCCAACTATTTTGGCGAAGTTGTGCTTTGGTGGGGCCTCTTTTTGATGGTGCTGCCCTTGAAGCACGGCTTATGGGGCATTATCAGCCCCATCACCATTACTTATCTGTTGCTTTATGTGTCCGGCATCCCGATGCTGGAAGCCAAATATGCCGATAACCCGCAGTTTCAGGCATATAAGGAGCGGACAAGTGCCTTTTTCCCGTGGTGGGTATAGTAATTCATCCACAGCCTCTTTAAAAATTCAAACCCCGCGCCATAGCAAAGAACTGTCGCCATAGCTCAAAAAACGATACTCACGGTCTAAAGCAGCCTGATAGATTTGTCGCCAGTGCTGGCCACCTGTAAATGCGGCCACCAGCAGCATGAGCGTGCTGCCGGGTTGATGGAAATTGGTAATCAGCGCATCACAAACATGGAACTGACAGCCCGGCACTATATAAATTTGGGTATTGCCGTACAATTCATCTAACCCCCTGCGCTGGAAGCAGTCCAATACAGCCTGCATTGCGGTAATTCTATCTGGCAGGTCACTTGTACTGGGCTCTATGGCGGTTTGTTGCCCAATCTCGAATGCAGCATCGGGGTCACTGAGCAGTTTCACCCCAAACCAATACACACTTTCCAAGGTACGCATAGAGGTGGTACCTACTGCTACCACGCGACGGCTGGCGATCAGTTTTTCAAGTGTTTGACGACGCAGCACCACCTGCTCGCTGTGCATGGGATGCGCCAGGGCATCATCCGTTTTGACGGGATTAAACGTGCCTGCCGACACGTGCAGGGTAAGTTCCTCCATGCCGATCCCTTTGGTGCGCAAACGCTCCAGCACTGCGGGCGTAAAGTGAAGGCCAGCAGTTGGGGCGGCCACGGCACCCTCTTTTTTGCTGTAAATGGTCTGATAGCGTTGGGCATCCAATGCTTCGGCATCGCGGTTGAGGTAAGGAGGGATCGGGATTTCTCCGGCCAGTTCAATGATTTTGGCAAAAGGAATACGGGCATCATCCCACTCGAAACGGACATGCAGGTCGGCTTTGTCAAGCAGGGTAACGCGCAGGGTCGTTTCTCCCAACGAGCGTTCGAGGGTAGTTCCCTCGGCCCAGCGTTTCAGGTTGCCGATCATGCAGCGGTACTCCACTGCCTTGGTGCTACGCATGGCTAATTCCACCAAATGTGGCGCAACAGGCTCCAACAGAAACACCTCAATCAGCCCACCGGTCGGCTTTCGGAAATACATGCGCGCCGGTATGACCTTGGTATTGTTGAAAAAAAGCGTTTCGTCGCCCGCCAATCGCTCGGGCAAATCCCGAAAAACATGGTGATGGATGGAACCATCGCGCCATTCGAGCAATTTCGAGGCATCACGCTCAGCCAATGGATATTTGGCAATGCGCTCATCGGGGAGTGGATAGTGAAAATCGGAAATGGATAACATAAAAAGCACCCTTCAATGGGGGCGCAAAGAAAGTGGATTTTTTACTTTGGCTATCCTCCCGGCCAAACACTTCTAATTATTTTCTTATCTACGAAACGACGTGAAGTCCAATTTATCAAAGTCCTTTGCACCCGAATAGGCGAAACCTTTATAGGTCGTTGGGTAATGACATCCAAACTAAAATATATGAACAAGTGTGCAATAACAGGATTGATGGCCTTTTTATGTATTGGCCATGCCTTTGCTCAGACAAATGCAACGGATACCGTACAACAACGCGAGTTAAAAGAAATAAAAATCAGCACTCAACGCAGCACTATTGGCCGCCTTCAGGATTTGAGCAATGGCTACCTTTGGTCAGGCAAAAAAAGTGAGGTAATTCAGATGGAAGGCCTGGATGCCAATGTGGCGGAGCGGGTACCACGCCAAATTTTGGCTAAAATACCTGGCGTTTTTGTATATGACATGGATGGTTCGGGTAATCAAATGAATTTCAGTACTCGCGGCCTCGATCCGCACCGCAGCTGGGAATACAACATCAGGGCCAATGGTGTGATCACCAACTCCGATATGTATGGCTACCCTGCAAGCCATTTTAACCTGCCTATGGAAGCCGTGGAACGCATCGAACTCGTGCGCGGCACCGGTGCGCTTCAATACGGCGCTCAATTTGGTGGAATGCTTAACTATGTAGTCAAACGCCCTGATACCACCCAAAAATTCAATCTGGAAAGCATCAATTCCGTCGGTTCGTTTGGTCTGTTGAGTACCTATAATGCCATAGGAGGTCAAGTTGGAAAATTGGAATACTATGCTTTTTACAACAAAAGGGTCTCGGATGGCTATCGGGACAATGCCGCTGCGGATTTTGAAGCCCAGGGTGTGGTGTTGCGCTATAAGTTTTCAGAGCGTTTGGCTCTTCGTTCTGAATTTATGCGCTCCAACTACCTCTACCAGTTGCCAGGGCCATTGACCGATGCCATGTTTAAGGCCAATCCGCGTCAAAGTACCCGGGCCAGAAGTTTCTATAGTCCCGAAATATATGTCCCATCTCTACATGCCGAATGGAAAATAAGCCCTCGAACCCGTTTGAACTGGACACTTTCTGCTGTATTGGGCAACCGCCGAAGTGTGCTTTTTGACCGCGCGGCCAATATCCCCGACACCATAAACCGCAACACCTTGCAATACAACGGAAGGCAGGTGGACAATGATAATTTTAACAGTTATACCACCGAGCTGCGCTTGTTGCAGGAATATTCACTCCTGGGGCATACTTCGCATCTGTTGGCAGGCATCCAGTACATCAACAATGACCTGCATCGTCAGCAACAAGGAAAGGGCAGCACCGGTTCGGATTTTGACATGAGTATAAGCCCTGGAGGCTGGGGGCGCGATATGCACCTGAAAACAGAAAATATCGCTTTTTTTGCGGAAAACAAATTTCAGTTGACCCCGCGCTTTTCTCTTAGTCCGGGTATCAGAGTAGAATCCGGGGCATCCAATATGTTGGGCAATATCTCCTACCTGCCACCTTTGGAAGTACAGAATACCATTAAGCATGAGTTCCCTCTATTGGGCCTGAATGCACAATACAACATTAATGAAGTCCAAAATCTTTATGCCGGATGGTCACAAGCCTATCGGCCAGTTATTTTTAAGGATATTATACCGGGTAATTTTTATGAACGGGCCGATAAAAACCTGAAGAATGCTTACGGGTACAACGCTGAATTAGGTTGGCGCGGAGCATCAAAAGGATTCAGATGGGATGTGGGTGCCTTTACCATGCTGTACAACAACCGCTTGGGTAATATTACACAATACTCCGGTGAATTGGATACCCTCATCCTGTTCCGAACCAATATCGGTAACTCGCGTACCAATGGCCTTGAGCTATTCCTTGAATATGGTTTAAATGTTTCATCTAATTTTTCAGTCAGTGTTTTCACTTCCACTTCTTATTTTGATGCAACATATTTGGGTGATTCCATCCGATTCAGCGCAAAAGAAAACAGAAGCATAAAGGGGAAACGCGTGGAAAGCACCCCGCAATGGATCAGCCGAAACGGCCTCAACCTTAAGTACAAAACCCTGAGCATGTCGTTATTGTACAGTTATACCGCCCAATCATACGCCGACCCGCTCAACACAGAAATACCCAATGCCAGCAGCACCGTTGGTTTGGTACCAGCCTACGGCCTGCTTGACCTGAATGGCTCATATCGGCATAAAAACCTGACTTTCCGTCTGAGCATCAACAATATAGCCAACAAACAATACTTTACCAAGCGGCCCACTTTTTACCCCGGGCCGGGTATTTGGCCCTCCGATGGACGGAGTATGGTATTGAGCGTGGGATTTAATTTTAACGGAGGCGCAGGCCCAAGAATGGATTACAGGAATGGAGGTGGCAGGTATTGAGTGGAGGCATATTCAGCGAGCAATACCTGAGCATATATAACCGCTTAAAGGTTGCCATTTTTGCTCAAAATATTTGCTCTCTACTTCGGAAGCGGGGTGGGCTTGGTAAAGGCGGCGGGCGCGTTGTACGGACTTAAATCAACTTTTTTTTCTGGCTCTTGCCTTAGCGATGGCCAAATGAAGTTATGCATTCGATGCCCAATCTGCCAATAATGCACAATACGCTCACTATCAACAGCGCGATAGGCTTTTTGTCGTGCCTGTAGAACCAGCACTTTAATATCCGCGAAAAGATTAGTTCAAGCGTGCCTGCTCTGGCGACACATAAGAATCATCGTACATTTCACGATAATAGTTCACATAACTAATCGCTGCGTGCGGGTTGATAAAATAAAGGTGCTGACACAATTTTCGATACAATTGAAGCATGTCATTATCGAAGCAAAAACTCAACATATAATCCAAGGTACGCTCTATTTCGTTTTCATCCCGGCAATTGCTTTTGATAAGGCGTTTCACCTCAGGCTCATACAAGATAACCGCCTGCTTCGCGAGTACTTGCCCGTAGCGTAGCAATTCAAAAATGGGTTCAAAATTGGGGCTGGGTTCTTCTAGTTCTTTCATGATGCAAAATTTAAGTGATTTGCTTTGGAGATTACAAAATGACAAAATGACTTCTACGTAGCAAGGTTTCTCGCGCAAAATACCCCTCGCCCGAAGCGAGGTAGGTTTGGTAGCCTCGCGGCGCATTTACTTTTCCATTTTTCGGCGGGTCTTACGATTCCGAATCGCTTCCATCTGTACTTTTTCATGTTCCAAAAAGACTTCCAATTCCCGTTCGGCGGGCAGATGAAGTTTGTATTGACTTACAAAAATACGCTCATCTAAGCCGCCGAGAGCAAAACGCACTACGGTTTCATGTTTGGCCGTACACAAAAGGATGCCAATAGGCGGATTGTCGTTGGGTTGCTGCTCATTTTCTTTGTAAAAATTGACGTATCCGTTCATTTGGCCAGCGTGTTCGAGTTTGAATGGTTCGTTTTTCAGGTCAATCAATACGTGACATTTGAGTAGTCGGTGGTAAAAAACCAAGTCAACTTTATACCACTCAGCGCCAATAAGCAGGCGCTTTTGTCGTGCTTCAAAGCAAAAACCGCGACCGAGTTCGAGTAAAAACATTTGCAAATGATCGAGTAAAGCCTTTTCCAGATCGCTTTCCAGAATGGTCGCCCCGACCGGCACGCCGAGAAACTCGAACATAAACGGCGAGCGAATAAAATCTTCCGGTTTCAATGGTGCGGCTCCCTGATGTATGCGTTCTAACAGCGCAGCCTTATCGGTTGAAAGCCCAGTGCGTTCAAACAAAGCCGAATCAATTTGACGCTTCAGTTCCCGAACACCCCAGCCGCCTTTGATGCTTTCGATTTCATAAAATGCCCTTGTCAGCGGGTCGTCGAACTGCATGATGAGGACGATTTGTGAAAACGACAGGCGATTAAGCAGGAATTCGGGATCAGTTTCATAAGATAGGGCAGACGTCTGCCCAATTTCAAACAATTGATTTTCTGGCAATTGCAATTGTGCAGACGTCTGCACAATTTGTAAAGTACGCAAGGTGTCAAAGGCTTTCTGACCTATTCGGCGATAGGTAAGGTAAAATTGTCTGAAAAGATTTAGATTACGATAAGAAAGCCCGTCGCGATTGAGGGATTTTGCAAGATTCTGAACTAGCCTCGCCCCGTACTTCGCCCGGTCTTCGCCTTTTTGCTCAAACTCAACGATATAAAAGCCCATGAGCCAGTTGCGCACGGTCATGTAGCGGTTGACGGAGCGCCCCGCTTCGAGGCGAAAGCTGTCTTCAAGGCCAAGAAGTATTTGCCGGAGGGTATTGAAATCCATGACTTGATGTGGCGACTGTTTGATGAAGCGGCAAATTTAAAACTTTTTTCACAAAAAAAATAATTTGTTTTAAAAACTAAACACACCGAGAACCAAGATCGTGCTGCCGTTTCCTGACCGTGACCGGCTCGAACGTGCCGTTGCGATCCCCGCTGTAGTTGACCGCTATCTCCCCCGATTCCGAGCGAACCTGCTTCGACTGCTGACCATTGCGCTTGTTCGAAAGGCCTTTGGACTTGTCGCTCAAAAGGTGATCTTCCAACTCCGCCGACAGGGTGCCCTCTATGAAATTGGCGATCAGGGGCATGAGCAAACCGCCTTCCCCGGTAAGACGATTGCCGGCTATCAGCCCTTCTATAACTTCCTGACAATACCCTTCATCGCTCTGATAAAGCCCTTCCCGGTCGCTGCTCATATTTTGGTATGATCAATTTTGTCCATAAAAAACAAACACAAATATATCATTTGGAGGGTAATCCGGCATAACTTTGTCGGATGAAAAACATCACGGATGTACTCCTCCAACTAAGGCAGATCGTCGAAAACTGCCGCGACCGCCAGTCACCCATGGGCTACTTCCCGGCCCTGTACTACAACATGACCGCAGCGGTGCGAAAAGGCATACAAAATGGCACTTTTGAGGATGGCGCAAGGATGGAAAGTTTGGATGTTCGTTTCGCCAAACGCTATTTGGATGCCTACAAGGCCCACCAATCGGGCATGCCCATTACCCGCTCCTGGAAAATGGCCTTTGATGCTACAGCAAGTGACCAGTTGAGCGTTCTGCAGCACCTGTTATTGGGCATCAACGCACACATCAACCTGGATTTGGGCATAGCCGCCGCCGAGACTAATCCGGGCAGTTCAATCTGGGCCTTAGAACGCGATTTTGCCAGCATTAACGCCATCATTGCTGAACTGACTGATAAAGTGCAGGATCAACTCAGCACCATTTGCCCGCCATTGGGCTTTATGGATAAGATATTGGAAACCGCCGATGAAGGCATAGCAGATTTCAGTGTAAACATAGCGCGCCGTTCGGCCTGGCAAGCCGCCACAGCGCTTGCTTTTTTGAAAGGCAGCCCGCGCGATATTTTTATCGAAGGCATTGACGAGGGCGTATCGCTATTTGCCCAGCGCATACAACAACCCAAGGGCTGGGTGCTGCGCAGTGCCCTCCGCGTAATACACAAAGCCGAGACAGGTACGGTAAGGGGGAAAATTGATGCCATTTGGAGGCCTTGATAAAGAAATCTTCAAAATGGCGCTTTTTACATCCAAAACCTCACTCATATTGCCACAGGCACCCGTTTACTAAAAATAAGCATATCGGTTGGGATATGCAATCGTTTTAATGTCCATGATTTTGTCATAATCAGCGTGTGTGCCAACAAACCGGATATATACCCGCTGTGCTCGTGCATGGAATTTGAATTTAGCAATTTTCAAAGGTAATATTTTTCCCAAATCGGGAAAATTTATTTCGTGATAATGTAACTATTTACCACATAAATTACTTGCGAGTAGGATTGAACCACATAAGTCACAAAAGAGCACTAAAGACCGTATAGTGCTACTTATGTGTTCTTTTGTGACTTTTGTGGTTCAAATAATCTTTTGTGGTAAATAGCTACGTGATAATTTGAAAATCCCTGGCAGAAATTACACAACCGCTTATCCTCAAAATCTATTTACCTTCGCACCCCGCCTGGAACTGTAATTCCAAGGTGCCACTACACCGTGAAAAAAGACATTTTTACCTCCCTTACCCAAGCCTGCCGCAACCGAATTTTGATTATTGATGGTTCAATGGGCGTTTTCCTGCAATCCTACAAACTGCCCGAAGAAGCCTTTCGAGGGGAACGCTTCAAACAGCACCACGCGGACCTGCAAGGAAATTTTGACGTATTGTGCCTTACACGACCCGACATCATCGAGGACATCCACATCAAATACTTAGAAGCCGGAGCGGACATTATCGAGACCAATACTTTCAATGCCACTGCCATCTCGCAGGCAGAGTTTGATATGCCCTTGGGTGTTTGTTATGACATCAACAAAGCAGCCGCAGAAATTGCCTGCCGGGCCATCAAAAACTGGCAAGCCCAAACAGAAAACGACGCAACAGCCCAAGGCCCCAAATTTGTGGCCGGTTCTATCGGCCCCTTGAACAAAACCCTTTCCTTAAGCCCCGACGTAAATGATCCGGGCTACCGAACCATCACCTTTGATGAGGCCAAAAACGCCTACGCCGAGCAAATCCGGGGACTTATTGACGGCGGTGCCGACATTCTGCTGATCGAAACCATTTTTGACGTATTAAACTGTAAATCAGCCCTATACGCAGCCGAAGAGGTCTTTGGCGAAAAAGGATACCGCATCCCGGTCATCATCTCCGGCACCATCACGGATGCCTCCGGAAGGACGCTCAGCGGCCAAACCGTGGAAGCCTTTTGGATTTCGGTCAAACACGCCAAACCTTTTGCCGTTGGCCTCAATTGCGCCTTGGGTGCCGAGGAAATGCGCCCTCACTTGGAAGCTTTAGCCAAAGTAGCGGATTGTTTTGTTTCCTGCTATCCCAATGCAGGACTGCCCAATGAATTTGGCGAATACGACCAAACGGCGCACGAAATGTGCGTGTTTATTGAAGATTTTGCCCGTTCCGGCTTTGTCAATATCGTGGGTGGCTGCTGCGGCACTACACCTGAACACATCCGGCACATCGCCGAGCATGTACGGAAATACCCACCTCGCCCCACGGGAGCGGATCAACGCAGCGCGGGCGCATCCTCCTACGCTGGCCTCGAGCCACTTACCATCAGGCCCGATACCAATTTTATCAATATAGGTGAGCGCACCAACGTGACCGGCTCCGCCAAATTTGCTAAACTCATCAAAGAGGGAAATTACGGGGAAGCCCTCAGCGTGGCGCGCCAACAAGTGGAAGGAGGTGCTCAGATCATTGATGTAAACATGGATGAAGGCTTGCTGGATTCAGAGTCTGCCATGGTCAAATTCCTGAACTTGGTGGCAGCGGAGCCTGATATTGCCAAATTGCCCATTATGGTGGACTCTTCCAAATTCCACGTCATTGAGGCTGGCCTGAAATGCCTTCAGGGCAAAAGCATTGTCAATTCCATTTCCATGAAGGAAGGCGAAGCGGAATTTATTCGCCAGGCCGAAATTTGCCGTCGCTTTGGCGCCGCTGTCGTTGTCATGGCTTTTGATGAACAAGGCCAGGCCGATACCACAGCCCGCAAAGTGGAAATCTGCCAACGCGCCTACCGCATCCTGACCGAACAGGTTGGCTATGACCCCACCGACATCATTTTTGACCCCAATATTTTTGCAGTTGCAACAGGCATAGAAGAGCACAATGATTATGCAGTTAACTTCATAGAAGCCACCCGCATCATCAAAAAAAACTGCCCGGGCGCCAAAATATCGGGCGGTGTCAGCAACCTGTCCTTCTCTTTTCGGGGCAACAACCTGGTGCGCGAAGCCATGCACGCAGCGTTCCTGTACCATGCCGTTCAGGCAGGCATGGATATGGGCATAGTAAATGCCGGAGCCTTGCCAGTGTATGAGGACATACCCAAAAACCTTTTGCAATCCATTGAGGATGTGCTGTTTAATCGCAAATCCGACGCAACGGAGGAATTGGTCAAACTCGCAGAATCCTTCCGGCAAAGTGGTGGAAAAGTAGCTACGGAAGACCTCGACTGGCGCAACAATACCGTGCAGAAACGCATTGAGATCGCCCTTGTAAAGGGTATTGACAAATTT
>CAZIKN010000049.1:32456-39578 GCA_964539805.1 uncultured Saprospiraceae bacterium | reverse complement strand
AGTGATGAGTGATGAGCGATGAGTGATGAGCGATGAGTGATGAGTGATGAGCAATGAGTGATGAAAGCGTTTTATTATCATTCATCATTTATCATTCATAACTCATCATTTATCATTCATCATTCATAACTCTTCCAATGCTCCCACTTCGTTGCCCATTACGTCATTGGCCAGATCAGCAAAATCATTCGGGTCAAATGCCGCCAAACTTTGGTGTTGTTCCTGAGACCATATTTCAATACGGTCGTCCATGGCTACGAGGATGGCCTCTTTTGTGATAGAGGCATAATCCATCAAAGGTTTTTGCAGTAAAATTCGATCCGCGCTATCGGTAGTGACAGGATAGGCTCCGAGGTAGAAAGAGCGTATGAATGCGCGGTTCCGGTCATTGAAGCGATTGAGCCGACTCAACTTTGCAGCGATGGCATCCCAGACCGGTTTGGGGTAAAGTGTGAGACACTTCTCAAACCCCCTGTTAATCACAAATTCGTATGCGGCTGGCTCGCCATTGCTGGACGCCAAAGACGTCAACTGGCGCAACAACGCTGACGGGAGCCTTAATCGGCCTTTATCGTCAAGCGATACCGGATATTCGCCTATAAGCTGCATACGAGCGAATGAGTGTGGGACTAAATGATTTACGTTCTGCTAAGTGAGCCGCAACGCTGCATGTGGGATACACGTCGCCTTTCACAGGGACAAAAGTAATCACATCTTCCCATATTTTCCCACTTTTCAACACTTTGATGTTGAAATTTTTATACCTTAATAAATAAATTATTGATAATCAATAATTTAAAATAAAATAAAGAAGAAATTTTTTTTATTATATATTAAAAAATTTAAAAAAAATGTATCCTTAAAAAAATATCAGCTCAAAAATAGCCCATAAGTACGTAAGTTTATCCACTTTTTCTCAAAAAAATACTTTATGCTGTGAGGAAATGGGGGAGAAACATTTTAAAATACTGCTCTCGTGGGAAAAAGTGGAAATTTATTTACACAAGGGCCTTGTATGTAGGTATGTTTACCTGAATTATTGGGTATTGCTAATCGGTTTGCGTCATTTTTCCGGCATCAATTACCTTTATGGTGCCGAACCAATGCCTTGTTTGTATTGTTGATGTTAAAAACACCCTTTGGATATGAAAAAACTTATACTGCGTACCGCGATTTACCTCATCGCCGCCTTCTCCCCCACCATGATGGCCACCAGCACCTGTGGCGGCATCACGCGTAATGTCGCCATTGATGGCAACGTAGCCCTTGGCGGCGCCAACGGCTCCAATACAACCAACTGGGAAATCAATGAGGAAAACCCCTCTGTGGATGGCGTCATTTTTTGCTATTCCTGGGATGACAACTACCTGTATGTAGGCTGGAAAGGCGGCAACAAAAACGAACAGCATATCTTGTTTATAGACACAGACCCGCAAACGCCCCCTTCAGGCGGAACGGGCAGCCAAACTGGCCCGAGCTATGGCTGCCAGACCCCCAACCTGCCCTTTACCGCCAATTTTTTTGTCAATATCCAGGCTGACTACAATGAATACCGCAACTGGAACGGTGCGGATTGGGGCACAGGCTTCTCCGGTCAACTAACGGTAAGCTCCAGCAGCACCAACAATGACATTGAGGCCATCATACCATGGACCAAATTCAGCGGAGGACGCCCTGCGGCCATTTACCTGTTGGCCTATTGCAATGCACCCTGCAACAATACCACCTGTAGCGGCAACGGGTTTATCTATGGCGCCACGCCGCAAAACTCCGGCAACACCGCCGGGTGCAGCCCGGGCGGCATATCCACCTTTGTCAGCGGTTTTTCCGCTACCATCACCTGTGGCCAGGCCCCTAATGGCAACCCCTTGGTGCTGCCTGCCGAGTTGCTTGATTTTCAAGCCAAAACCACTCAAAACGCCATTCAGCTCACATGGGAAACAGCACAAGAGCGCGATTTAAGCCACTATAACATACAGAGATCAGCCAATGGCCAGGCATGGGCTACCATTGGCAATATGCATCCCCAAACTGTGGGGACACGGATCAAGCAAGTCTATCAATGGACGGATGAAACACCAATTCCCGGCGACAACTACTACCGCCTGCAACAAATACATCTTGATGGATCAGTGCATAATAGCCATAGCGTAAAAGCCATACTCGGCACTGCTCCCTTGCTCCGCTTTGCACCCAACCCTGTCACAGGGAACCAATTCCGGGTTGACTTAGACCAACGCGGCACCACACTCATTCGTCTATTCGACGCTCGTGGACAACTGATGCTTGCACAACATCACGATGCTGAATCAGGAATGACTGCTACCATGGACATAAGTGCTCTTGTTAAGGGCCTTTATTATATTCAAATCAACCAATTGCCGCCTTCTTTGCTCATCAGACTATAACCTTTGTTTTTACCTTATCAAACACATGTATAAATACTTTTTGCACTCCGCGGTTTTGGCCTTGTTGGCTTTCCAACTTAACGCACAGGACAAAGCGGCATCAGCCCAATACGCTCAAAAATTAGAAGAATACTTAGGCTACAAACCTCAGGTAAAAGTCTTTTTGCACACAGACAAACCTTATTACGTAGCTGGCGACACCCTCTGGTTCGCGGCATACGGGGTAGCTGGCCCTGAACAAATACCCGATTCTGTTACCGGAGTGGTTTATGTGGATTTGTTCCGTATTGATGGAGATAAGATCATAGAGCAACAAAAAATAGCACTGAACCAAGGCCGCGGTGCAGGGCAAATAGTTTTGCCGGATTCCCTTCAGCATGGAGAATACGGGCTGCGCGCCTATTCACAGTATATGCGGAATTTTTCAGAGGATGCTTTTTTTCAGCGCCGGATCCACATTTACGACCCCAAACGCTTGGAGGAAACCCTATCGGTTACGCCCTCCAATCATTTAGCCGACTGCCAGTTCTTTCCAGAGAGCGGCGTGTTTTTGGCAGGCGTAAACAACAAAGTAGCCTTCAAAGCCATCAACGCCAAAGGAAAAGGGCTTGATGTCCAAGGTGTTGTGCTTACGGAAAAGGGAGACACGGTGACTTCCTTCAAAAGTGAATACCTGGGTATGGGCGTTTGTCCAATTAAACCACAGGCAGGAACACGTTACATTGCCCGGGTTACAGATGGAACCGAGACCAAACAATACAATCTTCCAAGGGTGCAGGAAGAAGGCTATACCTTTTCCATCAATAACTTAGGCAAATCACCCAATGTCAGAATGGTCATTTCCTGTACCAAGCCTGAGCCAGGCAAACAACTGAGCGTACTGGTGCATGCCAGGGGCAGAGGCCTGTTTGCTGTGGATATTGAATCCAAATTGCCCGAGCAACTCCTGAATATACCGCGCAATATTTTTGCTCCCGGGCTAAACTCCGTTACACTTTTTGATCCTAATGGCCGTCCGGTATGCGAACGCTTGGTGTTCCAGTGGAAAGATGAAGCCCTGCGCCTGAGTATTGAACCGGATAAGCAGCAATACGCTCCCAAGGGCATGGTCACCCTGAACCTGAGTGCCAAAGATGCCTCAGGAAAACCTGTCAAAGGTCACTTTAGTATGGCAGTTACCGATGGCGGGCAAGTGCTGCAGGACAGCCTGTCCGACCACCTGCTGTCCTACCTTATGCTCAGCTCCGACATCCGTGGACAAATAGAAGCGCCAGCGCAATACTTTAACCCCAAAAATATCAAAGCCCCTATTTATTTGGATTGGCTTCTGATGACACAAGGCTGGAGACATTATGACTGGAACACCATTTTGGGCAATGACAATACTGCTCCACTGGCTTTCCCGCTGGAATCCGCCCTCTTTCTGAAAGGGTTTGTCAATAAAACCAACGGCAAATCCCTTAAATCCAGCGCAGATCTGTCCATGATCCTCAGTGATCCCTACCAGGAACAAATTATCAATTGTACGACTAATGAATATGGTGCATTTGAATCAGAAGGACTGTTTTTTCAGGACTCCGCACGTTTAATGATCAACCTGCCCGACAAACTGGACCCTGAATCCCACCAAATCACCCTCACCCCTACGGCACCGGCCCTTGCCAATGGCCAGAACGTACCAGCGGCACAATGGGCCATGAGCGAATCCCAATTTAAGGAAATGCTTGATCAAAGTGCCGAATGGCAAATGTTTTTGAAACGAAGGGCCGCTTTGAACGATGTTATGTTGGCTGGGGTAGATATAAAAGCGAAGAAAAAAGAAACCGAAAAAAGAACCGACCCCAGAAGGGGCATTTTTGGCAGGCCTTCCAATACCATTGAAGTAAAAGATTATATGCGCAATGGTATCATCAATCCACTCCAGATGCTCCAGGGGCGCGCCAGCGGGGTGCAAGTAACCTGTGTAGGCGGCAATTGCACCGTAGTGATTAGAGCCATCACCACTTTTTCGGGTGACAACGAACCCATGTACATGATTGATGGCATACAAACAAGCAAAGAGAGTCTGCAGGCATTGTCAGCTTATGACATCCATGAAATTGACATTATAAAACCCAATGCCATCCTCGGTTCCCGTGGAGCGGGCGGCGCCATCAATTTTATCACTAAAAGAGAAACGGACTCCCCCGGTTTGCCTGGCAGCGTCAAGGTGTTTCAGATAGCCGGCTACAAATCCGTAAAAAAATTCTATGTGCCGCGATATGACCTGATTGACTCCCCCGAACGCAGCCTGCCCGACTACCGTTCCGTGGTGTTTTGGAATGCCGACGTGACGACGGACGCTAACGGAAAAGCAGTGGTTAAGTTCTTCACCAGTGATGCCCCCAACACTTTTAAGGTCAATGTGCAGGGAATGGGTGAGTCAGGTCAATTGGGCATCGGGAATGGCCAATATATGGTGCGATAATAGGAGGAATGCGCCTATGTTTTTACAAAAACGGTATATTATTATCATTCCTTACAAAAAACTTTTGCATTTTTGAAGCTGAATGTAGGGCTTGCCCGAAATTCCATCCATACGAGCATGTCCGGAATTTTCTGCTTGAGGCCAAAAGGAAACGTTTTGGGTCCAAGCGGGAAAATTCCAGACTTGTTCTTTTAGTGCTTTTATAAAACCGATTACACCATGACTTTGAGAAACTACCTACTGGCCTTAATCTTGGCCTTCTGCACCCTTTTATCCGCCCAAAACGATTGGGAACTCGGCGGTGGCTTGGGCATCAATGCCTATCAGGGCGACGTGGATGACCTCACCTCAAACTTTACGCTTACCAAAACCAACCTTGCCGCAAATGCACAACTCCGCCGCGTGGTGGGCAACCACATTGGCCTGCGCCTCAATGCCCACTTGGGTAAAATCTCCGGCGATGAGAAATTGTTCAAGGAACCGGAATGGCGCCGGGTACGCGGCTTTGCTTTTGAAAGTTTCCTGGCCCAAGGTGCTGTTATCGCTGAATTGTACCCATTTGGCCTATATAAAAAAGCAAAATTGCGCAGGGACTCATCGGGCAATGTCATACCCCATTTCAGGGTGCGCGAAAATGGTGACACCATATACATAGCCACTAAAATGCAGCCCAAAAAAATGGCCCCTTATCTCGTCGGCGGCTTCGGCATGCATTACGCAAACCCAAAAGTACAATGGAACGAAACAGGCGGCACTAACCCCAATGTGCCCCCCGATCTGATCCTTAAAGACAAAAATGCCCCTATGGACAGGCTTAATCTGTCCGTCCCGTTCGGTGCAGGGCTGCGCTTCGCGGTTGGGCCCAAAACGGCACTTAGCATAGAATCTATGCTGCATTATACCGGATATGATTACTTAGATGGCATTAGCGAATCCGCCAACCCCAAAAAAGAGGACTGGTTTTTCTCCAGCATGCTGGTACTTTCCCACGGTTTTGGCAAACATGACCCGGATCAGGACCAGGACGGCATTTCGGACGTCCAGGATCGCTGCCCTACCCTGTTTGGCCCGCGAAACACCGGTGGCTGCCCGGATTCAGACAAAGACGGCTACCCCGACAATGAAGACCTCTGCCCCGAAGTGGCAGGTTTGCTCAGGTTCAAAGGCTGCCCCGACAGCGATAAGGACGGTGTGCCAGATGCCCGGGACAAATGCCCCGATGTGGCCGGCCCCACCCAATTCAATGGCTGCCCCGATAAAGACCGCGACAACGTGCAAGACTCAGAAGACAATTGCCCCGATGTGGCCGGATTGCCCGAGTTCAAAGGCTGCCCGGACTCCGACAAAGATGGCGTACCGGATAGTGAGGACAATTGCCCGGAACAAAAAGGCTCCATAGTATTCAGAGGCTGCCCGGCCGTGGACAAAGACAATGACGGCGTGGCCGATGACGAGGACAAATGCCCCGATATGCCCGGACAACTCAAATGGGATGGTTGCCCGGACTCCGACGGCGATGGCTTGGCCGACAATGTGGACGACTGTCCAAGCATACCCGGCAGCGCAGAATTCACCGGCTGCCCGGACTCCGACCGCGATGGCATACCAGACCAAAAGGACAAATGCCCCACCATATTTGGCTCCAAACAGAAGGAAGGCTGCCCCGAACAACCCGGCGCGCCAAATACCTGGGCACCCTACAAAGCCATCTACTTCGGCTCTACCCTCCAGGATTGGCAAACCGCCTCCAAAATTACCCTCGATGAGGTCTATCAAATGCTAAGCGCCGACCCGTCCCTGAAAGCCCGTATAGAAGGCCACACCGACAACACCGGCGACAAACCCGCCAACGACCTTTTAAGCGAAAAGCGCGCAAAAAGGTGCTATGACACCCTTATCTTAAAAGGTATTAGTGCAAAACGTCTTACTTTCGTTGGGTATTCCGATAAAAAACCTGCTGCATCCAATGATACGCCACAAGGGCGCCAGCTGAACCGACGGGTGGAAATACATTTTTATAAATGATGAGTGGTGAGTGATGAATGATGAGTGATGAGTGATGAGTGATGAGTGATGAGTGATGAGGTAAATTTGTCCTTCAAGACCCTCGCTCGGCAGCTTAACTCTTGTGTTCTTTGTGCCTTTTGTGGTAAATTTATCCTTCCGAGCGAAGCGAAGGAAACAGCCTCAGGCATCTAAAACTTATGTGTCTTTTGTAGTAAATTTATCCTTCCGAGCGAAGCGAAG
>CAZIKN010000049.1:0-32356 GCA_964539805.1 uncultured Saprospiraceae bacterium | reverse complement strand
CATCTAAAACTTATGTGTCTTTTGTGGTAAATTTGTCCTTCCGAGCGAAGCGAAGGAATCTATTCACCTACTACTCAACTGCTATCTTTTATGAAAAAAGGGTACCTATTTCTTATCGTCATTATACTGAGCAACGGTTTACTGCTTGCCCAGTCCGGCAACAACATCATTACGGGCGAATTGGGCATCTGGACATACAAGCGCAAAGGATATGGCTTTCGGGAACGCCACGAAAATGCCGCTACGGCCTATTACCACATGCTGAACCCTAACTTTGGCCTCGGGCTCAGGGTGACTGCCCTACGCGGCACTGACCATGGAAACAGTAGTGCCATGCGCCTAAGTACCGATCTGGTAACACGTTGGAAAGTGCACCAAACCCGAGGCTTTCGATGGATGAGCGAAGCGGGATTGTCCTTACTGGAAGAGGCTACCCTTTTTCAAAGAAAAGGAATCGGAGAATGCGGCATGGGCCTTTCAGAGGAATATTTGCGCCGGCTGTCATCAGGGAAAAGATGGTTCCATGATGCGACCCGTTTCGGCCTTGCCCTAACCAACCGCTTGGAATACCGACTGTTTTACGACAACTGGATCGGCCTTAGCCTTGGTAGCAATACCTATTGGATAAATAAAAAGGTGAAAGTTCTTTTTGTACCCAACGTGGCGGTGTTGCACGGGTTTTGAGGGGGGCGGGAAGCATACGGTCATCTAAAACCTCTATTTATACCCTGTTTTATGCCACTGAACAACGATAAAGAAAAACAACTCGCCCTGATTGTTAAGCAAGGGCGGCATTGTTGCATCGCTCCTGTTTTCAGGGTTGCCACACAAGGCATGGGATGAAAATTGAGCTGGTCGGTGTACCTTTGAGTTGCGAAAAAAAATAACATCAACGCGGCTCATGGTAAAGAAAGATACTACGCGGCAAAATGACAAGCCCTTGACGACTTCTTTGAAATCATTCGGCACCGATACGAGCACTGATCCACTATCTTTACATCCAATCGAAACTTCGAGGACTGGGGTGTCCCACAATCAAAACATATATTTTTACCCAATAACAGTAATCCTTGTTGGTTCAAACATCCAATTTGACACAAAACTCATCAACCGTGAGCAAAAAAACATCAAGGTTGCTACAAAATATATCAACGGTGATGTTTATAACATAAAACTTGACATAAATTATAGCAAAAATGATATAAGAAATATAAAATTTGACATAAATTATAGCAAAACTCATACTCAAAACATAAATTTTGATACATAATATAGCAAGATAGCGTAACCTAATAGGTCACTTGACATAAATTATAGCAAAATTGAGTGTTGACTTGTGAAACTTGCATATTTTTCCTTCACGCGACATGGTTTGGAGGAAAATCAGGCAGTTGAAAAGAGCAAGCTCGCTTGTTTGAACTTGGCGATAATAAGTAGTCAAAAGCAACGAGATAAAACATGCTTTGGCGGGCCAGTTATTTGTTAGGCCAGACCACTACCGGGCTGTGCTACGCCCCTTTGCTGACCAATTCCATAATCTTCTTGCGCGATTTCCACGCCTTCACCTGCAATTCTCTTTTGTGCGCCGCTGACTTGTCCTCATACGATTCTACATATACAAGCACCCAATCTTTGGCCTTGGCGGTAAACCCATCATGGTCGCTTAGGTGCCTGCGCAAGCGTTCTTCAACGCTCATGCTGGTGTGGCCAATGTAATATTTGTCAAGGGAAGGGGAATAGAGTATGTAAAAGAAAGACATAGTGGGTAAAAGGATTTGTAACAAAAAAAAAGACCAGTCCGTGGACTGGTCCTTTTAGTCGGGGCACCAGAATACGAACCCCCTATGTTATAACCTGTTATTATTGCAGTTTTGCCACAAAAAACAATCAAAAAGCCCTGTTTAGTGTGTATCATTGAGTACCATTTGTTAACGGTGGTTGCAAGTTAATTGCAAATAGCCTTTTCTTTGCCTCATTCAATGTCAATAAAACGCACTCGATGGGCAAGACAACACCACAGGCAAAATATAATTTGAGGCAACGCGAAAACACCGATTTGTGTTACATTCTCACTGTTTTCAATTACAAGGCATTTGGCACGACCAAAGCACAATACCGCAACCTTGTTCCTAATGTTTCAATAAGCCCAAAGTTTTGGGACAAAATAAAGCAACGTGCCACCTACAACAGGGCCGAACAAAATGCACATATCAAAATCAATGAAACATTAGATGCCATTGCTAATACACTGGAAAACATTTTTAGAGATTTTAACGCCGGGTGCATTTCGCCCAAAGACTTGGAACTTGAACTGCATTACCGCATGGGATGGAAGCCACGCCCCGTTGAAGTTGCAGACGATTCAAAAACCCTTTTTGGTTTTATGGATGCCTTTATTGCCGAAAGAAAGCCCACTGGCAAAACTGGCACGGAAAAAATACTTTCTACATGGGCAAGCCTCTTTAAACAGTTTTCCAATGAGCATTATGGCCGCTTGCTTGACTTCAACGATATAGATGCCGATTTTTTTGCAGCCCTAAAAACTTGGTGTTATGCCAAACCTCGAAAGCATAGTATCAACTACTTTATTAAAGGTGTTTCTATCCTAAAGCAGATAATGAGGGCCGCCGAAAAACGCAAACTTCACGACAACCGCCAATACCAGTTTTTTACAGAAAAGAAAGTGGCCACTACACAAATAGCCCTGACATTTGATGAACTGGAAGCATTGGCCGCCCTTGACTTATCCGAAACGGTGGGCAAACAAAAAGCCCGTGATCTTTTCCTTATTGGGGCTTATACGGGTTTAAGGTTTTCCGACTTCACACGCATACGCCCCGAACACATTGAAGCCAACGAAAAGGGAAAAATCCTCAACATAACAACGCAAAAGACAGACACAACCGTACACATCCCCCTTTTGCCCGTGGTGGAAAAGATTTTGGAGCGTTACGACTACCAAGCCCCAAAGATGCCCAACCAAAAACTGAATACCTACCTAAAAGAGTTGGGAAAAATGGCAGGGATAAACAAAAAGACCATTTCGATAAACACATCCGGGGGCAAAAGAAACGATGAGGTTTTGGAGCGTTGGGAATTGTTGACTACCCATGTGGCACGACGGAGTTTCGCCACCAATTTTTACCGTATGGGCTTTCCAGCATCCCAATTAATGTACATAACGGGCCATACAACCGAAAAGCAATTCATGCAGTACATCAAATTGGACGGAAAAGAAAACGCCGCGCAAATGGCCAATAAAATGGCAGAAATGGCCGCGCCAATGAGCATAAGAAAAAAGGCAATTTGATCCATGAAAAAGACATTAAAATAATCATTCAGCAATAAAAAAACCCCGCTGTCAACTTTGCGAGGCGACGCGGGGCAAACGTTCATTTCTAAACATTTATACAATGCAAACTGCATTCTCTTTGCCCAAAAACGAGGGCTTTTTTCAACGGTACGCAACTTTGGTACCTGTTCTTTCAAAACTTGGTGTCTTTGCCCAAATTATCAACGGGCTAACCGAGTTTGGTATTTTAAACGCCATAGTGTTGGCACACATTGCGGGGCTTTTTGGCGGCTGGTCGTGGCCGTTGTCCATCGTGGCCGCCGTTTTCGGTGTGGTCATTCTGGAATTGGGCCAACGCACGTTTTTACCCTATTCAGCAAGGGCCGTGCTTTACCGCCGTTTTTCAGGTCTTGACCTTTGGATGTCCTTTTTCATCTTTGGCGTAACGGTTTGCCTTTTTGGTGCATCCCTTTACCTGTCATTCAAAGGTAGTCACGATCTGGTAGCCGCCACCGCGCCGCCGCCAAAACTGGCAAGCACCGCCGCCGCCGATTCTGTGAAAATGACAGCACAGGGCGAAGCGGAAAAAGCGTACCAGTACGAAACCAAAGAAACAGGCGAACGCTTTGCCGCACTCATTGCCGCCACCAAAAACGCCACCGCTGCACAGGTATCGGGCCACAAAGCACAATTGCAACAGATAGCAGCCAAAGAACACAGGACGGGGCAAAGTTACACATCCGAACGGAATGCCCAAACCAATAAAATAAACGCATTGGAAAGCGATTGCGCCGCAAAGGTGGCCGCCCTCGAAACACAAAAAGCCACTGAAATGCAAGCCGCAAAAGACCGCCGCCGCGCCGCCCTCGATGAGGCGAACAAAGCCCGCGAAAAAGTGGACAACCAGAACGAGACCGCGACAACAGAAAGCCGCGAACAGGTGGCCGCTTATGGTGGTGGCTTAGGCTGGCTTACCGTCATTTTTCATTTGGTCTTGGTACTGTCAATCGTGTTAGATGAGATGCACAAAAAGGGCAGCGGTATTGAACAACAGGCCGCCCCAAACCAGTACCATTTTTCGCAAAGTGTTTGGGCAATGTTCTGGAACACGGTGTCCGAGAAATGGAACTATGCCACACGCAGCCATATACAACGTTGGGCCGACAAAACGCCACCGCCACCGCGTCCGGGCAACCTACACCCGCTTTTTGAGTTGTCCGACTGGAAGCCCAAACGCCTTGTTTTGCCCAATGAAAACAATGCCACCGCGCCGCCGCCAAACCTCAATGGAAAGCATACCGAGGGCCACAACGGAAAGCCGCACCGCACATTTTCAGCATTGAATTTACGCATTGACACCGAGCGAGCAGCCGCCATTTTCCCAACCAACGGAACGGCACCCGCGCCCGCGCACGATAACGCAATGAGTAATGCACAAACCTTGCTTATTGATAGCAGCCTAAAGCCTTGTGCCTTTTGTAATACCCCATTTAAACCGCGCACAACGTGGCAAAAATTCTGCTCGCAGGATTGCAAGTTAAACGAACACGAACAACGCACAGGCCAACGCTTTGACCCCAATAAGGCAAAGTTTAAAAAGAAGGCTAACGCTTAACAAATAACCCGCAAGGTCGGGGCCGCGTATGTCTCGACCTTGCACAAATTTGATATTTCGGAATATGGAAAAAGAGGTGCTTTATTATGGCAATGACTATTTGATTTATCTTTTTGGAAGCGAACCAGCAGAAATGGGAAAAAATATAGTTGGGGTTAATAGTACCAAAACTATGAATATTTTGCAGGGGGCATTAAAAATGGGTGTAACAGAAAAAGAGTTTAAAATGCTCTTTGACCACTTCAACTACAACAAGCACACCTGTAACAGGCTTGAATATATTGATGGCGGCGAACAAAACAAAGTTGACTATATCTTTAGAGAATCTTATGCCTACAAAAGGCCGAATATTAGGGACTACTATTTAAAAATGATGCGAGAGACCATAGTAGATGACCTTACCGAGTGCGGATTTCCAATTGAATGTTCTTTATTTGAATTGGCATTTGACAAAAAAATGGAATCGGAAGGTTTACAAAACGTTGAAAGATGGGGCCACATCGAAATAAATACCGATTTCCGAAAACTGTTTGTTTCCGATGAAGCAATGTACCGAGCATTGGACGCGGCTAAGAAATTTGGATTGATTAGGGAAAATGGGGAATGGGCAATGAGAATAAGAGGGGACAAAAAAAAGATAATATCATATTGGATTGCAGTTAGTGGCTCCAAATATGGACTTACTAAAATAGAGGCAAGCACAAACGAAAAAGTACATACAATTGATGAACCATGTAAAGTAATAGCGTTACAATTTGGGCTAAAAACGTTTGGTAAGGATGTTGGTTACAACTATGATCGGAAAAAAACGGACAGTCTTAAAGATAAAATTATGGCATTTCTATCGTCATAACTAACCATACCAGAACGATACAAGAATGATAGCAGAATAAGCCGAAAATCCTTTTCCGGCCTATTACAGACCGCCAACTTTGTCCAAGCAAGTAAAAAAACCTTGCAGGATTGAGTATGACGGACATGGTATTTACCACTTTTTCAAGACACGATTTAGAACACATTATTGACGAACGTTTGCGCCTTGCCTTTGAACGGCACGGGCGAAACAAAACAACCACGCAGGACGTGGCAAGCCCCCCCTATGTCAGCAAGAAAGAGGCCGCCCGCTTGGTGGGTGTTTGCCCCTCAACTATTGACAACGCAGCAAGACGCGGCCAACTAAAACGCCATTACATAGGCAAGTCAGTACGATTTGACCGGGGGCAAGTCATGGCATTAGCAAAACAGGTTTAAACAACATTTAAAAACAAAAAAAGCCCGTTGCCATAGGACGGCAAACGGGCTAAAAATCTTATTAAATATGGACAAAGTTACGCACTTATCCGATATTCTCAAAACACCCGTCACCATATTGCACGGGAAAAACCCAACACCTCTTTTTATTTCCACATTGGGCGAAGTATTCAGCAAAATGACTGAAACCACAAAACGCGAATTTGCCTTAGAACTAAGACAGTTGGCACTAAAAGCAAAAGAAACGGGCGACGATAAACTTTACAAATACAATAAAGATAACTTGATTGGCTTTTTGGTGGGCGAATGGAAGTACCGAGCCGATGCCATAGAAAACTGCATAACATACCTTCCATTTTTGGTCTTAGACTGGGATTTTCACCTCAAATATGAGGGCGATTTTGAACCATTTTCCGATGCTCTAAGGGAAAAAGTAATTAACGCACTGAAAAGCGATCCGCACATCATTGCTGTTTTTTATTCACCAAGCGGGGGGCTGCGTTGCATAGTGTGGGCCAAAAGCACCTACGAAACACACCGCATAGTGTATAAGCAAGTAATGGACTATATTAGCCATGTTGTTGGTTTGCCCATACTGAAATGCCGAACCATTGAGGGCCAAAAAGTTTACAATGCTCCTTTTGGTATTGATCCCGTTTGTATCAACGAAAGCCGCTTTTTCTACTTTGTTGAAGGGTTGACGGAAAGTGAGTTTTATATCAATGCTGAACCCGTTGAATTTGACCCACAAGCGCATGAAATACCAAAGATGGATAAAGCACCAGAAATGAAAAGCGATGCACCAAAGAGCCAAAACAAAGCCCATGAACTAACCGAAGCACAAGCATGGGAAACGTTGGAAACAATGGTCAATAAACGCCATAGCCCGACACGCGATTCAGGCCGTAACGGACGTGTTTTATTTCTTGCACAATTGGCCCATGAACATGGTTTTACTGAAAGTGAAATATTGTCCTATTGTGAGAAATTTGTTCAACCTGACTTTGATTTGAAGGAAATAAGGGCAACCGTAAAAAGCGCGATAAAGCGCACTACATTCCAAAGGTTTTCCCGTGAACAGTTGGCAAACTATGCCGCAAATGGCGAAGGGGCATACCAGATAACACCCATGCCTAATACCCTTGAGCAGGTTAGCGCAACAGGCGGCCCAGCAAAGCAAAATACGGCCCCCAAAAATGAACGCTACACAGCGAATACTTCGCATTTGGCCGCAATTTTAGACACTCAAAAGAAATTGAGGGAGCGAAAAGCCCGCCCCGTGATCTTTTCGCCGCCCATCATTTCGCACAAGGGCAACGCTGTAATTTACCCTAATACCATCAATGTAATACAGGGCCAAGCGGGTTCGCACAAAAGCCGCGTTTCGGAACTGATTTGCAGCACCTTGCTTGGAAATGAAATTGAGTTGGCAGGATTTCAAAAAGTGAATGAGGGCATTATTTCGGTTTGTGTAGTTGATACGGAACGAAACACGTCCGAGCAATTGCCTTGTGCCTTACAATCAATTCAAACAAAAGCGGGGTACCGTATTGAAGAAGACCCAAACGGATTTGATTACATTTCGTTACTGCCATTTAAAAGAAGTGAACGCTTTAGAGCATTAAGAGAGTACCTCGACTACATACGCACAAAATACGATACCCATATTTTTATCGTGCTTGACGTGTTAACGGATTGCTGCGAAGATTTTAACCGAACCGAGTACAGTTTAGAATTGATAGACCACCTGAATAACATGATAAACGAATATAACGTGACCTTTTTATGTGTCATACACGAAAACCCAGGTCACGCAAAAGCAAGGGGGCATTTAGGTACAGAATTGACAAACAAAGCAAGTACAGTCATGCAAGTGGGTTATGAACAAGACGCGACCGGAAAAGATACCGACCTTATTAGATTAAAGTTTTTGAAGTGCCGTAACACCCGCCGCCATGACCCCATCTATCTAAAATATTGTGATACTTTCAAAGGTTTGGTTTTGGCTGACGAAAGCGAAGTGAACAAGGCAAAAGAACTGCGTAAAACCAAAGCCGCCCCCGCCGATGTAGCAGAACGCATAGAGTTTTATTTACAGGAAAAAGCAATGGTAGGTAGTGAATTGATCGAACTTTTAATGAAAGACTTTGATGCAGCGGAAAGGACAATTGAGGAACGAATTAAGGAAATTATTGCTACTGATACTGGATTTTTCAAAGATGGTATTCCATGCAGTCTTGTAAAATTCAAAGACAAAAGAAACGTCATGTTTGCTTTGGAACAGCGTGAAAAAAGCGCATAAAACAGCCTCAAAAAATGTTCGCAAAGCGCAAACCCCTATATATGGCTTTGCGCTTGCGAACATTTCAAAAAGGACAATTTTTGATCTACCATAATTAATACGAAATGAACACCGAGGAAAAAGAATTGATACAAATACACAAGACCCAAAGGGGAAACGACGCGGTACTGGCAAGTGAACTGCACCGCCAATTGGGAGTGAAAACACCGTTACGGAATTGGATGCCGCGCATGATCGAATATGGTTTTGAAGATAGCAAAGACTTTTACAGACTGTCCAAAAATGTACGGTCTGCAAATGGGATGCTCAAACAAAACTTTGATTGGGTTTTGACCATTCACACGGCCAAAGAAATTGCCATGATCCAACGCACACCACAGGGCAAGGCCATTAGAAATTACCTCATACAATTGGAAAACAAAGTAAGTGATGGGCAACTACTAACACCCGAACAAAGTGCCGCCCTGCTCGACTTGGTTAGTGTTATGGGCTTTGCATCCGTCCGCAAATATTGTGAGCGTATGCACTTCGATAAATGGGAGCAGCCCTCAACATGGTGGCAACACAGGGCAAAGATTTTGGGCTATTCAGCAAGGGAATTAAAGACCAAATGTGAGGCCATTGGAAAGCGTTACAAGAACAGACAACAGGCACTAATACACATTGACCCGCTGGAGCTCATAAAAGTGGCCGTGATTGATCTTTTTATTGGTCTTGGTAAATCAGAAACCTATGCCCAAAACATTGGACACGCTGCCAAACTGTTTGCCCAAAAGATACCCCCTGTTTTTGACAATGACCTAAACGGGGGCTTTGATTTCAAGACACAACAACAAAAACACATTATTTCTAACATCCAAAGCCCCGCGCTACTGGAGAAATTTTAAACATGAAAAAGAACACACAAAAAGAACTGACCGAGTTTGAGCCTACCCACGACGGCCAACAGGCTAAAGCCGTTTATCTTGATGCTTTGGCCACTGATACATTTAGCGATCCGGTGGACGCGCTAAAAGCCTTTACAGACCTTCACACGGCGTTTATTAAAGTCTGTGAACAGCCCGCAATGGTCATTTCCATATTTGAGCGGTACACCGCCGAAATGACGCACGAACAAAGGGTATTTATTGCCATCCATCTAAGGAATTATTTTCAGTGTACGGTGTTCGATGACCCCAATGCACCCAACAGCGAAGGCATAACATTACACGGCATTCTGGAGCCAATGAGAGCCTATACAAAGCGATTGGAGCGCAGCAAAACCCGTATAAAAATGAAAGAGATGAGAGAGGCCCTAAATACTGCCATACGCGACGAAATAGACCGTTTGCCCGAAACACTGGCAAGCCTTGACCCAAAAGACCGTATGAATTTTGTTTGCAAGATGATGCCTTACGTTTTTCCGAGCATTGGCGGCATTTCAGCAACACACGACGAAAACCACGACATATCTTTTTGGGGAATTGATTAAAAACAAATCATACTTCACCATAAGTCGGGCCAAATCGTTTTCATTATAATACCAATAATGGCAATTGCAACAAAGCCAAAAATAACACCTAAAATCATCGAAAAATCCTCTACTTTCTTCATAATTGGAAGAAAGAAAAAGATAAGACCTGAAAGCACCGCAATTACTGCAATTATTTTATTAGTTTCGTTTTCGTTCCTTTTTTCCATAATTATTAATTTTAAAAATGCAAATCTATAACGCAGTTTGAATATACACTATTTTTCCTTACCGATTTAGTGAGCATTTCGCCTAAAAAATGTCCTACACCCTCGACAATTACCACCGCCTGTCTATCCAAGACCTAAAAAGGTGCAATGCTTTGAAAAACGGGCATTGTACCAACCTGAAATGGAATACAACCGGGCGCACTTCCTTTGGTCTTACTACTATTGCCATTTTATCGCACAAACTAATATTGCTATACTACACCATTGAGGGAAAAGAATACATAACAAGTGTGTGGCTGCAATTTGTACCGAGCAACCTACACAAACAAGCCGGGGGCTACTGGAATTTTATTTGCCCTGTCAAAAAAGAGCCGTGCCGCGTCCTTTATCTGCATGGCGGCCAATTCAAGTGCCGCAAAGCATTGCCCCACGGAACACTATACAAATGCCAAACCTACATGGGCAAGGTAAAAGCCTTTGCCCGTGCCTTTGATTATTCCGAGTTAGTGGAAAAGATGGATGCCCACTTTAGAAAGCCTTATGCTAAACTGATATACAAAGGCAGGTCAACACGCAGGCTAAAGCGTTTGGAGCGATTGGAGAACAAATTAGAAGGGGTTTACAAAGCCTGTCTAAACATCTAAAAAACCCACCTTACACTTTAACCCAGCTCTTCAATCTGGAGTTTAAGTATTTCGGCCTCAAGTGATGTGATCCGGTTTAATATCACATTCCTGTTTTTTTGCCTGTTGAAAAAGGAAAGTAAAGAGGCTATACAAAGCAGTACACCCAAAAAAAACGCGTTACCACCGGAACCCATGCCATTCATAACTATTACAAGACCCACAAGGCCCAGCGCATTGCCAACGTAGTCGGGTTGTTGGTTAGATAGTTGCACCTCAAGCATTCTTTGCTCCGACTGCTTTTTTAATAGTTGAATTTTGTTGCTCATTCTAAAGCGGTTATGATTGTGAATGTGATAATCTTATGATTGCATTCCGGGCCGTGTTCATTGCTTGCAATGCGCCTTTGCCCTCAACCTGAAAAATCGTTTCATGGTCAAACTTGCCATCGTTCCATTCAATAACGAGGTATGCGCTTTCATTCACCTGTTTTTTGCGCCATGCCAAAGCAAAGACGTTAACCAGCAAAAGTCGCGCAATTGATACCCGGCGTTCGACGGTTGTTTGATCCTCAACGGAAATATTTTTAATGTCTTTGATCGGGATTGAGGCAAGCGCATATTGCCCTATCTTGAAACGCTCAAAAATCTGCAATTGGTTATAAGGGCTTTTAATCAGGATTGCGCCTGAAAATTGCCTGTCTATTTCTGGATGGCCTGATATGTAATTGCCGACGTTTATTTTTTCCGTGGCCTCATCAAAATCTTTGTTCCCGGTTTTTGGTTGTGGTACGGTGTATTTTTTGTCTTTTGTTTTCAGAAAAACCCAAAAGAAAAAGAGTGCTAAACAAAAGTAAAATAAAGATTTCATGTGTATATGTTTTTGATGTGCTGCAAAGGAAAGTATTTGCAGATGCAAAATCAAAAAAATAACAGATTTTAGATGTATAATGAGGCACCATTTCTTACCATTTGCTAAAATGTCGCCAAAATGACAAAAAATAAATTGACAGCCTGAAAACGACAAAGCAAGCCCCTGAAAATTGCAAGTTGGCTGCAAATAGCCTGTAAACACAAAACGCAACCGCTTGAAAGTCAAACGATTGCGTTAAGATATTGTCGGGGCACCAGGATTCGAACCTGGGACCCCCTGCTCCCAAAGCAGGTGCGCTACCGGGCTGCGCTACGCCCCGAAATTTTGCATCCGCTTTCCCTGTGACCCTCCCGACCTAAGTCGGGATGCGCTACCGGGCTGCGCTACGCCCCGAAATTTTGCATCCGCTTTCCCTGTGACCCTCCCGACCTAAGTCGGGATGCGCTACCGGGCTGCGCTACGCCCCGAAAAACTATTCATAAATACGAAACAACAAATAAAGCATTATTTATCATTTCGAATGCTTTTTTTCAAAAGCGGCTGCAAAGGTAAAAGCAGTTTTGGAAACAAAAAAGTTTCCGTGAAAAAAAATTAATATCGAATGATGATTTTTTTTGCCGGTTGCTCATCCACATAAAAAACAGCGGTGTAGGTGCCGGGTTTGAGCTTGGTGGTTTTGTATTCAAAATGATAGGTGGCTTTTATCTCGGCGGATTGTTTTTCGGCCTCAAAAAAAGTTTTGATCTTTTGACCGCTGCTGTCCTGCAAAAACGCACTGACCTTAACTTCTTTTTGGCTTTCATACTGAAACCTGCCCTCCACCTGCATAGGCTCCCGGACGAATGCCGGAGCGCGGCGGGTGGTAGCGGGCACAGGCGTGGGTGACGAACGCGATTTCAGGCGCTTGATGGTATATTCGGGCAGTGGTTTACCCAGAATCTGGCAGGCAGCGGACAACAATCCTTTGTGTCCGATGCTGGGCGTGTGCATGGAATCCACCATGGCCCATATAGCCGTTTGGGCATCCGATTCAACGTACAAGCCTGATTTGGAAAGGTATTCGGCCATTTTTTGAAGCACACCACCTGCCAATTTTCCCGCCCGAAACACCTCTTTTGCCGTTGGTGATGCATCAGAAGGTTCGGAACAAAAACCCCAAACCTCAAGGGTAAATTTAGGCTGTGACAGGCTAAACCGTTCCTCCTTAACCACAATGA
The DNA here is from genome assembly GCA_964539805.1 of uncultured Saprospiraceae bacterium. Lineage (GTDB taxonomy): Bacteria > Bacteroidota > Bacteroidia > Chitinophagales > Saprospiraceae > M3007. Next base: position 19,503 of record CAZIKN010000049.1, on the reverse strand, counting down.
TGTTTTGGGTAGTGGAATCCAGCGGCTCAAAAACGTGGCCTGCCGGAATAGAAATTTTGTAGGGGGTGGTCCCGATACGGGTCACTTGAAGCTGTAGGCAGCGGTTGCTGTGCCCGCCAAGCGATGTAATGCTTACTTCGATAATGCCCTTTTTCAAGGCTTCAGCAAGTGGTATATAAGCTGTCGCATGGCAAGTTAATGGCAAAAGGATCAAGCCCCAAAAGATGATGTTGGATTTTCGCATAGTGTTCTGAACAGGATGACCAAACGGGCCAATTTGTTCAGGAACGCTGTTGGTCAGCGACTTATGCGGCATTTAACAAAAAAGCGCTCGCCAAAACTGACGAACGCTTTCCGCGGATAGGGCGGGATTCGAACCCGCGGTACAGGGTTACCCGTACGTCGGTTTAGCAAACCGGTGGTTTCAGCCACTCACCCACCTATCCGTTAAGTGAGGGCGCAAAGGTAAAATCAATATGAACAAATTACCAAATCAAGTGGACAACTTTTTTTTCTTAGCCTTAAATGAGCGCAAATTGCAGGTGTATTCTTAGGTTGGTATGTAAAATTTTAGTTGCACTTTTGCGCGCAAATGCAGTATCTGTCAACCATACATCAGTAAAAGAATATGCATACAGAAAAGGTAAAACTCCTGAACACTGCGGTCATTGTGGCCGCGCTGGGTTATTTCGTGGATATTTATGACCTGCTTTTGTTCGGGTTTGTTCGGCAAAAAAGCCTTCTGGGCTTGGGTTTTACCACGGAACAGGCTTTTGACATTGGCCTGAGCCTGCAAAATTGGCAAATGGGCGGCATGCTCGTTGGCGGTATCCTATGGGGTGTTCTGGGGGACAAATTCGGACGGGTGTCGGTGCTTTACTTTTCTATTGGTCTCTATTCTGTGGCCAACATACTGAACGGCATGGTCAGTGGTTATGGTGATTATGCGCTGTACCGTTTTATTGCGGGCATCGGATTGGCCGGTGAATTAGGTGCGGGCATTACCCTCGTTGCTGAAGTATTGCCAAAAGAAAAACGGGGGCTTGGCACCATGTTGGTGGCCTCCATCGGTCTTTCCGGGGCCTTGTTGGCCTGGATCATAGACTACAATTTTGATTGGCGCAGCTGTTATTTCATTGGCGGCGGCTTGGGTATATTATTGTTACTGTTGCGCATCAGTGTAAGTGAATCAGGCATTTTCAAGCAGGTAAAAAGCCAGGCGCACATCAGTCGGGGCAATTTTTTTGCTTTGTTTACCAACTGGAGCCGCTTTAATCGCTTTATGCGCTGTATTTTTATTGGCACTTCCACCTGGTTTGTTATAGGTGTGTTGGTATTTTTTTCACCTGAATTTGGCAAATTGAAAGGCATTGAAGGCATAAAGGCCAGCAATGCCATAGCCATAGCCTACATGGGTCTTATCCTGGGCGACCTGGCATCGGGACTGCTGAGCCAATACCTGCGCAGCAGGGTCAAGGTGATGTTTGTTTTTCTATCCTTAGATGTCATAGCCATTGCATATTATCTTTCAGCGGACTTCGCCAGTGCGACATCATTTTATTTCTCCCACTTTTTGTTGGGCATTTCAGTGGGCTTTTGGGTGATTTTTGTTACTATAGGTGCCGAACAATTTGGCACCAACCTGCGGAGCACCGTGGCCACCTCCGTGCCCAATTTTGCTCGGGGCATGCAGGTTCCGATCAATGAATCCTTCAAGTACCTAAAAGGCGCAGCCGTCACAGGCAGTGCCATATCAGCGGCCTGGATCGTGGGCGGCGTGTGCATGGCCATTGCCTTTTTGGCCCTTTGGGGCATGAAAGAGACCTTTCACGAGGACTTGGACTATGTGGAGCCTTTGTAGTATTTACAATGCCTCTTCCTGCCCCCCAAATCCAATCCGCCTTTTTCCTCGTACATCTCTCCCAACGGAAGGGCTAACATAATTGTGCAGCGCACATGCGGACATTGCCTTATTTTGGCCGCTGTTTTTACAGACATTATCACTTTATTGCAAATATTTCAGTTATGAGCAAAGAAAAAACGTATTTTGAAGCAGCGGACTTGGCCAATTTTGGTAAAATCACCGAATGGCAAGAGCCGATGGGCAAAAAATTCTTCGACTATTATGGCGAAGTTATGAAAGAAGGTGCGCTGACCGAGCGGGAGAAGGCACTGATCGCCTTGGCCGTGTCCCATGCCCTGCAATGTCCTTATTGTATTGATGCCTATACCTCCACCTGCCTGCAAGTGGGTGCCGATGAGGAACAAATGATGGAAGCCGTACACGTGGCCGCCACCATGAAAGCTGGTATTACCTTGGTCTATAGTACCCAAATGATGAAGCACGTCAAAAAAGTATCCATGTAAGTATGTCCATACACCAGCGCACAAAATCTTTGTCCTCAAGGGGAGAAGCCCTTGCAGACACTTTTTTTCAATTGAAAGTGCTCAATGGCAAGGAACTCAGCGATGTTCGTTTCCCCTTATTTGCCCAAAAGGCTGCCGAGGCGGGCCATAACCCGCTCCGACCTTCCAATATTGATATTTTCCAGCTCAATATCGGCAAGCTCTGCAACCAAACCTGTGCACACTGCCACGTGGATGCCGGCCCGGACAAAAAAGTGGAAAACATGAGCCGTGAAACCCTGGAAATATGTTTGGACATTTTGGGCCGTTATGACATTAAAACCGTGGACATCACCGGCGGCGCGCCCGAGATGAACCCCCATTTTCGCTGGTTTGTGGAAGAATGCCGTGCCTTGGGCAAAACTGTGATGGACCGCTGCAACCTGACCATCGTGCAGGCCAACAAAAAATACCACGACCTGCCCGAATGGTTTGCCAAACATCAGGTACACATCGTGTCCTCTCTACCCTATTTCAGCAAAGGCCGCACCGATGCCCAGCGCGGCGACGGCGTTTTTGAGGACTCCATCAAAACCCTGCAGCAGCTCAACGCCGTAGGTTACGCTCAGGAAGGCAGCGGGCTTATGCTTGACCTCGTGTACAACCCTTCAGGGGCGTTTTTGCCCGCTGGTCAGGCAGGCTTAGAGCGTGAATTCAAATCACAGTTGAAGCGACGCTACCAGGTGGACTTTAACCGCTTGTTTGCCATTACCAACATGCCCATCAGCCGTTTTTTGGATTATTTGCTCGAATCCGGCAATTATGAGGACTATATGGGCCAATTGGTGACCGCATTCAACCCCGCTGCCGTGGCCGGCGTGATGTGCCGCAACACCATCTCTGTCAGTTGGGATGGCTATTTGCATGATTGTGACTTCAATCAGATGTTGGGCCTGCGCGTGGCCAATGGCGCACCGCAGCACATTCGTGATTTCGACATGACTTTGCTGAATGAAAGGGATATTGTCGTGAACCAGCACTGTTATGGTTGCACTGCCGGGGCGGGATCATCCTGTGGTGGCGAGGTAGTTTGATTTTAGGTGAAAAATCCGCAAGAAACACTACCTTTGCTGCCCAAAATTTTACCCTGAACGAATGGTCAAAATAGGCAATGTTGAACTGGGCGATTTCCCGCTGTTGCTGGCGCCCATGGAGGATGTGAGTGATCCGCCGTTCCGCAAGCTCTGCAAACAGCAGGGCGCGGATATGGTTTATACGGAATTTATCAGCGCTGATGGCTTAGTGCACGATGCGGCCAAGTGTTTTCAGAAATTGGAGATTTTCGACTACGAAAGGCCAATTGGCATCCAGTACTTCGGGGGCCAATTAGAAAATATGATACAGGCCGCAGAGATTATCGAGGCCAAAAACCCGGATGTTATTGACATTAATTTTGGCTGCCCTGTAGCCAAAGTGGCCTGCCGCAATGCCGGGGCGGGGCTTTTACGTGATGTACCTAAATTAGTGAGCCTGACCGAGGCTGTTGTAAAAAGCACCCAAAAACCTGTAACCGTAAAAACACGCTTGGGCTGGGATGATGCCACCATCAACATCCTTGAAGTGGCCGAGCGACTGCAAGATGTTGGCATTCAAGCCCTTAGTATTCATGCGCGCACCCGTGTACAGATGTACAAGGGCACAGCCAACTGGGAATGGATCGCTCGGGTAAAGGACAATCCTCGCATACACATCCCTATTTTTGGCAATGGTGATGTGGACAGCCCACAACGCGCCCTGGAATATCGCCAAAAATATGGTGCTGATGGCATCATGATTGGTCGTGCCAGCATAGGCTACCCTTGGGTTTTTCGGGAAATCAAACATTATTTTGCCACCGGGGAACTACTGGCACCGCCCACTGTGGAAGAGCGCGTACATGCTGCCCGCCAACACCTGAGCGACAGCCTTGCATGGAAAGGCGAAAAACTTGGCGTGCTGGAAATGCGCCGCCATTACGCGCCCTATTTACGAGATCTGCCTCACATCAAACCATATCGCGCTCGTTTGGTAACCGAAATGGAGCCCTCCACGCTATTTGCCATTTTGGATGAAATACAAGAAGTGTATGGCAACATGGACCTATCCTCTTTGCCCATTTCCGCGCCAGATATGGTGGAATATGCAGACAGTTGTTTGTAAAACTTTACAGATAAGTGTTTCATTAAAATCAGTTGCATCAATTTTTGACCTAACTGTTTAATAATTAACATATTAGCAAATTGGCAAATTAGCACATTTACTTATGGCATAATAATGGTTTGCTCTTCCAGCATGATCCCGATTACGCGAATATTATGTTTGTTGCAGCATATCCGTTGCAAGGCACCAGCTGTATCCTCCCAAAGCACCCTGTTCCTGTCAGCTTTACTCTTTTTCATCCAGCTCACAACCATAGCGCAGGCGCAATCAGCGCCCGAACTGATCAATATGGCTGGCCGTGCAGCAGGCGAAGGCCGGTATGCGGAGGCAGCCCAGTTGTATGAAAAGGCTGCCGCCCTCAAAAATGATCGTCCTGAATGGCTCTATCAAGCCGCTGAGCATTATTACCGCGCCAGAGATTACCGCAGAGCGACTATTTGTTATGAAAAATCCAAAGGAGAACTGAGCAAAAGTGAACTTTCGGGCCTGCGCTATGCCCGCTCCCTAAAGCAGGAAGGCCGCTATCAGGAGGCCTACGAGGCTTTCCGCGACTATGCCGCCCGTTATGAAGGGAGCAGGAAGGCCCAGGTGTTAACCGTAGTGGCCAATGAACTGAACGGTTGCGAATTGGGCATACGCCTGCGGGCTGAGGCCGACAGTCTGCACATACATGAGGAGGCCATATCGCTGTTGCCAGCCAGTATCAATGCCGATGGAAGGGAATCCGCTCCCTTGCTTTGGCGTGATGACGTGCTGTACTTCACCCGCCTGAAAGGTGGCCAAAGCAGCCTTTGGCGCAGCAGTCGCCGCTTAGGACAATGGCAGGCTCCCTTGGAAGCAAGGGGCTTTCCGGCCAGTGTCGCGCCCCGATTTGGCTCCGGGAGTTTTTCGCCCGATGGCAATCGCTTTTATTGTACCCTTTGCGAGGAATTGCCGGTTTATGAACGAAATGCGCCCGGATTAAGGCAGCAATGCGAACTATACCTGTTGCGCAAAGGGCCGGAAGGTTGGAATGAGCCGGAACGCTTGCGCGATTACATCAATTTGCCCGATCAAACCATTTTACATCCCTTTGTTTTGCACGAAAAAGGCACGGAATACCTGTTTTTTAGCAGCAACCGCGACGGAGGATTGGGCGGAATGGACATTTACATCAGTCACCGACCATTGGATTCGGACTCCTTGGATTTTTCCATTCCGCAGAACCTTGGGCCGCGCATCAATAGCGCGGGTGATGACATCAGTCCTTTTTTTGATGTTACGGAGCAAACCCTTTGGTTCAGCAGCAATGGGCATCCTGGCATTGGCGGGCTTGACATTTACAAAAGCCGCAGAAGTGCGGAAAGATGGCTGCCCGCCGCGCATGCAGGACTGCCCATCAACTCAGCCTATGACGATTACTTCTTTACGGTAAAGAAAAATGCCGATGCGCTCTTGGTGTCCAACCGGCCGCTGGGCAATGCCCGAACCCGAACCACAGACGATGATTTTTTTGAGTTTTTCCCCAAAAAAATGCCTCAGCAGATGACCGAATTTGCCGTAGGCAAATCATTGGACACCTTAGAGGGAAAAACAGGCACGCAGACCCCAACAGATCAATCCAGACCCAAAATCTATCAAATCTGCTTGGAAGTACAGCCTGATTTTGAACCAACTGCTCCGCGATATGATGCCATAAGGGGCTGGGGAAGCCTTACAGCCGTACCCATGCCTGAACAGGGGTTGCAACGTATTTTGGTGGGCACCTTTTCGGATTACCAATATGCCAACAAATTGGTGGCACAGGTCAAAAGTTCAGGGGCCTTTCCTACGGCTTTTGTGATCCGGCAGTAATTTTTTGCCTCTTCGCTTCATTCCAAAGTACATCCATTTCCGGCAAGCTCATTTCGCTCAGAGGGCGCGGCGCATGGGCCTCAATGTATTCAAAACGCGATTTGAATTTTTTGTTGACGCGCTCAAGAGCAGTCTCCGGGTCAACCCCGATAAACCGGGCATAGTTGATCAAGGAAAACAGCAGATCGCCAAATTCCTCTTCAATGTCGGATTGAGCCGCTCCGTTCCGTACATTTTCCTGCAATTCGCCCATTTCCTCTTCCACTTTAGCCCACACCTGTTCGGTATTTTCCCACTCAAAGCCCACCTGTTTGGTCTTTTCCTGCATACGATATGCCTTGACCATAGCCGGTAGGCCAATGGGCACGCCCGCCAGCAACGATTTTTTGCCTTCTTTTAATTTGAGTTGTTCCCAGTTGCGCTTTACATCTTCTTCCCCATTTACTTTTACATCTCCATATATGTGCGGGTGACGGGAAATGAGTTTTTCACATATTGCATGCAGGGCATCTGCCACATCAAAATCACCTGATTCTGAGGCTATTCGGGCATAAAAGACCATGTGAAGCATAAGGTCGCCAATTTCTTCTTTTACGCCTTTAATATCTTGATTCAAAATGGCATCGGCTAATTCGTAGGTTTCCTCTATGGTGAGGTTGCGCAGGGATTCGAGCGTTTGCTTGCGATCCCAGGGGCATTGTTCGCGCAGCTCGTCCATGATGTTCAGGAGTCGGCCAAAGGCCTCTTTTTTTTGTTCAAGCGTATTCATCGAGGGCAAAGATCGGGAAGTTTGGGGGAATGCAACATGGGCAAAGGGCATAAACTGTATAAAAACAAAAGTTTGGGATTAATGCCCGTTTTAGATGATTTATAATATATTTTTACCCGGAATACAAAATTTCAATCAACATATAGTTAAATTTTCTACTTTTGTACTTCATTTTAATTTTCCCGCTATGTTAAAATCTTTTTGTTTTTCCATTTTTTTAAGCTTTTTCCTTGGTTTAACGCTGCATGCTCAATTGATTTATCTGCCATTCGAAGATATTGTAGATAAGGCCAATCTGATTGTTGAAGCCGAGATAATATCATCCCAAACAACTTGGGATGCGCCACATCACAACATCTACACCATCCATGAATTGGAGGTTTTTCGTGTATTCAAAGGCGACTTGAGCACTCCTACCATAAAAGTTGTTACTTACGGTGGCCAGGTTGGAAACGACCTGCAACTTGTGTCCGAGAGCGCGCAGTTTTCTACTGGCAACAGGGGTACGTTTTGTTTGTCCCCAACGCCACATCAATTTAAGTCGAAAGACCAAATATGGGACTGTTTGAGCGGAGGCTCACCTCATGGTTTTTTCTTGTATGATGAGGCCAATGACGCAGTTCAACATCCTTTTCATTCGCTTCGAGGCATTCAAACTACGTTTTATCAAAATATGGCTTACGTCAGCAAAATGCCAATACGAGTAATTAAGGATATAAAAATACCTGAAACAAAGGGAGACAAGCCCGATTTTGTAGCAATACCTATTATTAGCTCCTTTTCTCCAACAAGCCTGCCCGCCGGCTGTGGGGCTGGTCTGACGGGCGACTGCAACACGACCAACTCCACCCTGACCATAAACGGGAGCAATTTTGGCACCTACGCCGCAGGATGTAAAATTGAGATGACCAACGCTGATTTTGGTGGAGGTTTTTTCTCCATTGATCTTTCCGATACCGTTTCCTGGAACAGCAATAAAATTGTTATCCGAACACCCTCTACCAGCGCGACCGGATTTGGAGCCGGCACCGGCAAGGTTAAAATCACCAACTCCACCAACGAAACCGGCACCAGTCCCACTGACCTGACCGTTACCTGGAGATATACCAACCTAAGTGGCACGCCCAAAAGAGGTGGAAAGCTGGTAGTTGACAACGGGAATGGCGGCATGACCTTTACCATGAGTACCTCAATGTGCAATTCGGGTGATCAGGATGCCGTAAATGCTTTTGGCAGAGCCTTTCGCTCCTGGCGTTGTACGGGAGTCAACTGGCAGATCGCTTCATCAACGACCGCCTCTGTTGCGATTACGAATGACGGTATCAACATAGTCACCTTTGACCAAGGCGATGCACTTACCGGAGGTATCCTGGGCCGTACTACATCCCGGTATTCAGGCTGTGGCTCACCTACGCAATGGTATTTGACTGAAATTGATGTTAACCTTGACGAGCAAACCAACTGGTATTATTGTGATTCAGGTAGTGGCATTGGTGGTTCGCAATATGATTTTGAAAGCGTTTGTTTGCATGAATTGGGCCACGGGCACCAGTTGGGGCATATTATTGACGCATCGGCAGTAATGCACTTCGCCATTGGCAACAGCCAGGTAAAACGCAGCTTAAATGGCCCGGAAAACACGGGTGTTGATTGTATTTTTGGTCAGGATCCGAACACTTGTGGCCCTGGAGAAATGACCGAACTGACCAACCCTGCCTGCTTAAATGTTGAATTTCCCACTGGCTTGCAACAATGCTGGCGGCTGTACGGCCAGGCTGCCCGTTGAATGGCTTAGCTTTAACGGTCATCTTAATAGTGATGTGGTCACCCTGGATTGGGCAACTGCTTACGAACGGGATAACGATTATTTCGCTGTACAGCGCAGTGCCAATGGTACCGTTTTTCAAACCATAGGAACCACAGCTGCCAAAGGCAATCTTCGCAACAATGGAAACGAGTATCTTTTCACAGATGTCGCCCCTTTAAAAGGAATGAACTACTATCGTTTGGCGCAGCATGACAAAAATGGAGATATTAGCCTTTCAACCGTGGTTGCCGTTTTCAACTCTTCTGAAAATCAACAATTTACAGTAGCCCCAAATCCCTCTGGGCATCAGGATGTTACGCTTCAATTTAAAGGTTTTGATGCGGAAGAGACTTTTGATGTCCGTATTTTCGACCTTACTGGCCGAATGATCTCCCGTTATGACATCAAAGATGGACAAACCACCTTTAACTTGCCTGTAGCCCGGTGGCAACAGGGTGTTTATCAAATTGAAGTTCTTGGTTCCAATGGGTTCAAAGCGATGCAACGATTGGTGATTCAGCAATAGGATAGTCAGAGATAGTTTCCCGAAAGTTTAGAAACTTTCGGGAAACTATGCCGCTACAGTATTCTTCCCTTTTCCACATTACCCCTCACGCCCTTAACGCTTTTACCGGATTGTCCAAGGCTGCCCTCAGGCTCTGATAGCCCACCGTTAACAAGGCCACCGCAGCGGCAGAAAGACCAGCGAGGGCGAACATCCACCACTGAATATCAATATGATAGGCAAAATCGCTGAGCCATTTTTGCATAAAATACCAGGCAAATGGCGTAGCGATCAGGATGGCTATACCAACCAAAATCAAAAAATCCTTGGTCAGCAACCGGGTAATGCCCACGATGCTCGCGCCCAAAATTTTGCGTATGCTCATTTCGCGGCGGCGCTGCCGAACGGTAAAATCCACGAGACCAAACAAGCCAAAACAGGCCAAAAAGATGGCCACGCCGGCTAAGTCTGCACTCAATTGCATCAGCTGCGCTTCCTGTTGATAATTTTCCCTCAAATCATCGGAAAGGAAACTGTACTCAAAGGCCTTTTGTGGAAAAAACTGCCGCCAGGCATGTTCAATGTCCGCAATTACTTTCTGGGTTTCGCGGGTTTTGAGCCGAATAGCAAATGCCGTGAAGGCCCCCGGAGAAACATCAAAAATGACTGGATTCATTTCGTTTTGAAGCCCTGCGGTGTGGAAATTGTTCAAAACGCCTACAACCTTGCCCTGTCTTCCACCCCGTGAAATGTTTTGGCCAATGGCGGCCTCGGGAGAGGGCCAGCCGAGGGTTTTTACGGCTAATTCGTTCAGCATAAAACTGTTTACATGATCCGTACCATAAGATTTATCAAAATCCCTGCCTGCCACCACTTTTAGTTTAAAGGCTTCGGCATAGTCATAATCCACGGAAAAACTGGTCAAAAACACATTGTCCTCCAATTTGATGTTGTCCGTGGTGATCGGAAAACGCGCCCCGCCAAAACCGGGCATGCTGGAAGCCAGGGTAACATCGCCAATGGCCGAATTTTGCATGAGCAGGTCATCAAAGGCATTCATTCGGCGCCGCATGGTGGAGTCACCGGGCGTGAAGGCTGAATTAATGTTGGCACTGGATAATGGCACAGTTATCATTTGCCCGGCATCAAAGCCCAAGGGCAGTTTTTGCCAAAAACGCAATTGTGACAGCATCACAAATGTAGCGCCCAACAACGCAACACCCACGGAAAACTGTATCGTAATCAGGCTTTTGCGCAACCATTGACCTGATTTTCCGGCACCTACCGGGCTATTTTTCTGAAATACTTCTACAGGCTTGAACCGACTGGCAAAAAGCGCCGGATAAAGGCCTGCAAGAATGCCCGTCATGATGAAGATGGCAACAAAACAGAGTGTCAAAGACCAGTCATTGATGACATGATAGCTCAAGTAGCGGTCGTATTGGGCATTGAAAAGGATCATCATGATTTTGTGCAGCACCAAGGCCGGCAAAAAGGCCATAAAACTGAGCAACAAGGTTTCTATCAGGAATTGAAGTACCAAATTGGAGCGGTTGGCCCCCAAGGCCTTGCGCACGGCCACCTCCTTGGTTCGATCCAAATAAACAGCCGTGGAAAGGTTGATGAAATTAATGGCTGCAATCAACAAGATCAAAAAACCAATTATGCCAAAAATGCGCAGATAGGTAGGGTTGGCCGCAGCGCTCACTTCTCCTTCTACCGGACTGAATTGATGTATTTGAGCGACCGGGAAAAGACGAAATTCTTGTTTGTCCCGAAAGCGGGCATCACCATATTTTTGTATAAAGGCAGGAAACAAGGCGTTGGCAGACTCCATCGCAGCTCCTTTTTTCAACAGCACGTAAGTTCTCGTATATGAGGCCAACCAATTGTTGGTCAAGGCATTGTTGATGCTGTTGCGTGCGGTTTCAGGCTCTGTGTCCAATATGTTGCGGAAAGGCAAGAGCAAATCAAACTCCAGGTGTGATTGGTGTGGAAGTCGCCTGACCACTCCGCTGATGGTGAACACTGCCCGATTGGCCACATTCAGTTGCCGGCCCACTACATTGGTTTCGCCAAAGATCATTTGTGCCGTTTCGTCCGTCAACACGGCAGAAAAAGGGGCATCCATGCAGGTATAAGGGTCGCCATGCAAAAAATCAAAACCCATTACTTCTTGCACGGTGCTGTCCACAAACAGGGTGTTTTCCAATTCAAACTGGCGGTCGCTGTTTGTCTCCCGCACGCTGATGCTGCGCGGGAACATACGTGTCACGGCTTCCACTTGCGGAAACTCCTGCAACATGGCCGGTGCCATAGGCGCAGGTACCCGATCCATGACCAAATCAGTCCCCGTAAAGCCTGCATGGTAGTTAATGCGGTACAGCCGGTCGCCATGCGGGAAAAAGGTATCGTATTGCTGCTCGTATTTAAGATAAGTGATAATAAGGAAACAGCAAGCCATGCCAACGGCCATGCCGATCAAGTTGATGAGGGAATATTTGCCGCTTCGGCGGATATTTCGGTAAGCGATGGTAAAGTAATTGTTGCTCATAGCATAAATTATTGTTGCACAAATGGAGACAAAGCACCAAAGATAATCATGCAATTTAGCCTAAATACCAAAAAATAAAGGCCAAAAGCAGGTTTGGCGCTTTTCAAGGTGCCCAAAAATTTCCCAACAATATGGCCAAAGGCTTGTTAAGGGGCGCATGTCACAGCAGTTCCACACCCTACGGCTTATTCTCGGCGACCAACTAAATGTCCGGCATTCCTGGTTTGAGCAACAGGATCAAGGTGTGCTTTATGTGCTGATGGAGGTGCGCAGCGAAACCGATTACGTAAAACATCACATCCAAAAAGTGATCGGCTTTTTTATGGCCATGAGGCTTTTTGGCGAGCAGCTAAAGGAGGCGGGCCACCAGCTACATTATCTGCAGCTGGATGATCCCCGGAACCAACAGCGTTTTGATGCCAACTGCCTCTCCCTGATTCAACAGCATCATATCCAATCCTTTGAATATCAGGAACCTGATGAATACAGGGTAGATGAGCACCTGAAACAGTTTGTGGCCCAATTGAATACCCGGGGAATCCGCACCCAAGTGTTTTCAACGGAGCATTTTTTTACGGAACGCTACACGTTAAAACAAATGTTCGCAGGTAAAAAAACCTATCTGATGGAGACTTTTTACCGAAAAATGCGCGAACAACAGGGTATTTTGATGGAAGCCGATGGTAAAACACCGCTCACAGGTCGTTGGAATTACGATGCGGAAAACAGGAAAAAACTTCCATCCAAGATAGCCATACCTCCTGCGCCGACTTATTATCGGAATGTGGGTGTCATGCTCGGCATGTTACAACAACAACAACTGAGCACCATCGGGCGGTTGACGGATAGCGAACGCTTTAACTGGCCGCTAACCAGAGCAAAGAGCCTTGATCTTTTATCCCATTTCGTAAAATTCCGTTTATCGTTGTTTGGCGACTACCAAGATGCCATGACCCCACGGGATTGGGTGCTTTTTCATTCCCGCCTGTCTTTTTCGCTCAACATCAAACTGATAAGTCCTAAAGAAGTCATTGAGGCCTGTATTCAATATTGGACACAACACCAGGAATTACGATGCGGAAAACAGGAAAAAACTTCCATCCAAGATAGCCATACCTCCTGCGCCGACTTATTATCGGAATGTGGGTGTCATGCTCGGCATGTTACAACAACAACAACTGAGCACCATCGGGCGGTTGACGGATAGCGAACGCTTTAACTGGCCGCTAACCAGAGCAAAGAGCCTTGATCTTTTATCCCATTTCGTAAAATTCCGTTTATCGTTGTTTGGCGACTACCAAGATGCCATGACCCCACGGGATTGGGTGCTTTTTCATTCCCGCCTGTCTTTTTCGCTCAACATCAAACTGATAAGTCCTAAAGAAGTCATTGAGGCCTGTATTCAATATTGGACACAACACCAGGAACGGATTTCTATCGCAACGCTGGAGGGCTTTGTGCGCCAAATCCTCGGGTGGCGTGAATATATGCGAGGGATTTATTGGGCCGAAATGCCTAATTATCAATCACTTAATTTTTTTCAACACACTGCTCCCCTACCCTCTTGGTACTGGACGGCAGAGACCAAAATGAACTGCCTGCACCATGCTATATCGCAGTCCTTAGATCGTGCATACGCTCACCACATACAACGGCTTATGGTCACGGGAAGTTTTGCCCTTTTGCTGGGCGTGCATCCGGATGAGGTGGATGCCTGGTACCTCGGTATTTACATGGATGCGCTGGAATGGGTAGAAATCACCAATACCCGTGGCATGAGCCAATATGCCGATGGTGGCATCGTAGGAACCAAGCCCTACGTCGGTTCGGCCAATTATGTGGACAAAATGAGTGATTATTGCGCTCAATGCCATTATGACAAATCGCTTCGTTATGGGCACAGGGCTTGTCCATTTAACAGCCTTTATTGGGATTTTTATGATCGTCATCGCGAAAAATTAGCCAAAAACCCGCGCATCGGCATGATGTATCCTATCTTGAACAAAATGCCCGAAAGCGAGCTCGCACAAATTCGCGCGCAAGCAAAAATGTACAAACAAAATATTGAAAACCTGTAACTTACACGATGCCTATTTTTTCATTACCGGATATACAGCAGATGTCGCGCATTCCTCGGCTAACGCTGATCAACAGCATCACTGGCTTTAAAAGTGCCAACCTGATCGGCACAGCTAATGCGGCGGGCCTGACCAATCTGGCTATTTTTTCCTCGGCAGTGCATATCGGTTCTGATCCGCCTTTGATCGGATTGGTCACCCGCCCGATTGTGCCGGATGGAAAAACCTCCAGGCATACCTATGAAAATATCAAGGCTATGGGGCGTTTCACCATAAACCATGTCCATTTGGGCATAATTGAGCAGGCACACCAGTGTTCTGCCAGTTATCCGGATGGCATTTCGGAGTTTGACACCGTAGGCCTTACACCAGAGTACCGTATTTTTGCTGATATTCCCTACGTAAAGGAGAGCCATGTTAAAATGGGTATGGAATATGTGGAAGAATATTTCATCCGGGCCAACCAGACCATTATGATTATTGGAAAACTCGTAGAACTGATTTTGCCGGATGGATGCATGGATGAACAAGGCAACTTAGATCTCTATAAGGCCGAAACCGTTGCGCTGAGCGGATTAGACACCTATCACAGTACTCAAATGCGTAACCGCCTGCCTTATGCAAGGGTATAATCGGCTCCTTATCAACCCTGAAAATCTGGTTACGGCCAGTAATTGGCTGGCCGAGCGCGATAGTGCTCTCGCCCATGTGCTCCAACGTTATGGGTATCCGCCGCTTTGGGCCAGAACACCCGGGTTTGCAACCCTCGTACATATTATCCTGGAGCAGCAGGTGTCACTGGCTTCCGCCAATGCTGCCTATGAACGGCTAAAAGCACTCATGGGCGGCACGGTAATCCCTGATCTGTTCCTTTGCCTTTCTGATGAAACCTTGAAGTCAGTGGGCTACAGCAGGCAAAAAATCCTTTACACCCGCTATCTGGCGCATGCCGTTTTGCAGAACGATCTTAATTTAGATGCCCTGCAACATCTTGATGATGAGAAAGTTAGCCTTACCCTTAAGCAACTCAAAGGTATTGGTGACTGGACGGCGGACATTTATCTGTCTGAATGCCTGCTTAGGCCGGATATTTTGCCCAAAGGAGATATTGCCATGCTGGAAGCCTTCAAGGTATTAAAAAAACTGCCCGAGAGGCCCTCACATGAAGCCTTTGTGGCTGGCACAGAACATTGGCGGCCCTGGCGCAGTATAGGCACGCGAATGTTGTGGCATTTTTACCTGTCTGAACGCAAGCGGACTTAGAGCATGTCCGGGCTTTTCCCGCTTGGCCCAAAACGGCTCGTTTTTGACTCAAGCAGAAAATCCCAGACATACTCTTAGTGGCGCGGGCCTGGTATTACATGCTTTTCCATAATTTTTTGCCCTAAAGCCCTGCTTTGTTCCCCTTTTTTGGTTGACCAAAGTTGGTCATTGGCGTATCGGGCGGATGATTTTAGGTCAACAATAGGCTTGACATAATCTCTTTCCAAATCAAACTGATGAAATTGGGCCTCCAAAACGGGCATTTTGCTCGGTTCATGGGCCGCATGGGCCGGAAGGTGGCGAAGTTCGGGCAGCCATTTTTTGATAAAAGTTGCTTCAGGATCGTGTTTTAGGGAATTTTGAAGCGGGTTATATACCCTGATAGTGTTGATACCTGTTACGCCAGCCTGCATTTGAAATTGGGAGAAATGGATGCCAGGCTCATAATCCAAAAACATACGGGCTAAATGCCCTGCACCGGCCTGCCAGGGCTGCCAAAGGGTGTGGGTCAGGAAGGATACAACCATGGCGCGCATACGGAAATTGAGGTAGCCCGTAGCTTGTACACAACGCATACAGGCATCCACCAAAGGAAAGCCCGTACGGCCATTTTTCCAGGCATCCAAGCCTTCAGGATGGATCGTCGTACGCAGGTGATTGTAGGCAGCATTGACATTGTGGAATTCTATTTCCACCTCGCTTTCAAATTTTTGCATGAAATGGTCGCGCCAGCGCAAACGGTCCAGAAACTGGTTGAGGTTAAATTGACCCAAAATAGAAGCGTTCCCTTGTGCGAATTGGTAAACCTGTCGCCCCGAAAGGCAGCCCCAGGCCAAATACGGAGAAATTCGTCCACAATGGTAACGCGAAGTTTCTGGTTTGGAAATGTTCTTCATGTAGGAAGAGCCGCGTTGTTCCACAAAAGAACGCAGGTATTGCCAGGCGGCTTTTTCTCCACCGGGCTGAAAATCAGGATGTCGGGTAGTAATTTCATTCGGGAGCTCAGGGCCTGTCCATAATTGGGCAGTCTTGTTATCACGTTGAATATCAATGGGTAACAAAGCGGAGTAATTGGGATTTTCGATGGGTGCCTGTACCACCTGATACCACTTTTCTGTCCAGTTTTTCCGATTTTTCAGGCCCCTGATAATTCCTCCTGTTTGACTCTCCTGCCATTGAATACCGCGCTGAGCGAACCATTTTTTCATTCGTTTATCCCGATCAAAAGTAAGATGGGTGCCTATTTCCTCGTATGAAAATACGGTACGGATACTATACTTGTCAGCAATTTGTCCAAATATTGCCTCCGTTTCACCATGTGCCACCAGCAGGGTGTGCCCGAATTCAGCCAAATGGCTCTGCATGGCGCAGAGGCTTTCCCACACAAAGCGCCAATGCCGCACATCGCTGTCATAATGCTGCATCACAGAAGGTTCAAACACATACAGCAACATAGTAGGCAAAGCTGCCGTCACGGCGCGGCACAATGGCTGGTGATCATGTAGCCGCAGATCGCGTTTCAACCAAACAATATTGATGCTTTGCATGCCATATTAATAAAGAAGTGTACTGAATTGTTCACGCACGGATAAAAGCTCGGGCAATAGCCGCACTTTATCAAACCCTTTTTGATCTTTGCCTAAAAAAAACCTGCCCATGCGACACCATATTCAACAACTCGCCCAAATATCCCGCAAACGCAGCCGGCGCATCATCGGGCTAATGTCCGGCACATCATTGGATGGCCTGGACCTGGCATTATGCGTTTTCACCGGCTCGGGCTTAGACACCAAGGTCAAGGTAGAAAAGTTTGCTACCATGCCCTATGAAGAAGCGTTCAAACAGGAAGTGTGGCGTGTTTTTGCTAAAAAAGAAATTGATTTTCAACACCTTACACTGTTAAATGTAACAGTAGCCGAACATCAGGCCGCGCTTATCAACCAATGTATAGCGGCTTGGGGCATTGACAAATCATCCGTGGATGCCATAGCCAGCCATGGCCAGACGGTGTTCCATGCGCCACGTATTTTTCATGGTATGCCAGCATACCCGAATGCTACCCTGCAAATTGGTGACGGCGACCATCTGGCTATGCGTACAGGGATCATTACACTGAGTGATTTCAGGCAAAAACACTGTGCCGCGGGCGGAGAGGGCGCGCCCTTGGCCCTGTATGGTGATTATTTTTTGTTTTCAAAAAAAGGGGAAAACCGCTTTTTGCTCAATCTGGGCGGCATTGCCAATTTCACCTACCTGCCGGCCGATGGCGATACGAACGCAGCATTCGCAACAGACACCGGTCCCGGCAATACACTATTGGATGCCTTTTCACGCCTGTTGTTCCAAAAGCCTTTTGACGAGAATGCCCGTTTTGCCCTTGCCGGAAAACCCGATCCGAAACTGTTGTCAATGCTCAAAAAGGATCTTTTTTTTGCAGCTGAATTTCCCAAAACTGCCGGCCCGGAATCCTTTAACCCTGATTGGGTATATAAATCCTTGGCAAATATTTACCCATCATCCTATCGCCCTGATCCGCATGATCTTATGGCAACGCTGACACACTTGACCGCCGACACCGTATTGGATGCTATGGCCCGCGTAAGCACCGCCTCAGGCAAAAACCTGTTATACCTCAGCGGGGGCGGGTCACACAATCCTCTGATTGTCAAACTTTTAAAACAAAAACTTAAAAACTGGTCCGTTCAGCCCATGCAGAAATTAAAAGTAAACGGGGAT
The DNA here is from genome assembly GCA_964539805.1 of uncultured Saprospiraceae bacterium. GTDB lineage: Bacteria > Bacteroidota > Bacteroidia > Chitinophagales > Saprospiraceae > M3007. The sequence continues at coordinate 1,413 of CAZIKN010000049.1, read as the reverse complement.
GCCAAAGAGGCTGTTTTATTTGCGGTTTTGGCCAATGAGTGCTTGGCCGGAACCCAAAAAGGGCCCGCTATTTTGGGCGGTATCCCCTTGGTGAGCATGGGAAAAATATCGTTGCCCACTTGATTCCCAAAAATTTAACAAACGTATTTGCAAAAGCTTGTGTAAACTTGCTACCCAAAATCAGCAACTGCTTAATTTATCTATGCCAGTACCCAAAGATTATGCTGCGCCCAAGCCCCTCGTGCTCGCCCCACCGGGCAGTGACCCACTGTCACCTTATGTGCCTAATGCCGCTAAGCCCTGGAACGCCCGCAGGGTAATGCACCTTTATCGCCGCTTGGGTTATGGCGCCACTCAGGAGGAGATCAAGGCAGGCCTTTTGATGTCGCCTTCGGAATTAGTGGACAAACTTTTGAACGAAGCGGCCGATCTTGATGTGCCTGCGCCACCATTCTGGGCAGCTTATACGGCTGCTGATTATAACGGCGATTTCGTGCTCATTGAAGAACACAGACGGGAACTGCGCCACCGTTGGCTAACCGACATGCTTTCAGAAGGCATTCGGGCCAAAATGGCTCTTTTCTGGCACAACCACTTTGTAACAGAACTGAATGTATATCAGTGCAACAGCTACATGTGGTCCTATTTCTCCATGTTGCATGAATATGCCTACGGCAATTTTCGCATTTTTGCTCGTGAAATGGGCAAAACCGGTGCCATGCTCAGCTACCTAAACGGCAACTTAAACGTAGTGGGCCAACCCAACGAAAACTATGCACGCGAGCTCATGGAACTCTTTACCATGGGTGAAAGCAATGGCTATTCCCAAGCAGATATAGTGGATATGGCTCGGGCGCTTACCGGCTGGCAAGCGAGGGACTATGCCTGTACCCCGCCATTTTACGATGCTGCCCTACATGACGAAAAGGATAAAACCATATTTGGGCAAAAATCCAATTTCGGGTACACTACTGCGCACAACCTGATTTTTACAGCGCGGGCGGAACAGGTCTCGCGTTTTATTCCCGGAAAAATATACAAGCATTTTGTTTATCAAACCCTTGACAATCAAGTTATTGAAGGTTTGTCAACAACGTTTAAAAATACCAACTGGGAAATCCTGCCAGTGCTCAAGCAATTATTCAAAAGTGAGCATTTTTTTGAAGACAGCCTGATGAATGCCCACATCAAGGATCCCTTGGAAACCATGATCCCCATCCTGAAGGCCGCCAAAGCCACATTCCCGGGCACTATTAAGCCGGAATGGTGGGATGCCGTATTTTATTGGGCCTTCCAGTTGGGCCAAGAGCCGCTGAACCCGCCCAACGTGGCTGGTTGGCCCGGATCACGCAAATGGATCAATGAAAGTACCTTGACCACACGTTGGAATTATAGCGCCATTACAGCCTATTT